>NZ_CP073346.1:4075969-4755298 GCF_024397895.1 Pseudomonas benzenivorans
TCCGGAGGAAGCCTGGGAGCGCCTGTTCACCCCCTTCCTGCGCCTGGACGACAGTCGCACCCGGGCCTCCGGTGGGCACGGCCTGGGCCTGTCGATCGTGCGGCGGATCATCTACTGGCACGCCGGTCGCGCGCAGATCAGCAACAGTGAGGCTTTGGGCGGGGCGCGCTTCAGCCTGATCTGGCCGCGCCGGCAGGACGCCGAGTAGCGGGGCCGGGAAGCTTTTGAGCGTTCCCCGCCGGTTCAGGCGGGAGCCGCAGGCGCGCTAGAACGGCGCGGGGCAGTCGAAGCGCAGGCGTTCGCCGCTTTGCGGGTGGGTCAGGCTGAGCATGCTGGCGTGCAGGCACAGGCGCTCATGGGCCGCCAGGGCCTGTTCGTGGGCGTACAGGCGGTCGCCGAGCAGCGGGTGGCCGATCGACAGCATGTGCACCCGCAGCTGGTGCGAGCGGCCGGTGATTGGCGTCAGCTCGACCCGGCAATGGTCGCCACAGCGCTCCAGCACGCGCCAGAAGGTCAGGGCGTGCTTGCCCAGTTCATGGTCGACCACGTGGCGTGGCTTGGTTGGCGGGTCGTAGCGCAGCGGCAGGTCGATGCTGCCGCTGTCCAGCTCGGGCTGGCCCCAGCACAGCGCGGTATAGGCCTTCTCGGTCTCGCGGTCGTGGAACTGACGGGACAGCTCGCGGTGGCTGTCGGCGTCGCGGGCCAGGACGATGATGCCCGAGGTTTCCCAGTCCAGGCGGTGGACGATGCGTGCCTCCGGGTAGCCGTTTTCCTGCAGGCGAGTGACCAGGCAATCGCGGTTGTCTTCGGCGCGGCCGGGTACCGAGAGCAGCAGGGTGGGCTTGTTGATCACCAGCAGGGCGGCGTCCTGATGGAGGATTTCAATCTGGCTGAGGGGCATCTGGCGGGTCCGAAAACAGCATCGGCGACCGAGGTCGCCGATGCGGGGCAAGCGAAAACCTGGGCGCCGGATCAGCGATCCGGCAGGGTGATGTTGAGTTCCAGGATCGAGCAGCTGCCCTGGTTCTCCAAAGCGACCTGGACCTGGTCCGAGTCGATGTTGACGTACTTGCGAATCACCTCGACCAGCTCCTGCTGCAGGGCCGGCAGGTAGTCCGGCTGGCTGCGCTGGCCACGCTCGTGGGCCACGATGATCTGCAGACGCTCTTTCGCGATGGAGGCGGGGGTTTCCTTTTTGCGTTCGCGGAAGAAGTCGAAAATATTCATCAGCGGGCTCCGAACAGGCGTTGCATGAGTCCTTTCTTCTGCACGTCGAGGAAGCGGTGGGCCACTTCCTTGCCGAGCAGGCGGTCGACGGCGTCGCTGTACGCCTGGCCGGCGTCGCTCTGGTCGTCGAGAATCACCGGGATGCCCTGGTTGGAGGCCTTGAGCACCGCTTGCGACTCGGGGATCACGCCGAGCAGGCGAATGGCGAGGATCTCCTCGACGTCTTCCACGCCGAGCATTTCGCCCTTGGTCACGCGCTCCGGGTTGTAGCGGGTCAGCAGCAGGTGTTCCCTGATCGGCTCTTCGCCCTTTTCGGCGCGCCGCGATTTGCTCGCCAGCAGGCCGAGCATGCGGTCGGAGTCGCGTACCGAGGAAACTTCCGGGTTGGTCACGACGATCGCCTCGTCGGCGAAGTACATGGCCAGGTGAGCGCCCTTCTCGATGCCGGCCGGCGAATCGCAGACCACGTATTCGAAGTTCTGCGACAGCTCGTTGATGACCTTCTCCACCCCTTCCAGGGTCAGGGCATCCTTGTCGCGGGTCTGGCTGGCGGCCAGCACGTAGAGATTCTCGAGGCGCTTGTCCTTGATCAGGGCCTGGGACAGGGTGGCTTCGCCGTTGACCACGTTGACGAAGTCGTACACCACGCGGCGCTCGCAGCCCATGATCAGGTCGAGGTTGCGCAGGCCGACGTCGAAATCGACGATGACAGTCTTGTGCCCGCGCAGGGCGAGGCCGGTACCGATGGCGGCGCTGGTGGTGGTTTTACCCACGCCACCCTTGCCGGAAGTGACTACGAGGATCTTGGCCAAGGTGATTCACCCCAAAATGTGAAGAAAAAAGCGGGAATCTGGCGGCCGCGCGAGGCGTCCGGATGCCCTTTGGTGTCCCTCAAAATTGGCCGCAGTATCCGTTAAAGGCGGGTGATGTTCAACACGTCACCCGACAGGCTGACATGCACCGCATCGCCCCATAACGGGTCGCGGCGCAGGTCCTCGGCGACCTTGTAATGCCCGGCGATCGACAGCATTTCGGCGCCCATTTGTTGGCAGAAGATTCGTGCCTGACTGTTGCCCTTGATGCCGGCCAGGGCGCGCCCGCGCATGGGGGCGTAGACGTGGATGTTGCCGTCGGCGAGCAGCTCGGCGCCGGCGCTGACCGGGGCCAGGACGATCAGGTCGCCGCCCTGGGCATAGACCTGCTGGCCGCCGCGCACCGGGCTGGTGATGATCTTGCTGGGCTTGAGCTCGGGCTCGGCCGGCTTTTCCGGCGCTTTGGGGGCCGGCTCGAGCAGGCGCTCGCGCGCACCGGACGGCGGCAGCACCGGCAGGTCCAGGGCGTCGGCGGCGGCAATGTCGTCTTCGCGGCTGGCGCGTACCGCCAGGGTGCGCAGGCCGTGGCGGCGGCACAGGGCCATCAGCGCGGCCAGGTCGAGGTTGCCTTCGCCCTCCGGCAGTTTGTCCAGGGCCAGGACCAGGGGGGTGTTGCTGAAGAACTGCGGCGCCTGCGCGACTTTCTCCGTCAGCTGCTGATCGAGGCGCTCCAGGTCGTTGTGTGCCAGCTCCAGCACGGTGATGGCCAGCATGCTGCCCTTGAGCTGAAACACGGGGTCTTGGTCGAGTAGATCGGCTTGGCTCATGGTCTGCCTGATGCGCCTTATAGAAGAGGGGAGCGTGTCGCTTGCGTTGCCGGGGACTTATAGCGAGAACCTCGACGGGTCGCAAGCGGCCGAGCCATCGGCCAAGTGCTGATAGAATGCCCGGCTTTACGTGTCGTGCGGGTTCGTTCATGGATCGTCCAGTGTTTCGGGGTTACTTCCTTCATCCGCGTTTCTGGCTGCTGTGGCTGGGGCTTGGCCTGTTGTGGCTGGTCTCGCTGCTGCCTTATCGGGTGCTGATGCGCCTGGGGCGCTGGCTGGGTGCGGTGATGTACCGGCTGGCGCGCTCGCGCCGGCAGATCGCCGCGCGCAATCTGGAGTTGTGCTTTGCGCAGCTGTCGGCCGCCGAGCGCGAGCGCCTGCTGCGGGAGAACTTCGCCTCGACCGGCATGACCTTCTTCGAGATGGCGATCAGCTGGTGGTGGCCGCCGGCGCGCTTGGCGCGGCTGGGTACTTTCGAGGGGCTGGAGCACCTGCAGCAGGCCGAGGCGGACGGCCAGGGGGTGATCCTGATGGCCCTGCATTTCACCACCCTGGAGATGGGTGGCGGCCTGATCGGCATGCGCCAGAACATGTACGGCATGTACCGGCCGCACAAGAACCCACTGTTCGACTACGTTCAGCGCCGCGGTCGCGAGCAGCGTCTGCAGGGGGTGATCGAGCGCGACGACGTGCGTGGCATGCTCAAGCTGCTCCGGGCTGGCGGCGTGGTCTGGTACGCGCCGGACCAGGACTATGGCGCGCAGCGCAGCGTCTTCGTGCCGTTGTTCGGCGTGCCGGCGGCCACGGTCACCGCCACCAGCAAGTTCGCCCGCCTGGGGCGGGCGCGGGTGATTCCCTTCACCCAGGTGCGTCTGGCCGATGGCTCGGGCTACCGGGTGGTGGTGCATCCGCCGCTGCAGGATTTCCCCAGCGACAGCGAGGAGGCCGACTGCCTGCGCATCAATCAGTGGATCGAGCAGGCGATCGGCGCCTGTCCCGAGCAGTACCTGTGGGCGCATCGGCGCTTCAAGACGCGGCCGAGCGGTGAGCCGAAGCTCTACAAGAAGCGCCGCGTCTAACGAGCGGTCCGCGCGCCAGGGTTGCGAAGGCGGCCTCGGCGCTCGTCGAGTGGCTCTCTATACTGGCTAAAAATCCCGGGAACCGGCCTCATGACGCAGTGTGCTCCATCCGGTCAGCCCGTGACCGGGCTGATCCTCTCCGGCGGTGGGGCGCGGGCCGCCTACCAGGTGGGTGTGTTGGCGGCGATCGCTGACCTGTTGCCCAATCCCGAACACAATCCTTTTCCGGTCATAGTCGGCACCTCCGCCGGGGCGATCAACGCGGTCAGCCTGGCCTGTGGCGCCTTGCATTTCGGCGAGGCGATCCGCCGCCTGACCGAGGTCTGGCAGGGCTTTCACACCCACCAGGTGTACCGCAGCGACTGGCCGGGGGTGTTGCGCCAGGCCAGCCGCTTTATCGGCCACAGCCTGCTGGGCCTGGGGGGGCGGGTGCCGGTGGCGCTGCTCGACAGCTCGCCGCTGGGCGAGTTGCTCAAGCGCGAGCTGGATTTCTCCGGGATAGCGGCGGCGGTCCGTCAGCGCCGCCTGCGCGCCGTGGCGGTGACCGCCTTTGGTTATGAAACCGGCCAGGCGGTGACCTTCTACCAGGGGCGCGCCACCATCGATCCCTGGTTCCGTCATCGCCGGGTCGGCGTGCCGACCCGGCTGGCCCTGCAACACCTGCTGGCCAGCGCCTCGATCCCGCTGGTGTTTCCGCCGGTGCGGATCAACCGCGAGTACTTCGGCGATGGCGCCGTGCGCCAGTCGGCGCCGATCAGCCCGGCGCTTCACCTGGGCGCCAGTCGCGTGCTGGTGATCGGGGTCAGCGGCAATCCCCTGGGCGATGACGCCAACAGTGCGGTGGAGCGGCCCCACGACGTCAAGCCGCCCACCCTGGCGCAGATCAGTGGCCACCTGCTCAACAGCACCTTCATCGACAGCCTGGAGGGCGACATCGAGTTGCTCGAGCGAATCAACCAGCTGAGCCGTCTGGTGCCGCCCGATAACCGGCCGCCCGGCTTGGGGTTGAAACCGGTCGAGGTGCTGGTGATCTCGCCGAGCCAGCAGGTGGACGAGATCGCCGCGCGCCACCGTCACGAGCTGCCCGCCACGCTGCGCCTGTTCCTGCGCGGGCCGGGGGCGACGAGGGCGAGTGGCGCCGGGGTGCTCAGCTACCTGCTGTTCGAATCCGGTTACTGCAACGAGCTGATCGAGCTGGGTTACCAGGATGCGATGGCGCAGAAGGTCGAACTCAACGAGTTTCTCAACCTGAGCCGCCCGCCGGTGCTGCAGTCGCTGCCGACCCCCGCCTAGTGCTTGATCCATGAGGGGCTCGGCCGGCGAAAACCTGTCGGTCAGCTTGTGGAGAAAATGCTTTGGCCGTGCGCCAATGTGGCGAACTGCGTTTAAACTGCGCCTTCCCGACGCTTTCTGTCGCATTTTCGTAAGCGTCGGTTTTTTCCGGAGTGGCGCTATAAGAAGTTGTCGCATGGCGACAATGCCGGCTCCGGTTCAATCCCTACAATCCTCCCCATCGCCTGCCGTCCAATGCAGGTGTTCCTTGTCAGGAGAATGCAAATGTCTGTTCAGCACGACCCGGTGCAGCGCGCCGATTTCGACCAGGTAATGGTGCCCAACTATGCTCCCGCCGCCTTCGTGCCGGTGCGCGGCGAAGGCTCGCGAGTCTGGGACCAGAGTGGTCGCGAGCTGATCGACTTCGCCGGCGGTATCGCCGTCAACGCCCTGGGCCATTGCCATCCGGCCCTGGTGGAGGCGCTGACCGAGCAGGCCAACACCCTGTGGCACATCTCCAATGTGTTCACCAACGAGCCGGCCCTGCGCCTGGCGAAGAAGCTGATCGACGCCACCTTCGCCGAGCGGGTGTTCTTCTGCAACTCCGGCGCCGAGGCCAACGAGGCCGCGTTCAAGCTGGCGCGCCGCGTTGCCTTCGACAAGTTCGGCGAGGACAAGTACGAGATCATCGCCGCCACCAACAGCTTTCACGGTCGCACCCTGTTCACCGTCAGCGTCGGCGGCCAGCCCAAGTACTCCGACGGCTTCGGGCCGAAGATCCAGGGCATCACGCACGTGCCGTACAACGACCTGGACGCGCTGAAGGCGGCGGTTTCCGGCAAGACCTGCGCCGTGGTGCTCGAGCCGATCCAGGGCGAGGGCGGAGTGCTGCCGGCCGATCAGGCCTATCTGGAAGGCGCGCGCAAACTGTGTGACGAGCACAACGCGCTGCTGGTGTTCGACGAAGTGCAGAGCGGCATGGGCCGCAGCGGCTCGCTGTTCACCTATCAGCACTACGGCGTGACCCCGGACATCCTCTCCAGCGCCAAGAGCCTGGGCGGCGGTTTCCCCATCGGCGCCATGCTTACCACCAGCGCGCTGGCCAAGCACCTGGCAGTCGGCACCCACGGCACCACATATGGCGGCAACCCGCTGGCCTGTGCGGTGGCCGAGGCGGTGCTCGATGTGGTCAACACCCCGCAGGTGCTCGACGGCGTCAAGGCCAAGCACGCGCGTTTCAAGGCCAAGCTGCAGCAGGTCGGCGAGCAGTACGGCGTGTTCAGCCAGGTGCGCGGCCTCGGCCTGCTGATCGGCTGCGTGCTCAGCGATGCCTGGAAGGGCAAGGCCAAGGTGATATTGGATGCCGCCGCAGTGGAAGGCCTGATGGTTCTGCAGGCCGGTCCGGACGTGGTGCGTTTCGCCCCGAGCCTGGTGGTCGAGGATGCCGATATCGACGAAGGCCTGGCGCGTTTCGAGCGCGCGGTGGCCAGGCTGACGCAAGAAGGCTGAGTCGGCTTGCCGGCGCGACCTGCAGGCCGGTCGCGCCGGCAGATGCGTCCCGCGCCACGGATGGCGCGGGGTAGAGCCAGGGATGATCGTTTTTCTGCGTGCCGCGGCCAGTGCCGCGGTTTCTCTGGATGGCTCGGCGCGAGCCGTTCGGAGCTTTTCTTAGAAGGAGTGACACCATGCTGGTGATGCGACCCGCGCAAATGGCCGACCTCACAGAAGTGCAGCGTCTCGCCGCGGACAGCCCGGTCGGTGTGACTTCCCTGCCGGACGATGCCGCGCGCCTGCGCGACAAGATCGCCGCCTCCGAGGCGTCGTTTGCCGCCGAGGTGAGCTTCAACGGCGAGGAAAGCTACTTCTTCGTGCTCGAGGACAGCGACAGCGGCCGGCTGGTCGGCTGTTCCGCGATAGTCGCCTCGGCGGGCTACTCCGAGCCGTTCTACAGCTTTCGCAACGAAACCTTCGTGCACAACTCCCGCGAGCTGAAGATTCACAACAAGATCCACGTGCTGTCGCTGTGCCATGACCTCACCGGCAACAGCCTGCTGACCAGTTTCTACGTCAAGCGGCCGCTGGTCGGTGGCGTCTGGTCGGAGTTGAATTCCCGTGGCCGTCTGCTGTTCGTCGCCAGCCACCCCGAGCGTTTCGCCGATGCGATGGTGGTGGAGATCGTCGGCTACAGCGACGACTCGGGCGATTCGCCGTTCTGGGATGCCGTGGGGCGCAACTTCTTCGACATGAACTACACCGAGGCCGAGCGCCTCTGTGGCCTGAAGAGTCGCACCTTCCTCGCCGAGCTGATGCCCAGCTACCCCATCTATGTGCCGCTGCTGCCCGACGCGGCCCAGGAGGCCATGGGTCAGGTGCATCCGCGCGCCCAGGTGACCTTCGACATCCTCATGCGCGAGGGCTTCGAGACCGACCACTACATCGACATCTTCGACGGCGGTCCGACCCTGCATGCGCGTACCTCGGGGATTCGTTCCATCGCCCAGAGCCGCATGGTGCCGGTGAAGGTCGGCGAGCCGGGCAAGGACGGTCGCACCTACCTGGTGAGCAATGGCCAGTTACAGGATTTCCGCGCCGTCGTCGCGGAGCTCGATTGGGTTCCGGGCAAGCCGGTCACCCTCAGTGTTGAAGCCGCCGAAGCCCTGGGCGTCGGCGAAGGCGCCAGCGTGCGCCTGGTCGCGGTTTAAGGAGTCAGCATGATCGTTCGTCCCGTACGCAGCGCCGATCTACCGGCCTTGATCGACCTGGCGCGCAGCACCGGCGCCGGCCTGACCACGCTGCCGGCCAACGAGGAGCGCCTGGCGCACCGCGTCGGCTGGGCGGAGAAAGCCTTCCGTGGCGACGCCGAGCGGGGCGACGCCGACTACCTGTTCGTGCTCGAAGACGATGCCGGTCAGGTGGTCGGTATCTCCGCGGTGGCCGGCGCCGTCGGCCTGCGTGAGCCCTGGTACAACTACCGGGTCGGCCTGACCGTCAGCGCCTCCCAGGAGCTGAACATTCACCGGCAGATTCCCACCCTGTTCCTGGCCAACGACCTGACCGGCAACTCCGAGCTGTGCTCGCTGTTCCTCCACGCCAAGCACCGCACCGGGCTGAACGGCCGCCTGCTGTCCAAGGCGCGTTTCCTGTTCATCGCCGAGTTCCGCGAGCTGTTCGGCGACAAGGTGATCGCCGAGATGCGCGGCATGTCCGATGCCAATGGCCGCTCGCCCTTCTGGGAGTGCCTCGGCCGGCACTTCTTCAAGATGGAGTTCTCCCAGGCGGACTACCTCACCGGTGTCGGCAACAAGGCCTTCATCGCCGAGCTGATGCCGAAGTTCCCGCTCTACACCTGCTTCCTCTCGGAGGAGGCGCGGGCGGTGATCGGTCGCGTCCATCCCGACACCGAGCCGGCGCTGGCCATGCTCAAGGGCGAGGGCTTCCACTACCAGGGCTATGTCGACATCTTCGACGCCGGCCCGGCCATCGAGGCGGAGACCGCGAAGATCCGTGCGGTGCGCGACAGCCAGACCCTGGTCCTGGCCGTCGGTACGCCGGGGGATGACGCCACGCCTTTTGTGATTCACAACCGCAAGCGCGCCGACTGCCGCATTACCGCCGCGCCGGCCCGCCTGGCCGCCGGTACCCTGGTGGTCGATCCGCTGACCGCCAAGCGCCTGCAGTTGGCCGCCGGCGATCTGGTGCGCGCTGTGGCCCTGTCGGCCCGCGGTTGAGGGTTGTGCGCCGCCCGGTATCGCCTGGCGCCGCGCTCGAATAGCCCGCCCGGCGCGCAGCCGGGTGGCGAACTTGCTGGGAGTGATAGAACAAGATGAGCACCCATTACATTGCCGGTCGCTGGCAGGAAGGTCAGGGCGAGCCCCTGGAATCGCTGAATCCGGTCAGCCAGCAGGTGCTGTGGCAGGGCCGCGGCGCCGACGCGCAGCAGGTCGATGCCGCCGTGCAGGCGGCCCGTGCCGCCTTCCCGGGCTGGGCCGCGTATTCGCTGGATGGTCGCATCGGCGTGCTGGAGCGCTTCGCGGTGGCCCTCAAGGGGCGTGCCGACGAGCTGGCCCAGGCGATCGGCGAGGAAACCGGCAAGCCGTTGTGGGAATCGGCCACCGAGGTGATCAGCATGGTCAACAAGGTCGCCATCTCGGTGCAGAGCTACCGTGAACGCACCGGCGAGAAGAGCGGCCCCCTGGGCGACGCCACCGCCGTGCTGCGCCACAAGCCGCACGGCGTGGTCGCGGTGTTCGGCCCCTACAACTTTCCCGGTCACCTGCCCAATGGCCATATCGTGCCGGCGTTGCTGGCCGGCAACGCGGTGGTGTTCAAGCCCAGCGAGTTGACGCCCAGGGTCGCCGAGCTGACCGTCAAGTGCTGGATCGAGGCCGGCTTGCCGGATGGCGTGCTAAACCTGGTGCAGGGCGCGCGGGAAACCGGCGTGGCCCTGGCCGGCCACCCGGGCATCGACGGCCTGTTTTTCACCGGCTCGAGCCGCACCGGCAACCTGCTGCACAGCCAGTTCGCCGGGCGTCCGGAGAAGATCCTGGCCCTGGAAATGGGCGGTAACAACCCGCTGATCGTCGACCAGGTCGCCGATGTCGAGGCCGCCGTGTACACCATCATCCAGTCGGCCTTCATCTCCGCCGGTCAGCGTTGCACCTGCGCGCGCCGCCTGCTGGTGCCGCAAGGCGCCTGGGGCGATGCCCTGCTGGCGCGCCTGGTGCAGGTCGCCGGCCAGCTCAAGGTTGGCCGCTACGATGAGCAGCCGGCGCCCTTCATGGGCTCGGTGATCTCCCTGGCGGCGGCCGAGCAGCTGCTTAAGGCCCAAGATGAGCTGCTGGCCAAGGGCGCCACCGCGCTGCTGCAGATGACCCAGCCGGAGCCGGGCGCGGCCTTGCTGACCGCGGGCATCCTCGACGTGACCGCGGTCGTCGAGCGCGCCGACGAGGAGTTCTTCGGGCCGTTGCTGCAGGTCATCCGTTACGCCGACTTCGATGCCGCCATCGCCGAGGCCAACGCCACCCAGTTCGGCCTGGCCGCCGGTCTGCTGTCAGATTCCAAGGCCTGCTACGAACGCTTCTGGCTGCAGAGCCGCGCCGGCATCGTCAACTGGAACAAGCAGCTGACTGGTGCGGCCAGCAGCGCCCCCTTCGGCGGCGTCGGTGCCTCTGGCAACCACCGCGCCAGTGCCTACTACGCGGCGGATTACTGCGCCTATCCGGTGGCCTCCCTGGAGACCGACAGCCTGAGCCTGCCCGCCACCCTGACACCCGGAGTAAGCCTGTGAACAACGCCTTTGAAGTGAATTTCGACGGGTTGGTGGGACCGACCCATAACTACGGTGGTCTGTCCTACGGCAACGTCGCCTCGCAGAGCAACAGCCAGGCCGTGTCCAGCCCGAAGGAGGCCGCCAAGCAGGGCCTGGCGAAGATGAAGGCGCTGATGGAGATGGGCTTCAAGCAGGGCGTGCTGGCCCCGCAGGAACGGCCCAATGTCGCCGTGCTGCGCAGCCTGGGCTTTACCGGCAACGACGCTCAGGTGATCCAGCAGGCTGCCAAGGAAGCCATGCCGCTGCTGGTCGCCAGCTGTTCGGCCTCCAGCATGTGGACGGCCAACGCCTGCACCGTCAGCCCCAGTGCCGACACCGCCGACGGCCGCGTGCACTTCACCGCCGCCAACCTCAACTGCAAGTTCCACCGCTCGATCGAGCACCCGACCACCAGTCGCGTGCTCGGCGCCATGTTCGCCAACGAGCAGCACTTCGCCCACCATGCCGCGCTGCCGGCGGTGAGCCAGTTCGGTGACGAGGGGGCGGCCAACCACACGCGCTTCTGCAAGGGCTATGGCGATGCCGGCGTGGAGTTCTTCGTGTTCGGCCGCAGCGCCTTCGACAGCCGTTTCCCGGCGCCGCAACGCTACCCGGCGCGGCAGACCCTGGAAGCCTCGCAGGCGGTAGCCCGACTGCACGGCCTGAGCGAGGAGGGCGTGGTCTATGCCCAGCAGTCGCCGGCGGTGATCGATCAGGGCGTGTTCCACAACGACGTGATTGCGGTCGGTAACGGCGAGGTGCTGTTCTATCATCAGGATGCCTTCCTCGACACCGACAAGGTGCTCGCCGAGCTGGGCGAGAAGCTGGCGCACCGAGGCGGCCAGCTCCAGGCGGTGTGCGTGCCGCGCGAGGCCGTCGGCGTCGAGGACGCGGTCAGGTCCTACCTGTTCAACAGTCAGCTGCTCACGCGCGGCGACGGCGGGATGCTGCTGATCGTGCCGGAGGAGTGCCGCAACAACACCAAGGTCTGGAACTACCTGCAGCAGCTGACCGCGGGCCAGGGACCGATTCGCGAGGTCAAGGTGTTCGACCTCAAACAGAGCATGCAGAACGGCGGTGGCCCGGCGTGCCTGCGCCTGCGCGTGGCGCTCAAGGAGCACGAGCTGGAGGCGGTCAACCCCGGGGTGATCATGACCCCGAGCCTGTTCGAAACGCTGAACCTGTGGGTCGACAAGCACTACCGCGATGCGCTGCGCGAAAGCGACCTGGCCGATCCGCAATTGCTGTTGGAATGCCGTACGGCATTGGATGAACTGACGCAGATCCTTAAACTGGGCTCGGTATATCCCTTCCAATTGGCTTAACTGAGTACTGATGACCATGACCGATGCCCTGCAACTGATTCTCGAAGACACCGACGGCACCCAGCTGGAGACTTCCTGCACCCGCTTTGCTGTCCTCTGGCAGGGCAAGGAGCTGTGGATTCAGCAGGTGGGCAACGGCCAGCTGATGATTGGCGTGGACGTCGCCGAAGGCGACAGCGAATTCGCCAACCTGGTGCTGCGCCCGCTGGCCACCAACCTGGTCAGCCTGGCGCTGGAGATGGAGCCGGCCGAGCTCGGCGAGGACGAACACGTCCACGGCCCCGACTGCAATCACGATTGAGGTAACCCCTATGCTTGCCCTCGGTAGACTGCTCGAACTGACTCTGGCCGGCCATGAGCCGGCAGCGAAGCTCCAGCTGACCCCCGAGGGCGCGCGTTTGCGCTGGTTGGCCGAGGGTGCGCTGGAAGTGACGCCGCCGGCGGCCCTCGACAATGGCCTGGACCTGCTGCTGTCGGCCGGTATCCACGGCAACGAGACCGCGCCGATCGAGCTGCTCGACCGCCTGCTGCACGGCATCGCCCGTGGCGAGCTGAAGCCGCGGGCGCGCATGCTGTTTTTGCTCGGCAACCCGCCGGCGATCCGCCAGGGCGAGCGCTACGTCGAGCAGGACATCAACCGGCTGTTCAACGGCCGCCATGAAATGAGCACCGGTTACGAGGCGCTGCGCGCCTGTGAGCTGGAGCACCTGGCCGCCGCCTTCTTCAGTCAGCCGGGGCGTACGCGCCTGCATTACGACCTGCACACCGCCATTCGCGGCTCGAAGATCGAGCAGTTCGCCCTCTATCCGTTCCAGGAAGGGCGCGCGCGCAGCAAGCGTGAGCTGGCCCGGCTGAATGCGGCGGGGGTGGAGGCGGTGCTGCTGCACAACAAGAGCTCGATCACCTTCAGCGCCTACACCTACACCCAGCTCGGCGCCGAGGCCTTCACCCTGGAACTGGGCAAGGCCCGGGCCTTTGGCCAGAACCAGGAGGTCAACCTCGATCGGCTGGAGGCGCGCCTGCACGCCATCATCGAGGGGCGCGAGCCCGAGGGCGAGGCCCAGGAAGGCGAGTTGGGCGAGTTGAAACTGTTCGCCGTGGCACGGGAGATCATCAAGCACAGCGACGGTTTTCGCCTGCACCTGCCGCTGGACATCGAGAACTTCAGCGAGCTGCCGGTCGGCTACCTGCTCGCCGAGGACCTCAGCGACACACGCTGGGTGGTGGAGGAGCAGGGCGCGCGGATCATCTTCCCCAACCCCAGGGTGAAGAACGGCCTGCGCGCCGGCATTCTCGTCGTGCCGGCCGAAGACGCTCAGCTCGCCTGACTCGTGTCGCGGGGCTCCGGGGCCCATCGCTGAGCGCCACGTTCATCTGGCCATCTGTGTGGTCCGCACGGCGCTGATCTGTACCTTGTCTGCCGCCATGGGGGGCCTTAGCATCGTGGCTTTCGCCACTTTCAGGGAAGTCTTCCATGTCCGTCATCGACCTGCGCAGCGACACCGTCACCCAGCCCACCCCCGGCATGCGCGAGGCCATGCTGACCGCCGAGCTGGGCGATGACGTCTACGGCGAGGACCCGACGGTCAACCGTCTGGAAGGCCGCCTGGCCGCGCAATTGGGCTTCGCCGCCGGGCTGTTCGTGCCCACCGGCACCATGAGCAACCTGCTCGGCCTGATGGCCCATTGCCAGCGGGGCGACGAGTACCTGGTCGGCCAACAGGCCCATACCTACAAGTACGAAGGCGGCGGCGCCGCGGTGCTCGGTTCGATCCAGCCGCAGCCGCTGGAGGTGGAGGCCGATGGCTCCCTGGACCTGGCCCGGGTCGAGGCGGCGATCAAGCCGGACGACTTCCACTTCGCCCGCACCCGCCTGCTGGCCCTGGAGAACACCATGCAGGGCAAGGTGCTGCCGATGGCCTACCTGGCTGCCGCCCGCGAGCTGACCCGCCGCCATGGCCTGGCCCTGCACCTGGACGGTGCGCGCCTGTTCAACGCCGCCGTCAAGCTGGGGGTGGAAGCCATCGAGATCACCCGTCACTTCGACTCGGTGTCGGTGTGCCTGTCCAAGGGGTTGGGCGCGCCGGTGGGCTCGGTGTTGTGCGGCAGTGCCGAACTGATCGGCAAGGCACGGCGGCTGCGCAAGATGGTCGGCGGCGGCATGCGTCAGGCCGGAGTGCTGGCGGCCGCCGGCCTCTACGCCCTGGATCATCAGGTGGCGCGCCTGGCCGACGACCATGCCAATGCCGAGCGTCTGGCCGCCGGCCTGCGTGAGCTGGGCTATGCGGTCGAGCCGGTGCAGACCAACATGGTCTACGTTCAGGTCGACGAGCAGGCCGCGGCGCTCAAGGCCTTCTGTGCCGAACGGGGCATTCGCCTGAGCGCCGCGCCGCGCCTGCGCCTGGTCACCCACCTGGATTTCGCCGCCGCCGATATCGCTTCGGTGCTCGAGGCGTTCGCCGCCTTCCGTCAAGCCTGAAAGGCCCGTGGCGCCGAATAGGCGCCCTCTATCGATAAAGGCACTAGCCTCACCTCGCAGGCCCGATATAATGCGGCCCTTTGCCGGCTTTGCCGTGGCCGCCTGTTTCCGTGGATGACCCTATGAAAAGCGCAGAAATCCGTGAAGCCTTCCTGAGCTTCTTCGAAGAGAAAGGGCACACCCGTGTCGCCTCCAGTTCCCTGATTCCGGGCAACGACCCGACCCTGCTGTTCACCAACGCGGGGATGAACCAGTTCAAGGACTGCTTCCTCGGTTTGGAGAAGCGTGCCTACACCCGCGCCACCACCAGCCAGAAGTGTGTGCGCGCCGGCGGCAAGCACAACGACCTGGAGAACGTGGGCTACACCGCGCGTCACCACACCTTCTTCGAGATGCTCGGCAACTTCAGCTTCGGCGACTACTTCAAGCGCGACGCCATCCACTACGCCTGGGAGTTCCTGACCTCCGAGAAATGGCTGGGCCTGCCCAAGGACAAGCTGTGGGTCACCGTCTACGCCAGCGATGACGAGGCCTACGACATCTGGACCCAGCAGGTCGGCGTGCCGGCCGAACGCATGGTGCGCATCGGCGACAACAAGGGCGCGCCGTACGCCTCCGACAACTTCTGGGCCATGGGTGACACCGGCCCGTGCGGCCCCTGCACCGAGATCTTCTTCGATCACGGCGCGGACATCTGGGGCGGCCCACCCGGCAGCCCGGAAGAGGACGGCGACCGTTACATCGAAATCTGGAACAACGTGTTCATGCAGTTCAATCGCACCGCCGACGGCGTGATGCACCCGCTGCCGGCGCCGAGCGTGGACACCGGCATGGGCCTGGAGCGCATCAGCGCGGTGCTGCAGCACGTCCATTCGAACTACGAGATCGACCTGTTCCAGCAGCTGCTGGACGCCGCCGCCCAGGCCATCGGTTGCACCAACGAGGGGCAGGCCTCGCTCAAGGTCGTGGCCGATCACATCCGCTCCTGCGGGTTCCTGATCGCCGATGGTGTCACCCCGTCCAACGAGGGCCGCGGCTACGTGCTGCGTCGCATCATCCGTCGCGCCTGCCGCCACGGTAACAAGCTGGGCGCCAAGGGCAGCTTCTTCTATCGCATCGTCGCCGCCCTGGTGGCCGAGATGGGCGAGGCCTTCCCGGAGCTGAAGCAGCAGCAGGCGCACATCGAGCGCGTGCTCAAGGGCGAGGAAGAGCAGTTCGCCAAGACCCTGGAACAGGGCCTGAAGATCCTCGAGCAGGATCTGGTCGGCCTCAAGGGCAAGATGATCCCCGGCGAGACCCTGTTCAAGCTCTACGACACCTACGGTTTCCCGGTCGACCTGACCGGCGACATCGCCCGCGAGCGCGGCCTGACTATCGACGAGGCCGGCTTCGAGCGCGAGATGGAAGGCCAGCGCGTGCGCGCCCGCTCCGCCAGCGCCTTCGGCATGGACTACAACAGCCTGGTCAAGGTGGAGACCGACACCCAGTTCACCGGCTATGTCTGCACCGCCGACGAGGGTGAGGTGATCGCCCTGTTCAAGGCTGGCGAGGCCGTCGAGCAACTCGCCGAGGGCGAGGAGGGCGTGGTGGTCCTCAGCCAGACCCCGTTCTACGCCGAGTCCGGCGGTCAGGTGGGCGACTGCGGCTTCCTCGCCGCGGCGGATGGGCGCTTCGACGTGCGCGACACCACCAAGGCCGGCGGCGCTTTCCTGCATCACGGCATCATCGGCAGTGGCGCCCTCAAGGTCGGCGCCAAGGTCACCGCTCAGGTCGACGCCACGGTGCGTCAGGCCACGGCGCTCAATCACTCGGCCACCCACCTGCTGCACTCGGCCTTGCGCCTGGTGCTCGGTGAGCACGTGCAGCAGAAGGGCTCGCTGGTCGACAGCCAGCGCCTGCGTTTCGACTTCAGCCACTTCGAGGCCGTGACCCCTGCTCAGCTCAGGGCGCTGGAAGACATGGTCAACAGCGAGGTTCGCAAGAACAGCGAAGTGGAGACCGAGGAAACCGATATCGACACCGCCAAGGCCAAGGGCGCCGCGGCGCTGTTCGGCGAGAAGTACGGCGAAACCGTGCGCATGCTGACCATGGGTGGCGGCTTCTCGGTTGAACTGTGCGGCGGTACCCATGTCTCCCGTACGGGCGATATCGGCCTGTTCAAGATCATCAGCGAAGGCGGCGTGGCTGCCGGCGTGCGCCGCATCGAAGCGGTCACCGGCGCGGCGGCGCTGGCCTACCTGAACGGCGCCGAAGAGCAGCTCAAGGAAGCGGCGATGCTGGTCAAGGGCAGCCGCGACAACCTGCTCGACAAGCTCGCCGGGGTGCTGGAGCGCAACCGCCAGCTGGAGAAGGAGCTGGAGCAGCTCAAGGCCAAGGCCGCCAGCGCCGCGGGCAATGACCTGGCGGGTTCGGCGATCGAGGTCAAGGGCGCCAAGGTGCTCGCCGCCCGTCTCGACGGTCTCGACGGCAAGGCGCTGCTGGCGATGGTCGACCAGCTGAAGAACAAGCTCGGCAGCGCGGTGATCCTGCTCGGTGGCGTGCAGGACGACAAGGTCGTACTGGTCGCCGGGGTGACCCAGGACCTGACCGCCAAGCTCAAGGCCGGCGATCTGATGAAACAGGCGGCCGCGGCCGTCGGCGGCAAGGGCGGCGGTCGGCCGGATATGGCTCAGGGCGGCGGCAGCGATGCGGCGGCCCTGGATGCTGCGCTGGGGTTGGCCGTGGCCTTCACCGAGCAGGGTCTCTAAACGCCGGGCAGTCCGGCGTCGAGGTCGAGGCCCGTCCCGCCCGGCGGGTCTTGGCAGTGTGCAGAGTTGAATGTCTAATGGGCGCCCTTCACGGGCTGAGGCGGCTTTGAAATGGCTTTGATCGTACAGAAATTCGGGGGCACCTCCGTCGGCACCGTTGAGCGTATTCAGCAGGTCGCCGAGAAGGTCAAGAAATTCCGCGAGAACGGCGACGACATCGTCGTCGTGGTGTCGGCCATGAGTGGCGAGACCAACCGTCTGATCGACCTGGCCAAGCAGGTCAGCGACGATCAGCCGGTGCCGCGTGAGCTGGATGTGATGGTCTCCACCGGCGAGCAGGTGACCATCGCCCTGCTGGCCATGGCGCTGATCAAGCGCGGTGTGCCGGCGGTGTCCTATACCGGCAATCAGGTGCGCATCCTCACCGACAGCGCGCACAACAAGGCGCGGATTCTGCAGATCGACGACCAGAAGCTGCGCAACGACCTCAAGGCCGGGCGCGTGGTCGTGGTCGCCGGCTTCCAGGGCGTGGACGAGCACGGCAACATCACCACCCTCGGTCGCGGTGGCTCCGACACCACAGGGGTGGCCCTGGCCGCGGCGCTGAAAGCCGACGAGTGCCAGATCTATACCGACGTCGATGGTGTCTACACCACCGATCCGCGCGTGGTACCCCAGGCCCAGCGCCTGGAAAAGATCACCTTCGAAGAGATGCTGGAAATGGCCAGCCTCGGTTCCAAGGTGCTGCAGATTCGTTCGGTGGAATTCGCCGGCAAGTACAACGTCCCGCTGCGCGTGTTGCACAGCTTCCAAGAGGGGCCGGGCACCCTCATTACCCTTGATGAAGAGGAAACCATGGAACAGCCGATCATCTCCGGCATCGCTTTCAACCGCGACGAAGCCAAGCTGACCATCCGTGGCGTGCCGGACATCCCGGGCGTGGCCTTCAAGATCCTCGGTCCGATCAGTGCCGCCAACATCGAGGTGGACATGATCGTGCAGAACGTGTCCCACGATAACACCACCGACTTCACCTTCACCGTGCACCGCAACGACTACCAGGCTGCTCAGCAGGTGTTGGAAAACACCTCGCGTGAACTGGGTGCCCGCGAAGTGGTTGGCGACACCAAGATCGCCAAGGTGTCCATCGTCGGGGTCGGCATGCGTTCCCACGCCGGGGTCGCCAGCCGCATGTTCGAGGCCCTGGCCAAGGAGAACATCAATATCCAGATGATCTCGACCTCGGAAATCAAGGTGTCGGTGGTGATCGAGGAGAAATACCTGGAACTCGCGGTGCGCGCTCTGCATACCGCGTTCGAGCTGGACGCTCCGGCCCGCCAGGGCGACTGAGGCATTATCCGAAAGGCGCGGCAGGTTCCGCGCCTTTCGCCTTTTTGGTTGGGAGGGGCAGGACTTTCTTTCTGCCCACTCTGGTCAATACTTGGGTGAAGGTTCCGCTTAAGCTGCTCGGGGCTGCCACCATTTTCTTTTTTGCAGACTGTTGTCCTGAAATGTAAGCCGTGAGGAGAAAGGAATGCTGATTCTGACTCGCCGGGTCGGAGAGACCCTGATGGTCGGTGATGAAGTGACTGTCACCGTGTTGGGCGTGAAAGGTAATCAGGTGCGCATTGGCGTTAACGCGCCGAAGGAGGTAGCCGTGCACCGCGAGGAAATTTACCAACGCATCCAGAAAGAGAAAGGCGACGAGCCAAGCCACTAATTTTTCTCGAAATTTGGCTTTGCAAACGGGGAAAACATGGTTATCATGCGCCCCGTGTTGCGGAGAGGTGGCCGAGTGGCCGAAGGCGCTCCCCTGCTAAGGGAGTACACCTCAAAAGGGTGTCGGGGGTTCGAATCCCCCCTTCTCCGCCATATTTGCAGCATAGGGTGGAATGTCAGCGTTAGATCGATAAGTTATTGAAAGTTATCGAAAAATCGCTTGATAGATGAGTTTAACACCCTATAATGCGCACGCTCAGCGCACTCATAGCTCAGCTGGATAGAGTACCCGGCTACGAACCGGGCGGTCGGAGGTTCGAATCCTCCTGAGTGCGCCATATTGCAGGTGGCTTACAGCGATGTAAGCCATTTTGTTTTAACCAGCGGTGATCTGGTCTAAAAGCGCCATACGCACTCATAGCTCAGCTGGATAGAGTACCCGGCTACGAACCGGGCGGTCGGAGGTTCGAATCCTCCTGAGTGCGCCATACCGAAAAGGGCCTGCAGCGATGCAGGCCCTTTTTCTTTGTCTGGGTTTCTGCTCGCTAGCGCTTGCCTTTGACGCAGCCGGCTTCGTCGAAGCTGATCTGCCGGCTGTTTCCCTGCTGGTCCCGATAGTGGTAGCGGGTCTGGCCGTTCTGGCTGCTGACCTTGTCCGGTGTCCCGAGTGCGCTTTCCACATCGGCACGGGTCATGCCGCCGAGTATCTCTTCCTTGATTATCGCGGTGCGTCGCGCGCTGCCGGTAACGCGATCACCGCAGCCGTCCCGCTTTTCGGCGACCACCACCGGTTCGGGGCGGTTGGTTCGTGCCTTGTTGCGAGGTGTTTTGCCGGCTTTCGCCAGCGGTACGGGCTTGCCGCTGCCCGGGGTGGGGTTGTTGGCGGCCTGCAGCTTCAGGGTCTGCTGTTCGCTGCAGCCCTGCAGGGTAAAGGTGATGTGGCCGCTGGGGTCCTCGCAGCGGAATACGGTCGCTGCCAGCAGTGGGGCGGGGCACAACAGGGTGGCGCAGAGCGCTGCGCAGTGCAGTCCGTGCATCGAGGCGTCCTCCTTGACGATCCTCGAAACAGCCTAGCCGATGACTATGCACCTGCCAGTGGTGCCTTCTGGGGCGGCCTAGGCGTCGCAGTTTCGAACCCGTTAAGAGCGCTCAGGTTTGTGATGCAAGCGCTTGTTCCTGGCCGGCTTTTGCCGGGTGCAATGCGCTCGGGCGGTGGTATCATTTGCCGCGTCAGCCCCGCCGGGGCCTGTGGAACACCACCATGGACTTACCCAGTAGTTACTCTGAATCTCGATTGTGCAATCGCGTATTGATTGATTGACCCTCTTTGGCGTGCGCCGCCGCTGGGGGTGGAGCGCGCCATGACTGAAGTAGACGCCAAGAAGCCGCAAGAAAGCCTGCAGGATCGCCTTGCCCAGGTGGTCGAGCTGCTCCATCGCCACAAGGTGGTGGAAGACCTGACCCACCGTCAGGAGGGGCAGCACCACGAGCGGGTGGAAAACTTGGTGCACCGGCAGAACCTTGCCGAGTTGCAGCGCAAGCTCGACGACCTGCACCCCGCCGACGTCGCCCATATCCTCGAAGCCCTGCCCCTCGATGAGCGCCTGACCGTCTGGCAGTTGGTCAAGGCCGAGCGCGACGGCGACATTCTTCTGGAAGTGTCCGATGCGGTCCGCGAGTCGCTGCTCGCCGACATGGAGGATCACGAAATCCTGGCGGCGGCCAAGGAAATGGACGCCGACGAGCTGGCGGACCTGGCCTCCGAGTTGCCGCGCGACGTGGTCCACGAGCTGATGGAGAGCCTCGATGCCCAGCAGCGCGAGCGCGTGCGCTCGGCCCTGTCCTACGAGGAGGAGCAGGTTGGCGCGCTGATGGACTTCGAGATGGTCACCATCCGCGAAGATGTCAGCCTGGAGGTGGTCCTGCGCTACCTGCGCCGGCTCAAGGAGCTGCCGGGGCATACCGACAAGCTGTTCGTGGTCGACTATGGCGGCGTGCTCAAAGGGGTGCTGCCGGTCAAGCGGCTGCTGGTCAATGACCCGGAGCGGCTGGTCAGCGAGGTCATGGCGACCGATCCAGTGAGCTTCCATCCGGACGAGGACGCCTACGATGCCGCCCAGGCATTCGAGCGTTACGACCTGATCTCCACGCCGGTGGTGGACAAGAACGGCAAGCTGATCGGTCGGCTGACCATAGACGAAATGGTCGACCTGATCCGCGAGGAGAGCGAGAGCGAAGTGCTGAATATGGCCGGTCTGCGCGAGGAGGAGGACATCTTCGCCTCGGTGTGGAAGTCGCTGCGCAACCGCTGGGCGTGGCTGGCGATCAATCTGATCACCGCTTTCCTCGCCTCGCGGGTGATCGGTCTGTTCGAAGGCTCGATCGAGAAACTGGTGGCCTTGGCGGCGTTGATGCCAATTGTCGCCGGCATCGGTGGGAACTCGGGCAATCAGACCATCACCATGATCGTGCGGGCGATGGCCCTGGATCAGGTCAGTACCGGCAATACCTCGCGCCTGATCCGCAAGGAGCTCGGCGTGTCGCTGATCAACGGGCTGGTCTGGGGTGGGGTGATAGGTGCGGTGGCCTACGGGTTGTACGGCAGCTGGTCGCTGGGCGTGGTGATGACCGCTGCCATGACCCTCAACCTGTTGCTGGCGGCCTTGATGGGCGTGCTGATCCCGATGACCCTGGTGCGCATGGGGCGCGACCCGGCGATGGGCGCCAGCGTGATGATCACGGCGGTGACCGACAGCGGTGGTTTCTTCATCTTCCTCGGCATGGCCTCGGTGTTCCTGCTGTAAAGCCGGTCGGGCGCCGGTTTTGGCGGCAACTTGATCGAGGGGTGACGCATTTGCGTCCGAAAATGTCTCTTTAGCGGCCTTGGGTTTGCTTCAAACGCTTGTTTCAAGCTAAGGTTCGCCAGCTTTGCCCGGCGTCTTTCCGGGCCTCTCCGCTAATAATGAAAATGCGGCCCCTGAGCCGCTGTAATAGGAGTCATCATGACCCCCAGTCAACTCCTGCTCGAGGGCGTCGAGCTCATGCTGTTCGGCATGGGTTCCGTGTTCATCTTCCTGGCTCTGTTGATCTTATCGATTCGCCTGATGGCGCGGCTGCTCGGGCGCTTCGCTGCGTCGGCCCCGCAACGCGCCGTCGTCACGCCGGCCGCTGCCAAGGCGCCGAGCCATGACCCCGAGCCCGACGTACTCGCCGCCATCCAGGCCGCCATTCATCAACACCGCGCGCGCCGCGGCTGATCCAGGTTTGACAGGGAGCTTTGCTATGACCGCTGAGAAAAAGGCCCTCGGCATCACCGATGTGGTGCTGCGTGACGCCCACCAATCCATTCTGGCGACCCGCGTACGCCTGGAGGACATGCTGCCGATCGCCCCCAAGCTCGACCAGGTCGGCTTCTGGTCGGTGGAGTCCTGGGGCGGCGCGACCTTCGATGCCTGCATCCGTTACCTCGGTGAAGACCCCTGGGAGCGCATCCGCGCCCTGAAGCAGGCCATGCCCAATACCCGCCAGCAGATGCTGCTGCGCGGGCAGAACCTGCTCGGCTACCGTCACTACGCCGATGACGTGGTGGAGAAGTTCGTCGAGCGGGCGGCGGTCAACGGCGTCGACGTGTTCCGCGTGTTCGATGCGATGAACGACCCGCGCAACCTGCAGACCGCCCTGCAGGCGGTCAAGCGCCAAGGCAAACATGCCCAGGGCACCATCTCCTACACCACCAGCCCGGTGCACAGCCTGCAGATGTGGGTCGACCTGGCCAAGCAGATCGAGGACATGGGCGCCGACTCCATCGCCATCAAGGACATGGCCGGCATCCTCACCCCCTATATCGCCTATGAGCTGGTGTCGCAGCTCAAGGCCAGCCTGTCGATCCCGATCCATATGCAGTGCCACGCCACTGCGGGGCTGTCGTCCGTGGCCATCCTCAAGGCGGTGGAAGCCGGCATCGATAACGTCGACACCGCCATCTCCTCGCTGTCGATGACCTACGGCCATTCGCCGACCGAGTCGGTGGTGGCGATGTTTCAGGGCACCGAACGCGATACCGGGCTGAACCTGGAGCTGCTGGAGGAGATTGCCGCCTACTTCCGCGAGGTGCGCAAGAAGTACGCCAAGTTCGAGGGCAACCTCAAGGGCGTCGACTCGCGCATCCTGGTGGCCCAGGTGCCGGGCGGCATGCTCACCAACATGGAGAGCCAGCTCAAGGAGCAGGGCGCCGAGGACAAGTTCGACGAGGTGCTGGCGGAAATCCCGCGGGTGCGCGAAGACCTTGGCTTCATCCCGCTGGTGACCCCGACCTCGCAGATCGTCGGTACCCAGGCGGTGATCAACGTCCTGACTGGCGAGCGCTACAAGTCGATCACCAAGGAAACCGCCGGCGTGCTCAAGGGCGAGTACGGCGCGGCGCCGTCGCCGTTCAATGCCGAGTTGCAGGCCCGGGTGCTGGACGGTGGCGAAGCCATCACCTGCCGCCCGGCCGACCTGCTCGAGGCGGAGATGGACAAGCTGACGGCCGAGCTCAAGGGCATCGCCCAGGAGAAGGGCATAAAGCTGGCCAAGGACGCGATCGACGACGTGCTGACCTACGCCCTGTTCCCGCAGATCGGCCTGAAGTTCCTGGAGAACCGCGGCAACCCGGCGGCCTTCGAGCCGGCGCCGACTGGCCAGGAGCTGCCGGCGCGCGAAGCCGGCAAGCCCGAGGTCTACACCGTCGAAGTGAACGGCAAATCCTACGTCGTGCAGGTGGGCGAGGGCGGCGATATCGAGGGCATCAAGTCGCTCGGCGGCGCCTCGACACCTGCCGCGGCCGCCGCTCCGGCTGCTGTCGGCGGCGGCGAGTCGCAGGCTGCGCCGCTGGCCGGCAACATCTTCAAGGTGCTGGTGCAGCCGGGCGCCGTGGTCGAGGAAGGGCAGCTGGTGATCATCCTCGAAGCGATGAAGATGGAAACCGAGATCCGCGCACTCAAGGCCGGCACCGTTGCTGCCGTCAACGTCAAGGTCGGTGATGCGGTGGCAGTGGGCGACAGCCTGCTGGCCATCGCCTGAGGGGCGCGTCATGGAGAAGCTTGTCAAGCTGTGGCAAAGCACCGGCCTCTATCATCTGGAGCCCGGCCAGGCGCTGATGATCCTGGTCTGCATGGGGCTGATCTACCTGGCGATCCGCAAGGGTTTCGAGCCGCTGCTGCTGATCCCCATCGGTTTCGGCGGCCTGCTGGCCAACATTCCGGTGGCGAATATGGCCGAGGGTGCCGGTTTCCTGCACATGATCTATGAGGTCGGCCTGCCCACCAGCCTGTTTCCGCTGCTGATCTTCATGGGCGTCGGTGCCATGACCGACTTCGGTCCGATGCTGGCCAACCCCAAGACCCTGCTGCTCGGCGCGGCGGCGCAGTTCGGTATCTTCGCCACCCTGATCGGCGCCCTGGCGCTGACCGCCCTGGGCATCCCCGGCATGGAGTTCAGCCTCAAGGAGGCGGCGTCGATCGCCATCATCGGCGGCGCCGATGGCCCCACGTCGATCTTCGTCACCTCCAAGCTGGCCCCTGATCTGCTTGGCCCCATCGCCGTGGCGGCCTATTCCTACATGGCCCTGGTGCCGCTGATTCAGCCGCCGATCATGCGCGCGCTGACGACCAAGGAAGAGCGCGCCATCGTCATGCAGCAGCTGCGGCATGTCAGTCAGGTCGAGAAGATCGTCTTCCCGGTGGTGCTGTGCCTGCTGGTCGGCATGCTGCTGCCGGACGCCGCACCGCTGGTGGGCATGTTCGCCTTCGGCAACCTGCTGCGCGAGGCCGGCGTGGTCGAGCGCCTGGCGGACACCTCGCGCAATGCGCTGATCAACATCGTCACCATCGGCCTGGGGCTGACCGTGGGCTCCAAGCTCTCGGCCGAGGCCTTCCTGCAGCTCAAGACCCTGGGCATCCTGGTGTTGGGCATGGTGGCCTTCTGTGGCGGCACCGCGGCCGGGGTGTTGATGGCCAAGGGCATGAACCTGCTCAGCAAGAACAAGATCAACCCGCTGATCGGCTCGGCCGGGGTGTCGGCGGTGCCGATGGCGGCGCGGGTGTCGAACAGGGTCGGCCTGGAGGCCAATCCGCAGAACTTCCTGCTGATGCATGCCATGGGGCCGAACGTGGCCGGGGTGATCGGCTCGGCGGTGGCGGCGGGGGTGTTGCTCAACTTCGTCGGCTGATCGGGCCGCGCAGGCCGTAAACAGAAAAGCCGCCCACTGGGCGGCTTTTTCATGGTGGGCGCCGGCCGACTTTGGCGGCCGACCGATTGTGCGGTGCTATTGCTCGTCTGCTGCCATTTCCGCGTCGTGGGCGATCAAGGCGACCAAGGCATTCTGCTGGCGGCGGGACAGCTGGCGAAAGCGCATCAGCAACTCGCGTTCATGCAGGCTCAGCTCGGGGCTGTCCATGCGCAGATTGACCTCGTCACCCAGACTGCCTTCCTGGAGCATGCTCTGCTCGAGGCGGGCGATGATCTCGGAGTTCATGCTGCGATGATGGTTGCGCGCGACATCGGCGATGCGCTCGCGCATGCCGTCGGGCAAGCGAACAACGAACTTGTCAGCGGTGCGGCTGGAGTAGGTAGCCTGTTTCATAAGGGCGCACACATTTAACCGGTTAGTTCAGGAAGCGATACTGGCAATGAGCTACAGGATTGTCACCGTTTTGACCATCTTTCACACTAGCCGTTCAAATAGAATAGCCATTTGCCTCGCACTGACCCATTGGTCGCCAAAAACAATTTATTGGCGCCAATTACGTGTCGTATTTTGCCCGCTGTAAAGGCTTTCTGCCAGTACCCGTTGTCAGAAATGAGTGTCATTTGTCAGTTTGTACCTGTTTCGTGGCTTCGCCTACCCATATGTCCCGGGTTCTGGTCATTTCCGGCGCTTTCCCGCTGGCGCATGACTTATCTGGCCAAGTTTGTTTGTTGGCGCAGGGGCGAGTGGTCAATCGGCACCCCTGCAGGCCTTGGGCGAGTACTATCCTGTCGCCGGTCGAGTGAGTCGGCTGTTCGAGCAATTAGCCAGGTGGGTGGTTAGATGGGCGGCAGGTTGATCTATCTGATGGGGCCCTCCGGGGCCGGCAAGGACAGTCTGCTCGACGCCGCCCGTGAGCGCCTCGCGGCGCGCGGGTGCCTGGTGGCTCGGCGGGTCATCACGCGTTCGGCGCAGGCGCTTGGCGAGGATGCCGTGGCGCTGTCGCCCGAGGCCTTCGCCGAGCGCGAGCGGGCCGGCGACTTTGCCATGAGCTGGTACGCCAATGGCCTGGCCTACGGCATTCCCAGGCAGATCGACGACTGGCTGGGGGCGGGCCGGGACGTGCTTGTCAATGGGTCGCGGGGCTACCTGGAAGCGGCGCGCCGGCGCTACCCGGAGCTGCTGGCGGTGCTCCTGACGGTCGAGCCCGAGGTATTGCACCAGCGCCTGCTGAGGCGCGGCCGTGAGACCCCGGAACAGATCGCTGCGCGTCTGCGCCGTAGCGCACAGTTTGCCGGTGCCGCCTTCGTGGCTGAGCGACTTCATCTGCTGGATAACAGTGGTGACCTGGGCCAGGCCGTGGAGTGCCTGTTCGGGCTGCTCGGGTACCCGGAGGCGACGCCGGAAGGTGCCAGCCCGGCACCGGTCGAGCCGGCAGCCTGACTCTTCGCGAATCGGCAAGCGAGACAGGCTGCCGCTCCGGCCGCTCAATCCAGCGGCAGTTCGGTGGTGCGCTTGACCTCGCTCATGGCGATATTGGAGTGCGCCTCCTGCACGTGCGGTCGCTGCAGCAGGTGGTCGCGCAGGAAGCGCTCGTAGCTGGCGATGTCCTTGGCCACCACCTTGAGCAGGTAGTCCGAGCCGCCGGCCATGGTGTAGCACTCCAGCACTTCCGGGTAGCCGATCACCGCCTGCTCGAACTCCTCCAGGTTGCTGCGGCCGTGGGCGGACAGCTTGATGTCGACGAATACCGTGATGCTGAAACCGAGCAGCTTGTGATTGAGCAGGGCGACCTTGCGTTCGATCAGTCCCTCTTCCTGCATGCGGTGAATACGCCGCCAGCAAGGTGATTGTGACAATTTGACCCGCTCGGCGATCTCCGCCGCGGACAGGTCGGCGTCGTGCTGTAGCAGGCGGAGGATCTTGCGATCGAGCGGGTTGAGCGTCTCTTGCATGGACTTGTCCGATTTGTTGTTTTTGTTGGATTGATCATGCGCAGTATCTGCAATTTACCCCTCAAATAGAAAGAAAAAATCGGCACCGCTCAGTCATATTCTTAGGTAATCAGCCCAGTGCAGCGATCCTGCGCTGGAGCCAATCGGGGCGTGCCTACCGTCACAGCCCCCTGGTCGCCAAAACAATAAAAGGAGCGTCCGCATGTCACTGGCCGAGATCCGCCTGGATGACAAATACCGTCTTGCCACCGGTCATCTGTACCTCACCGGCACCCAGGCGCTAACCCGACTGCCGATGCTGCAGAAGCAGCGCGACAGCGCCCAGGGCCTGAATACCGCCTGTTTCATTTCCGGCTACCGCGGCTCGCCCCTGGGCAACCTAGACAAGAGTCTGTGGGAGGCCAAGTCCTTCCTTCAGGACAACCACATCCATTTCCGGCCCGGGGTCAACGAAGAGTTGGCCGCCACCTCGGTGTGGGGCAGCCAGCAGACCAACCTGTTCCCCGGCGCGCGCTATGACGGCGTGTTTGCCATGTGGTACGGCAAGGGCCCGGGTGTCGACCGCTGCGGCGACGTGTTCAAGCACGGCAACTCGGCCGGGGTATCCGAGCATGGCGGCGTGCTGCTGCTGGCCGGCGACGACCATGGCTGCAAGTCCTCGAGCATCGCCAACCAGAGCGAGCATGCCTTTATCGCCGCGTCGATTCCGGTGCTCAATCCGGCCAACGTCCAGGAAATCCTCGATTACGGCATCATCGGTTGGGAACTGTCGCGCTACAGCGGTTGCTGGGTGGCGCTGAAGACCATCGCCGAGAACGTCGACTCCTCGGCGGTGGTGGAGGTCGATCCGCTGCGGGTCAAGGTGCAGATTCCCGAGGACTTCGAGCTGCCCGAGGACGGCGTTTACATCCGCTGGCCGGATCCACCCCTGGTTCAGGAAAAACGCCTGAACACCTACAAGATCTATGCGGCCCGCGCCTTCGCCCGCGCCAACAACCTCAACCAGGTGCTGCTCGACTCGCCCAATCCGCGCCTGGGCATCATCACCACCGGCAAGTCCTACCTGGACGTGCGCCAGGCCTTGGAAGACCTCGGCCTGGATGAGCAATTGTGCGCCCAGGTCGGCCTGCGTGTACTGAAGGTGGGTATGAGCTGGCCGCTGGAGCCGGTCTCCGTGCACGAGTTCGCCGAGGGGCTGGACGAGATCCTGGTGGTCGAGGAGAAGCGCAGCATCATCGAGGACCAGCTGACCGGCCAGCTCTACAACTGGCCGGTGGGCAAGCGCCCGCGGGTGGTCGGCGAGTTCGACGAGGACGGCAATTCCCTGCTGCCCAACCTCAGTGAGCTGACCCCGGCGATGATCGCCCGCGCCATCGCCAAGCGCCTGGAGCCGATCTACAGCAGCGACAGCATCGAGGAGCGCCTGGCCTTCCTCGCGGCCAAGGAAGCCTCCCTGGCCGCGCCCAAGCACAGCACCCTGCGCACGCCGCACTTCTGTTCCGGCTGCCCGCACAACACCTCGACCAAACTGCCCGAGGGTAGTCGCGCCCAGGGCGGCATCGGTTGCCACTACATGACCCAGTGGATGGACCGCAACACCGACACCTTCACCCAGATGGGCGGCGAGGGCGCCACCTGGATCGGCCAGGCGCCGTTCACCGACACCCCGCACATCTTCCAGAACCTCGGCGACGGCACCTACTTCCATTCCGGCCAGCTGGCCCTGCGCGCGGCCGTGGCCGCCGGGGTCAACATCACCTACAAGATCCTCTACAACGACGCCGTGGCCATGACCGGAGGCCAGCCGATCGACGGCGAGCTGCGCGTCGACCAGCTCAGCCAGCAGGTGTTCGCCGAGGGCGTCAAGCGTATCGCCCTGGTCAGCGACGAGCCGGACAAGTACCCGAGCCGCACCACTTTCGCCCCCATTGTCAGCTTCCATCACCGCCACGAACTGGACGCGGTGCAGCGTGAGCTGCGCGAGTTCAAGGGTGTCTCGGTGATCATCTATGACCAGACCTGCGCCACCGAGAAGCGTCGCCGGCGCAAGCGCGGCAAGCTGGTCGACCCGCAGAAGCGTGCCTTCATCAACCCCGCCGTTTGCGAGGGTTGCGGCGACTGCAGCGTCAAGTCCAACTGCCTGTCGGTGCTGCCGCTGGAAACCGAGCTGGGGCGCAAGCGCGAGATCGACCAGAACGCCTGCAACAAGGATTTCTCCTGCGTCGAAGGCTTCTGTCCGAGCTTCGTCACGGTGCACGGCGGCAGTCTGCGCAAGCCGGAAGCGGTGGGCAAGAACGCGCTGTTCGTGGCCCTGCCGGAGCCCCGGCAGCCGAGCCTGGCGCGGCCCTGGAACATCCTCCTGCCGGGCGTCGGCGGCAGCGGCGTGACCACGGTCGGCGCCCTGCTGGGCATGGCCGCGCACATCGAGGGCAAGGGCTGCAGCGTGCTCGACCAGGCCGGCCTGGCGCAGAAGTTCGGCCCGGTGATCACCCACATCCGCATCGCGGCCAAGCAGGACGACATCTTTGCGGTGCGCATCGCCGCCGGCGAAACCGACCTGCTGCTCGGCTGCGACCTGGTGGTCGCCGCCAGCGAAGAGGCCCTGGCCAAGCTCAATGACAAGATCGCCCACGCCGTGATCAACAGCCATGAGGCGGCCACCGCCGAGTTCACCCGCAACCCGGACGCCCAGGTGCCCGGCGCGGCCATGCGCGAGGCGCTGCACGAGGCGGTGGGCCAGGACAAGACCCACTTCGTCGACGCCACCCGCCTGGCCACCCGCCTGCTGGGTGACAGCATCGCCACCAACCTGTTCATGCTCGGGTACGCCTATCAAAAGGGCTTGGTGCCCGTATCGGCCGAGGCCATAGAGAAGGCCATCGCGCTCAATGGCGTGGCCGTGGCGCTCAACCAGCAGGCCTTCCTCTGGGGGCGCCGCGCCGCCCATGACGTGGCGGCGGTGGAGAAGCTGGCCAAACCCGCGGTGCAGCAGGCGCCGCGCTGCGAAACCCTCGAGGAGATCGTGCAGTTCCGCGTCGATTTCCTCACCGCCTACCAGAACGCTGCCTACGCCGAGCGTTATCGCCAACTGGTGGAGCGCGTCAGCCGGGCCGACCGGAGCGACGATCAGGCCCTGAGCAAGGCCGTGGCTCGCTACTACTTCAAGCTCCTGGCCTACAAGGACGAGTACGAAGTGGCGCGGCTTTACAGCGACGGCAGCTTCATCCAGCAGCTGGAGGCGCAGTTCCAGGGTGACTACCGTCTGGAGTTCCACCTGGCGCCGTCCTGGTTGAGCAAGCCCGATCCGCTCAGTGGCGAGCCGCGCAAGCGCCAGTTCGGCCCCTGGATGCTCAAGGCCTTCGGCCTGCTGGCCAAGTTCAAGGGCCTGCGTGGCACGGCCCTCGACCCGTTCGGCTACAGCGCCGAGCGGCGCCTGGAGCTGCAGCTGATCGCCGACTACGAGCAGAGCGTCGAGTTCCTGCTCAAGCAGCTCAACGCCGGCAACTACCGCAGCGCCGTGGCGCTGGCCGAGCTGCCGGAGCAGATCCGCGGCTACGGCCACGTCAAGGAACAGGCGCTGGCCAGGGTGCGCGAGCAGGCCCGGCAACTGCGCGAGCGCCTGAGTGCCGGCGAGATCCAGGCCGTGCAGCTGTTCGAACCGGCGGCCTGACGGCTGTGCGGGCGCGGGGGGATGCCTCCCCGTGCCCGTTCTGCTGACGCTGATCCCCCCTTTTTCCAAACAACAAGAACCCTTGAGGAACCCTCATGTCCGTGTTTTCCCACGTCGACTTCGATCACCACGAGCAGGTGGTCTATGGCCACGACAAGGCCAGCGGCCTGAAAGCCATCATCGCCATCCATGACACCACCCTCGGCCCGGCGCTCGGCGGCTGCCGCATGTGGCGCTACGCCAGCGACGACGAGGCGCTGCGTGATGTGCTGCGTCTGTCCCGCGGCATGACCTACAAATCCGCGCTGGCGCAGCTGCCGCTGGGCGGCGGCAAGGCGGTGATCATCGGCGACCCGCACAGCGGCAAGAGCGCGGCGCTGTTCCAGGCCATGGGCGATTTCGTCGACAGCCTGGGCGGCCGCTATATCACCGCGGCCGACTCCGGCACCGGCGTGGCGGAAATGCAGATGATGGCCGAGCGCACCCGCCACGTGGCCGGCGCCGGCCAGCGCGAAGCCTTCGATGGCGGCCTGCGCAATGGCGACCCTTCGCCCTCGACGGCTTATGGGGTGTTCATCGGCCTGCAGGTGGCGGTCAAGCACCGCCTCGGCCGCGACGACCTCAAGGGCCTCAAGGTGGCGATCCAGGGCGTCGGCCAGGTCGGCTTCGACCTGGCCCGACAGCTCAAGGCCGCCGGCGCCGAGCTCTGGGTGACCGACATCGTCGAGGCCAACGTGCGCCGTGCGGTGGAGCAACTGGGCGCCACCGCGGTGGGGCAGAACGATATCTACGGACTCGACGTGGACGTGTTCGCCCCGTGCGCCATGGGCGCGATCATCAATCCGCAGACCCTGGAGGCCCTGCGTGCCCCGGTGGTCGCCGGCGCGGCAAACAACCAGCTGGCCGACGCGCAGCTGGCCGAGGAGCTGCAGCGCAAGGGCTGCCTGTATGCCCCGGACTATGCGATCAACGCCGGCGGCATCATCGACGTGTGCTACGAGCGCACTGGCGGTACGGCTGCGCAGCTCAAGGCTCACGTCGAAGGCATAGGCGCGACCCTGGAGGAGATCTTCCTTCGCTCCCAGGCCGAGGGCGCCACCACCACCGCGATTGCCGACCGCATGGCGCGCGAGCGCCTGCGCGCGGGCCGCTAAACACCCACGGGCGCCGCGCTGGGCGCCCCGCATCCTGACAAAACAACAAGAGGGCACGTCCCAATGAGTCAAGACAGCATCGTTGCCGGCAGCTACGCCGGCGCCTCCAGCAGCACCAGCCGCGGCCTGTGGTCCTCGCGCTGGGCCTTCTTCCTGGCCGCCACCGGCTCGGCGGTCGGCCTGGGCAATATCTGGAAGTTTCCCTATATCACCGGCGAGAACGGCGGTGGCGCCTTCGTGCTGGTCTACCTGGCCTGCATTCTGGTCATCGGCATCCCCTTGCTGATGGCCGAGGTGATGATCGGACGTCGTGGCCGTGCCAACCCCGAGGGCGCCTTCGCCGCCCTGGCCCGGCAGGCCGGCGCCAGTCGCCACTGGCGGATACTCGGCAGCGTGGCAGTGCTCACCGGCTTCCTGATTCTCAGCTTCTATGCGGTGGTGGCTGGCTGGGCCGTGGCCTATGCGCCGGCGGCCGCCATGGGCGAGTTCGCCGGGCTGAACGGCGACAGCAGCGGCGCGCTGTTCGGCGCCATGCTGGCCGACCCGTGGAAGCTGGCCGGCTACGGCACCCTGGTGCTGCTGGTGACCCTGGGTATCGTCGCCCTGGGCGTGCGCGAAGGCCTCGAGCGCTCGCTGCGCTTCATGATGCCGGGCCTGTTCGTGCTGCTGCTGGTGCTGGTCGGCTACGCCGCGACCACCGGCCATTTCGGCGAGGCGGTGCACTTCCTGTTCGACGCCGACTTCAGCAAGCTCAGTGCGCAGAGCGTGCTGGTGGCCCTGGGACACGCCTTCTTCACCCTCAGCCTGGCCAGTGGCGCCATGATGGTTTACGGCTCCTACCTGCCGGCCGGCACCTCGATTGCCAAAACCTCGCTGATGGTGGCCCTGGCCGACACGGCCGTGGCGCTGCTGGCCGGCCTGGCGATCTTCCCGCTGGTGTTCGCCAACGGCCTGGAGCCGGGCGCCGGGCCGGGGCTGATCTTCGTCACCCTGCCGATCGCCTTCGGCCAGATGCCCTTCGGTCAGCTGATTGGCGGGTTGTTCTTCATCATGCTGGCGATTGCCGCGTTGACCTCGGCAATCTCCCTGAGCGAGCCGACCATCGCCTGGCTCTGCGAGAAATTCGGCATCGGCCGGCTCAAGGCCGTGCTGCTCAGCGGCGTCGCGCTCTGGGTGCTGAGCCTGGGCACGGTGCTGTCGTTCAACGCCTGGAGCGAGTTAACCCTGTTCGGCAAGAGCTTCTTCGATTGCCTGGACTACCTGACCACCAACCTGCTGATGCCGCTTGGCGGTCTGGCCACGGTGCTGTTCACCGGTTGGGTACTCAGCCGCGCCTCTGTCCAGGAGGCCCTGGGCATCGCCAATCCGCAGCTGTTCACGCTGTGGTGGCAGGTGCTGCGCTGGGTCACCCCGCTGGGCATCCTGGTGGTGTTCCTGCACACCATCGGCCTGTTCGGCTAGGGGTCTCGTCGGTCGACCAGGGGCGCGCTTCGGCGCGCCCTTGTTTTTTCAGTCGAGGGGGCGTCGCCGGCGCAGCTCGCACGTATGTCGACAGCGGGGAAGGGTGAGTCGGGCAGGTGCAGGGCGGCTGGATCGGGCATGGCGAGTTTCTCGCAGGTAAAGGTACGGTGTGTGGCGCCGGTGATGGCCGTGGCATGACAAATCGGCGCGCGGCCGCTAAGATGCCCGCCGGCTGGTGCGAAGTGTCGGCCGGCGTCACGCTGTCCCCTTAGTTCAATGGATAGAATAAGCCCCTCCTAAGGGCTAGATACTGGTTCGACTCCAGTAGGGGACGCCAAATAAAAAAGGCTTACGCAGTGCGTAAGCCTTTTTGCTTTTCGGGCCTGGAGTCCCGGGGGACCTGGCCTGCAGCTGGGTCAGAGCTCGAGGTGTTTCTTCACCGCTTCGAGGCCGTCCTTGCCGTCGATGGTGGTCACGCCCGCCAGCCAGGTGTCCAGCCACTGCGGGTTCTGCTTGATCCAGTCGGTGGCCACCACGCTGGCTTTTTCGTGGGCCATGATGCGCTCCATCAGCGCCGCTTCCATATCGGTGGTGAACTTCATGTTGGCGACCAGCTTCGCCGCGTTCGGGCAGCGCTCGGCATAGTCCGTGGCGGTGATGGTGTAGATCTCGGCCGAACCGTAGTTGGGGCCGAAGTAATCGTCGCCACCGCTGATGTAGGTCATGTCGAACTGCAGGTTCATCGGGTGCGGGGCCCAGCCGAGGAAGACGATCGGCGACTTCGAGTTGATGGCGCGGGCGACCGCGACACGCATGGCCGCTTCGCTGGATTCGACCAGCTTGAAGTCGCCCAGGCCGAACTTGTTCTCGGTGATGATCTGGTTGAGCATCTTGTTCCCGCCGGAGCCAGCCTCGATGCCATAGATCTTGCCGTCCAGTTCCTGCTTGAACTTGGCGATGTCGGAGAAGTCCTTCAGGCCCTGTTCATACAGGTAGGTGGGCACGGCCAGGGTGTACTTGGCACCCTCCATGTTCGGTTTTTCCGCCACGTTGATGCTGTTCTTGTCGCGGAACGGCTTGACGGTATCGTCGGAGGCCGGCGACCAGTAATCGAGGAACACGTCCATCTGCTTCTTCTGGATCGACGCCAGGGTGATCGGCAGGGAGACGATGGTCGACTTCGGCTTGTAGCCCAGGCCCTCGGCCAACACCATCAGCAGGCTGTTGTTGGCGGCGTTATCCACCCAGCCGATATCGGCGATGCGCATGTTCTGGCAGGAGCTGGCGTCTGCCGCGAGAACGTCTGTGGCGCCGACGGCCAGCAGGGTGCTGATAAGTGCGGGAATTATTTTTGTAGTCATAGTATTCCTCTGGTACTTAGCGTTGGTCTGCGAGGGCTTGGGCCTTCTCGCTGGAGTTGATTACGCAGTCAAGGACTGACTGCGGTCGTTCATTGAGCATCCTCTGAGCCGATTATCTGGCGCCAACGGCGCCTTTCCCTGCGCCGGATAGTAGGAACAGATCGCGGCGGGCAGCCAGCAATAAAAATACGCCCTAAGGGGTTGTTTTATTTATGGCTGTATAAGGCCAGCGGCCGACACGGAGAGGCGGCTAGCGACGTAAAAAGGCTTGCGCCGGTGGGGCGTAAGCCTTTTCTGTTGGCCTGACGGCAGGCAGCCCGGCGCTACCAGTCCAGGGCGTAGGCGAGGCTGAAGGTGCGGCCTTCGGCATTGGGGAAGGGCAGGCGGGCGTTGGCCTGGGTGAAGAGGTTCTGGTAGGTGCGGTTGGCCAGGTTGTAGATGCCGCCCTCCAGGCGCCCGGTCGGCAGCTCCACCGCGCCGAGCAGGTCGACCAGGGTGTAGCCGTCGATCTGCCGGCCGTTGTCGTCCTTGGCGGCGGCATCGTAGTCGGCCAGCTGCAGGGCCTGCAGGCGCAGGTTGTAGCGATCGCCGGTGTAGCCGAGGAACAGGGTGGTCTTGGCCGGCGAGACGCGGGTGGCCGGCAGGTCGATCCACTTGCCGTTCTCCCGGGTCTCTCCCTTGGTCCAGGCGTAGCTGCCGCCGACCGTCCAGCGCTCGTCGAGGTCGTAGCTCAGGCTGCTCTCCAGGCCGCGTACCCGCTCCTTCTGGTCGATCAGGCGCAGCACGCGGGTGCTGGCATCGTAGAACTGGGTCACGTCCGAGCGGTTTTCGTACAGGGTGACGTCGGCCTGCCAGCGGCTCCAGTTGCCGCGCCAGCCCAGCTCGTAGCTGTCGACCTCAATGGCCTGGGCGTTGAGGGTCTGGATGTCGAAGCGGCTGTCGACGTCGCGCAGGAAGCGCTGGATATCCGGCAAGGAGAAGCCCTGACTGAAGTTGACGAACAGGTCCTGGCTGTCGCTGAGGTGGTAGACGGCGCCGAGGTTGTAGAGGTTGGCGTCGTATTTCAGGGTGCCGCCGGGCAGGGTGGCGCGGTTGCCGGTCTGCCAGATCTCGCCATAGGCGATGCTGTCCGCCACCTCGCTTTCGATCCATTCGCGGCGCACGCCGCCGCGCAGGGTCCAGTCGTCGATGTCCCAGGACATCTGGGCAAACAGCGCGCGAGTAGCGGTTTCGACGTCCGGGCCGAGCTCGAAGGTTTCGCCGCTCTTGCGGTAGACCAGGCCGTTGACGTTATAGCGGTCGCCGCGCTGGCGGGTGCGCTCGTTCTCGTAGTCGGCGCCCCAGACCAGGCTGCCGCGGGCCGCGCCGATTTCCGGCAGGGCGCTTTCCACCGCGGCACGCAGGCCGTAGACGTCCTGCCGGCTGTTGTTGTCGGAAACGCCGGCGAAGCCGCGCGCACGGTCGGGGAAGAACAGCGCATCGGCGCGGCGCCAGTAGCTCTCCAGCAGCAGGTTCTGGCCGAACAGGTCGCGGTCGTTGTAGTTGAGGTTGATCGCCTGGTTGTGGGTATAGGGCTGATCCTCCAGGTCCAGGCCCTTCACGGCCACCGACTCGCCATTGATGGTGCGTGGGGCGAAGCCCGTGTCCTGCTGGTCCTTGTAGTCCTGCAGGGCCAGGCTCAGGCGCTTGTTTTCATCCAGCGCATAGCCGAAGCGCCCGTGCAGGTCGTAGGTCTCGGTGTCCATGGCGCTGCCCTGGGAGGTGTCCTGGGGAATGCGCCGGCCGTCGCCGTCGAACTGGTCGTTGCGCTGGGTCCAGTCCGCCGACAGGTACCAGTCCAGCGCGCCCTGGCGCGCACCGGCACTCTGGAACAGCTGGTAGGCGAAACCCTTGGGGTTGAGGTTGTTGCCGCTGCTCATGCCCACCCGGCTGCTCAGGGCCAGCTCATCACCCTGGTTGCGCTTGGTGATGATGTTGATGATCCCGCCGGAGGCGCCGGCGCCGTAGATGCTGCTGGCGCCGGAGACCACCTCGATGCGTTCGATGCTGGCCGGGCTGATGCTGTTGAGCTGGCGGAAGTTGTCGCGACTGGCGTTCTGCGACACGCCGTCGATCAGCACCAGCATGTTGCGTCCGCGCAGGGTCTGGCTGAAGTTGCTCATGCCGCCGGTGGCGGGGGCGAGGCCGGGCACCAGGGTGCCGAGGATATCGGCGACCTTGCGGCCGGCACCGCTCTGCTGGCGGATCTGCTGCTCGTCGATGACCTGCACCGAACCGGGAATGGAGGCGAGGCTGGCCTGGCTGCGGGTGGCGGTGACCACGGTGTTGGCCAGTTGCACGGCCTCGGCCTCGGCCTCGGCGGCCAGGGCCAGCGAGCTGGCGCCACCCAGGGAACCGAGCAGGGGGATCAGGAGCGATAGCGGAGTCTTGTTCATCAGATCATCTTCTTGGTGTTGGCAGAAAGCGCCGGGGTTTCCGGCAGTTGCGAGGTGCTGCGAATCAGGCGGATGCCCAGGGCCGCCAGGGCGTAGGTGATGGCCACCAGCCAGAAGCCGGAGGCCAATCCGGCCAGGCCCATGCCGGCGGCCCCGAGCAGGGCGCCGAGCAAGGCACCGGCCTTGGCGGCGCTGTTGCCCAAACCGAGGGCGAAGCCCTGGCGCCCGTCCGGCAGGGTGGTGGCGATCAGGGCGTAGGCCACCGGCAGCAGGGCGCCTTGCCAGACGCCCCAGAGCAGGCGGCTGGCGATAAAACCGAGCCAGCCACTGGCCAGCGCGGTAAGGGCCAGGGTCAGGGCGCACAACCAGGCCACCCGCTCGATCACGCGCAGCGTCTGCGCCGGCTGCCAGCGGTCGAACAGGCGGCCCCACAGCGGCGCGGAGAGGGCCAGGGTGGCGGCGCTGGCGGCGTAGCTGGCGCCGATCAGCCAGCCGGGGGCCTGGAGGATCTCGGCCACATAGAGGGCGAAGAACGGCTGCGGCATCATCTTCGCCGCCTGCACCAGCACGATGATGGTCAGTACGCCGCCGAGCCAGCCGCCAGGCAGCCGGGTCTCGGTCTGTGGCCGACGGTTGCGTGCGACTGGCGCGTCCGCCGGCAGCGCCGTCGCGGCCACCGCGCACAGCAGGCAGATCAGCGCGGCCACGGCGCACAGCAGGACGAAGCCGGAGGCGTCCAGCAACCAGCCGCCGAGCACCGGTCCGGCCAGCGAGCCGACCGCGGTGGCCGCCTGCAGCCGGGCCAGCACCTGGCCGCGGTTGCCGCTGGCGCAGCGGGCGATGGCATAGGCCTGGGCGGCGGCGATGAAGCCGGCCAGCGCGCCCTGCAGCACGCGGATCAGCACCAGCAGCCAGGGGTTCAGGGTCATGGCGGCGAGGCCCTGGCACAGCGCCAGGGCCAGCAACGCCCGCAGCACCATGGGCTTGTGCCCGGTGCGGTCGCCGAGGCGCCCCCACAGCGGCGTCAGCAGCATGGCCGCGAGCATGGGCCCGGCGTACACCAGGGCCGAGAGCGCGGCCAGGTAGTGCGCCTGAGCGGGCGCGAGCAATGCCTGGATGCGCAGCGGCCAGAACGGCCCGCTCATCTCCATGGCGCCCATGGACACGCACTGGATCGCGATCAGCAGGCTCAGGGCGCGACCCTCAGCCCGCATGGTCGACCCGGCTCAGTGGGTTGCGCAGGCGTCCGACCATGTCGGCATGGCTGTCTTCCAGGCGCATGCGCATGAACGACTTGGCCGGCCAGTCCTGCGCCAGCAGGGCCCGGTGCTCGGTCTCCCAGCGTTCGCCGGGCACCCGGCTGCGCAGCGCCTGGAAGCTGCGCTCGAGCTGTTCGGCCAGTGCATTCCACAACAACTCTTCGGCCACCTGCCAGTGGCGGGCACAGAGCAGCGCCAGTTCCCCCAGGTGACACATGAATACCGTGTGCAGCAGCTTGTCGCGCACGAAGCCGGCATCGTCGAACAGGGTCATCTGCGGGTCGTGCAGCTCGAGGTCGAGACCCTGGCGCTGCAGGCTCGGGCGATAGATGCGGATATCGCCGAAGTCGCGCAGCAGCAGGCGCTGTGGTCGACCGTCGCGGCCCATGAGCATGAAGCTGTTCTGCTGGTGGGCTTCGAAGGCGACGCCATACAGCAGGTACATGCCCAGCAGGCCCGGCACGGCTACCTCCAGGTAGTGGCGGAAGAAGGCCAGCATCGCCTGGCTGTCGCTGCTGCCCTCGGCCAGGGCGACCCACTGGCGCAGCAGCGGCCGGCCCTCGCCGTCCGTGGCGAACAGGCTGCCCACCGGTATGGCCATCTCGCCTGGGGCGAGCAGGCTCAGGGGGTTGTCGCGGTACAGCACCGAGAGCTGGCGGGCGCGCTCGTCGTCCGCCGGCTGCGGGTTGAAATGCAGGCCGACGCGCTCGGGCACCACACTCAGCAGCCGGGCCAGTTCGGGTTCTCTTTCCAGAATCTGCAACAGCAACTGGCTGACCCGCGGCCCCATGCGTGCCGAACGCGGTGAGACGGTGCGCTGCACGCTGGTCAGGCGCAGGGACACCGGCAGCTTGACCATGGGCGCCTCGCGGCTGGCTTCGGGCAGCACGGTGCGGAAGGACATGGTCGGGTGGCCCTGGAAGGCCTGGATGTCGGTCAGCACCAGTTGGCCCTCGGCAATCTCCCGGGCGAACAGCTTTGGCAGCACCTCCTGGGCCTGCCAGGGATGGACCGGTAGGGGCAGGAAGTGCTCCGGCTCCAGTCCCCGTTGGCGCAGGCAGGTGGTGAGGCGAGCGGCCGCCTGGGGAAACTGCGAGTGCCACCAGGCCAGGTAGTCCGGCGTCTCACCCAGGGTTTCGGCGTGAGCGTGCTGGCGGTGCAACGCGGCCAGGCGGACGCCGATGCAGGCCTCGAATTCCGGCGACAGGGCAACGACCTGGGCCGCGCTCAGGCCCAGCTTGGTCTTGTAGTTGGGGTGCCAGGGGTGGCCCAGGGTGCCCCACTGCTCCAGTAGCAGGGTCGGGTTGTCCGCGCCGCTGCCACCGCGCAATGCGCTCAGCAGGCGATCCGGCGCGCCATTGCCGAGCTCATGCTGCAACTGCCGGTTCCAGCACTGGTGGTAGGCCAGGCACAGGGTGTCGTTGCGAAAGCTGTCGTCGAGCTCCTGGGCCAGGCGCGCCAGGGTCTCGGCCGAGGCGGAGCAGGTGAGCAGGCCGCTGAGCAGCTGCAGGAGCTCGGAGGGGTATTGCAGCGCGTAGGGCTGCGCAGCGGCACGGCACAGGGTCACGCTGCCACGCAGGTCCCAGCTGGCCATGCGCCCGGCCTCGAGGTGGTCGAAGCGCAGCAACGCACCGGGCTCGGGCAATGCCAGCCAGCAACGCCGGTGTTCGTCATGGATGCAGGCATCGGCGTCGATCAAACCTTCGCGAAGCAGCGACTGGATCAGGCGCTGGAAGCTGCGCTGGCGCGCCACAGGCAATGCCTGGGCCAAGTGATCGAGGGTGACTTGGCGCGAGCGAAACGCCTCGGTGGACAGGGCTTCGCTCCAACGGCCGAGGAGCTGGTGCATGTTCTCGGGCAGGGCAACCGTCATGTGATGTTCCTTTGGCGGGGTTTAAACAAGGCAATCCGTTGCATACACAGGTGTTGCGCGCCAGATAAGAATACTTATCAACTTCCTTTAATGCAAATAATTCGCATTTAGTTTGCCGTGGGCGTGCCTGGCTGTTGCGACGCCGCTGGGCATGCGGGAGCAGGTGGCCGGACGGCAGGGGACGGGGTATGCATCGGCCATAAAAAAAGCCTACGCAGTGCGTAGGCTTTTTCTGAGGCTCGAGTGGGTGGTGCGGGTCAGCGTGCCGGCTGGGTGACCGGTTCGTTCGCGCCTTCCTGGGCCAGGCAGGCCGCCGCGGTGAACAGTACGTCGGTGGAGGAGTTCAGCGCGGTTTCCGCCGAGTCCTGGACGATGCCAATGATGAAGCCGACCGCGACCACCTGCATGGCCACCTCGTTGGGGATGCCGAACAGGCTGCAGGCCAGCGGAATGAGCAGCAGCGAGCCGCCGGCGACGCCGGACGCGCCGCAGGCACTGATCGAGGCCAGCAGGCTCAGCAGCAGGGCCGTGGGCAGGTCAACGGCGATGCCCAGGGTGTGTACCGCGGCCAGGGTCAGTACGCTGATGGTGATCGCCGCGCCGGCCATGTTGATGGTGGCGCCCAGCGGAATGGACACCGAATAGGTCTCCTGGTGCAGCTTCAGACGCTGACAGAGCTGCAGGTTGACCGGAATGTTGGCCGCCGAGCTGCGGGTGAAGAAGGCGGTCAGGCCGCTTTCGCGCAGGCAGGTGAGCACCAGCGGATAGGGGTTGCGGCGAATCTTGCAGAACACGATGAGCGGGTTGACCGCCAGGGCGACGAACAGCATGCAGCCGACCAGCACCAGCAGCAGGTGCAGGTAGTCGAGCAGGGCGCCCATGCCCGATTCGGCCAGGGTGGCGGCGACCAGGCCAAAGATGCCCAACGGCGCCAGGCGGATCACCAGCTTGACGATCGCGGTCACCCCGCTCGAGAGGTCCGCGAGCAGCTGCTTGCTGCTTGGGGCGGCGTGGCGCAGGGCCAGGCCCAGGCCAATGGCCCAGGCCAGGATGCCGATGAAGTTGCCCCGCAGCAGGGCATTGATCGGGTTGTCGACCACATTGAGCAGCAGGGTCTTGAGGACTTCGTCTATGCCGCCTGGGGGCGACAACTGCGCACCATTGCTTACCAGGGTCAGGCTCGAGGGAAAGGCGAAGCTGGCGAGCACGGCGATCAGTGCGGCGCTGAAGGTGCCGAACAGGTAAAGCACGAGGATCGGGCGGACATGGGTCTGCTGGTCGCGCTGGTGGTTGGCGATCGAGGCAGCCACCAGGACGAACACCAGCACCGGCGCCACGGCCTTCAGGGCCGAGACGAAGACCGAGCCGAGGAAACTGACCGACAGCGCGGCCTGGGGGGACAGCAGGGCGAGCAGCACGCCGGCAATCAGGCCGATGAGAATCTGGGCCACCAGGCCGGTGTTGGACAGCAGGCGAATAAGGGGGTGTCGCGAGTCGGTCATGGGGTACATCTCTGGGGGCGGGTCGCCGGCCGGTCCGGGCAGTCAGTGCAGTCGGCCCCATCGGGTCTGGTTCTGGCTGACCTACGGTGCAGAAGAACGGGGCGGCGGCGAGCGAATTTTCAGGAGTGCGGCGAGGCCGGGGCGCTCGACCGGAAAAACAAGCGCGCGACTCTAGCACAGCCCGCGTTGCGCGGGGCGCAGCTGGTCGCGGCGAGGGCGATGTCGGGTGCCCCCGCTGGGGACGTGTCAAGTTGCCGCCAGTCAGGCTAGGCTAGCGGCTGGTTCGAGCCAGAGAGAGCTGAGATGAACGACGAGTCCCAAACCGAGTCCGACGAGGCGCCGCTGAGCGCCGTCGAAGTCCGCATTCTCGGTTGCCTGATCGAAAAGCAGGCAACCACCCCGGAGGCCTACCCGCTGACCCTGAACGCCCTGGTGCTGGCCTGCAATCAGAAGACCAGTCGCGAACCGCTGATGAACCTCAATCCCGGACAGGTCGGTCAGGGCCTGCGCAGTCTGGAGGGCCGTGGCCTGGCGCGCCTGGTGATGGGCAGCCGCGCCGATCGCTGGGAGCAGCGCGTCGACAAGACGCTGGAACTGGTCGCCCCCCAGGTGGTGCTGATGGGGCTGCTGCTGTTGCGCGGTCCGCAGACCCTCGGCGAGCTGCTCACCCGCAGCAGCCGCATGCATGAGTTCGAGGACCTCGAGCAGGTGCGTCACCACCTGGATCGCCTGATCACCCGCGGGCTGGTGGTCCAGTTGGGGCGCCAGGCCGGTCAGCGCGAAGACCGCTACATGCACCTGATGGGTGAGCCGGAGGATCTGCAGGCGCTGCTGGAGGCGCGGGCCTCGGAAGTCGAGCGGCCAGCGTCCGGCTCGCAGTACGAGGCCCGGCTGGAGGCGCTGGAGTCACGAATCGCCGAGCTGGAGGCGCGTCTGGCGCGGCTGGAGTGAGGGCCTGCCGCGGCGGCATCTGCTGATGCTGGAAACGGAAAAGGCGCCGAAATGGCGCCTTTTCTACTTTTGACCGAGGTTCGAGTCGTTAGCCGATCCGGCCAGCCTCGCGGCGCTCGGCCCCGCCTTCGGCGACGCGCATGCGCTCCTGCAGGCGCTCGGCGCCGCCTTCGGCAACACGCAGCCGCTCCTGCAGGCGCTCGGCCCCGCCTTCGGCGACACGCTGCCGCTCTTGCAGGCGCTCGGCCCCACCTTCGGCGACACGCAGCCGCTCTTGCAGGCGCTCGGCCCCACCTTCGGCGACACGCAGCCGCTCTTGCAGGCGCTCGGCCCCGCCTTCGGCAACACGCAGCCGCTCCTGCAAGCGCTCGGAACCACCTTCGGCGACACGCATGCGCTCCTGCAGGCGCTCGGCCCCGCCTTCGGCGATACGGTTCAAGCCGCTGCGTTCACTGCCATCGGCCGCCAGGGTGGCCTTGGCCTCGGTTTGCGGCGCTTGCGGCAGGGCAAAGGCGCTAGCGGACAGGGTGGCGAGAATCAGGCTGGCGAGAATTTGCTTTTTCATCTGTGGGCTCCTCGTGGGGGGCGATAACTGAGTACGGGGCCCATGTTACTCAGGATATTTCGATCAAAAAGGGCAGTCGCGGCATGGTAATAATCGATGTCATTGATAGTGGTGCTGGGCCTATCTAGAACAAGCCTTTTGCGGAGTCCCGGTGCTAGCTCCGCTGGCGGATATGCAGGCGTGGGTGGCAGATCGGTTGATCTAATAAGTCGATAAATTAGCGGGTTTGGCGGCGCGCAGGTGCGATCCGGTCGTTAGATCGATTGCTTTAAATCTTGAACGGGTGGTGTGTATTTTGTACAAGTAGCACTCCCGTTAGGCCTATCGCGCACAGTTAAGGAAGAGCAGATGAACACCCCTGGCCGCATGTCCCTGGACGAGCTACTTCGTGGCGTCGCGGAAGTCGAATGCGTGACCCCCGATCTAAATGGCGTGCCCCGCGGCAAGGTGATGACCGCCGAAGGCTTTCTCGAGGGGCGGCGGCTGCAGCTGGCCCGTGGCGTGCTGCTGCAGTGCATCATGGGCGGCTACCCGCCCGCCCGGTATTACGGCAGCGACGACGGCGACCTGGCCCTGAACGCCGAGTCGACGCAGGTGCATCGCCTGCCCTGGAGCGACACCCCGCGTGCCCTGGCCATCTGCGATGCGGATGAGCTCGATGGTCGACCCTCGGCGCTGTCCACGCGTGGGCTGCTCAAGCAGGTGGTCGCCCGCTACGCGGCGCGGGGACTGCAGCCGGTGGTGGCCACCGAGTTGGAGTTCTTCGTCTTCGCGCCCAACCCCGATCCGCTGCAACCCTTCCAGCCGCCCGTGGGGCTGGACGGGCGCCGCGAAAGCGGCGGCTCGGCCTTCAGCGTCGCCTCCAACAGCGGGCTGCGGGATTTCTTCGGGGAGGTCTACCGCTGCATGGCGGCGCTGGGATTGCCGCGCGACACCTTCATGCACGAGATGGGGCTCAGCCAGTTCGAGATCAATCTGCTGCATGGCGACCCGCTGGTGCTGGCCGACCAGACCTTCCTGTTCAAGCACCTGCTCAAGGAGGTGGCGCTCAAGCATGGACTGATCGTGGTCTGCATGGCCAAGCCGCTGGCGCACACGCCTGGTAGCTCCATGCATATCCACCAGAGCGTGGTGGAGCAGGGCAGTGGACGGAACATCTTCAGCGATGGGGACGGTCAGGCCACGCCGGCCTTCTATCACTTCATCGGCGGTCAACAGGCGGCGCTGGCGGACTTCACCCTGCTGTTCGCGCCCCATGTGAACTCCTATCAGCGGCTCTGCCACCCCTATGCCTCGCCGAACAATGCCTGCTGGTCGAGTGACAACCGGGCTGCGGGCCTGCGCATTCCGGCCAGTTCGCCAGCGGCGCGGCGAGTGGAGAACCGCCTGCCCGGGGCGGACGCCAACCCCTATCTGGCTCTGGCCGCCAGTCTGGCCGCCGGGCTCTATGGTATCGAGCAGCAACTGGAGGCGAGCGCGCCTCTGCAGGGCGAGTTCGAGGTGCCCGATGAGTTGACCCTGCCTTGTACCCTGCATGCCGCGCTTGAGCGGCTGAGACGCAGTCAGCTGGCCGTGGAACTGTTTGGCCAGGAGTTCATCGAAGGCTACGTCGCCAGCAAGACCATGGAGATGAACAGCTTTTTCGACGAGATCACCCCTTGGGAGCGGCGGGTGCTGGCTGCACCGGCTTAAGGTCGCGTGGCGCGCGCCAGCGCGGTTGCCGCGGTGCTGTCCGCCTGCGGCGTGCGCGAGGGGGCTTCTGCTGGTCAGATTGGCTACGCTGTAAGGCGAAAGGCCGTTGCTTGTATCTCGGCCGCGTTTTCTTGCGTCTTGTAGCGTCAGTGTTTCTTATTGAGCCCACTACCCATTCCGGCCGGACTGCTGCACCAGGCATCCGGGCCATCAATCAAGGAAGTCCCCGAAGCCCCATGCGCCTGATCTGGAAGTCGTTTCGCTCGCTGTATTTCGCCACCCTGTTGATGCTCTTGGGGTCGGGTCTGCTCAGTACCTACCTGGGTTTGCGCCTGGCGGAGACCGCCGACGGCCTGTGGGTCGGTGCCCTGATGGCGGCCAACTACCTGGGGCTGGTTCTGGGCGGCAAGAAGGGTCACCGGTTGATCGCCCGGGTCGGCCATATCCGCGCCTACGTGGCCTGTGCCGGGGTGATTACCGCCGCTGTGCTCGGCCATGGCCTGACCGATTGGTTGCCGATCTGGCTGCTGCTGCGCTTCGTGGTGGGCCTGGGCATGATGTGCCAGTACATGGTGATCGAAAGCTGGCTGAACGAGCAGGCCGAAACCAGCCAGCGTGGTCTGGTCTTCGCCGGCTACATGGCGGCTTCCTATTTCGGCCTGATCCTGGGTCAGCTGGTCCTGGTGGTGCATCCGGCCCTGGGGCTTGAGCTGCTGATGCTGGTGGCCCTGTGCTTTGCCCTGTGCCTGGTGCCGGTTGCCCTGACTCGCAAGCTGCACCCCGCGCCCCTGCATCCGGCGCCGCTGGAAATGCGTTTCTTCATCAAGCGGGTGCCGCTGTCGCTGACCACCATCGCCGTCGCCGGCCTGGTGATCGGCGCGTTCTACGGTCTGGCGCCCCTGTATGCGAAGCGTCTGGGCATGCCCACCGAGCAGGTCGGTATGTTCATGGGTTTCTGCATTCTCGCCGGCCTGGTGGTGCAGTGGCCGCTCGGCTGGCTGTCGGACCGTCGTGACCGGGTGGTGCTGATCCGTGGCTGCGCCGCGTTGATGGCGCTGGCGGCCCTGCCCCTGGCGCTGCTGGCCGAGGTGCCGCTGCTGATGCTCTTCGGTGTCGGCTTTGCCGTGAGCCTATTGCAGTTCAGCCTGTACCCGCTGGCGGTGGCGCTGGCCAACGATCATGTCGAGGGCGAGCGGCGCGTGTCGCTGACGGCGATGCTGCTGGTCACCTATGGCGTCGGCGCCAGTATCGGCCCGCTGCTCGCCGGTGTGCTCATGCGCTTCTGGGGCGCCAACATGCTCTATGCCTTCGTCTGCGCCTGCGCGCTGATTCTGGTGGTGCGGGTGAGTCCGAAGAAGGTCACCCATCTGCACCAGGTCGACGATGCGCCGCTGCATCACATCCCGATGCCCGACAGCACGGCCAGCTCGCCGCTGATGGCGGCGCTGGACCCGCGCGTCGACGAGCAGGTGGTACATGATCAGATGCACGATGCGGTTGTCGAACCGGATGCCGGTGCCGCTGGTGAGGCGTCGGCGGAGCAGGCCCCTCGTCCCTGATGCCGCTGCTCAGCGTGATTGTGCCGGCGCGAGACGAGGCGCTGGCGCTGCCGCAGCTGCTGGCCGATCTGGCGCCTTTGCGGACGGCCGGCGCAGAACTGATCCTGGTCGATGGCGGTAGTCAGGATGCGACCTGCGACCTGGCGAGGGAGCGCGTCGACCGGTTGCTGAGGTCGGCGCCCGGACGGGCGCTGCAGATGAATGCCGGCGCCGCTGTCGCCCGAGGCGACTACCTGTGGTTCGTGCACGCCGATACCCGAATTGATACCGCCGCCATTCGCGACTTGCTCGATGTGCTGAGCCAGCGTCCGCTATGGGGGCGCTTCGATGTGCGCTTGTCGGGCGACGGGCTGGCGCTGCGCCTGATCGGTACCATGATCAGTCTGCGCTCGCGGTTGACCGGCGTGGCCAGCGGTGATCAGGGCATCTTCGTCGCGCGCGAGGCGTTCGAGCGCCTGGGCGGCTACGCGGACATTCCGCTCATGGAAGACCTCGACCTCAGTCGCCGGTTGAAGCGCCTGGCGCGTCCGCGTTGCCTGCACACTGCGCTGTTGACGTCCAGTCGGCGCTGGGAGCGTCATGGCATTTGGCGTACTGTATTGCTCATGTGGCGGCTTCGACTGGCCTACTATTGTGGCGTCAGTCCTCACCAGTTGGCGCGCGCCTATCACCGAGGGTCACGGCCATGAGTCTGTCGATTTCCTTGCATATGCTGGCCCGCCTGCCAGTCCCGGGGCGGGTGAAGACCCGTTTGATTCCTGCGTTGGGCGAGGAGGGGGCCTGCGACTTGCAGCGAACCCTGCTCGAGCGGGCGCTGCAGTTGCCGTCAGACGGATTCAGTGAACGCTTCCTGTGGCTGGACGACAGTCCCGACACGGAACTGCAGACGCTGGCCGACCAGTTGGGCTGGACGCTGGTCGAGCAGCCGGCGGGCGATCTGGGGGAGCGCATGCGCTGGATCGCCGCGCTGGGACTGGCGGAAAGCGATGCGGTGGTGTTGATCGGCAATGACTGCCCGGCACTGGATGGCGAGTACCTCAGTGGCGCCTGTATCGCCCTGCATGCGCAGTCGGTGGTATTGGGGCCGGCCGAGGATGGCGGCTATGTCCTGCTTGGGCTGCGCCGCGTCGATCCGCGGCTGTTCGAGGCCATGCCCTGGGGCACGGATCGGGTGTTGAGCCTGACCCGCGAGCGCCTGCAGCAGCTGGACTGGAGTCATCAGCTGCTGCCCGTGTTGTGGGACGTCGACCGCCCCGAGGACCTGCCGCGCCTGGCAGCGCTGGGTATTAGAGTCTAGAGGCTCGGGCCGTTAGAACAGGCCGTCGCCTTCGATGCGCCGGGCTTCACGCTGCAGCTGGTAGACGAAGCGCTCGACCTGGCGTTGCACCAGGCCGCTCATGCGATGAAAGCGCACGCCGGCGAAGGTCATGTCGAGCTTTTCTTCGTACTGCGTGTGGCGCAGCTCCACTGCCGTGGTCATGGTGCCGAATGGTAGCTGGGCGGAAAAGCGATCGTAGACCTGGCCGCTCTGCAGGCGCTGGGTGACGTCACCGGGCATGCGCAGTTTGCAGCCGGTCGCGGAGATGTCCAGCATTTGTCCATTGATAGGTTTGCTCAGCTTGGCACCGGCCAACTGGATGCTGACCTGCTCGGATTGCTTCAGCTGCGCCCGGTAGGCATTGCGCCGCTGGTGGTAATGCACTTCGCTCGGCATCGGGCTCAGGTAGCAGCGCGCCTCCTGGTGCTCTACGATCTGCACGCTCTGCTGGCACTCCCAGGCCACACGAACACCCTCGTGGTAGGCCTCGATACGAAAGGCCTCGCCGTTGAGGAGGTAGCGCTCACCGTCGCTGGGAATCATTTCGTCGAGATACAGGCGGGATCTTTCTCGGTCGGCTTCGATCAGGTAGCTCTGAAAGCGCTGATTGCGCTCGTGAAAGGTAATGATCAGGGGGTCGTGAGCCTGCTGCAGTTGGCGGAGGACGGCAACGATTTCAATCGGTGTTTTGAGCACTTTGGGCGGTTGCGGGCCATCGTCCTCGATAAAGGGATTGGACACGGTCCAGAAATCTCCGAGCAAATGCTGGGGCGCTAACATACTGGCATCTTGAGCGTATGTCCCCGCACCTTGTTATAGGTATTCAGGCCTGGCTAAGTGGGCGCTGCTGGCCGATTCTAGCGGCGCCGCCGCGGCTGTCATAGGTGTTCGGCGTTTCGCCGCCACGCAGAATTCCGAGCATGCTGCTGTTCGAGGCCTGGCTGGCCCGGATCAAGCGGCCATTGCGCAGATTGCCGGCTTGGCAGCGCTCGAGCAGGGCGTTGAGTTCGTCGCCGCTGGCGAGCAGCTCCGAGCCGTGTGCGGATCGTTCTGCCAGCAACTGCAGGCCAGCGCGATCAGCACTCAGTTGCAGGTCGCGCAGTGCTTGGCTGCGAGCCTTGCCATGCTGGTCTAGTTGCGCAAGCAGGGGTTGCTTGTCCGCGAGGATGCTCTGCAGGCGGACCAGGTCACGCTCACCGAGGGCTTGGAATTCGTCGTCAATCAGCCTAAGCAACTGCTCGGCAACGCCGATATCGTCGATAAACAGATTTAACAGGGTCGTATCGTGCATGGCGGGCTCTTGGGGGAGTGAGGCGTCCAGTGCCCCCAGCGCAGCCCTTGGACTAGCGCTGGGATTCGAAGTTGAGCAGTTTTCCGGCAACGCGCTGGCTGTCGACCTGGTAGCTGCCATCGGCAATCGCTTGCTTGATCTGGGCAACGCGCTCTTTATCGACGGCAGGCAGGTCGCGCAGCGTGTCGCCGATCTTCTGCAGCTGCTGCGCTTCGCGGCTGAGTTGCACGGATTCTCCGCCCTGCTTGGGTTCTGCCTGCTCGGCCGAGGCGGGCTGCTTCGCGCCAGTGGCGTCGCTGCGGCCCGCTGACTGGGCGTTGCCGGTACGTCCTGCGTTGGCAGGCGTGCTGGCGCTATTCGGCCGGTTGAAATCGATGACCATGGGGCAAAACCTCGAGCAGTGTTTGGACGCTTATCTGGCTTGTCGGCCGAGCTGCGGAAAGCTTTAGGGCAACTGAGCAATAAATTGTGCGTCAAGCAACAGTCTAAAACACAGCGCGGTAATCGTCAGCCAAAGGTTAAACAAGAATCATGCCTACATGGCCACTTCAACCTGGCCGGGGCCGGTCACGCGGGCTCGGATCACTCGCTTGGAGCGCTGGTTGCGCACTCGGATCTGCCTGCCGATAGCGCCGTCCGACAGGGCCTCGCCGGGCATGCGCACGTTGACGGTGCCGCTACGCGCGCTGATAACCACCTGATCGCCGCGTCGAATGACCTCCGCTGCCTCGACGTGCACGGGCTGCACCACCTGGTCGGGCAGCAGTGGTCGCGTCAGTTTTTTGCCGAGCGCCTGCCTCAGCGCCGTCAGATAGCCCTGGCTGAGTGAGCCGAGGTCGCGTTCGGCCAGGGCGACGTCCGTTTCCGTCAGCACACTGTCACGTTTAAGGGGGCGGCTGGCGATCACCACCTCGCGGTAGAGGCGGACCTGGCCCGGAACGAACACCGTCCAGGGTGCGCTGCCTGGACAGCGCACGCGCACGGTCACGCGGCCAATGGGTTCGGCCGGGCTTTCCAGAGAACTTGTCAATTCCTTGTCGCAGGCGGGCAGGCGCAGGCGCGAGTCCAACCGATTGATCTCAATCTCGTGTCGACCCTTTATGTCGCTACGCTGCAGATAGTCGCTCACGGTCTGCTCAAGAAAAGCCTGAGTGGTGCCGATAAGCTGCTCAGGCAAGGTTGCCGCGGTTGCTGCCAGGGGGCTGTAGCCGAGCACGAGCATTGCAGGTAAAACTGCCAGCAGGTGGCGGCGTTTAACCCAAGCGTGCCGAAAAATCGTCGTTTTTGCGTTCATGCTGAGTAAAAAGCAAGGCCCGTGCCGCCTGCTACGCTGAGCACAATGTTCGCTACTCAAACCAAAGGAGTTTGGGCATGGCCGGTGTATTGGATTCGGTAAACCAGCGAACTCAACTGGTAGGACAGAATCGTTTGGAGTTGCTGCTGTTTCGTCTCAACGGCAGCCAGCTTTACGGGATCAACGTATTCAAGGTGAAGGAGGTGCTGCAGTGCCCCAAGCTCACCATCATGCCGAAGTCCAGCCCGGTGGTGCGTGGGGTCGCCAGTATTCGAGGCGGCACCATCCCCATTCTCGACCTTTCCATGGCGACCGGTAAGGCCCCGCTGAGAAGCCTGGAGAACAGCTTCGTCATCATCACTGAATACAACACCAAGGTTCAGGGCTTTCTGGTTCACTCGGTGGAACGCATCGTCAACATGAACTGGGAAGGGATCCATCCGCCACCCAAGGGTGCGGGTCGCGATCACTACCTCACGGCGGTGACCCATCTGGATCAGCAGCTGGTGGAAATCATCGACGTGGAAAAGATTCTCGCCGAAGTGGCGCCCACGTCCGAGGTCATCTCGGACGGGGTGTTGAACCAGCAGGTGCAGGCCAAGGCGATGACCAAGCGGGTGCTGACCTGCGACGACTCCTCGGTGGCACGCAAGCAGGTCACCCGTTGCCTGCAGACCGTCGGGGTCGAGGTGGTGGCGTTGAACGATGGTCGCCAGGCGCTGGACTATCTGAAGGCGATGGTCGAGGAGGGTAAGAACCCGGCTGATGAATTTCTCATGCTGATCTCCGACATCGAGATGCCGGAAATGGACGGCTATACGCTGACCGCGGAGATTCGTGCGGATCCGCGCATGCAGAAACTGCACATCATCCTGCATACTTCGCTCTCTGGGGTGTTCAACCAAGCCATGGTGAAGAAGGTGGGGGCCGATGATTTTCTGGCCAAGTTCCGCCCTGATGACCTGGCGTCGCGGGTGGTTGAGCGCATCAATGTGGTGGACGGGGGCTGAGGGCGCGTCTTTTGGCACAACACTATGATCGGCGAGGCCTCGCGAGTGTCTTCAGGTAATTTGGATTTCGAGCAGTTCCGGGTGTTCCTGGAAAAAGCCTGCGGCATTCTGCTGGGCAGCAACAAGCAGTACCTGGTGTCCAGCCGGTTGAACAAACTGATGGACCAGCATGCCATCAAGAGCCTGGGTGAGTTGGTGCAGCGCATGCAAAGCCAGCCGCGCAGTGGTTTGCGCGAGCAGGTGGTGGATGCCATGACCACCAACGAAACCCTGTGGTTCCGCGATACCTACCCGTTCGAAGTGCTGAAGAACCGGGTGCTGCCCGAGCTGATCAAAGCCAGTCCCGGTCAGCGTCTGCGGATCTGGTCGGCCGCCTGCTCTTCCGGTCAGGAGCCCTACTCCCTGTCGATGAGCATCGATGAGTTCGAAAAGACCAATCTCGGTCAGCTCAAGGCCGGTGTGCAGATTGTTGCCACCGACCTGTCGCCGTCGATGTTGGCCAACTGCAAGTCCGGCGAATACGACAGCCTGGCGATGGGGCGTGGCCTCTCTCAGGAGCGTCTGCAGCGCTACTTCGACCCGAAAGGGCCGGGGCGTTGGGTGGTCAAGCCGGCGATCAAGGGTCGTGTCGAGTTTCGCCCGCTGAACCTGCTGGACAGTTACGCCAGCCTCGGCAAGTTCGACGTGGTGTTCTGCCGCAACGTGCTGATCTACTTCTCGGCCGAGGTGAAGAAGGACATCCTGACGCGCATCCATGCCATGTTGAAGCCCGGCGGCTATCTGTTTCTCGGCGCATCCGAGGCGCTCAATGGCTTGCCTGAGCGTTATCAGATGGTCCAGTGCAGTCCGGGCATCATCTACAAGGTGAAGTGAGTCGCCAGCTTCGCGAGCGTCGACTCAAGCAGAACGGGAGGCCAATGGCCTCCCGTTTTTCGTTCTGGCCGGCGGCAACCGGTCTATTGGATTGCCGCTTTGCTTGCCAGTGGGCGGAAATGCCTTGCCGCTCAGGCCGGCAAGCGTATCTTTTTTAATCGTAAGTTATTGAAAAATAAAGATTAAATTAATTGGCACACACCTTGCTGTATGTCTTGCACGGAAAACAGGCAGGCCTAACGGCAAGGGTTCCCGATCATGAGCATCAGTTTCGACCGCGCACTTGGCATCCATGAACAGGCACTGGGCTTTCGCGGCCAGCGCGCCGAGGTGCTGGCCAACAACATGGCCAACGCCGATACGCCCAACTACAAGGCGCGCGACCTGGACTTCGCCTCGGTGCTGGCCGAACAGAGTGCCAAGACCCAGCGTGATGCGGTCGGCCTGAAGCGTACCGACAGCCGGCATATCGCCGCCGAAGGTATGGCCATCGGCGGGGCCGAACTGGCCTACCGCACGCCCTTCCAGGCCTCGATCGACCAGAACACCGTCGACCTGCAGGTCGAGCAGTCCAACTACGCGGAAAACGCGGTGAACTTCCAGGCCAGCTTCACCTTCCTCAACAGCAAGTTCAAAGGGCTGGTCAGCGCCCTGCGCGGCGATTAAAGGAGAACGATGCCATGTCACTCGCCAGTGTCTTCAATATCGCCGGTACCGGCATGAGTGCCCAGAGCACTCGCTTGAACACCATCTCCAGCAACATCGCCAACGCCGAAACGGTGTCGTCGAGCGTCGATCAGACCTATCGGGCGCGCCACCCAGTGTTCGCCACCATGTTCCAGCAATCGCTGGACGGCGACCGCGGTTCGCTGTTCGCCGAGCAGGATCAGGCCGGTGCGGGGGTCCAGGTGCTGGGCATCGTCGAGGACCAGGGTGAACTGACGCCGCGCTACGAGCCGACCCATCCGGCTGCCGATGAAAACGGCTACGTGTACTACCCCAATGTCAACGTGGTCGAGGAAATGGCCGACATGATTTCTGCCAGTCGCGCCTTCCAGACCAACGTGGAAATGATGAACACCGCCAAGCAAATGATGCAGCGCGTGCTGACCCTGGGTCAGTAGGCCACCAGCGAGGATTAAAGGATGAGCAGCGTCAGTGGTGTCAGTTCCGCACTCGACCAGTACCAGATCAACCAGGAGGTCGGCCAGAAGAAGGAGCTCGGCAAGAACGAATTCCTCAACCTGCTGGTGGCCCAGCTGAACAACCAGAACCCGCTGGAGCCCCAGGGCAACGGCGAGTTCATTGCCCAGTTGGCCCAGTTCAGCACGGTGGAAGGGGTGGAGAAGCTCAACAGCAGCATGAGTTCGCTGCTGTCCGGCTACCAGTCGTCCCAAGCGCTGCAGGCGTCTTCGCTGGTAGGGCGCAAGGTCATAGTGCCGACCGACAAGGCGGTGGTCGATACCAGCGAGAGCTTCAAGGCCAGTCTGGTGCTGCCGACCACCAGCAGCAACGTCTACGTCAACGTCTACGACAAGGCGGGCACGGCGGTGAGCCGAATCAACCTGGGCGAGCAGGCTGCCGGCAACGTCAGCTTTATCTGGGACGGCAAGGATTCGAGCGGCAACCCATTGCCGCCCGGCAGCTACAAATTCGAGGCGCAGGCGACTTATGACGGTGAGACCAAGGGGCTGTACACCCTGCTGCCGGCCAACGTCGACAGCGTCACCCTGGGCGGCAGCGAGTTGACGCTCAACCTGGCCGGGCTCGGCAGCGTGCCGCTGTCCCAGGTGCAGGTCATCGGTCAGTAACCCACAGGCTTAAATCGCCGGCCGGACCGGCAAAGGAGACTTCCATGGCGTTCAATATCGGGCTAAGCGGCTTGCGTGCCGCAACCAGCGATCTCAATGTCACCGGTAACAACATTGCCAATGCCGGTACGGCTGGTTTCAAGCAGTCGCGTGCTGAGTTCGCCGATGTTTATGCTGCGTCGGTGCAGGGGAGCGGCTCTAATCCGACTGGCAGTGGGGTGTTGCTTGGGGGAGTTTCACAGCTATTCAAACAGGGGAACGTCAACTACACGCAGAACCCGTTGGATCTAGCCATCAACGGAAACGGATTCTTCCGGACCAGCAACAACGGCGAAATCAGTTACACGCGAGCCGGCTATTTTGGTACGGATCGAGAGGGCTACATCGAGAACAACTTCCACCATCGTCTGCAGGGCTATCCGGTGGATGCCAACGGCAACCTGCAGAGCGGTGTCGTCAGTGATCTTCGCGTCGACTCGGCCAGTCAGTCGCCGCGAGCGACGGCAGCGATGAGACAGCAACTGAACCTGAACTCCAGCAACAAGGTGCCGTCGTCCTGGCAGGGCGCCTACGACGCCTCGATCGCCGGCGCTGCGGATCCGACAAACCCGACGCCGGGGGAACTCGCGGGGGCCAGGGCGGCGGCGAATGCCACCTTCGATCCGGCCGATCCGACCACATACAATTCTTCGACTTCGACCAACGTCTATGACACCCAGGGCAACGCCCATGTGCTGACGCAATACTTCGTCAAGACTGGCGCCAACCAGTGGCAGATGAACGTATTGATCGGTGGGCGCAACCCGGCCGACCCCACCTCCACCGAGCCCTATTCGATGTCCGTCGGGTTTACCACCAGCGGTCAACTGGATATCGCCAGCCTTGCATCTGGCGATTACGACGCCAATGGCACAGCGGACTTTGCGGTAGATCCGGCCACCGGACGATTTACCCTCAATGGTTGGGTGCCTGCCGCCGCCGATAATTCGAACCCGCCGGTATGGTCGCCCAATGGTGCGGTTGCAAACACTGGCGGAGTCGAGATCGATCTTCGTGGCACTACTCAGGCTAATAACGCCTTCGCGGTCACCAGTGTCAGCCAGGATGGCTACACCACGGGTCAGTTGGCGGGGCTGGAAATCGATGATGCAGGGGTTATTTTCGCTCGCTACACCAATGGCCAATCACGGATACAGGGCCAGGTGGTGCTTGCCAGTTTCGCCAACATGCAAGGCCTGACGCCGGTCGGCAAGACGGCCTGGGCGCAGTCCTTCCAGTCGGGTGAACCGGTAATCGGTACGCCGCGCAGCGGTACCCTCGGTGCCCTGCAGTCCGGTGCGCTGGAGGATTCCAACGTCGAGCTGTCCGATCAGCTGGTCAACCTGATCGTCGCTCAGCGCAACTACCAGGCCAATGCCAAGACCATCGAAACCGAAAGCGCGGTGACCCAGACCATCATCAATCTCCGTTGATGAGCGGCCGTCACGCCGCCAGCCGGGCAACTAGCACTTGCCGCTGGCGGCAATAACTCGCCGAACCCAGTTTGCAAGGCTCCTTCAGGAGCCTTTTTCGTTTATAAAAAACCATAAAATTCAGTGTCTTAGTGTTTTTATTCGAGTGTGGCACGTTGCTTGCTGAAGTCTCTGTATAGAGCAGCGGGCGGCAAGCCCACCTCGGAGGAAACATGGACAAGATGCTGTATGTCGCCATGACCGGCGCCCAGAACAACACCCTGGCCCTGCGTGCCCACGCCAACAATCTGGCGAACATCTCCACCACCGGCTTTCGCCGTGACTTCGAGCAGGCGCGTTCGATGCCGGTGTTCGGCGACACTTTTCCGGCGCGGGTCTACGCCATGAGCGAGCGTCCCGGTACCGACTTCACCCCTGGCGCTCTGCAGGAGACGGGGCGCGACCTGGACGTGGCGGTTGGCGGGGAGGGCTGGCTGGCCGTGCAGGCGGCCGACGGCAGTGAGGCGTATGTGCGCACCGCCAGCCTGAACATCGATGCCCTGGGCATGTTGCGCACCGGCAGCGGGTTGCCGGTGCTGGGCAATGCCGGGCCGATCGCCGTGCCGCCGGAGCAGAAAATCGAAATCGGTCAGGACGGCACCATCAGCATCCGCGCCCTCGGCGAGGCGCCAAACGTGCTGGCGGAGGTCGACCGTCTGAAACTGGTCAACCCCGACCTCAAGCAGATGAGCAAGGGCGAAGACGGCCTGATGCGCTTCGACGGCCCACAGCCCCTGGCCGATGCCGCGGTACGGGTGACTTCGGGCTTTCTCGAGTCGAGTAACGTCAATGCCGTCGAGGAGATGACCGCGATGCTCTCCCTGTCCCGCCAGTTCGAACTGCAAGTGAAGATGATGCGCACCGCCGAGGACAATGCCTCGGCCATGGCGCGGGTTTTGCAGATTAGCTAATTACCAGCACGCGGCGCCGTGAAAACGGCACCCGAGGAGAATCGATATGCTTCCGGCACTGTGGGTCAGCAAAACCGGTCTGTCCGCCCAGGACATGAACCTGACCACCATTTCCAACAACCTGGCCAACGTTTCGACTACCGGCTTCAAGCGCGATCGGGCCGAGTTCGAAGACCTCCTCTATCAGGTGCGGCGTCAGCCGGGTGGCCAGTCCAGCCAGGACAGCCAGCTGCCCTCCGGTCTGCAGCTGGGTACCGGTGTGCGGGTGGTCGGCACGCAGAAGATCTTCACCGCGGGCAGCCTGCAGACCACCGAGCAGCCACTGGACATGGCCATCAATGGCCGTGGTTTCTTCCAGGTGCTGATGCCCGACGGCACCGTGGGCTATACCCGCGACGGCAGCTTCCACCTGAACTCCGATGGTCAGTTGGTCACCTCCAATGGCTTTGCCCTGGAGCCGGCCATCGTGCTGCCCAACGAGGTCAAGACCTTCACCGTGGGCGAGGACGGCACCGTGTCGGTGACTACCGCCGGCAACCCGCAGCCGCAGATCGTCGGCAACCTGCAGACCGCCGACTTCATCAACCCGGCGGGCCTGGAGGCAATCGGCAGCAACCTGTTCCTGGAGACCGCCTCCAGTGGCGCCCCGCAGGTCGGCACGCCGGGTCTCAACGGCCTGGGCACGACCCTGCAGAACACCCTGGAAAACTCCAACGTCAGCGTGGTCGAGGAGCTGGTGAACATGATCACCACCCAGCGCGCCTACGAGATGAACTCCAAGGTCATCTCCACCGCCGACCAGATGCTGTCCTTCGTCTCTCAGAATCTTTAAGGCTTGGGCAGGGCTTCGGTCCGGCCCCGGCTCACTATGCAACGCCGTGAGGTAGTGGTTATGAACCGGCTGAATATTGTGCTCTCGATGCTCGTGGTGGCGGCCCTGAGCGGCTGCGTGTCGCCACCGCCAAAGCCGGACGATCCCTACTACGCGCCGGTGCTGCCGCGCACGCCGCTGCCGGCGGCGCAGAACAACGGTTCGATCTACCAGGCCGGTTTCGAGAACAACCTGTACGGCGACCGCAAGGCCTTCCGTGTCGGCGACATCATCACCATCAGCCTCAACGAACGCACCCAGGCCAGCAAGAATGCCGGCTCGCAGATCGGCAAGGACAGCAGCGCCAGTATCGGCCTGACCTCGCTGTTCGGCGGCGGCGTATCGATGCGCAACCCGGGCTCGGGCAACATCCTCAACCCGCTCGGCGCCGAGGACCTGGGCCTGAGTGCCGAGTACGGCGCCAACCGTGACACCAAGGGCGACAGCAAGGCGGCCCAGGGCAACAGCCTGTCCGGCTCGATCACCGTGACCATCGCCGAGGTGCTGCCCAACGGCATTCTGGCGGTGCGCGGCGAGAAGTGGATGACCCTCAATACCGGCGACGAGCTGGTCCGCATCGCCGGTCTGGTGCGTTCCGACGACATCAGCACGGACAACACGGTCTCCTCCACGCGCATTGCCGATGCGCGCATCACCTACTCGGGCACCGGCGCGTTCGCCGATGCCAGTCAGCCGGGCTGGCTGGACCGCTTCTTCCTCAGCCCGCTGTTCCCGTTCTAAGCAGGTAGCCGATCATGAGACGACTGATTTCAATCCTCTGCCTGCTGCTGCTCGCCGGCATCGCCCAGGCCGAGCGGCTCAAGGACCTGGCGAGCATCCAGGGCGTTCGCAGCAACCAGCTGATTGGCTACGGCCTGGTGGTCGGTCTCAATGGCAGTGGCGACCAGACCACCCAGACGCCCTTTACCGTGCAGACCTTCAACAACATGCTGGCGCAGTTCGGCATCAAGGTGCCGGCCGGCGGCAACGTGCAGCTGAAGAACGTCGCCGCGGTGTCGGTGCACGCCGACCTGCCGGCATTCGCCAAGCCGGGGCAGACCATCGACATCACCATCTCCTCGATCGGCAACGCCAAGAGCCTGCGCGGCGGCAGCCTGCTGATGACCCCGCTCAAGGGCATCGACGGCAACGTCTACGCCATCGCCCAGGGCAACCTGGTGGTCGGCGGTTTCGATGCCGAGGGCGGCGACGGCTCGAAGATCACCGTCAACGTCCCGTCGGCCGGGCGCATTCCCGGTGGCGCCATGGTCGAGCGGCCGGTGCCGAGCGGCTTCGACCAGGGCAACAGCCTGACCCTCAACCTCAATCGTCCGGACTTCACCACGGCCAAGAACATCGTCGACCAGATCAACGACCTGCTCGGCCCGGGCGTGGCCCAGGCCCTCGACGGCGGCTCGGTGCGGGTCAGCGCGCCGCTCGATCCCAACCAGCGGGTCGACTACCTGTCGATCCTCGAGAACCTGGAAGTCAACCCCGGTCAGGCGGTAGCCAAGGTGATCATCAACTCGCGCACCGGCACCATCGTCATCGGCCAGAACGTGCGCGTGCAGCCGGCGGCGGTGACCCACGGCAGCCTCACCGTGACCATCACCGAAGACCCGATCGTCAGCCAGCCCGAGGCGCTGTCCGGCGGCCAGACCGTGGTGGTGCCCCGTTCGCGGGTCAACGCCGATCAGGAGGCCAAACCGATGTTCAAGTTCGGCCCCGGCACCACCCTGGACGAGATCGTCCGCGCGGTGAACCAGGTCGGCGCCGCCCCTTCCGACCTCATGGCCATCCTCGAGGCGCTCAAGCAAGCCGGCGCCCTGCAGGCCGACCTGATCGTGATCTAAGGAGGCGACCATGGATTCTCGATTCTCAGCCGGCCTGCTCGGCAACAGCAAGAGCCCGCTGGACAGCGGCGCCTTCACCGACCTCAATCGCCTCAGTCAGTTCAAGGTCGGCGGCGACAGCGAACAGAACATACGCAAGGTGGCCCAGGAGTTCGAGTCGCTGTTCCTCAATGAAATGCTCAAGGCCATGCGCTCGGCCAACGAGGTGTTCAGCGAAGGCAATTACCTCAACAGCAACGAGGGCAAGACCTACCAGGACATGCACGACCAGCAGCTGTCGGTGACCCTGTCGAACAACCAGAACGGCATCGGCCTGGCCGATGTGCTGGTGCGACAGATGTCGAAGATGAAAGGGGCGAGTGATCGGCCCAATCCGTTCGCCCAGGTCGATGCGCCGGCGCCAAGCGCACCGAGCAAGCCGCTGGCCAAGGTCGACAGCGCGCGCGATGACATGGCCCTGATCAACCAGCGCCGCCTGGCCCTGCCGGGCAAGCTGAACGACCGCCTGCTCGCCGGCATCGTACCGGCGGCCGGCGCCGCCGAGGGCCAGGCCCTGGCGAAAGAGGACTGGATTCCCGCCCAGGCCTTCGCCGCCCCCAAGGACAAGGCCCTGAGCCTGGGCGACAGCGATGCCATCAGCGGCCGCCGCCTGGCATCGGGCAAGTCGGTGTTCAGCTCGCCCCAGGAGTTCGTCGCGGCCATGCTGCCGATGGCCGAGAAGGCCGCCGAGAAGATCGGCGTCGAGGCCCGCTACCTGGTGGCCCAGGCGGCCCTGGAGACCGGCTGGGGCAAGTCGATCATCCGTCAGCAGGATGGCAGCAGCAGCCACAACCTGTTCGGCATCAAGAGCCACAACAGCTGGGACGGCGAGTCGGCGCGAGTGCTGACCACCGAGTACCAGGGTGGCAAGGCGGTGAAGGAAGCGGCCTCGTTCCGCGCCTACGACTCCTTCGCCCAGAGCTTCGAGGATTACGTGAGCTTCCTGCAGAGCAATGGCCGTTACGAAAAGGCCCTGAATGCCACCGACAACCCCGAGCGCTTCGTCCGCGAACTGCAGCAGGCCGGTTACGCCACCGACCCGCAGTACGCGCGCAAGGTCGCGCAGATCGCCCGGCAGATGCAGACCTACCAGGCCGTGGCGGCGGCCGACAGCAGCACCACCAGGACCTGAGGCTGAAACATGGCGGACCTACTGAACATCGGCCTGTCCGGCCTGTCGGCGAACAAGACCGCGCTGGCGGTCACCGGCCACAACATCACCAACGTCAACACCCCGGGCTTCTCCCGTCAGGACAGCGTGCAGGCCACCCGGGTGCCGAGCTTCAGCGGCGCCGGCTATATCGGCTCGGGCACCACCTTGGTGGATATTCGCCGCAGCTACAGTGAATTCCTCGGCACCCAGGTGCGCAGCAGTACGGCGCTCAACAGTGATGTGCAGGCCTACAGGAGCCAGATCGAGCAACTCGATTCGCTGCTGGCTGGTTCTACCACCGGCATTACGCCTTCGCTGCAGAAATTCTTCACTTCACTCCAGACCGCCGCCGAGGACCCCTCGAACATCCCCGCACGGCAGCTGGTGCTGTCCGAGGCCGAAGGCCTGGCGCGTCGCTTCAACACCGTTTACAACCGCATCGACGAGCAGAACGGCTTCATCAACAAGCAGATGACTGCGGTGACCGATCAGGTCAACCGACTGGCCGGTTCGATCGCCAGCTACAACGATGCCATCGCCATCGCAGGTTCCAACGGCCAGCAACCGAACGACCTGCTGGACGCTCGCGAAGAGGCGATTCGCCAACTCTCCACCTTCATCGGCGTCACCGTGGTGCCGCAGGACGACAGCTCGCTGAACCTGTTCATCGGCTCGGGTCAGCCACTGGTGGTCGGCAGCGCCAGCAGCCGTTTGGAGGTGGCCCCCGGGCAGAGTGATCCGAATCGCCTGGAGGTGAACCTGGTCGCTGGCGGCTCGCGTCAGGGCGTCACCAGCATGCTGAGCGGCGGTGAACTGGGCGGCCTGATTCGCTACCGCAGCGAAGCACTGGATACCACCTTCAATGCCCTGGGGCGGCTGGCGTTGGCCGTCAGCGATCAGGTCAATACGCAGCTGGGCCAAGGCCTGGACCTGAAGGGGCAGGTGGGCGCCGCGTTGTTCGGCGACTTCAACGATGCGAACGCGGCGATCCTGCGGGTGAAGGCGTTCACCACTAATACTGGCAATGCGCAGCCGGCGCTGAATATCAGCGACAGCAGCGTGCTGACTACCAGTGACTATCGGCTCGAGTTCGATGGCACCAACTATACGGCCCGGCGTCTGAGTGATGGCGCGGCGTTGACCCTTACACCGAGCGCGCCCGGCAGCTATCCGGCGACCTTGACCTTTGCCGATGCCGCCGGCAGAGACCAGGGGTTCGAAGTGGTGATGGACGCCGCGCCCGCCACTGGCGACAAATTCTTGCTCCAGCCGACCCGGCTTGGCGCCAGCAGCATAAGCGCGGTATTGGCCCAGGCCGATCAGCTGGCTTTCGCCGCACCGGCTCGTGCCGGGGCCTCCCTGCAGAATCGCGGCAACGGCGCGATTACCCAGCCCGAGCTCACGGCGGCGGGGGCCAGCCCGATCGACGCCGCGGCGATTGCCGCGGCTCTGCCGCAGGGGTTGACCTACGATGGCGCGGGCACATTCGAGGATCCGCCAGGCACGGCCATTGCCGGATTGACCCGGGTACCGGCCGGTGCCTTCGTACCGGGGCAGGTGAACGCCTATACGCTGGATCTTGGCGGCGGCAACGTCGTCAGCTTCAGTATCAGCGGGCGGCCGGAAAGCGGCGACTCTTTCACCCTGGAGTTCAATACCAATGGTGTGTCGGATAACCGTAACGCCCTCAAGTTGATCAACCTGCAAAACAAACAGACCGTGGGCGTCGATCCGAGCGTGACCGGCATCGCCACCGGCGTCAGTTTTACCGATGGCTATGGCGATCTGGTCGAGCGCGTCGGCACCCTGACCGCACAGGCCCGTCAGGATGGCGAAGCGACTGGGGCCATCCTCAAGCAGGCCACGGACAACCGCGACGCCCTGTCCGGAGTGAACCTCGACGAAGAGGCAGCCAATCTGATCAAGTTCGAGCAGTACTACAACGCCTCGGCCCAGGTCATTCAAGTTGCCCGCTCGTTGTTCGATACCCTGATCAATACCTTTAGATAAGTCGCGCCGACTGCGGGCGTAATACGGATCAAGTCCCTTGCCCATCGGGCCAGGGCGGGGCGGGGGGCATGACAGCACCCGCGCCCGGAATGCCAGACGAGGCTCAAGCCATGCGTATCTCGACCATCCAGGCCTTCAACAATGGCGTACAGGGACTGCAGCGCAACTATGCCAACGTCACCCGTACCCAGGAACAGATCAGCACTGGAAATCGCATCCTCACCCCGGCGGACGACCCGGTCGCCTCGGTGCGCCTGCTGCAACTGGAACAGCAGCAGAACGTGCTCAGCCAGTACGGCTCCAACCTGACCGCGGCGAAGAACTCCCTGACCCAGGAGGAGGTGACGCTCAATTCGGTCAACACCATCCTGCAGCGGGTACGCGAGCTGACGGTGCAGGCTGGTAACGGCGCGCTCAGCCAGACCGACCGGCGCTCCATTGCGGCCGAACTGGGGACCCGTGAAGAAGAATTGCTTGGCCTGATGAACACCCGTAACGCCCGCGGCGAATACCTGTTTGCCGGGCTCCAGGGCAAGACTCAGCCGTTCGTGCGCCAGGCCGACGGCACCTACAGCTACCAGGGCGACGAAGGGCAGCGCAAGCTGCAGGTGGCCAGCTCCCTCGAGCTGCCGATCAGCGACAACGGCAAGAAGACCTTCGAGAACGTCATCAATGCCGGGCGCCTGAGTCTCAATGATTCGAGCGTGCCGCCCGCTCCGCTGCCCACTGGGCCGGTCAGCGGCCTGCTGGTCGACGACGAGGTGTCTTTCGCCTCCTTTCCCGCCAACGGCTTCCAGCTGGACTTCGACGCCGTCGACCCCATGAACTACACCCTGCGCCCGGTCACCACCCCCGGAATACCCGGGGCGCCGCCAGCGCCCGATACCCCGGCGGTATTGGGCACCGCCATCAGCGGCCGGCTCAAGCAGGGCGAGGACACCCTGGTGCATTACCAGGGCGTGGCCTTCTACGTCAACGGAACGCCGGCGGCCGGGGCAAGCTTCACCATCACTGGCCCGGATGCCAGCCCGGCGACCCCGCCGCCCAACAAGGTCGGCATCCTCTCGACCATCGCCAGCCTGCGCAATGCCCTCGAGAACGCCACCGACTCGCCTGCCGGCAGCCGCGAAACACGCGATGCGGTGGCCCTGGCGCTGACCAACCTGGATCACGGCATGGCCACCGTAGACGGGGTGCGCGGCGAAATAGGCGCCCGACTGAACGTCGTCGAATCCACGCAGATCGACAACGAAGACGTCAGCCTGGTCAACAAGGCCGTGCAGACCGACCTGCGCGAACTGGATTACCCCGAGGCGTTGTCGCGCCTGACCTTCCAGTCCATCGTGCTCGAGGCGGCGCAGCAGAGTTACGTGAAGATCAGCGGGCTCAACCTGTTCGACAAGCTGCGCTAGCGGCTTGGCTGCCGCGCGCCGTCGACGCCTCGGGGGCGCGACGGCGGTGGCAGCGACCAGTTGCAGCGTTTTTTTGGCGTCGAAAACCTGTCGAAAGTCCGGAAAAACGCCGGTTTTTTAGCTAAGTAGATGTTCCTAAAGCAGAAAATAATTTTCCGGGGGAGTGGCTAAAAAACCTAAAGCTCCCGGAAATGGCGCCGATAAAAGATTCGAATGCGAACTTTAAGGGTGCCTGGGCGCTGCCCACCCAAGGTCGCACGCTCAGGCAAACACGCTAGTCCTCGGAGGACACCATCATGGCTCTTACCGTCAATACCAACATTGCGTCACTCAATACTCAGCGCAACCTGAACTCGTCTTCCAACGCGCTGAACACTTCCCTGCAGCGTCTGTCCACCGGCTCGCGGATCAACAGCGCCAAGGACGACGCCGCCGGCCTGCAGATCTCCAACCGCATGAGCAGCCAGATCAGCGGCCTGGGTGTAGCGGTGCGCAACGCCAACGACGGTATCTCCATGGCGCAGACCGCCGAAGGTGCCCTGCAGCAGACCACCGGCATCCTTCAGCGCATGCGTGACCTGTCCCTGCAGGCGGCCAACGGCTCCAACGGCGACTCCGAGCGCAAGGCCCTGAACGGCGAAGTGGTGCAGCTGAAGAACGAACTGGACCGCATCGCCACCAGCACCCGTTTCGGCAGCAAGCAGCTGTTCGACGGTTCGCTGAAGGAGAACATCCAGGTCGGCGCCAACGCCAACGAAACCATCAACGTGGCCATCTCCAGCTTCCGTACCGTCGACCTGGGCACCACCGCCTCCCGCGAAGCCTCGGCCGCCAAGCTCAGCGCTGGTGCTGCCGTTAGCTCCCGTACCATCGGCGCCGGCGCCGCAGGCACGGCGCAGGTGAACGGTACCGCGTCGACCGTGGTGGCCTCGGCCGCACCGACCAAGACCGACTTCGACAACAGTGTCGCGGGCAGCGCTTCGACCCTAACCGGTGGCGCGGCACCCGCTTCATTGGTCATTGGTACTGGTAGCAACGATGTACTGACGATCACTGGGGCGGGCATCACCGACACAGGCTCTACATCCATAACTCTGACTGCGGCTACCTATGGCTCTACGCAGCTGCTCGCTGATGAGATAAATACTCAGATTGCCGCTAGCACCGACTTAAACGGAAAAGTTACAGCCACTGTTTCTGGTGGTGGTGAGTTGGTACTGACTGAGGTCTCCGGCAGTGGGTACAGCGGCGTGGATCTCGCGGTTGCTGGAAACGGTGCAGCTAACGCATTCGGAACCCCGGTCGCTGCTACCGGTACTGCCACAGTAGCCAACACCGCCGCCGAGACCCTCACCATCGACTTTGGTGGCACTAGCCAGAACATTACCTTCAACACCGACCTGACCAATGCCGCCGGGATCCGCGATGCGATCAATACCGCGATCACTGGCGGTGCGTTGAACGGTCTGGTCACCGCTTCCCTGGACGGCAGCGGCAACCTGCAGCTGACCGAAGTGGACGTGGGCTCCGACAACCTCTACACCGCTAACGCCCTGGCGGTCAGCGGAACGGCCGCCTCCAGCGTGTTCGGTACTCCCACCGCCACCACCGGTACCACCGGTACCGCCGCCGTGCCGGCGGGCAACCCGAACACCGAGTTCGCCATCGCCATCGACGGCGGCGCCGCCCAGACCATCAGCATCGACGCCGGCACCTACGACAGCCTCGAGGCCCTGGCCGACAACATCAACCAGAAGTTCGCCGCCAATGCCACCCTCAAGGGTGAAGTGCGCGCCACGGTCGACAACGGCCAGGTGCAGTTCGTGCGCTCCGACAAGGGCGCCACCGGCAGCGTCACCGTCAGCGCCGTGGCGGCCAACAATGGCCTGACCAACCTGGGCTTCACCGATGGCGACACCGCTGCCGGTACCGATGCCGGCGCGGTCAACAGCTCCGTCGAGCAGATCGACATCAGCACCGTGGACGGCGCCCAGGCGGCCATCGCCACCCTCGACGCCGCGCTGGCCGAAGTGGATACCACCCGCGCCAACATGGGTGCGGTGCAGAACCGCTTCGAGTCGACCATCAGCAACCTGCAGAACGTCTCGGAAAACACCGCGGCGTCCCGCGGCCGAATCCTGGATACCGACTTCGCGGCCGAAACCGCGAACCTGAGCAAGAACCAGATTCTGCAGCAGGCCGGTACCGCGATCCTGGCCCAGGCCAACCAGTTGCCGCAGGCGGTTCTCAGCCTCCTGCGTTAAGCTGAACGGTGGGTTAGCTTGATCTTCGGGGGGTAGTGCCTGGCGCTACTCCCCGCTTTGCCATTTGAGGTGAGCTCATGGACATCAACACAGTAGAGGGTCTGTCGCAGCACGGCGCAGTGGTTCGCTCTCAGCGCAAGGATGCCGTCCAGTCAATTGCGCGCGCGGACACCCCGGTAACGGCGCAGGCGGCAGGAGCGCCGCCGGAGCTCGGGACACAACCGATGGAAGCGGCGGTTTCCAGCATCAAGGAGTATGCGCAGAGCATCCAGCGTAACCTGAACTTCGACCTGGACGACTCGACCGGTCAGGTCGTGGTCAAGGTCACCGATGGGGTGTCCGGCGAGGTGATCCGGCAGATTCCTTCCGAAGAGGCGTTGCGCCTGGCCGAGAGCCTGGAGGATATGCGCAGCTTGCTGTTCAGGGCGGAAGCCTGATCGGCACGCTTTTTGATTGGTTGCTCAGTATCTGAGGAAAGCGTCAAACCCATGACGAGGTGGTTAGCATGGTAGGGATAACCGGTATTGGTTCCGGCTTGGATATCAATGGCATAGTCGGAGCCTTGGTTGGCGCGGAAAAAGCGCCCAAGGAAGCGCAGCTGGCGCGCCTGGAAAAAGCCTCGACCACCAAATTCTCTGCCTTGGGGCAACTGAAGGGCGCACTCGGCACCTTCAAGACGGCGATGAAGAGCCTCAACAACGCTGAGTTGTTCGAAAAGCGCACGGCCACTTCCTCCAATACCTCAGCCCTGACCGCCACGGCCAGTACCTCTGCCCTGGGGGGCACCTACAAGGTCGACGTCGACCGCCTTGCCAGTAGCAGCAAGGTGGCCACCGCGGCCCTGGCCAGTGATTTCTCGACCTCCGCCAGCGGTACCCTGAAGATCAAGCTGGGCGCGGCCGATGCCGGAACCGAGGTGGCGATCGCCGCGGACAGCTCACTGGTGGAGATTCGCGACAAGCTCAACACCGCGTTGAAGGACAAGGGCATTACCGCCAACGTGGTCAACAACCCCGCCGACGGCACCTCGCGCCTGGTGCTCAATGCCAAGGACACGGGGGCGGGCAAGGATATCTTCATCGAAACCGGCGATGCGGCCTTGAGTGCGCTGACCGTCGACGGCGCTGTCCAGGTCTCGGGTAATGCGGCGGGGTATCTGGAGCAGGCCGCGGACGCCGAGTTCAGCATCGATGGCCTTGCGCTCAAGAGTTCGAGCAATACCGTAGAGAATGCCATCCCCGACGTCACCATGACCCTGGTCGGCAAGACCGAGGAGAACAAGCCGCTGACGGTCACTGTCGGCCAGGACAAGGTCGGCGTCACCAGCAACATCAAGAAGTTCGTCGAGGCCTATAACAAGCTGATCACCACCAGCAATGACCTGACCAGTGTGGTCGAGGTGGGCGAAGGCAAACCGCCGGTGGTCGGTGGCCTGGTGGGGGATGCATCGGTTCGCGCGCTGGTCGGGGGGATGCGCAACGAGCTGGTCAACCCGGCTGAGCAGGGGGGCGTGCGGGTGTTGGCCGACCTGGGGATCACCACCCAGCAGGATGGCACCCTGAAGATCGATGACGCCAAGTTGAGTGCCGTGCTGAAGGACAACTTCGATGCCGTTGCCACGTTCTTCACCGGCGACACCGGCTTGATGAGCCGCCTGGACAAGCGCATCGACGGTTACGTCCAGACCGGCGGGGTGCTGGAACAGCGTATGGACGGCCTGCAGTCCACCCTGAACGATATCGACAAGCAGCGCGAAGCCTTGACCCGACGTGTCGAGCAGCTGCAGACCCGGCTGTTTTCCCAGTTCAATGCCATGGATGCGCTCGTAGGTCAGTTGAACCAGACCAGTGAGCGACTCGCCCAAGCCCTCGGCAGCCTGCCGGGCTCAGTCAGAAAGGACAGTTAACTCGTGGATAATCCGATCAATACCTATAAAGCCGTCGACACTGGTCGGGAAGTCAGTCCCTATCAAGCCGTCCAGTTGTTGCTCGATGGTGCGCTGGAACGCATTGCCGTGGCCCTGTTGGCACAGCAGCAAGCCAGTCCGGCCGTCAGGGGGGAGGCGGTCGGTAGCACGATTTCCATCATTGGCATTCTTCAGGCCAGCCTCGACAAGCAGTTGGGGGGCGAACTCGCGGAAAACCTCGACGCCCTCTACGACTACATCACCCGTCGCCTTGCCGGCGTGGCCTTGGACAAGACGCCGCGCAGTCTCGAGGAAGTGCAGGGGCTGTTGACGCAGATTCGTGACGGTTGGGTTGCCATCGGCCCGGACCTGGAGCCTGCGGCTTCCTGACGCTGCGTTCTGCCCGTCCCATCCCGGCGGGCCTCCCCATTTCTGCTCTAACTTCAGCCAATTCAAACAACTAGATACTTTTCACGCCGGCTCTAAAGCTGTTTCCGTCATGGTCGATATATAAAGTATTCCCGCACTACACTGGAGTACATTGAGCATGAACGCGATGACAGCAATGCGGCAGTATCAGACCGTCAACACCCAGGCCCAGGCAGTGGATGCCAGCCCGCATCGGTTAATCCAGATGCTGATGGATGGCGGTCTGACTCGTATTGCCCAGGCTCGCGGTGCAATGGAGCGGGGGCAGGTTGCGCTCAAGGGGGAGCTTATCGGCAAGGCCATCGGTATCATCGGCGGACTGCGCGAGGGCCTGGACCTGCAAAAGGGTGGCGAGCTGGCCGCCAATCTGGATAGTCTGTACCAGTACATGGCTACCCGATTGCTGCAGGCAAATGTGAAAAACGAAATCGCCCCGCTCGAGGAAGTCGCAGGGTTGTTGCGCGAAGTGAAGACCGGTTGGGACGCAATCAGCCAATGATGCGGCCCGACACCTAGAGGAGCAGGATCATGAGTTCAACTGTCCAGCGCCTGGAAGATACCGGTAGCGCTCTGCGCAGTGCCTTGGCTTCCCGGGATTGGGCGGCGATAGGTGAGCTGGACCTGCAGTGCCGCCAAGCCGTGGACGATGCCATGGTCGAGGCCGAGCAGGATGAAGGCGTGCTCCGCGCGCGCATGCAGGAGTTGCTCGACCTCTATCGTGAGCTGGTCAATGTCTGCCAGGCCGAGCAGAAGCGCCTGGCCGGAGAGTTGATTCAACTGAATCAGTCCCAGCAGGGGGCCAAGGTGTATCAGCTCTTTGGTTGAGCCGACTCGCTGCAGTTGCCAAGTATTCTATGCGTGTTAGCCGCTCTTTATCCCGCCTGATCACTGCCCTTCGTGGAAGAAACCGACTAAATCCCTTTCTGTTGAAACAGTCGTTTATGCCATCCGACGGGCGAAGCAAAAAAATCACGCCATAAAATTGACTGCCTTGCTGAAATTGACTTTACTAGCGGCCAATTGCCGGCGCCTCCTGCGTGGTGGTGTGGGCCCCTTCACTCCCTGGAAAAGACCAAAACAATATGTGGCGTGAAACCAAAATTCTCTTGATCGACGACAACGCTGAGCGGTGTCGTGATCTGGCTGTCATCCTGGCCTTCCTGGGCGAAGAGCACATCGCCTGCTCCAGCAAGGACTGGCGCAATGCGGTATCGCCGCTGGAGTCCAGCCGTGGTGTTTTGAGCGTCCTGATCGGCGACGTGCAGGCCAAGGGTGGCATCCTGGATTTGCTCAAGGATCTGGCGGCCTGGGATGAATTCCTGCCTGTGTTGCTGCTCGACGAGCAGGTCAGTACGGAGTGGCCGGCGGACCTGCGTCGGCGCGTCCTGGCGACCCTGGAGATGCCACCGAGCTACAACAAGCTGCTCGACTCCCTGCATCGGGCCCAGGTCTACCGCGAGATGTATGACCAGGCCCGTGAGCGTGGGCGTCAGCGCGAGACCAACCTGTTCCGCAGCCTGGTCGGCACCAGCCGCACCATCCAGCACGTGCGCCAGATGATGCAGCAGGTGGCCGACACCGAGGCCAGCGTGTTGATCCTTGGCGAGTCCGGTACCGGCAAGGAAGTGGTGGCGCGTAACCTGCACTACCACTCCAAGCGTCGCGACGCGCCGTTCGTGCCGGTCAACTGTGGCGCCATTCCGGCCGAGTTGCTGGAAAGCGAGCTGTTCGGTCATGAGAAGGGCGCGTTTACCGGTGCCATCACCAGTCGCGCCGGGCGCTTCGAGCTGGCCAATGGCGGCACCCTGTTCCTCGACGAAATCGGCGACATGCCGCTGCCGATGCAGGTCAAGCTGCTGCGCGTGCTGCAGGAGCGCACCTTCGAGCGCGTCGGCAGCAACAAGACCCAGAGCGCCGACGTGCGGATCATCGCCGCGACCCACAAGAACCTGGAGACCATGATCGAGACGGGCAGCTTCCGCGAGGACCTGTACTACCGTCTGAACGTGTTCCCCATCGAGATGCCGCCGCTGCGCGAGCGTATCGAAGACATCCCGTTGCTGCTCAACGAGCTGATCTCGCGCATGGAGCATGAGAAGCGCGGTTCCATCCGCTTCAACTCGGCGGCGATCATGTCGCTGTGCCGGCACGACTGGGCGGGTAACGTGCGCGAGCTGGCGAACCTGGTCGAGCGCATGGCGATCATGCACCCCTACGGCGTGATCGGTGTCGGTGAGCTGCCGAAGAAATTCCGTCATGTCGACGATGAGGACGAGCAACTGGCCGCCAGCCTGCGCGATGAGCTGGAGGAGCGGGCCGCCATCGTTTCCGGCCTGCCGGGGGTGGACAAGCCGGCGATGCTGCCGCCGGAGGGGCTGGACCTCAAGGACTACCTGGGCAACCTCGAGCAGGGCCTGATCCAGCAGGCGCTGGACGACGCCGCCGGCGTGGTGGCGCGCGCCGCCGAGCGTCTGCGCATCCGCCGCACCACCCTGGTGGAGAAGATGCGCAAGTACGGCATGAACCGCCGCGACGAGGAAGGCCAGCTCGAGGACTGACGGCCGGAGCGTCAGTCAGCAGACTGGCGCGCTGGACATCAATAAAGCCGAAGCTTTGACACGAGCTTCGGCTTTGTTTTTTAGGTGGTTGAAAAATAAAGATTATTTTTTAGGCACGGGGATTGCTATCTCTTAGGCAACTGACTGTCTTATGACGGCTCGCGGCACGAGAGAGAACCATGAATTCCAATGCCCAGCTTTCCCCTGACGCCCTCCCGGCGCCTGCTGCCCCCGCCGAGGAGGCTGGCCGCGCCAGTCTGGAACAGGCTTTCACCCTGTTCAACCAGATGTCCAACCAGCTCAGCGAGTCCTACAGCATGCTGGAGGCCCGGGTCGCCGAGCTCAAGGGTCAGCTGGCCCTGGTCAGCGCCCAGCGCATGCAGGAGCTGGCCGAGAAGGAGCGCCTGGCCCATCGCCTGCAGAGCCTGTTGGACCTGCTGCCAGGCGGGGTGATAGTGATCGATGGCCAGGGCGTGGTGCGCGAAGCCAATCCGGTGGCGCGCAACCTGTTGGGCCAGCCGCTGGCCGGCATGCTGTGGCGCGAGGTGATCGCGCGCAATTTCGCGCCACGGGAAGACGACGGTCACGAGATCTCCCTGAAGGATGGCCGGCGCCTGTCGATTGCCACCCGCTCCTTGCACGGCGAGCCCGGTCAGCTGGTGCTGCTCACCGACCTGACGGAAACCCGTCGCCTGCAGGATCAGCTATCCCGCCACGAGCGCCTGTCGGCCCTGGGGCGGATGGTCGCGTCCCTGGCCCATCAGATCCGCACGCCGCTGTCCGCTGCCTTGCTTTATGCCAGCCACCTGACCGAGCAGGTGCTGCCGGCCGAGCAGCAGCAGCGCTTCGCCGGGCGGCTGAAGGAGCGCTTGCACGAGCTGGAGCACCAGGTGCGCGACATGCTGATCTTCGCCCGTGGCGAGCTGCCGCTGCCGGATCGCCTGGCTCCCAAGGCGTTGTTCGACGCCTTGCGGGCGGCGGGGGAGTCCCATGTCCAGGGCATGACGGTGCGCTGGCAGTGCGATGCCCGCGAAGGCGAGCTGCTGTGCAATCGCGACACCCTGGTCGGCACGGCCCTCAACCTGCTGGACAACGCCATCCAGGCGGCCGGCCGCGAGGCGCGACTGAAAGTCCATCTGTATCGCCGCGGCAACGCGCTGCACCTGTGCATCAGCGACAACGGCCCGGGTATAGATGGCGCCACTTTGGCGCGCCTGGGCGAACCCTTCTTCACCACCAAGGCCACCGGCACCGGGCTTGGCCTGGCGGTGGTCAAGGCGGTCGCGCGCGCCCATCAGGGCGAGCTGCGCCTGCAGTCGCGGCCCGGCCGCGGTACCTGCGCCCTATTGATTCTGCCGCTGATCCGCGCGGCACAACCCTTGATTCAGGAGTGATTCCCATGGCTGCCAAAGTTCTGCTGGTCGAAGACGACCGCGCCCTGCGCGAAGCCCTGGCCGATACCCTGGCGCTGGCCGGCCACGACTACCGGGCGGTGGATTGTGCCGAGGCGGCTCTGGACGCCCTGGCCGAGGAGTCGTTTGGCCTGGTGGTCAGCGACGTAAACATGCCGGGCATGGACGGTCACCAGCTGCTTGCGCAGATTCGTCAGCGCCAGCCCCAGCTGCCGGTGCTGCTCATGACGGCCTATGGCGCGGTCGAGCGCGCGGTGGAGGCGATGCGCCAGGGCGCGGCGGATTATCTGGTCAAGCCGTTCGAGCCGAAAGCCTTGCTGGCGCTGGTCGAGCGCCATGCCCTGGGCCGCCTGAGCGCGCTCGAGCAGGATGGGCCGGTGGCGTTGGAACCGGCCAGTCTGCAGTTGCTGGAGCTGGCCTCGCGGGTGGCGCAGAGCGATTCCACGGTGCTGATCACCGGCGAGTCCGGTACCGGCAAGGAGGTGCTGGCGCGCTATATCCACCAGCAGTCGCCGCGGGCGGCGCAGCCGTTCATCGCCATCAACTGTGCGGCGATTCCCGACAACATGCTCGAAGCCACCCTGTTCGGTCACGAGAAGGGGGCCTTCACCGGCGCCGTCGCCAGTGCGCCGGGCAAGTTCGAGCTGGCCGACAAGGGCACCATTCTGCTCGATGAGATCTCCGAGATGCCGATGGCGCTGCAGGCCAAGCTGCTGCGGGTGCTGCAGGAGCGCGAGGTGGAGCGCGTCGGGGCGCGCAAGCCGATCAGCCTGGATATTCGCGTGCTGGCCACCAGCAACCGCGATCTGGCCGGCGAAGTGGCCGCCGGGCGTTTCCGCGAGGACCTCTACTATCGCCTGTCGGTCTTTCCCCTGGCCTGGCGGCCGCTGCGCGAGCGCCCGGCCGATATCGTGCCCCTGGCCGAGCGGCTGCTGGCCAAGCACGTCAAAAAAATGAATCACTCGCCGATTCGCCTGTCGCCCCAGGCCCAGGCCTGCCTGGTGAGCCATGCCTGGCCGGGCAATGTGCGCGAACTGGACAATGCCATCCAGCGCGCGCTGATTCTCCAGCAGGGCGGTTTGATTCAGCCCCAGGACCTCTGCCTGACTGCGCCCATCGGCTTCGCCCCGGCTGCCCAGCCCCAGCTGGTCGCGGTGCCTGCCGGTGCGCCGAGCGGCGCTGCGCTGGCGGAGGTGCCGGCGGCCGAGGCAGGCGACCTGGGCGAGGATCTGCGTCGCCGCGAGTTCCAGGTGATCATCGATACCCTGCGCTCCGAGCGCGGGCGGCGCAAGGAGGCCGCCGAGCGCCTGGGCATCAGTCCGCGTACGCTGCGTTACAAGCTGGCGCAGATGCGCGACGCCGGCCTGGACGTGGAGGCCTACCTCTACGCCAGCTGAGGCGGGCGGTCACCGCCAGTCATCCTCGGGTCCTGACTCGCGCCGCTATGCAGAGCGGCGCGCCTCTGCCTGTTCGGCTCGGTTTTCGCTGCGCCTCGCTGCCCGGGGGATGTGAGGCGCTGCCGGATTGTGCCGCTATGCGGGCAATTCGCTTCCCGCTCCCGGGTGTCTTGGCACCCTTGTTGCAAACACCCTTTCTAAAGCGCCGCGCAGCGTCAAAATTCCGCGGCCAGTGGAGGAAAGAGTATGAGCCAGGGTGTCGAATTCAATCGCCTGATGTTGGAAATGCGCTCCATGCAAGCCGAGGCCATGGCGCGGCAGAAGCCGGTTGCCAGCGCTCCGGAGCCGGGCGCACCGAGCTTCTCGGACATGCTCGGCCAGGCGGTGAACAAGGTCAACGAAACCCAGCAGGCCTCCAATAAACTGGCCACGGCCTTCGAGATGGGACAGGGCGGGGTCGAGCTGACCGACGTGATGATCGCCTCGCAGAAGGCCAGTGTGTCCTTCCAGGCCATGACCCAGGTGCGCAACAAGCTGGTTCAGGCGTACCAAGACATCATGCAGATGCCGGTTTAAGGATAGGTTCTGAATCATGGCCGACGCCCTTGCCGCAAAAGTCCCCGCCACCGCTGGCGACGAGTCGAAGAAGCCGCTCTTCGGCCTGAGTTTTCTGGAAAACCTGTCGGACATGTCGATGTTGCGGCAGATCGGCCTGCTGGTCGGTCTTGCCGCCAGCGTGGCGGTCGGTTTCGCCGTGGTGCTCTGGTCGCAGCAGCCGGATTACCGCCCGCTGTACGGCAGCCTCAACGGCATGGATGCCTCCCAGGTGATCGAGACGCTGACGGCGGCGGACATCGCCTATACCGTGGAGCCCAACTCCGGTGCCCTGCTGGTCAAGGCCGAAGACATGTCGCGGGCCCGCTTGCGCCTGGCGGCGGCTGGCGTGTCGCCCAGCGACAAGAGCGTCGGCTTCGAGATACTCGATCAGGAGCAGGGCCTCGGCACCAGCCAGTTCATGGAGGCCACCCGCTACCGTCGCGGCCTGGAAGGAGAGCTGGCCCGCACCGTCTCCAGCCTCAATAACGTCAAGGGCGCCCGTGTCCACCTGGCGATCCCGAAGAGTTCGGTGTTCGTGCGCGACGAGCGCAAGCCCAGTGCCTCGGTGCTGGTCGAGCTGTATCCGGGCCGCGCCCTGGAGCCGAGCCAGGTGATGGCCATCGTCAACCTGGTGGCCACCAGCGTGCCGGAACTGGACAAGGCCCAGGTCACGGTGGTCGACCAGAAGGGCAACCTGCTCTCCGATCAGCGCGAGCTGTCGGAGCTGAGCATGGCCGGCAAGCAGTTCGATTACAGCCGGCGCCTGGAAAGCCTGTTCACCCAGCGCGTGCACAATATCCTGCAGCCGGTGCTGGGCAGCGGTCGCTACAAGGCCGAGGTCTCGGCCGATGTCGACTTCAGCGCGGTGGAATCCACCTCGGAGATGTTCAACCCCGACCAGCCGGCGCTGCGCAGCGAACAGCAGGTCAGCGAGCAGCGCACCAGCGGTCTCGGCCCCCAGGGGGTGCCCGGGGCGTTGAGCAACCAGCCACCGGGCGCGGCCAGCGCGCCGGAGAAGGCCGGCGCCGCCGCTGCCGGAGCCATCTCCCCCGGTCAGCCGCTGCTGGACGCCAACGGTCAACAGGTCATCGATTCGGCCACCGGCCAGCCGATGCTGGCGCCGTACCCGGCGGACAAGCGCGAGCAGGCCACGCGCAACTTCGAGCTGGATCGCTCGATCAGCTACACCAAGCAGCAGCAGGGGCGCTTGCGTCGGCTGTCGGTGGCGGTGGTGGTGGACGACCAGCTCAAGGTCGACCCGGCCACCGGCGAAGCGACCCGCGTGCCGTGGAGCAGCGACGAACTGGCCCGCTTCACCCGTCTGGTACAGGATTCGGTCGGCTTCGACGCCAGCCGTGGCGACAGCGTCAGCGTGATCAATACGCCGTTCACCGTCGAAGTGGGTGAAGAGATCGTCGAGGTGGCGTTCTACACGCAGCCCTGGTTCTGGGACATCGTCAAGCAGGTGCTCGGCGTGCTGTTCATCCTGGTGCTGGTGTTCGGGGTGCTGCGCCCGGTGCTCAACAACATCACCAGTGCCGGCAAATCGAGTCGTTATTCCGGCTCCGGGCGCAATGGCAACCGCGATGTCGAGCTGGGCGAGATGGGCGGTCTGGACGGCGAACTCTCCGCCGATCGGGTCAGCCTCGGCGGCCCACAGAGCATCCTCCTGCCCAGCCCGACCGAGGGGTATGATGCGCAGCTGAACGCGATCAAGAGCCTGGTCGCCGAAGACCCGGGCCGCGTCGCCCAGGTCGTGAAAGAGTGGATCAACGCCGATGAGTGACAATCGTACTGCTGCGAAACTGAACAAGGTCGACAAGGCCGCCATCCTCCTGCTCTCCCTCGGCGAGACCGACGCCGCCCAGGTGTTGCGTCATCTTGGGCCCAAGGAGGTGCAGAAGGTCGGTGTGGCCATGGCCGGCATGCGCAACGTGCACCGCGAGCAGGTCCTGCAGGTGATGGGCGAATTCGTCGACATCGTCGGCGATCAGACCAGTCTGGGCGTGGGCGCCGACGGCTATATCCGCAAGATGCTGACCCAGGCCCTTGGTGAGGACAAGGCCGGTAATCTGATCGACCGCATCCTTCTGGGCGGCAGCACCAGCGGCCTGGACAGCCTGAAGTGGATGGAGCCGCGGGCGGTGGCCGACGTGATTCGCTACGAGCACCCGCAGATCCAGGCCATCGTCGTGGCCTACCTCGACCCCGATCAGGCCGGCGAGGTGCTCAGCCACTTCGATCACAAGGTGCGCCTGGACATCGTCCTGCGCGTGTCCTCCCTGAACACCGTGCAGCCGGCGGCGCTCAAGGAACTCAACCTGATTCTCGAGAAGCAGTTCTCCGGCAGCGCCAACACCACCCGCGCCAGCCTCGGCGGGGTCAAGCGCGCCGCCGACATCATGAACTTCCTCGACAGTTCGACCGAAGGCCAGTTGATGGACTCGATCCGCGAGGTCGACGAGGACCTGTCGACGCAGATCGAAGATCTGATGTTCGTCTTCGACAACCTGGCCGATGTCGACGACCGCGGGATTCAGGCGCTGCTGCGCGAGGTCTCGTCGGACGTGCTGGTGCTGGCGCTCAAGGGTGCCGACGAAGCGATCAAGGAGAAGGTCTTCAAGAACATGTCCAAGCGCGCCGCCGAGCTGTTGCGCGACGACCTGGAGGCCAAGGGGCCGGTACGGGTCAGCGACGTGGAGTCGGCACAGAAGGAAATCCTCACCATCGCCCGGCGCATGGCCGAAGCCGGGGAAATCGTCCTTGGCGGCAAGGGCGGCGAGGAGATGGTCTAAGTCATGGCGGACAAGCAAGGGGCCAGCGAGCTGATTCGCGCCAAGGATCTCGGGGCATTCGATCGCTGGGCGCTGCCCAGTTTCGATAACGGCGGCGACTCGGCCCAATCGGGGGGCGAGGCTACGCCTGAGGAGGGGCAGGGCGACGCGCCCCAGCCCTCGCAGAACGAAATCGAGGAAGTGCCTCTGGAGGACGTCAAGCCCTTGACGCTCGACGAGCTGGAGGCCATCCGCCAGGAGGCCTACAACGAGGGCTTCGCCACCGGCGAGAAGGACGGTTTTCATGCCGGGCAACTGAAGGCCAAGCAGGAGGCCGACGCGGCCCTGTCCGCCAAACTGGCCGGTCTGGAGCGACTGATGGCTCAGCTTTTCGAGCCGATTGCCGAGCAGGATCAACAGGTCGAGGTAGCCATGGTCAATCTGGTCAGCCACATCGCCCGGGAGGTGATCCAGCGCGAGCTGGCCAGCGACTCCAGTCAGATTCGCCAGGTCCTGCGCGAGGCGCTCAAACTGCTGCCGATGGGCGCGGGCAATGTGCGCATCCACCTCAATCCCCAGGATTTCGAGGTGATCAAGGCCCTGCGCGAGCGCCACGAAGAGAGCTGGCGCATTCTCGAGGATGACGCCATGCTGCCTGGCGGCTGCCGCGTCGAGAGCGAGCACAGCCGTATCGATGCGAGCATGGAGACGCGCCTGGAGCAGGCGCTCAAGCAGTTGTTCGAGCAGCAGCGCGAACAGGTTACCAACCCCGTGGCGGCTGATCTGGATATCGATCTGGACGCTGCGCAGGAGTTGCCCGATGCGCCTTGAGCGCACCAGCTTCGGCAAGCGCCTGGCCGGCTATCGTGAGGCCGTGCAACTGCCGGTGCAGCCGGTGGTGGAGGGGCGCCTGCTGCGCATGGTCGGCCTGACCCTGGAGGCCGAGGGCCTGCGTGCGGCCCTGGGCAGCCGCTGCCTGGTGATCAACGACGACAGCTACCACGCGGTGCAGGTCGAGGCCGAGGTGATGGGGTTCTCCAACGGCAAGATCTACCTGATGCCGGTCGGCAGCCTGTCAGGTATCGCCCCCGGTGCGCGGGTGGTGCCGCTGCCGGATACCGGGCGTCTGCCGATGGGCCGCTCGATGCTCGGTCGGGTGCTCGACGGCGCCGGCCGTGCCCTGGATGGCAAGGGCGGCATGAAGGCCGAGGACTGGGTGCCGATGGACGGCCCGACCATCAACCCGCTCAAACGCCATCCGATCGAACAGCCGCTGGATGTCGGCATCCGCAGCATCAATGGCCTGCTCACGGTAGGCCGCGGCCAGCGCCTGGGGCTGTTCGCCGGTACCGGCGTCGGCAAGAGCGTGCTGCTCGGCATGATGACCCGCTTCACCGAGGCGGAGATCATCGTGGTCGGGCTGATCGGCGAGCGCGGCCGGGAGGTCAAGGAGTTCATCGACGAGATCCTCGGCGAAGAGGGGATCAAGCGCTCGGTGGTGGTGGCCTCGCCGGCCGACGATGCGCCGCTGATGCGCCTGCGCGCGGCCATGTACTGCACGCGGATCGCCGAGTACTTTCGCGACAAGGGCAAGAACGTCCTGCTGCTGATGGATTCCCTGACCCGCTTCGCCCAGGCCCAGCGGGAAATCGCCCTGGCCATCGGCGAGCCGCCGGCGACCAAGGGCTACCCGCCGTCGGTGTTCGCCAAGCTGCCCAAGCTGGTCGAGCGCGCCGGCAACGCCGAGGCCGGCGGCGGTTCGATCACCGCCTTCTACACCGTATTGAGCGAAGGCGACGACCAGCAGGACCCGATCGCCGACGCGGCGCGCGGCGTGCTCGATGGCCATATCGTGCTGTCGCGGCGCCTGGCCGAGGAGGGGCACTACCCGGCCATCGATATCGAGGCCTCGATCAGCCGGGTGATGCCGCAGGTGGTGGCGCCCGAGCACCTGCGCCAGGCGCAGCGCTTCAAGCAGCTCTGGTCACGCTACCAGCAGAGTCGCGACCTGATCAGCGTCGGTGCCTATGTGCCGGGCGGCGATGCCGACACCGACCTGGCCATCGCCCGCCAGCCGGTGATGGTCAAGTACCTGCGCCAGAGTCTGGGCGAAAGCGAAAATCTCGAGCGCAGCAGCGCGCAGCTGGCGGCCACCTTCAACCCCGCCGCAGCCGGGGGCTAAGTGTCGACCAGTCGTGCCGCGCGCCTGGCGCCGGTAATCCAGATGGCCGAACGGGCCGAGCGCGAGGCGGCGGTGCTGCTGGGGCGGGCCCAGGGCCAGTTGCGCCAGGCGGAGGTCAAGCTCGGCGAGCTCGAGCAGTACCTGGCCGATTACCAGCAGCAGTGGATCAGCGAAGGCCAGCGCGGCGTATCCGGGCAGTGGCTGATGAACTATCAGCGCTTTCTCGCCCAGTTGGAGACCGCCATCGGCCAGCAGCGGCAGAGCGTGAACTGGCACCGCGCCAACCTGGACAAGCTACGCGACACCTGGCAGCAGCGTTACGCCCGTCTCGAGGGGCTGCGCAAGCTGGTCCAGCGCTATCGCGATGAGGCCCGGCAGATCGAGGACAAGCGCGAGCAGAAGCTGCTCGATGAGCTGGCGCAACGTCTGTCCGCTCGTGACTCGGGCTGAATGAGGGTTGCCGCTGACGGTTCTGGGTGCTACATCTAAACCCTGCGGAATGTGCATAGGGATCGGCGCTGCGTTGTTTTCGACCAGATGCGCTATCGACCGTGTAGCTGGATAAAGGAGTAAGTCATGGCCATCACCTCGCTGCCCTCGCCTGATGGGCAAGAGCTGACCATAGTGATTCAAGGACGTTTCGATTTCGGTGCGCATCAAGAGTTTCGTGACGCATACGAGCGGGCCAGTCTCAGTCCCGAGCGCTATGTCGTCGACCTCAAGGGCACCACCTATCTGGACAGTTCGGCGCTGGGCATGCTGCTGTTGCTGCGCGACCATGCCGGCGGGGAGCACGCCCAGATCCGGCTGCTCAATTGCAATCCGGATGTGCGCAAGATCCTCGCCATCTCCAATTTCGAGCAGTTGTTCCAGATCGCCTGAAGCGAATGCCAGTGACCATGGCTGAGCCCCTGTCGATCCTGATCGCCGAGGACAATGCGGCCGATCGCCTGCTGTTGTCGACCATCGTCAGCCGTCAGGGCCACCGCGCCCTGACGGCAAGCAATGGCCGCGAGGCGGTCGAGCTGTTCGAACGCGAGCATCCACAGCTGGTATTGATGGATGCACTGATGCCGGTAATGGACGGCTTCGAGGCGGCCCGGCAGATCAAGCGGATGGCTGGCGAGGCGCTGGTGCCGATCATCTTCCTGACCTCCCTGACCGAGGGTGAAGCCTTGGTGCGCTGCCTGGAGGCAGGTGGCGACGATTTTCTCGCAAAACCCTACAACCGGGTCATCCTCGAGGCCAAGATCAAGGCCATGGATCGCCTGCGTCGCCTGCAGGACACCGTGCTGCAGCAGCGCGACCTGATCGCCAAGCACAACGACTACCTGCTGAACGAGCAACGTGTGGCCAAGGCGGTCTTCGACAAGGTGGCGCACTCCGGCTGCCTGAATGCGCCGAATATCCGCTACCTGCAATCCCCTTACGCCTTGTTCAATGGCGACCTGCTGCTGGCGGCCTACAAGCCCAATGGCGGCATGCATGTGTTGCTCGGGGACTTCACCGGCCATGGTTTGCCGGCGGCGATCGGCGCCATGCCGCTGGCCGAGGTGTTCTACGGCATGACCGCCAAGGGCTATTCCCTGGCCGAGATCCTGCGCGAGATGAACGCCAAGCTCAAACGCATCCTGCCGGTGGGCATGTTCTGCTGCACCACCATGCTGAGCTTGAGCGCGCAGCGCCGCGAGGTCGAAGTGTGGAACGGCGGTTTGCCCGATGGCTACTTGCTGCGCGGGGCCAGTGGCGAGCGCGTTGCCTTGCCATCCCGTCATTTGCCGCTGGGAATCCTCGATACGCGGGCGTTCGACGACGAGTATCAGGTCTATCCCCTGGAGCCGGGCGACCGGATCGTCCTGCTTTCCGATGGCGTACTGGAAGCGCGCAACGGCGATGGCCAACTGTTCGGCGAAGCGCGCTTGCTCGAAGTGTTTGCCGAGAACCGCGCGCCGGACCGCGTTTTCGAGGATATCCAGCAGGCGCTGGTGACTTTTCGCGGGGAGCAGGAGGATGACATCAGCCTGGTCGAGGTCAGCGCGGTTGAGGCCAGCGCGCTGAGCCGGCCACCCCTGGCGTTTTCCGGCAGCGGCCAGAACAACCCGCTGGACTGGTCGGCGAGCTTCGAGTTCCGCGGGGAAACCTTGCGGCGTTTCAATCCATTGCCGTTCATCCTGCAGCTACTGCTCGAGGTGCAGGGCCTGCGGCCCCAGGGAGGGGCCCTCTACAGCGTGCTCGCCGAGCTCTATTCGAACGCCCTGGAGCATGGCGTGCTGGGCCTGGACTCGGCGCTCAAGCGCGATGCGGAGGGCTTCGCCGAGTACTACCGACAGCGCAGTGCGCGCCTGGACGGCCTCGACGACGGCTATGTGCGTTTTCATCTGCAGCTACGGCCCGAGGCGGGCGGTGGCCGGCTCATCGCAAGGGTCGAGGACAGCGGTCCTGGGTTCGACGGACAGGCGATTCTGGAGAGGCAGATGCGCCTCGACAGCCTCTGTGGGCGGGGGCTCGCCCTGGTTCGTCAGCTGAGCGAGCGCTGCACCTGGCCGGCCGACGGCCAGGGCGTGTGCGTGGAGTTCTCCTGGCGGCTTGAGGCATAATCGCGCTCGTTTTGATCAGGGAGTGACCGGGGTGTCCGATAGCCATCTGGACAGCGCCGTGCAGTCGGTGCTGCAGGACGTCATGGAGGCTGAGTATCCGGTGCTGCTGGATACTTTTCTGACTGACTCCGAGGAGCGCCTTCGTCTGCTGCATGAGGCTGAACTGGCCGCAGATGCACAGGCGTTGCGCCTGGCTGCGCATAGCTTCAAGGGCAGTTGCAGCAACATGGGCGCGCCGATACTCGCCGACCTGTGCCGGCAACTGGAGGAGGCGGGGCGTCGCGAACAAGTGGGCGAGGCGGCCGAACTCATCGAGCAGATCGAGCGCGAGTTCGCCATCGTGCGCATCCTGTGCAGGGCCGAGCTCCAGCGCTACCGTCTCTAGGCGTATTGCCCGCAGCCTGTCCGCTACCGCGTCGCCGGCGCGGATGCCCCGACCCAAGAATTGGCCCATCCTTTGCAGTGATCACGGCACGACCCATCCGAACGGAGAGTGCCCGTGTCCGTCGCCCCAGATGTTCTGCTCAAACCGGCCGCTGAAGTCAGGCCGAAAACGCCGCCGGGAAAAGCCCCGGCCAAACCGGCCGAACCCAGCAAAAATGAGGGTTCCAGCTTCTCTCAGGTGTATGCGAAGGAACGCCAGGCCGGCTCCGCGGAGCGCGCCGACGGGGCTGCCAAGCCCAGTCGCGAGAAGAAAACCGACCAGGACGATGCCGTTCAGCCTCAAGCCGACGCTGCCGCCGCGCCGCCTCCGCTTGCCGAAAGCGGCAACGCCTTGCCGAGCGAGTCGGCGGACGAGCCCCCCATAGTCGATCCCTTGCTGCTGTTGGGGCTGAATAGCCATCAGTCGCAGGTCGAGGTGTCCGCGGAAGTGCTTCCGGAGGGGGAGGGGGCAATGCCGCTGACCGGGGCCAGTCTGGTCGGCTCGGGACCGGCGAGCCTGACCGAGGCCAGTCTCGACCCTGAACTGGAGGCTCTGAATCAGGTGCCGGCGGTGCGCATGGCCCTGGACCTGGGGGCCAAGGCTAAGGAAGCTGCGGCTGAGCAGCAGGCCACGACCAGCGCGGCGGCGCAGGCCACGCTCAATGCGGGGCAAGGGTTTGCCGGCGCCATGGCCGCGATGGCCGCGCAGCAGAGCGAGAAGGGGGGCGGGGAGTCGGCCGAGGTGCCGCTGCTCGAATTGACCGCTGAGGGGCTGGAGAGTTTGAAAGAGAGCTCGGCCGACAACCGTCCGGAGAACTTCGTCAGCAAGCTCAGCGCGTTGAGCCAGGCGATCGGCCAGCAGAGCCCGTTGGCGCCCCGTGCTGCGCTGGTTCCGGGGCAGCCGGTAGCAATGCAGCAAGGCGGCTGGAGCGAGGCGGTGGTGGATCGGGTGATGTGGCTGTCCAGCCAGAACCTCAAGTCCGCCGAGATCCAGCTCGATCCCGCCGAACTGGGTCGCCTGGAGGTGCGCATTAACATGGCCCAGGACCAGACCCAGGTGACCTTCGCCAGCCCCAATGCGGGCGTCCGTGATGCATTGGAGGGGCAGATGCACCGGCTGCGCGAACTGTTCGCTCAGCAGGGCATGAATCTGCTCGATGTCAACGTCTCGGACCAGTCCCTGAGTCGCGGCTGGCAGGGGCAGGAGGGGAACGACAGTGGGCGTGGAGGTGGCAATCAGGCATCGCTCGGCGGCCTCGAGGATGAGTCGGCCGCCGGCACGGTCGAGCTGCCAGTCAGGTCGCAGATTAGTGATCGTGGTCTGGTCGACTATTACGCCTAGTGGAGTGTGTTTGCAGCGCTGGTCGCTGACACGCTGGGACACCGCCTGAAAGCCAATCGCAGGAAGCGGTCTGGAGGTTTGCACGTGACAACGGCGCAGGGGCCTGTTATATCGGCTGCCCCGGATGACTCCGCTGCGTTCTATAGGGAGCGGCCGGCGAAGTCCCGGTCGCTGGCTTGCGTGCAAGGCAAGCCGGAATTCCAGGGGCAGCACGTCAGGAACCTTTGAGGCAAAGCTGGCATAACACTTGCTGCCGAACTCCCTAAAGCGGATGGTACGCCGCTCAGTGACGGATTATTGGCATGGCAAAGACAGACGAGTCGCAGGACTCCGCAGGCGTTGAGGCGAAGCCGGCAGGCAAGCTCAAACCTATCATTTTGGTTGTGCTGGCTTTGCTGTTGGCTTTGGCACTGTCGGTCGGCGGAACCTGGTTCTTCCTCAGTACAGGGAGCACGAAGCAGGCCACTGGTACCAATGAAACGGTTGAGCGGAGTGTGCCGGGCAAGCAGCCGGCGATTTATGAAACTCTGGCTCCGGCCTTCGTGGTCAACTTCGATTACAAAGGACGTCCTCGCTACATGCAAGTCAGTGTGGCCCTGATGGCCCGTGATCAGGCCGCCCTGGACGCGCTCAAGGTGCACATGCCGGTATTGCGTAATCGGTTGGTGATGTTGTTCTCCGGCCAGGACTTCGAAGCCTTGTCGACTCCGGTAGGCGTGGAAGTACTGCGCCAGCAGGCGACGGCTAGGGTGCAGGAGCTGGCGCAGAAGGAGACGGGCCAACTGGCCGTCGAGCAAGTGTTGTTCACGAATTTCGTATTGCAGTAGTCAGGAGTCGGAGATGGCCGTGCAAGACCTGCTCTCCCAGGATGAAATCGACGCCCTGCTGCATGGCGTCGACGACGGCCTGGTCGAGACCGAGGACGCCGCCGAGCCTGGCAGCGTCAAACAATATGACCTGACCAGCCAGGACCGCATCGTCCGCGGGCGCATGCCGACCCTGGAGATGATCAACGAGCGCTTCGCCCGCTACACCCGCATCAGCATGTTCAACCTGCTGCGCCGCTCGGCGGACGTGGCGGTCGGCGGCGTGCAGGTGATGAAGTTCGGCGAGTACGTGCATTCGCTGTACGTGCCGACCAGCCTCAACCTGGTGAAGATGAAGCCGCTGCGTGGCACCGGTCTGTTCATTCTGGATGCCAAGCTGGTGTTCAAGCTGGTCGACAACTTCTTCGGCGGCGACGGTCGCCACGCCAAGATCGAGGGTCGGGAGTTCACCCCCACCGAGCTGCGTGTGGTGCGCATGGTCCTGGATCAGGCCTTCATCGACCTGAAGGAGGCCTGGCAGGCCGTGATGCCGATCAACTTCGAGTACGTCAACTCGGAGGTGAATCCGGCGCTGGCCAACATCGTCAGCCCCAGCGAGGTCATCGTGGTGTCGACCTTCCATATCGAGCTGGACGGCGGCGGCGGCGACCTGCACATCACCATGCCCTATTCGATGATCGAGCCGATCCGCGAGATGCTCGACGCCGGCTTCCAGTCCGATGTCGACGACCAGGATGAGCGCTGGGTCAAGGCCCTGCGCGAGGACATCATCGACGTCAGGGTGCCCCTGGGCGCCACTGTGGCGCGTCGTCAGCTGAAGCTGCGCGACATCCTGCACATGCAGCCCGGCGACGTGATTCCGGTGGACATGCCCGACCACGTGGTCATGCGCGCCAACGGCGTACCGGCGTTCAAGGTCAAGCTCGGTGCGCACAAGGGCAACCTGGCCTTCCAGGTATTAGAACCGATCGAGCGCCCGCGCTAAGCGCCGGGCACCCCGTTACCCGCCAGTCGAGGACATACGATGGCCGACACCGATGAAACCACCTCCCCCGAGGAGCAAGCGCTGGCCGACGAGTGGGCTGCGGCCCTGTCCGAGTCCGGTGATGCCGGTCAGGACGACATCGATGCCATGCTCGCCGCCAGCGGCACGGGTGCCAAGTCCCCCCCGAGCGCGCCGCGGGCGCCGATGGAAGAGTTCGGCAGCAGTCCGAAGAGCAACCAGGCGGTCAGCCTGGATGGGCCTAACCTGGACGTGATTCTCGATATTCCGGTGTCGATCTCCATGGAAGTGGGGAACACCGACATCACCATCCGCAACCTGCTGCAGCTCAACCAGGGCTCGGTGATCGAGCTGGACCGCCTGGCTGGCGAGCCGCTGGACGTGCTGGTCAATGGCACCCTGATCGCCCACGGCGAGGTGGTGGTGGTCAACGAGAAGTTCGGCATCCGCCTGACGGACGTGATCAGCCCGAGCGAACGCATCAAGAAGCTGCGCTAGGCATGCACAAACTCATTGGCGTCATCCTGGCCACGCCGCTGACGGCCCTGGCCGCCGAGCCGGCGGCGCAGGCAGGCCCTTCTTTGGCCGACGGCGGCATGGCGGGGCAACTGCTGCAACTGCTGTTGGGGCTGCTGCTGGTGGTCGGCCTGATCTTTCTTTTGGCTTGGCTGATGCGTCGGGTCCAGCAGGTCGGGCCCCGCGGCGGTCAGGTGATCAAGATTCTCGCCAGTCAGGCATTGGCGCCGCGCGACCGGCTGGTGCTGGTCCAGGTCGGCCAGGAGCAGATTCTGCTCGGCCTGACGCCCGGGCGCATCACCCCGCTGCATGTGCTGGCCGAGCCGGTGCACCTGCCGGACGGCCAGCCGGCCTCGACGGAGTTCGCCCAGCGCCTGATGGAGCTGCTGGGCAAGGACCAGAAGGACAAGACCTGATGAGCGCGATGCGCCTGTTGTCGGCTCTGCTGTTGGCGCTGGCCGCACCTTTTGCCCTGGGCGCCGACAACCCCCTGTCAATCCCGGCGATCACCCTGAGCACCGACGCCCAGGGCCAGCAGGAGTACTCGGTCAACCTGCAGATCCTGTTGATCATGACCGCGCTGAGCTTCATTCCGGCGTTCGTCATGCTGATGACCAGCTTCACCCGCATCATCATCGTCTTTTCCATCCTGCGGCAGGCCCTGGGCCTGCAGCAGACGCCGTCGAACCAGATTCTCGTCGGCCTGGCGTTGTTCCTGACGATGTTCATCATGGCGCCGGTGTTCGAGCGGATTAACCAGGACGCCCTGCAGCCTTATCTCAATGAGCAGCTGCCGGCCCAGGAGGCGATCGCCAAGGCCGAGGTGCCGATCAAGGACTTCATGCTGGCGCAGACCCGCGAGAGCGATCTGGAGCTGTTCATGCGCCTGTCCAAGCGCACCGACATCGCCAGTGCCGAGCAGGCCCCGCTGACCATCCTGATCCCGGCATTCGTCACCTCGGAGCTGAAGACCGCGTTCCAGATCGGCTTCATGATCTTCATCCCGTTCCTGGTGATCGACCTGGTGGTGTCCAGCATCCTCATGGCCATGGGTATGATGATGCTCTCGCCGCTGATCATCTCGCTGCCGTTCAAGATCATGCTGTTCGTCCTGATCGATGGCTGGGCGCTGATCATGGGCACCCTCGCGGCCAGCTTCGGAGCGACCTGAGCATGACCCCCGAGATCGCGGTCGACCTGTTTCGCGAGGCGCTCTGGCTGACCGCGATGATAGTCGCGGTCATCGTCGTGCCCAGCCTGCTGGTGGGGCTGGTGGTGGCGATGTTCCAGGCCGCCACCCAGATCAACGAGCAGACCCTGAGCTTCCTGCCGCGTCTGCTGGTGATCCTGCTGACCCTGATTTTCGCCGGACCCTGGCTGACCCGCGAGCTGATGGAGTACACGCAGATGCTGATCATGAACATCCCGATGCTGATCGGCTGACATGTTCGAACTCAGTGCTGGGCAAATCGGCGGCTGGGTGAGTGGCTTCCTGCTGCCGCTGTTCCGGATTGCCGCTTTGCTGATGAGCATGCCGATCATCGGCACCCAGCTGGTGCCCTTGCGGGTGCGCCTGTACCTGGCCCTGGCCATCTGTCTGCTGCTGGCGCCTACGCTGCCGCCGATGCCCCCGGTCGACGTCCTGAGTCTGCGCAGCATCGTGCTGATCGCCCAGGAGGTGCTGATCGGGGTGATGCTCGGCTTCACCCTGCAACTGTTCTTCCACGCCTTTCTGATCGCCGGGCAGATCGTCTCGACGCAGATGGGCCTGGGTTTCGCCTCCATGGTCGACCCGACCAACGGAATTTCGGTGCCGGTGGTCGGGCAGTTTTTCCTGATGCTGGTGACCCTGCTGTTTCTCGCCATGAACGGCCACCTGGTGGTGTTCGAGGTGCTGGCCGAGAGCTTCGTCACCCTGCCGGTTGGCGAGGGGCTGCTGAGCGACCATTACTGGACCCTGGCCACCAAGCTGGGTTGGGTGCTCGCGGCGGCCTTGATGCTGGTATTGCCGGCGATCACAGCGCTGCTGGTGGTCAACCTGGCGTTCGGCGTCATGACCCGCGCCGCGCCGCAGCTCAACATCTTCTCCATCGGTTTCCCGTTGACCCTGGTGCTGGGCCTGGCCATCGTCTGGATCGGCATGGCGGATATCCTCGCCCAGTATCAACTGCTGGTGCGCGAGGCCCTGCAGTTTCTCCGCGAAATGGCGCGGGCGCGCTGAGGTCCACGCATGGCTGAGTCGGAAAGTGGTGCCGATAAAAGCGAGGAACCCACGGAGAAACGCCTGCGTGAATCCCGTGAAAAGGGCCAGATCGCTCGTTCCCGCGAACTCAACACCCTGGCGGTGATGCTGGCCGGCGCCGGTGGCCTGCTGGCCTCGGGCGGTGGTCTGGCGAACGCGCTGCTGGAAATCATGCAAGGCAATTTCTCCCTGTCGCGTGAGGTGATTCTCGATGAGCGCAACATGGTCATCTGGCTGATGGCCTCGGCACAGGTGGCCATCGAAGCCCTGTTGCCGCTGTTCCTGGCCTTGCTTATCGCCTCGATCGTCGGGCCCATCGCCTTGGGCGGCTGGTTGTTCTCGGCCCAGGCCATGGCGCCGAAACTCAGCCGGATGAACCCCCTGGCCGGGCTCAAGCGCATGTTCTCGGCCAAGGCGCTGGTCGAGCTGCTCAAGGCCCTGGCGAAGTTCAGCGTGATCCTGCTGGTGGCCCTGGCGGTGCTGGCCGCCGACCGCGACGACCTGCTGGCCATGGCCCATGAGCCGCTGGAGAACGCGATCCTGCACGCGACCCAGGTGGTGGGCTGGAGCGCCCTGTGGATGGCCTGTGGGATCATTCTGATCGCCGCCGTGGACGTGCCGTTCCAGCTCTGGGACAACAAACAGAAGCTGATGATGACCAAGCAGGAGGTACGCGACGAGTACAAGGACAGCGAGGGCAAGCCCGAGGTCAAGCAGCGCATTCGTCAGCTGCAGCGGGAGATGGCCGAGCGGCGCATGATGCAGGCCGTGCCCCAGGCCGACGTGGTGATCACCAACCCTACCCACTTCGCCGTGGCGTTGAAGTACGACCCGGCCAAGGGCAGTGCCCCGGTGCTGCTGGCCAAGGGCGGCGACTTCACCGCGCTGAAGATTCGCGAGATCGCCCAGGAGCACAAGGTCATGCTGCTGGAGTCGCCGGCCCTGGCGCGGGCGGTGTTCTATTCCACCGAGTTGGACCAGGAAATCCCTGCGGGCCTGTACCTGGCCGTGGCCCAGGTGCTGGCCTATGTCTACCAGCTGCGTCAGTACCAGGCCGGCAAGGGCAAGCGCCCGGGGCCGCTGCCGGACGTGCCGATCCCACCGGATCTGCGCCGCGACGACTAGCTGCTCACAACCCAGGCGGCCGAGACGTTGCAGGTGTCAGCTGGCCGCAACTTGGAACGCTTCTTGCGGTACCCCTTCCAGGGCACCTTCGAGTGTCAAAATATTGAGCCGGCTGGGGTAGGGAAGTGGCAATAGATCGTTCGCAAGTGCTCGGTGATGTGCGCAGCAATCTGTCGGGATTGCGTCACGGTAATCTGGGCATTCCGCTGCTGCTGCTGGTCATGCTCGGCATGGTCATGCTGCCGATCCCGCCGTTTTTGCTCGACGTGCTGTTCACCTTCAGCATCGCCCTGTCGATCGTGGTGCTGCTGGTCAGCATCTACGCCCTGCGGCCGCTGGATTTCGCGGTATTTCCGACCATCCTGCTGGCGGCCACGCTGCTGCGTCTGGCCTTGAACGTCGCCTCGACCCGCGTCGTCCTGCTCCATGGGCATGATGGCCACGGTGCGGCCGGCCAGGTGATCCAGGCCTTCGGCGAGGTGGTGATCGGTGGCAACTACGTGGTCGGTATCGTGGTGTTCGCCATCCTGATGATCATCAACTTCGTGGTGGTCACCAAGGGCGCCGGGCGCATCTCCGAGGTCAGTGCGCGCTTTACCCTCGATGCCATGCCGGGCAAGCAGATGGCCATCGACGCCGATTTGAACGCCGGCCTGATAGACCAGGAGGAGGCCAAGAAACGCCGCTCCGAGGTGTCCCAGGAAGCCGACTTCTACGGCTCCATGGACGGTGCCAGCAAGTTCGTCCGTGGCGATGCCATCGCCGGCCTGCTGATTTTGTTCATCAACCTGATTGGCGGTATCGCCATCGGCATGTTCCAGCATGGCCTGGGCTTTGCCGACGCCGGCAAGGTCTACACCCTGCTGACCATCGGTGACGGCCTGGTCGCGCAGATTCCCTCGCTGTTGCTGTCTACCGCCGCGGCGGTGATGGTCACCCGGGTGTCCAGCTCCGAGGACATGGGCGCCCAGGTCAACCGGCAGATGTTCGCTTCGCCGCGGGCCTTGGCCGTGGCGGCGGCGATCATGATTGCCATGGGCCTGGTGCCCGGCATGCCGCACTTCTCCTTCATCAGCCTCGGCCTGGTCGCTGCCGGCGCCGCCTACTGGATCGCCAACAAGCAGCGCAAGGTCAAGGAGAGCGAGGTCAAGGAGGTGCAGCGCCAGCAGGAACTGCTGCCGGCGCAGAAGGCCCAGGAGGTCAAGGAGCTGGGCTGGGACGATGTCACCCCGGTGGACATGGTCGGCCTGGAGGTTGGCTATCGGTTGATTCCCCTGGTCGACCGTAACCAGGGGGGGCAGCTGCTCGCGCGCATCAAGGGGGTGCGCAAGAAGCTGTCCCAGGAGATGGGCTTCCTGATGCCGTCCGTGCATATCCGCGACAACCTCGACCTGCTGCCGAACGCCTACCGCCTGACCCTGATGGGCGTCAGCGTGGCCGAGGCCGAGGTGTTTCCGGATCGCGAGCTGGCGATCAATCCGGGTCAGGTATTCGGCACCCTCAACGGGGTCGCAGCCAAGGATCCGGCGTTCGGCCTGGAGGCGGTGTGGATAGAGGTCAGTCAGCGCGACCAGGCGCAATCGCTCGGTTACACCGTGGTCGACGCCAGTACGGTGGTGGCCACCCACCTCAACCAGGTGCTGCACAAGCACGCCCATGAGCTGCTCGGGCATGAGGAGGTCCAGCAGCTGCTGCAGCTGCTGGCCAAGAGCTCGCCGAAACTGGCCGAGGAGCTGGTGCCGGGCCTGGTGTCGCTGTCGACCCTGCTCAAGGTGCTGCAGGCGCTGTTGCAGGAGCAGGTGCCGGTGCGCGACATCCGCACCATCGCCGAGGCCATCGCCAACGTGGCGCCGAAGAGTCAAGATCCCGCCGCGATGCTGGCGGCGGTGCGGGTGTCCCTGGCCCGGGCAATCGTGCAAAGCATTGTGGGACTAGAGCCGGAGCTGCCTGTGATCACCCTCGAGCCAAGGTTGGAACAGATATTGCTCAGTAGTATGCAGAAGGCCGGGCAAGGCTCCGAGGATGGCATCCTCCTGGAGCCGGGCATGGCCGAGAAGCTGCAGCGCTCCATGGTGGAGGCGGCGCAGCGCCAGGAAATGCTCGGCAAGCCGGTGATTCTGCTGGTGGCCGGTCCGATCCGGGCGATGCTCTCGCGGTTCGCGCGGCTGTCGGTGGCCAGCATGCATGTGTTGGCCTACCAGGAAATTCCAGACAACAAGCAGGTCACCATCGTTGCGACGGTAGGCCAGAACTAACCGAGGTCACAGGCCATGCAGGTCAAACGCTTTTTCGCTGCCGATATGCGTCAAGCCATGAAGCTGGTCCGCGATGAGCTGGGCGCGGACGCCTCGATCATCGGTAATCGCCGGGTCGCCGGCGGTGTCGAGCTGACCGCCGCGCTGGATTATCAGGTTCCTGCCGCCCCGGCCCGCCAGCCGAACCCGGCGCTGGAGGCCGAACTGCGCAAGACCCAGTCGCGCATTGCCTCGGCCCAGGCCGAACTGACCACCCGGGCGCAGGCCGACGAGGGCAAGGATCGCCAACTGTTTGGCGCGCAGCCGAGTATGCCGGCCGACAGCCTGGCCGCGGTCCTGGCCAAGCCCCAGGCACCGAGCCGGGCGAGCACCGACCATAATGCCCTCGATGCCATGCGTTCCGAGCTGCATGGCCTGCGTGAGCTGATCGAAGTCCAGCTCGGTTCGATCGCCTGGGGGCAGATGCAGAGCCGTCGCCCGCAGCAGGCCAACCTGTGGCGCCGCCTGCAGCGCATGGGCCTGCCCGCCGAGCTGGCGCGTGTGCTGCTCGAGCGGGTGGCCAATGTCGCCGAGCCCCGGCAGGCCTGGCGCATGCTGCTGGCGCACCTGTCCCATGCGATTCAGACGCCGAAGCAGGAACCGCTGGAAGAGGGGGGCGTAATCGCCCTGGTCGGTCCAGCCGGCATGGGCAAGACCACCACCCTGGCCAAGCTGGCGGCGCGTTACGTGCTCAAGTACGGCGCCCAGGGCATTGCCTTGGTCAGCATGGACAGCTATCGCATCGGCGCCCAGGAACAGGTCAAGACCCTCGGTCGTATCCTCGGCGTGTCGGTGACCCTGGTCGATCCTGGCCAGTCGCTGACCCAGGCCCTGGCGCCTTTGGCGCGCAAGCGCGTGGTGCTGATCGATACCGCCGGCCTGCCGGCCAACGATCCGGCCCTGCGCATGCAGCTGGAGGCCCTGGCCAGTCGCGGCATCAAGGCGCGCAATTACCTGGTCATGGCGGCCACCAGTCAGAGCCAGGTGCTCAAGGCCGCCTACCACAGTTACAAGCGCTGTGGCCTGAGCGGCTGCATTATCACCAAGGCGGACGAGGCCACCAGCCTCGGCGAGGTGCTGGGGCTGGCTATCGGCCAGCGCCTGCCAGTAGCCTATGTGGCCGATGGCCCGCGGATTCCCGATGACCTCCAGGTGCCGCGCAGCCACCAGTTGGTGAGCCGGGCGGTCGGCCTGCAGGCCCCGGAAGAACCGAGTGAAGATACGATGGCCGAGATGTTCGCCGGCCTTTATCAGCAGCCGGCCCGCCGCGCCGGTTAGTGGTGCTGCGGCAATGACTCAATGGCATGAGGCGCGGGTTGGCCTCCTGTCGGATTGGCGGGGTACGCTTAACCAAGTGGCTCCAGTCGACCTTAGACAAGGTGTGTAGAGAACATGGGTATGCATCCCGTACAGGTGATCGCGGTGACCGGCGGCAAGGGTGGCGTCGGCAAGACCAATGTGTCGGTGAATCTGGCGCTGGCCCTGGCCGATGTCGGCCGACGGGTGATGTTGATGGACGCCGACCTTGGGTTGGCCAACATCGACGTCCTGCTCGGCCTGACCGCCAAGCGCACCCTGGCCGATGTCGTCAGTGGCGAGTGTGACCTGCGTGACGTGATTCTGCAGGGGCCGGGCGGCATTCGCATCGTCCCGGCCGCCTCAGGCACCCAGAGCATGGTGCAGCTCTCGCCCATGCAGCATGCCGGCTTGATCCAGGCGTTCAGCGACATCTCAGACAACCTGGATGTGCTGATCATCGACACCGCCGCGGGCATCGGCGATTCGGTGGTCAGTTTCGTTCGCGCGGCCCAGGAAGTGTTGGTGGTGGTCTGCGACGAGCCGACCTCGATCACCGATGCCTACGCGCTGATCAAGCTGCTCAATCGCGACTACGGCATGAACCGCTTCCGCGTGCTGGCGAACATGGCGCACAGTCCGCAGGAAGGCCGCAATCTTTTTGCCAAACTGACCAAGGTCACCGACCGTTTCCTCGATGTCGCGATGCAGTATGTCGGCGCGGTGCCCTACGATGAAACGGTACGCAAGGCCGTGCAGAAACAGCGGGCGGTGTACGAGGCGTTTCCGCGTTCCAAGTGCGCCCTGGCGTTCAAGGCAATCGCGCAAAAGGTCGACGCCTGGCCGCTGCCGGCCAACCCGCGCGGTCATCTGGAATTCTTCGTCGAGCGCTTGGTGCAACAACCAACCGCGGACTCAGCGGTATGACAGCAGCTCCCGGACTTCGTATGTATAGCAAGGCGCAGACACAAGACTCACAGCATCAGTTGATCGAGCGCCACGCGCCCCTGGTCAAGCGTATCGCTTATCACCTGCTGGCCCGCTTGCCGGCCAGCGTGCAGGTGGACGACCTGATCCAGGCCGGCATGATCGGCCTGCTCGAGGCCGCGAAGAAATACGACGGCAGCAAGGGCGCCAGTTTCGAGACCTTCGCCGGCATTCGCATCCGCGGCTCCATGCTCGATGAGGTGCGCAAGGGGGACTGGGCACCACGCTCGGTGCACCGCAACAGCCGCATGGTCAGCGATGCGATTCGAGTAATTGAGGCCAGAACGGGACGTGACGCTAAAGATCACGAGGTTGCGGCCGAACTCCAATTGAGTCTCGAAGATTACTACGGCATTCTTGGCGACACTTTGGGCAGCCGGCTGTTCAGCTTCGACGATCTGTTGCAGGACGGCGAGCACAGCGGGCTGAGCGAAGACGCCAACGCCACCCATCAAGAACCCTCTCGTGATCTGGAAGATGAGCGCTTCCAGGCGGCGCTGGCCGATGCCATCGCCAACCTGCCGGAGCGCGAGAGGCTGGTGCTGGCGCTGTATTACGATGAAGAGCTGAATCTCAAGGAGATTGGCGAGGTGCTGGGGGTCAGCGAGTCGCGCGTCAGCCAGATACACAGCCAGTGCGCCGCACGTCTGCGCGCGCGACTGGTCGAGTGGCGCGCGCACTGAGCCGTTAGCAGGGTGCTGATGAACATTGCCGGTGCAGTGGTTTCGCAACGCTCTGCCAGGCCGGTTTCACGATTAAGGGCGTAGCCAGGGGCTGGTTACGTTTAGGACTGTACGGAGGTCGACTTGGACAAGAACATGAAAATCCTCATCGTTGATGATTTCTCAACGATGCGCCGGATCATCAAGAACCTCCTGCGCGATTTGGGGTTCACCAATACCGCAGAGGCCGATGACGGCACCACCGCATTGCCGATGCTGCACAGTGGCAGCTTCGACTTTCTGGTGACCGACTGGAACATGCCGGGCATGACAGGCATCGACCTGCTCAGGGCCGTGCGGGCCGACGAGCGGCTCAAGCACCTGCCGGTGCTGATGGTCACCGCAGAAGCCAAGCGCGACCAGATCATCGAGGCTGCACAAGCCGGAGTGAATGGTTATGTAGTCAAACCGTTCACAGCCCAGGTGCTGAAAGAAAAGATCGAAAAGATCTTCGAGCGGGTCAACGGCTGATGTCTGCCGCGAGGGCGCTATGGAACACGATGATTGCCAGAAGGACGACCTCGAGTCGACCCTGAAGTTAAACGCTCGCCAGTTGGTCGACAGCCTGGATCAAGGCAATTTTGGCGAAGCGGTGCAGCTGATCAATGAACTCAATAAAGCGCGCGACCGTGGTCTGTACCACGAAGTCGGCAAGCTGACGCGCGAATTGCACAACGCCATCGTCAACTTTCAGCTCGACCCGCGCATGCCCCATGCCAAGGAAGTCTCGCAGATCACCGATGCCACCGAACGGTTGAACTACGTGGTGACGATGACCGAGAAGGCGGCCAACCGGACCATGGACCTGGTCGAGCAGAGCGCGCCGCTGGTCAACGACCTCGGCAGCGAGGCGCAGAGCCTGAGCGCCGAGTGGGGACGCTTCATGCGTCGGGAAATGGGTGCCGAAGGCTTTCGCGAGCTGGCCAAGCGCATCGAGCTATTCCTCGCCCGCAGCGAGCGCGATGGCGCCAAGCTGTCGGAGCACCTCAACGACATCCTGCTCGCCCAGGACTTCCAGGACCTGACCGGTCAGGTGATCAAGCGGGTCACCCAGCTGGTCACCGAGGTGGAAAGCAACCTGCTGAAACTGGTGCTGATGGCCAGTCAGGTCGATCAGTTCGCCGGCATCCAGCACGACCATCAGGCGTTACGTGCCGAACAAATAAAACAAAAAGAGCCTTCCCATGGTGAAGGTCCGCAGATTAATGCCGATAAGCGTGAAGACGTCGCCGCAAGCCAGGATGACGTCGACGATCTGCTTTCCAGCTTAGGTTTTTAGGAGCACGTTTATGAGCTTCGGCGCCGATGAAGAGATCCTCCAGGACTTCCTGGTAGAGGCCGGCGAAATTCTCGACCAACTGTCAGAACAGTTGGTCGAGCTAGAGAGCCGCCCGGACGATATGAGCCTGCTCAACGCGATTTTTCGCGGCTTTCATACCGTCAAGGGTGGTGCCGGCTTCCTCCAGTTGAATGAACTGGTGGAGTGCTGCCATATCGCGGAGAACGTCTTCGACATTCTGCGCAAGGGTGAGCGGCGAGTCGACGCCGAACTGATGGATGTGGTGCTGGAAGCACTCGACGCGGTCAACGGCATGTTCGGTCAGGTGCGCGAGCGAGTCGAACCGACTCCGGCCAGCCAGGCGTTGCTGGCTGCCTTGGCCCGCCTGGCCGAGCCGGCCAGCGCGGACGAAGTCGCGGCGCCGGTTGTGGCGTCACGGGCTCCGGCCGAGCCGACCCCGCCCCCGGTTGCGGCGGCTCCGGCCGATATAACCGACAGCGAATTCGAGCAGTTGCTGGACTCCCTGCACGAGGCGCCGGCCGAGGCCGCCGTAGCGGTCACCTCTTCTGCCGTCGCCGATGAAATCACCGACGACGAGTTCGAGGCACTGCTCGACCAATTGCATGGCAAGGGGCAGTTCGTGGCCGCCGGTGCGAGCCAGCAAGTGCCGCTGGCGGCTGCGGTTGGCGCCGCCCCGGCGGTAACCTCCGACGAGATCACCGACGACGAGTTCGAGGCGCTGCTCGATCAGCTGCATGGCAAGGGGCAGTTCGTTCCGCCCGCCGTGACCAGTGTGGAAGAGACGGCGCCTGCCCCGGCTGTTGCCGAGGCGGCAGCGGGTGGCTCTGGCGGTGACGAGATCACCGACGATGAATTCGAGGCCCTGCTCGATCAGTTGCATGGCAAGGGCAAATTCACCGAGCCGAGCGCGCCGGCGCCAGCCCCGGCACCTGCTCCCGCCAAGGCAGCGGAGCCGGCGAAGGCCCTGGCCGCCGTCAAGGCGCCTGCCAAGGCCGAGCCGGTGAAGGCCGCGAGTCCGGTTGCGCCGGCTGCGGCCGAAAAGGTGGCGCCGGCCAGTGAGGCGGAGACCACCGTGCGGGTCGACACCGCGCGCCTGGACGAAATCATGAACATGGTCGGCGAACTGGTGCTGGTGCGTAACCGCCTGGTGCGCCTGGGCCTCAATAGCGGCGACGAGGCGATGTCCAAGGCCGTGTCGAATCTCGACGTGGTGACAGCGGACCTGCAGACAGCGGTGATGAAGACCCGCATGCAGCCGATCAAGAAGGTGTTCGGGCGCTTCCCGCGCCTGGTGCGCGACTTGGCGCGCAGCCTGAAGAAAGAGATCAACCTGGAACTGGTCGGCGAAGAAACCGATCTGGACAAGAACCTGGTCGAGGCCCTGGCCGACCCGCTGGTGCACCTGGTGCGCAACGCGGTCGATCACGGCATCGAGACTCCCGACGAGCGTGAAGCCGCCGGCAAGCCCCGTGGCGGCAAGGTGGTGCTGTCGGCCGAGCAGGAAGGCGACCATATCCTGCTGTCGATCTCCGACGACGGCAAGGGCATGGACGCCGACGTGCTGCGCGCCAAGGCGGTGGAAAAGGGCCTGCTGGACAAGGACGCGGCGGAGCGCCTCAACGAGTTCGAGTGCTACAACCTGATCTTTGCCCCGGGCTTCTCGACCAAGACCGAGATCTCCGACGTGTCCGGCCGCGGCGTCGGCATGGACGTGGTGAAGACCAAGATTTCCCAGCTCAACGGCACGGTCAACGTGTTCTCGGTCAAGGGCCAGGGCTCGAAGATCGTCATCAAGGTGCCGCTGACCCTGGCGATCATGCCGACCCTGATGGTGATGCTGGCCAACCAGGCGTTCGCCTTCCCGCTGGTCAACGTCAACGAGATCTTCCACCTCGACCTGTCGCGCACCAACGTGGTCGATGGTCAGGAAGTGGTGATCGTGCGCGACAAGGCCTTGCCGCTGTTCTACCTCAAGCGCTGGCTGGTGCGTGACGCCGCACACGAGGAGCAGGGCGAAGGCCATGTGGTGATTCTCACCGTCGGCAGCCAGCGCATCGGCTTCGTCGTCGATCAGTTGGTCGGCCAGGAGGAGGTGGTGATCAAACCGCTGGGCAAGATGCTCCAGGGCACTCCGGGCATGTCTGGCGCGACCATCACCGGCGATGGGCGAATCGCCCTGATTCTCGACGTGCCGAGCATGCTCAAACGTTATGCGCGGCGCATCTGATTGATTGGCGGCGGGGCCCTCGGCCGCGTCGCTTAGGAGTGTGTATGGTTGTCAAGGTACTGGTGGTGGACGACTCCGGCTTCTTCCGCCGGCGGGTATCGGAGATTCTCTCGGCCGATGCCAACATCAAGGTGATAGGCACCGCCACCAACGGTCGTGAAGCCATCGATCAGGCGTTGGCCCTGCGGCCGGACGTGATCACCATGGACTATGAAATGCCCATGATGGATGGCATCACCGCGGTGCGGAACATCATGCAACGCTGTCCGACCCCGGTGTTGATGTTTTCCTCTCTGACCCACGAGGGCGCACGGGTCACCCTCGACGCCCTGGATGCCGGGGCGGTGGATTTTCTGCCGAAGAACTTCGAGGACATCTCGCGCAACCCGGAGAAGGTCAGGCAGCTGCTCTGCGAGAAGGTGCACAGCATCGCCCGCAGCAACAGGCGCAGTGTCGGCGTGGTAGCGCCGGCGGCCTCCGCATCAGCCGCTACCGCCGCGCCGTCGAGGCCGACGACGCCAAGCGCGCTCGCGCGCCCGGCGCCATCGCCACACGCGACTGTGGCAGGCGGCACGCCGGCAGCCAGCGCGGCACCCAAGCGCAAGGCCTACAAGCTGGTCGCCATCGGCACCTCGACCGGTGGTCCGGTGGCCCTGCAGCGTGTGCTGACCCAGCTGCCGGCCAACTTTCCCGCGCCCATCGTGCTGATCCAGCACATGCCGGCGGCCTTTACCAAGGCCTTTGCCGAGCGCCTGGACAAGCTCTGCCGGATCAACGTGAAGGAGGCCGAGGATGGCGACCTGCTACGTCCCGGCATGGCGCTGCTGGCGCCTGGCGGCAAGCAGATGATGATCGACGGGCGCGGTGCGATCCGCATCCTGCCGGGTGACGAACGGCTGAACTACAAGCCCTGTGTGGACATCACCTTCGGCTCTGCGGCCAAGTCCTATCATGACAAGGTGCTGGCGGTGGTGCTCACCGGCATGGGCGCCGATGGTCGCGAGGGCGCGCGCCTGCTCAAGCAGGGCGGCAGCCAGGTGTGGGCACAGGACGAGGCCAGCTGCGTGATCTATGGCATGCCGATGGCGGTGGTCAAGGCCAACCTGGCCGACGCCGTCTACGGTCTCGAGGAGATTGCCAGGCACCTGACCGAGGCCTGCCTGTAATGAATATTGCCGCGAGTGCGTCCGCATGGATGTGCTGAGCCTCATCGGCGTCATCCTGGCGTTCGTCGCCATCCTGGGCGGCAACTACCTAGAGGGCGGGCATGCGGCGGCCCTGCTCAACGGCCCGGCGGCGCTGATCGTGATCGGCGGCACCCTGGGCGCGGCATTCCTGCAGGCGCCGGTCAGCGTGTTCAAGCGGGCCCTGGTGATACTGCGCTGGATCTTCTTTCCGCCACGGGTCGATCTGGCCGGCGGTGTCAATCATGTCGTCGGCTGGAGCATGACGGCGCGCAAGGAGGGCCTGCTTGGCCTGGAAGCGCTGGCCGACGCGGAGATCGACCCCTATGCGCGCAAGGGCCTGCAATTGCTGGTGGACGGCGCCGAGCCCGAGGCCATTCGCAGCATTCTCGAGGTCGACCTGTATACCCAGGAGGGCCGCGACATGCAGGCGGCCAAGGTGTACGAGAGCATGGGCGGCTATGCGCCGACCATCGGCATCATCGGTGCGGTGATGGGCCTGATCCACGTGATGGGCAACCTGGCCGACCCGAGCATGCTCGGCAGCGGTATCGCCGTGGCGTTCGTCGCTACAATCTACGGGGTGGGGTTCGCCAACCTGTTGCTGCTGCCGATCGGCAACAAGCTCAAGGCCGTGGCCCAGCGCCAGTCACGCTACCGCGAGATGCTGCTCGAAGGCATCCTGTCCATCGCCGAGGGCGAGAACCCGCGCTCCATCGAGCTGAAGCTGCAAGGCTTCATGGATTGACAGGGACGAGCCATGGCCCGCAGACGGCACCACGAAGAGCATGAAAACCACGAGCGCTGGCTGGTCTCCTATGCGGACTTCATCACCCTGCTGTTCGCCTTTTTCGTGGTGATGTACTCGATTTCCTCGATCAACGAGGGCAAGTACAAGGTGCTCTCGGACAGCCTGGTCGGGGTGTTCAACCAGCCCGAGCGCTCGCTCCAGCCGATTGCCGTGGGCGAGCAGCGCCTGAGCAGCAGTGCACCAGAGCCTGCGCTGTCCGATGAGGGCGGCGAGCAAGCGGCCGCCGATTCACTCAAGGACATCGCCGACAGCGTACGCGAGGCGTTCGGCGACCTGATCCAGGCCGAGCAGCTCAAGGTGCGCGGCAATGAGCTGTGGATCGAGATCGAACTCAGCTCCAGCCTGCTGTTTCCCAGTGGCGACGCCTTGCCGAACAATGCGGCGTTCACGATCATCGAAAAGGTTGCCAAAATCCTGGCGCCCTACGAAAACCCGGTGCATGTCGAGGGCTTCACCGACAACCTGCCGATCAAGACCCCGCAGTTTCCGACCAACTGGGAGCTGTCGGCGGCGCGCGCCGCGAGTATTGTGCGCATGCTGGCCATGGATGGGGTCAAACCACAGCGCCTGGCGTCGGTGGGCTATGGCGAGTTTCAGCCGGTGGCCGACAATGCCACGGCGGAAGGGCGGGCGCGCAATCGTCGGGTGGTGCTGGTGATTTCCCGCAACCTGGATGTCCGTCGCAGCGTTGCCGGGGTCGGCAGCGCCAATGCGCGACCCGATCCGGCATTGCAGCGTGCTGGCATGCAACCTGCAGCAACGCCTACAGCGCAGGCATCGCAAACCGGTGTCGTCAATTCCCCGTCGCCAGCCCCATGAGGGCGGCGCCTGTTCTCGGTCGGGCCCTGCCTGTACCGGGAGGATGAAGAAGATGAGAGTCTGGGCAGTAGCCAATCAAAAAGGTGGCGTCGGTAAGACCACCACCTCCATCGCCCTGGCCGGCCTGCTGGCCGATGCCGGCAAGCGCGTGGTCGTGGTCGACCTCGACCCCCACGGGTCGATGACCAGCTATTTCGGCCATGATCCGGATGCGCTGGAGCGCAGCACCTTCGACCTGTTCCTGCATCAGGGCAGTGTGCCCGCGGGCCTGCCGCAGCAGTTGCTGCTGCCGACCAGCCACGAGCGCATGTCGCTGCTGCCCTCGAGCACGGCCCTGGCCACCCTCGAACGGCAATCGCCGGGGCAGAACGGCCTGGGTCTGGTGATTGCCAAGAGCCTGGCCCAGTTGTGGCAGGACTTCGATCATGCGGTGATCGACAGCCCGCCGCTGCTGGGCGTGCTGATGGTCAATGCCCTGGCGGCCAGCCAGCAGCTGGCGATCCCGGTGCAGACCGAGTTTCTCGCGGTGAAGGGGCTGGAACGCATGGTCAGCACGCTGACAATGATCAACCGCTCGCGCAAGCAGGCGCTGCCCTACACCATAGTGCCGACCCTGTTCGATCGCCGCACCCAGGCCTCGCTGAGCACCTTGCGCGTGTTGCGCAACAGTTACCCGGAAAACCTCTGGCCGGCCTACATCCCGGTCGACACCCGCTTGCGCGATGCCAGCCGCGCGGGGCTGACGCCTTCCCAGTTCGATCACAACAGCCGCGGCACCATTGCCTACCGTGCGCTGCTCAAGCACCTGCTGGGGCAGCAGCCGGCCGCGCAGGTGGCTTGAGATGTATGAAGATGCTGCGCAGAATCGCTCAAGTCTGCCGCGCCTGCGGCCGATAGGCTGTACAGGTCATTGTTGCGGATTTCATCTATGAGTCGTCCACTTGCCACCGCTTCGCGTCCCCAACTGGCCTTGCAGTCCTATCTGGACAGCTTGTTGCAGGAGGCTGCTATCGAGCTGGCCGAGAGCAGTGTCCTCGATGAGTTCCAGGCGGCCGTGCTGGAGGAGCAGGTGCGCGATGCCCGCCAGCTGCCTGTGCCGCCGCTCGCCCTGGTCGAACCGTTGCCCAGCACGCCCATGGAGCCGCCAGCGCCGCGCGAGGCCGAGGTCGTGGCCGAGGCGCCAGCGCAGCTGATCCAGCCGATCGCCGAATTGAATCGGCCCGCGCCACAGGCTCCGCGGCCGCCCCTGCTGCAGCTGGAGGGGCGGCCGGACTGGGCGCAGGAGCCGTTCGAGTGCCTGTTGTTCGATGTCGCCGGCCTGACGCTGGCAGTGCCGCTGGTGTGCCTGGGCTCGATCTATCCTTTGGCCGGCCAGGAGTTGACCCCCTTGTTCGGCCAGCCGGACTGGTTTCTCGGCATACTGCCGTGCCAGGCCGGCAACCTGAAGGTGCTGGATACCGCGCGCTGGGTCATGCCCGAGCGCTATCGCGACGATTTCCGCCAGGGCCTGCAGTACGTGATTTCCGTGGAGGGCTACGAGTGGGGGCTTGCGGTGCATCAGGTCAGCCGTTCGATCCGCCTGGACCCGGACGAGATCAAGTGGCGCGGCCAGCGTACCCAGCGGCCGTGGTTGGCCGGCACGGTGATCGAGCACATGTGCGCCCTGCTGGATGTGGCAGCCCTGGCCGAGCTTATCGCCAGTGGCGCGGCCAAGCGCATGGTCAATGGCCAGCTGCACTGATTGAACAGCGTCGGGCGCGCCGTGTGCGGGCCCGACAGATGATAACCAGCGGTTTGCTCCGCGCACGCCGCACCGCGCGGCTAATGACGAGGCTAGGGACATGAAGAAAAATTCCGCACAGGGTGCCGAAGATCCCATTCTGCAGTGGGTGACTTTCCGCCTGGACAACGAGACCTACGGCATCAACGTGATGCAGGTCCAGGAGGTGCTGCGCTACACCGAAATAGCCCCGGTGCCGGGCGCGCCGAGCTATGTGCTGGGCATCATCAACCTGCGCGGCAACGTGGTGACGGTCATCGACACCCGCCAGCGTTTCGGCCTGGACTCGGCGCCGGTGAGCGACAACACCCGCATCGTCATCATCGAGGCGGACAAGCAGGTGGTCGGCATCCTGGTCGACAGCGTGGCCGAGGTGGTCTACCTGCGGCAATCCGAGGTGGAGACCGCGCCGAATGTCGGCAACGACGAGTCGGCCAAGTTCATTCAGGGCGTGTGCAACAAGAACGGCGAGCTGCTGATTCTGGTCGAGCTGGACAAGATGATGAGCGAGGAAGAGTGGTCCGAGCTGGAGAGTATCTGAGTCATGCTCGGGGTCGCGCTGCTGGTGCTCGCACTGGTCTGTCTGGGACTGGTCGGCGCCTGCGTCTGGCTGGCCGCCCAACAGCGGCACGCGGCTCAGTTGCAGGTCGAGCGCGACGCGGCCCGTGATCAGCGGCTCAAGGAATTGAGCAAACGCCTGGATGCCTACCTCGCGGGCAGCGTGCGCATGGGTGAAGAGTTGCATGAGCTGCGCCGCATCGTCGCGCCGCTGCCGGACAAGCTGAACCAGATCGAGCAGCGTGACCCCAGCAGCCTGTCCTTTACCCAGGCGGCCCGCCTGGTCGGCCTGGGCGCCAGCGTCGACGACCTGACCCAGTCCTGCGGCCTGACCAAGGCCGAGGCGGAGCTGGTCAGCAAGCTGCATCGCGCCAAATCGCCGAAGCCCTGAGCTCCCCGCTCAATCGCTATGCACACCGTCTTGTTTAGCGCTGCTGGTTCTTAACTGGCGGTCCAGTCCGGTTTTTCGTTCCTAGCCTTAAAGTCCCGGCTACCTAAGCTAAAAGCTATGCATGTACGGCGGAGGTATTCGCGATGCGCGGCTTGCTGGTTGTCCTGCTGTGCGCGGTAGTCTGGCTGCCGGTTCAGGCTCGAGAGGCGCCCATGATCGTCGATGGGGCGATCACCATCAATGTGCTGCAGGCCAAGTACCTGTATGACCGCGGCGCGTTGTTCATCGATGTACGGCCGTCGCGGGAGTGGGGCTGGGGCCATGTGCGTGGCGCCGTTCACCTCGACCTGGCTGACCGCTTCGCCGCCCTGGCCATGTCCCACTGGCCTCGGCACATGCCGCTGGTGATCTACTGCGACAGCGAGGTCTGCCTGCGCAGCGCTCTGGCTTCGCACCTGGCGGTGACCTGGGGCTACGAGCGGGTGTTCTACTTTCGTGGCGGCTATTTCGCCTGGCAGCTGTTCGACTTCCCCCTGGGCAAGGGCCAGGAGCGCGAAGCGGTGGCGATCAGCGAGGAGGGCCACTGAGCAAGGGGCGCGGCGGCGTCGTGTCGCGCTCCTGGCCAAAGCCCGGCGGGCATTTGCCCTTCAGGTACCAGGCAAAGGCGATGATCTCGGCGATGCATCGATAGAGTTGCTCGGGAATCGCCTCGCCCAGTTCAAGGCGTGCCAGCAGGCTTACCAGGTCGGCGTTCTCATAGATCGGCACTTCATGCTCGCGGGCGATCGCCAGGATCGCTTCGGCCAGTTCGTCATCGCCCTTGGCGCTGAGGGTCGGGGCGTTCTGCCCATCGTAGGTCAGGGCGATGGCTTGGCGAGGCGCTTGTCGTTTCATGCGGTTTCATCCACCCAGCGTTGTTCCAGGGACGTCCGAGGGCCCTGTGGCGGCGTGCCCTGGCTGCAGCTCAGCTCGCCGACCGCCAGGCCGGCGGCGGTCAGCCGCTCACGCAGCGTCTGCAGTTCGCTGTCGATCAGTGCGACGGTGCTGCCACGCTCGGCCCAGAGCCGACTGGACAGGCTGCCGCGGGCCAGCTGCGCCTGCACCTGCAACGGCCCCAGGGGGGCCAGGTCGAAGGCCAGCTCGACCCGCCAGAGCATTTCCTTGTGTTCGCCGGCCGAGTCCTTCTGCGGTTCGTCGCGCTGAATCTTTACCTGCAGCGGCACCAGTTCCTGCTGGTGGCGCATCGGTAGCTCCAGTTGCCAGGTCGTCAGCAGGTTGCCGTCTGGGCCGGTCTGGCTCTGCGCCAGGCTGGACAGCTGGTGGGTCTGCAGGCGCGCGATGGCCGCGGCGGCGAGCTTCAGCAGGGCCTCGAGGTCGGCCTCGCCTTCCATCGACTGCAGCAGGCGCGATGGCAGGGGAAAGCGCAGGGCTTGCTGGCGCGCGCCGGCCTGGCCGAGGTTGCCGAGGATGTCGCGGGCGAAGGCGGGCAGCGCCTGCGCCAGGGCGGCGCCGGCGTTGGCCGCGGTGAAGGGCGCGCCTGCCGGCAAGCCGGGCAGCAACTGGCTGACCAGGCGCAGCAGGTTGGCCTTGAGGTCGGCGGGCAGGGCGCCGCCCTGGCCACCGAGCAGCTTGCTTTCGAGAAACAGCCCGCTGTTTTCCAGCGCCTGGCCGAGGCCCTTGGCCGTGCTCAGCTGGCCGGCATCGGGCAGGGCGCCGAGCAGTTTGTCGATGCTGCCGCGCAGGCCATCGGGCAAGGCGTTCTGGTTTTGCACGCCCTGGAGGGCCTTGAGCAGGCCCTCCAGCGAGCCCTGGCGACTCTGCTGGCTGGTCAGTTGCTGGCTCAGCTCCAGCTGGTCAAGGCGTGTGTTCAAAGGCAGAAAGCTCAAGGCCTGGCTGCCCTTGACCTGGGCGCTGATCAGACTGCCCAGGGGCAGCGGCAGGGGAGTTTCCAGGGCCAGCTTGCTGCCGGCCAGCGGGGTGTTCAGCAGCTTGACCAGGACCTTGTACACCGCCTGCTGCGATTGCGCCTGGACCAGTTGCTCGCGGGCCACGACCTTGCCTTGCAGCAGGGTACCGAGGGGCAGCTGTTCGAGATCCAGGCTGGTCAGGGCCGCATCGCCGCCGGCCTTGAGGGCGACCGCCAGGCGGGTCTCCGACAGGGCGGTGACCGCCAGCGCGGTGCCCTGGGCCAAGGGGCGCGGACTGCTGGCCTGCAGGATGGTCTGCCGGCCGTTTTCCAGGGTCAGCTTGAGCAGCACCTGGAAGCTCTGCGCCGCCTCCTTGAGCGCGATCACCTCGGCCTGGGCCGTCTCGCCGCTGGCCAGCAGGCCCTGCAACGGTTGCAGCAGCTTGAGCGCCAGATCGCTGGCAGCGGCGCCGGGGCGGCCGCTGGGCGGTAGGGCTGAAACGGGACGGGCGCTGCCGATTTCGCTCATGGGCGGGTTACAACCTGTCAAATATGCCGACTGCGGGGGGCGGGGCATGGCATGTATAATGCCGCTCCGTCCAGGCCGGCGACACCTCAGTATAACGGCCGGGACACCGCCGACTTGAACCGCTATTAGGTGAGCATGCCTTGACCAGCCCCCTTCTCGAAGCCGTGGCGCTCGCCTGTGAGCGGGACTGGCGCATGCTCTTCGAGGATCTGGAGCTGCGTCTGCTGCCCGGCGAAATGCTCCAGGTCGCAGGCCCCAACGGCAGTGGCAAGACCAGTCTACTGCGTCTGCTCGCCGGATTGATGCAGCCTACCGCCGGCGAGATTCGCCTGAACGGGCGGCCGCTGTCCCGGCAACGCGTGGAGCTGGCGCGCAACCTGTTGTGGATCGGCCATGCCGCCGGCATCAAGGGCCTGCTCAGCGCCGAAGAGAACCTCGCCTGGCTCTGTGCCCTGCATCGCCCGGCTGGCCGCGAGGCCATCTGGCAGGCCCTGGAGGCGGTCGGCCTGCGCGGCTTCGAGGATGTGCCCTGTCATACCCTCTCGGCTGGCCAGCAGCGGCGCGTCGGCCTGGCCCGCCTGTATCTCGACGGGCCGCCGCTGTGGATTCTCGACGAGCCCTTCACCGCCCTGGACAAGGCCGCGGTCGCCCAGCTGGAGGCCCACCTGGCCGAACACTGCCGGCGCGGCGGTACGGTGGTGCTGACCACGCACCATAGCCTGGCGATCAAGCCCGCGGGCTATCGCGAGCTGGACCTGGGGCAGCGCGCCGCATGAGCAACGTATTCACTCTGCTGCTGGCCCGCGAAGCGCGCCTGCTGTTCCGCCGCCCGGCCGAACTGGCCAACCCGCTGGTGTTCTTCGCCATCGTGATTGCCCTGTTTCCCCTGGCCGTGGGCCCGGAGACCCAGTTGTTGCAGACCCTGTCGCCAGGGCTGGTGTGGGTGGCGGCCCTGCTCGCTGTGCTGCTGTCCCTGGACGGCCTGTTTCGCAGCGATTTCGAGGACGGCTCCCTGGAACAGTGGGTCCTTTCGCCGCACCCGTTGCCCCTTCTGGTGTTGGCCAAGGTGCTGGCACACTGGCTGTTCTCCGGCCTGGCTCTGGTGCTGCTGGCGCCGCTGCTGGCCCTGATGCTCGGCCTGCCGGGGCGCTGCCTGCCGGTGCTGCTGCTGTCGCTGTTGCTCGGCACGCCGGTGCTGAGCCTGCTTGGCGCGGTGGGCGCGGCGCTGACAGTCGGGCTCAAGCGTGGCGGTCTGTTGCTGGCGCTGCTGATCCTGCCGCTGTACATCCCGGTGCTGATCCTCGGCAGCGGCGCGCTGCAGGCCAGCCTGCAAGGGCTGCCCGCGCTCGGCCACCTGCTGTGGTTGGGCAGCCTCACCGCTTTGGCGGTGACCCTGACACCTTTTGCCATAGCCGCTGGTCTGACAATTAGCGTCGCCGAGTAGAGAATGGGCCGGATGGGCCAACGACTGCGCCGAGCCCGGATAGCCGCGGCAGTCGGCTGAACGAACTGATGAGTGACTCGATGAACTGGACGTGGTTTCACAAGCTGGGCTCGCCCAAGTGGTTTTACCAGATCAGCGGCCGCTGCTTGCCGTGGCTGGCGGTGGCCGCCGTGCTGCTGCTGAGCGTCGGCCTGGTCTGGGGCCTGGCCTTTGCGCCGCCGGATTACCAGCAGGGCAACAGCTTTCGCATCATCTATATCCACGTGCCGGCGGCCTTCCTCGCCCAGTCGATCTACCTGATGCTGGCGGTGGCCGGGGTGGTTGGCCTGGTGTGGAAGATGAAGCTGGCCGACATCGCCCTGCAGCAGGCGGCGCCGATCGGCGCCTGGATGACCGCGGTGGCCCTGGTCACCGGCGCCATCTGGGGCAAGCCGACCTGGGGCACCTACTGGGTGTGGGACGCGCGCCTGACCTCGATGCTGATCCTGCTGTTCCTGTATTTCGGGGTGATGGCCCTGGCCCAGGCCATCAGCAACCGCGACAGCGCGGCCAAGGCCTGCGCGGTGCTGGCCATAGTCGGGGTGATCAACATCCCGATCATCAAGTACTCGGTGGAGTGGTGGAACACCCTGCACCAGCCCGCCACCTTCAGCGTGGTGGAGAAGCCGGCCATGCCATTGGAAATGTGGCTGCCGCTGCTGATCATGGTGCTGGGTTTCTACTGCTTCTTCGGCGCCGTGCTGCTGCTGCGCATGCGCCTGGAGGTGCTCAAGCGCGAAGCCCGCAGCAGCTGGGCACGCAGCGAGATCCAGCAGCAGGTGGAGAAGGCCCTATGAGTTTCGCCTCGTTCGAGGAATTCATCGCCATGGGCAGCCATGGCGTCTATGTCTGGACCTGCTACGGCCTGAGCCTGGCGGTGCTGGCCCTGAACGTCGCGCTGCCGATCCTGGCGCGCCGCCGTTACCTGCAAGACGAGGCGCGTCGTCTGCGCCGGGAGGAGTTGAAGTGAACCCAGTCCGCAAGAAGCGCCTGTTCATCGTCCTGGCGATTCTCGCCGGCTTCGGCGTGGCCGTGGCCCTGGCCCTGACGGCGCTGCAGCAGAACATCAATCTGTTCTATTCGCCGACCCAGATCGCCAATGGCGAGGCGCCCCAGGGCACCCGCATCCGCGCCGGCGGCCTGGTGGAGGAGGGCTCGGTGCAGCGCTCCGCCGATTCGCTGGAGACCGCCTTCGTGGTCACCGACGGGGCCAAGAGCGTGACCATCCGCTACAGCGGCATCCTCCCGGACCTGTTCCGCGAGGGGCAGGGCATAGTCGCCATGGGCAAGCTGGGCGCCGACGGTGTGCTGGTCGCCGACGAGGTGCTGGCCAAGCACGACGAGAACTACATGCCGCCGGAGGTCATGCAGGCCCTGGAACAGAGCGGCATGAAGCAACAGCATGACGCAGCCCAAGCGGGAGGTACGCAATGATTCCCGAACTCGGTCACCTGGCGATGATCCTCGCCCTGTGCATGAGCCTGGTGCAGGCCACGCTGCCGATGATCGGCGCCTGGCGCGGCGACCGGCAATGGATGAGCCTGGCCCAGCCGGCGGCCTGGGGCCAGTTCTCCTTCGTCGTCTTCGCCTTCCTCTGCCTGACCTACGCCTTCATGGTCGACGACTTCTCGGTCGCCTACGTGGCCGGCAACTCCAACAGTGCGCTGCCCTGGTACTTCAAGTTCAGTGCGGTGTGGGGCGCCCACGAGGGCTCGCTGCTGCTGTGGGCGCTGATCCTGGCCGGCTGGACCTTCGCCGTGTCGGTCTTCTCCCGCCAGCTGCCGGAAGAGATGCTCGCCCGGGTGCTCGGGGTCATGGGCATGATCAGCGTCGGCTTCCTGCTATTCCTGATCGTCACCTCCAACCCCTTCGCACGCCTGCTGCCCAACAGCCCGCTGGACGGCCGCGACCTCAACCCGCTGTTGCAGGACTTCGGCCTGATCATCCACCCGCCGATGCTCTACATGGGCTATGTCGGTTTCTCGGTGGCCTTCGCCTTCGCCATCGCCGCCTTGCTCGGCGGCAAGCTGGACGCGGCCTGGGCGCGCTGGTCGCGGCCCTGGACCATAGTCGCCTGGGCCTTCCTCGGCATCGGCATCGCCCTGGGCTCCTGGTGGGCCTACTACGAGCTGGGCTGGGGCGGCTGGTGGTTCTGGGACCCGGTGGAAAACGCCTCCTTCATGCCCTGGCTGGTCGGCACCGCGCTGATCCACTCCCTGGCGGTGACCGAGAAGCGCGGGGTGTTCAAGAGCTGGACCGTGCTGCTGGCCATCGCCGCCTTTTCCCTGAGCCTGCTGGGTACCTTCCTGGTGCGCTCCGGGGTGCTGACCTCGGTGCATGCCTTCGCCAGCGACCCGGAGCGCGGGGTGTTCATCCTGGCCTTCCTGCTGATGGTGGTCGGCGGCTCGCTGACCCTGTTCGCCATCCGCGCCCCGGTGGTCAAGAGCCAGGTCGGCTTCGCCCTGTGGTCGCGGGAGACCCTGCTGCTGGTGAACAACCTGATCCTGGTGGTCGCCGCGGCGATGATTTTGCTCGGCACCCTCTATCCCCTGGTGCTCGATGCCATGACCGGCGCCAAGCTGTCGGTCGGCCCGCCGTACTTCAACGCCCTGTTCGTGCCGCTGATGGGCCTGCTGATGAGCATGATCGCCCTCGGCGTCATCGTGCGCTGGAAGGATACGCCGCTGCAGTGGCTGCTGGGCATGCTCACTCCGGTGCTGCTGGGCAGCGTGGCCCTGGCCGTGCTGGCGACCCTGCTGGTCGGCGACTTCAACTGGGCGGTGCTGGGCGTCTGCCTGTTGGCGGCCTGGGTGGTGCTGGCCGGCCTGCGCGACATCCATGACAAGACCCGCCACAAGGGCTTTTTCCGCGGCCTGCCGGGCCTCACCCGCAGCTACTGGGGCATGCAGCTGGCGCATTGCGGCATGGCGGTCTGCGCCCTGGGGGTGATCCTCACCAGCATGGGCAGCTACGAGCGCGACCTGCGCATGGCCCCGGGCGATACGGTGGCCATCGGCGGCTACCAGTTCGTCTTCGAGGGCGCGGCGCACCGCGAGGGGCCGAATTTCACCGCGGACCGCGGCACGGTGCGGGTGCTGGAGGCGGGCGAGCAGATCGCCGTGCTGCACCCGGAGAAGCGCCTGTATACGGTGCAGCAGTCGGTGATGACCGAGGCCGGCATCGACGCCGGCTTGACCCGCGACTTGTTCGTCGCGCTGGGAGAGCCGCTGGAGAACGGCGCCTGGGCGGTGCGCGTGCATATCAAGCCGTTCGTCCGCTGGATCTGGCTCGGCGCCTTGCTGATGGGCCTGGGCGGCTTCCTCGCCGCCAGTGACAAACGCTATCGGATGAAAGTCAGGACCCGGGTGCGCGAAGCCCTGGGCACGGCGGGAGCTCAAGCATGAAACGACTGGTCCTGTTGTTGCCGCTGGCGATTTTCCTCGGCGTCGCGCTGTTTCTCTACCGTGGCCTGTTCCTCGACCCGTCCGAGCTGCCCTCGGCGCTGATCGGCAAGCCGTTCCCGGCCTTCTCCCTGCCGGCGGTGCAGGGCGACGCCACCCTGACCCGCGAAGACCTCAAGGGCAAGCCGGCCCTGGTCAACGTCTGGGCCACCTGGTGCGTGGCCTGTCGCGCCGAGCACCCGGTGCTGAACAAACTGGCCGAACTGGGCGTGACCATCCACGGGGTCAACTACAAGGACGACAACGCCGACGCGCTGAAGTGGCTCAAGGAGTTCCACGATCCCTACCAGCTCAACATCAACGATGCCCGCGGCTCCCTGGGCCTGGACCTGGGCGTCTACGGCGCGCCGGAGACCTTCCTGATCGACAAGCAGGGCATCATTCGCCACAAGTTCGTCGGGGTGATCGACGAGCGGGTCTGGCGCGAACAACTGGCGCCGCTGTACCAGCAGCTGGTCGATGAGGTGTCGCCATGAGGCGCCTGCTCGGCGCCGCGGTGCTGGGGCTGGCGCTGCTCGGCACCGCCCAGGCGGCCATCGACACTTACGAGTTCGCCAACGAGGCGGAGCGTCAGCGCTACCGCAGCCTGGTCGAGGAGCTGCGCTGCCCCAAGTGCCAGAACCAGAACATCGCCGACTCCGATGCGCCGATCGCCATGGACCTGCGGGCGGAAATCTACCGCATGCTCGAGGAAGGCCAGAGCGATGAGCAGATCATCGACTTCCTGGTCGCCCGCTACGGCGATTTCGTCCTCTACAAGCCGCCGGTCACGTCACGCACCCTGCTGCTCTGGTACGGCCCGGCCGGGCTGTTGCTCGCCGGCTTCGTGCTGCTCGGGGTGATCGTGCTGCGCCGTCGTGGCAAGTCGTCCACACAAGGGCAGGGCCTCTCCGACGCCGAGCGCCAGCGCCTCGACGCCCTGTTGAATCAAGCGCCCCTGGATAAGAAAGACCCATGATCGAATTCTGGCTGTCCGCCGGCCTGCTGCTGCTGGCCGCCCTGGCTTTTCTGCTGATACCGGTGCTGCGTGCCCGCAAGGTCCAGGCGGAGGAAGACCGCACCGCCCTCAACGTCACCCTCTACCAGGAACGCCTGCGGGAGCTGGAGGACGAACATGAGGCCGGCATTCTCACCGCGGCGCAGCTGCAGGCCGGCCGCGACGAGGCGGCGCGCGAACTGCTGGCCGACACCGAAGACGCGGCCAGCGGGGCCCGCACCGGCGTGCTGGGCGGCAAGGTGCCGCTGATCGCCGCGCTGCTGATGCCGCTGCTGGGCTACGGCCTGTACCTGAACTGGGGCGCCATTGACCAGGTCGAACGGGCCCAGGTGCTCGCCGAGCAGCCTAAGAGCATCGAGGAGATGACCGCGCGCCTCGAGGCGACGGTCAAGGACAACCCCGAGTCCGCCGAAGGCTGGTACTTCCTCGGCCGCACCTACATGGCCCAAGAGCGGGCCGGCGAGGCGGCCAAGGCGTTCGAGCGCGCGGTGGCCATTGTCGGGCGTGAGCCGGAGCTGCTCGGTCAGTGGGCCCAGGCCCTGTATTTCGCCGGCAACAAGCAGTGGACCGGCCAGATTCAGGGGCTTATCGATGAGGCCCTCAAGGCCGATGCGGCGGAGGTCACCAGCCTCGGCCTGTTGGGCATCGCCGCCTTCGAGGCCGGGCGCTACGCCGAGGCCATCGATCACTGGCAGCGGCTGGTGGCGGCCTTGCCGGAGCAGGACCCGTCGCGCCAGGCCATCGAGGGCGGGATTGCCCGCGCCCGCGAACGGCTCCAGTCAGCGGGCGAGGCGAAGGCCTCCGCCGCAGCGCCGGCGCAGCTAACCGTCAAGGTCGAGTTGGCGGCGGCGCTGCGCGAGCAGGTACAGCCGGGCGACAGCGTGTTCGTCTTCGCCCGCGCGGTGTCCGGGCCGCCGATGCCCCTGGCGGTCAAGCGCCTGACCGTCGCCGACCTGCCGGCCGAGGTCAGCTTGTCCGACAGCGACGCGATGATGCCGCAGCTCAAGCTCTCCGGTTTCGCCCAGGTGCAGCTGGTGGCGCGTGTATCCCGCAACGGCGACGCCACCGCCGGCGAATGGGTGGGCCGCAGCCAACCCCTGGCCAGCAGCAGCACCGAGCCGCAGCAACTGACCATCGACACGGCGGAGGGCCAGGGACAATGAGGCGCGCACTGCCGGTTATCGTGCTCCTCGGTCTGACGGCGCTCGCCGGCTGCGCGGTGCAGGGCCCTGCACCGATCAGCCAGGCGCCAATCGCCAAGGCCCATCCGCGCTATGCGCCGCCGCCTGGGGTACAGAGCCACTGGGACGGCAGCCTGGGGGTCTATGTGCTGGAGGGCGCGCGCGACCTGTATTACCGCGAGCGCACCTATTACCGCTGGAGCCAGGGCTGGAGCTGGGCCACCAGTCCCCAGGGACCGTGGCAGCCGACCGACAGCGGCGGGGTGCCGCCGGGGCTGTTTCGCCGCTATCTCCCTTGAGGGCAGCAGCCAAACTGCCGCCACTCGCCCGGGGTTGTCAGGCCAGCACGCCGTCGCGGTAGTCGCGTAGCGCCTGTTCGATCTCTTCGCGGCTGTTCATCACGAAGGGCCCGTACTGCACGATCGGCTCGCCCAGGGGCTTGCCGGCGATCAGCAGCACCCTGGCCCCCTTGCTGCTGCTCAGCTGCAACTGCCCCTCGTCGGACAGGCGCACCAGGCGTCCGGCAGAGACCGTCTTGGCGATGACACCTGGCAGCTCCAGCTCGCCTTCATACACATAGAGCAGGGCACGGTGACCGTCCGGCACGCGCGGGGCGACCTGGCCGCCGGCCGGCAGGTGCAGGTCGAACAGCTGCGGCTCGGTGTGCGGGCGCTGCACCGCGCCCGTCTGCCTGACCTGGCCATCGTCGAACTGGCCGGCGATCACCACCACCTGGACGCCGCCGGCAGTGGTCAGGCGAGGAATCTCGCTGGCGGCGATGTCGCGATAGCCGGGCACGCCAAGCTTGTCCTGGCTCGGCAGGTTCAGCCACAACTGGAAGCCGCGCAGCAGACCCTCCTCCTGTTCCGGCATCTCGCTGTGGATGATGCCGCGGGCGGCGGTCATCCACTGCACGCCGCCGCTTTCCAGCAGGCCCACGTTACCCAGGTGATCCTCATGGCGCATGCGTCCTGCGAGCATGTAGGTGATGGTCTCGAAGCCGCGGTGCGGGTGCGGCGGAAAACCGGCGATGTAGTCGTCCGGATTGTCCGAGCCGAACTCGTCGAACATCAGAAATGGATCGAATCGCTCGATTCCCGCGCCGCCGATCACCCGGGTCAAGCGAACCCCGGCACCGTCCGACGCCGGCTGGCCGGCTTGTATGGCGACAACACTGCGCATCTGACTCATCGGGCACCTCCTCGTAATGGAATGCCCCATGCTATGCCTGTAAATTGAATCAATGGGTGCGATTTTCGCAGTATTACTATCGATATATTCGATTTGTTAGTGGGCCGGGCAGGGCGTCGCCGGGCGGCTTTCGTCAGGCAGCTCGAAGTCCTCGATCAGCCGGCAAATGGCCTGGCCATCCGGCGCGCACTGGGGTTTTTCGGCCCATTCGCCGAGGGCGTCGGCCATCACCCGGGCCAGGCGCTGGCATTCGTCGATATGGGCCTGCAAGGCCTGCAGGCGTTCGCCGAGCAGCTCGCGTACCTCGCCACAGTGCTCGGCGCCGTTATCGGCGCGGGCGAGGATCAGCTGCACGTCCTTGAGGCTGAAGCCCAGGCGCCGGGCGCGGGCCACGAAGCGCAGGCGCTGCAGGTCGCGGCTCGAGTAGTTCTGGTAGCCGTTGTGCGGCTCGCGGCTGGGGCGCAGCAGGCCCAGGTCGGTGTAGTGGCGCACGGTCTCGGCGCTGACTTCGGCGGCTCTGGCCAGTTGGGCGACGCGCATGGGCGAACTCCTGAGAAGACGAGGCCGCGCCAGGTTACAACCCCGGTGCGGCCCCGGGGTCAAGCCCTGGGCTACTCGGCGATCTGCAACTTGCGCGCCTCGGTGTAGAAGTAGCGCAGTTTCTCGTACTCGAACGGGCTGTTGAGCTGGCCATAGCGGAAGTTGGTGGTCGCGCGTTCGTCGACCACCTTGAGCAGCGGGACTTCCGGGTGACTGCTGCTGACCGCGGCGACGTTGAGCAGATTGACGCTGCTGTCGACGTTGAAGTCCACCACCAGGCCGCCGGTGTCGCGCAGGTTGGAGGGGCCGAGCAGCGGCAGCATCAGGTAGGGACCGCCCGGCAGCCCGTAGAAGCCCAGCGTCTGGCCGAAGTCCTCGGACTGCTTGGGCAGCCCCATGCGGCTGGCCGGATCCCACAGCCCGGCCACCCCGAGGGTGGTGTTGAACAGCAGGCGTGCGGTGATCCGCATCGAGCGCTTGCCCTTGAACTGCAGCAGGCTGTTGAACAGGTTGGGGACATCGCCGAGGTTGCTGAAGAAGTTGCTGACCCCGGTCTCCAGCAGGTCCGGGGTGACGTAGCGGTAGCCGTCCACCAGCGGCAGGAACACCCACTCGTCGAAGCGGTAATTGAAGTGGTAGACCCGGCGGTTCCAGGACTCCAGCGGGTCATAGACATTCAGTGCGCCGAGGGTCGAGCGCTCGAACTCGCGCTGGTCCAGGCCGGGGTTGAATTCCAGGTGCTGCAGCGGTTCCTTGAAACCGTCGTCCAGCGCTTCGTGTTGGGCCTGGGCCTGGGCCAGGCCGGCGGTCAGCAGCAGGGCGGTTAGCAGTGCAAGGGCATGAGGCTTAGCCACGGAAGAACTCCAGCATGGCGTCGCTGTTGACGCGGTAGTTGAGGTTGCCGCAGTGCCCGCCCAGCGGGTAGACGGTCAGCCGTTCGCCCAGGGTGCGGCGCAGGAAGCCCAGGTCGCCACGGCCGAGAATCAGGTCGTCGGCGTTGTGCATCACGGCGATCTTGTCGCTGCCTTTCAGGTAGTCCTCCAGGGCGTAAAGGCTGACCTGGTCGACCATCTGGCTCAGGCTGCCGCCGTCATGGCGGGCCCGCCACATGGGGATCAGCTGTTCGGCGATGTAGCAGTCGAAGTTGCATTGCAGAGCGCGCTTGAAGTAGGGGGTGAGGCTGGTGCCTTCCCTGATCGGGTGGCCAACCGGGGTGATCAGGCCGCGGCGGTTGATCAGATCCGAGGTGAAGGCGATGTCGGCGGCCGAGAAGCGGAACACCGCGCCGATCAGCATGGCCATCTGTTCGTCGGACAGCTGTTCCTCGGAGTGCTGGAAGTCGTAGAGCATCGCCTCGTTGAGGTCGATGTGGCCCTTGGCCTGGAAGTAGCGGGTCAGCTTGCCGAGCATCAGCTCATAGAAGTTGGTGGTGCTGTCGATGCCCTCGACCCGGGTCTGCACCAGGCGATCGAGATTGCTGATCGAGGTGTAGACGTTGACCGGCGGATTGAGCAGCAGCACGCGCTTGAAGTTGAAGGCGCGACGGGTTTCGTCGAGATGGCTGACGAAGGCCGCCTGCAGGGCGCCCAGGCTGTAGCCGGTCAGGTGATACTCGCTGACCTGCAATTGCGGATGCTGGGCGCGCACCGCCTGCATTACCCGGTACAGGTCATCGGCATCGTCGCTGGAGAAGCCCGGCGTCGCGGAGCGCGAGGCGGCGGTCATGAAGTCGTAGCTGGTCGGCGAGGACAGCTGCACCACGTGGTAACCGGCGCCGTAGAACAGCTTCTTCAGGAACTCGCTGTGGTTGCTGGAGTAATGCGCGCCGGTGCCGGCGATGATGAAGATCAGTGGCGCTTCATTCCCCTGCTGGGCCAGGCGATAGCCCAGCTTGGTCACCGACCAGAAGTTCTCCGGCACCTCGAACTCGCGCTCCGGGCGCAGCCGGACCTTGTAGTCGGCCTGGTCGATGTCGCCGTTGGCCGGCAGGCTCGGGCGCAGCTCCGGCGGCGTGGTGACGATGGTCGCTTCGAAGGGGTTGCTCAGCGGATAGCCGTAGCTGCGCGGATCGACGTCGGCGGCCCACAAGGGCGCAGCGAGGAGCAGGCCGCCGAGCAGGACGGCGAGACGCGGGAAGAACGGCATGGTTGAGTTCCTGTGAGGGAGAACGCGCTAGATGAACACGGCCTGTATGACAACGCGAAACCGCTAGAGTGCCGGTCAGGCCGATTTTTCCGCCAGTGCCTGCAGCGCCGCGCCTGTCAGGCGATAGGGCGTCCACTCATCCATCGGCGTGGCGCCGAGGCGCTGGTAGAAGCCGATCGCCGGTTCGTTCCAGTCCAGCACGCCCCACTCCAGGCGGCCGCAGCCGCGTTCCAGCGCCAGGGCCGCCAGGCGGGTGAGCAAGGCCTTGCCCAGGCCGGCGCCGCGTGCGGCGGGGCGTACGTAGAGGTCCTCGAGGTAGAGGCCGGGCTTGCCGAGGAAGGTCGAGAAATTGTGGAAGAACAGCGCGAAGCCGGCGGCTTCGCCGTCCACCTCACCGATCAGCACCTCGGCGTACGGGCGCGGACCGAACAGGTGCTCGGTCAGTTGCGCCGGGGTGGCGACCGCCTGGTCGCCAAGCTTCTCGTAGTCGGCCAGTTCGCCAATCAGGGCCAGGATCAGGTCGACGTCTTCGGGGCGGGCGGGGCGGATATGCAGGCGGGACATCAGCGTTCCTTGTGATGGTCGAATGGGCAGAGCATGACGCCTGGCGACTGGTTTCGGCAACCTCGGCGAGCGGGCTTGGCGTCGATCGGCCGCGCATGGGCCGGAGGCCCTGCACCATGGCCTGTAGCTGAGTTTGACAAGGCTCGGCGCGCAGCTAATTTGTAGGACGCGGAGCAAGGAAGTCCCGCGGCGGTCAGCGATGACCGACATCTCACTTACAGGGAGTTTTAGACGATGAATACACGCTATTTCGCTTCGTTGCTGCTGGCCGCGCTGGCCGCCGCCTCCATCTCCGTCTCCGCCGCCGAACCGGCAAAAGCGACGCCGGCCAAGCCCGACGCGGTGCAGGTCGCGGCGGTTGCCAAGGTCAATCTCAATACCGCCGATGCGCCGACCCTGGAGCGCGAGCTCAACGGCGTCGGTGAGGTGAAGGCCCAGGCCATCGTCGAGTACCGCGATGCCAATGGCCCGTTCGCCTCGGTCGATGAGCTGCTGGAGGTCAAGGGCATCGGCCAGGCCATTCTGGAGAAGAACCGCGACAAGCTCAGCGTCAACTGAGGCTCGCCGAGGGGCCTACAGGCCGGTCAATGACCGGCCTGTTTCATTTCTGCGGGGCTAAAGCGCGTCCGGCAGCCATCTCCGGCCTGGCCCTCCATGGGGCGGGTCAGCGCGGCCAGCTCCGTGGGGTCTCCAGCGGCGAACTTGGTGGGCGTACAAGGCCAAATTTTTTGGGGGCATGTTGCCTGATTATTTTGTGAATGGCGCTCGCTTGGGTTGATGCAGAATGTCGCTGTCATCGGGCGTGATGCACGGGGTTGATGGACGCTCACCGGGCGTGAGAATCGACGAACGCCACGGCCCGTAGGCTGTGGACCCGGTTCGCCGCCCGTTCACCGGCGCCGACCGATTGCGCCGCCATTCCTCGTTCGCGCTTGCCCGGGGCGTTTCAGTCCTGTTTTTTCTCAACGAGTCAGTCCTTTAGAGCCGGGGAAGCATCCACTTATGTACACCGCCGTCAAAGCCGCTTGGGCGCTCCTGATGAGCATGGGGCTGCTCATGCTGGGCAATGGTTTGCAAGGTTCGCTCATCGGCTTGCGCGCGACGCTGGAGGGGTTTTCCACTCAGTTCGCCGGGGTGCTGATGTCTGGCTACTTCGTGGGTTTTCTGCTGGGTTCGACCCTGACCCCCAGGGTAGTCTCCCAGGTCGGGCATGTGCGGGTGTTCGCGGCGCTGGCCTCGCTGGCCTCGACTGTGGTTTTGCTCCACCCGGTTTTCGTGGACCCGACGCTCTGGTTCGTCATGCGGGTGATCTCCGGGTTCTGCATGGCGGGCCTGTACATCGTCGCGGAAAGCTGGCTCAACGACCTGGCCACCAACAAGACGCGCGGCCAATTATTGTCGCTGTACATGGTCATCATGATCGGCGGCATGGCCAGCGGCCAGTTGCTGCTCAATGTGGCCGACCCGGGCGGCTTCAAGCTGTTTATTCTGATTTCGGTGCTGCTGTCCTTCGCGCTGTTGCCGGTTCTGCTCAGCGTCGCCCCGGCGCCAAGTTTTGCTTCACCGACGCCGATGGGATTGCGCCAGCTCTACCTCAGCTCACCGCTCGGCGTGACCGGCTGCATGGCGGTGGGGCTGTCCAATGGCGCAGTGGTGGGCATGGGGGTGATCTATGCGGAGCTGATCGGCTTTCCGCTTGCGGACATCTCCATATTCATGGGGTTGATCCTGCTGGGCAGCGTGGTGCTGCAATGGCCCATTGGCCACCTGTCCGACAAGTACGATCGCCGCTGGGTGATTCTCGCGGTCACCCTGCTGGCTGCCGTGATGGCGCTGGCGGCAGTACCGGCGGCACAGATATCGGCCAACGCCTTGCTCGTGGTGGCATTCCTGTTCGGCGGCTTGTCCTTTCCCATGTATTCGCTGTGCGTGTCCCATACCAACGACAACCTCGAGCCGAAGCAGATGGTTTCGGCCAGCAGCAGCCTGGTCCTCGCCGTGGGCCTAGGGGCCGCCCTGGGCCCCTCGACCGCGGCGGCAGTCATGGGCCTGATTGGCCCCAATGGCCTGTTCTGGTTTCTCGCCGTGGTGCATGCCGGGGTGGGTGTATTCGCCCTCTATCGCATGACTCGACGCGCGGCGGTGCCGCTTGAGGATCAGGGCCATTGCGTGGCGATCCCGCCGGCGGCCTCCCCGGTGGCCATGGCCATGGTTCAAGAGGCCTCCGGTGGCCATGCGCAGGGGCAGGCGGATGAGGCGGGCGTTGCGGAGCCGGCGGCAGCCGGCGCGGTCGAGAGCAAAGTCTAGGTGTGATCTCTCAGTAGGTTGTTCATCCGGGGCATTCCCGGAATTCTGGAAGTGCGACCAACCTAGCCTTCCAGAAGCCCCGGATGAACCTGCATAAACATGCCCGTCTTACCCCTCGCGGTCGAGCCCTTTTGGTTCGGCGCATCCACCATGGCCTGAGGGTCGAGGAAGCTGCCCAGGCAGCCGGCGTGAGCGTGCGAACCGCCTACAAATGGTTGCGGCGCTTTCGCGAGGAAGGCGAAGCGGGATTGATGGATCGCTCGTCACGTCCGCAACACTGCCCGCATGCCACACCCGATACCGTGGTCGAGCGTCTGATCGAACATCGGCGATGCCGCAAGACCTACCGGCAAATCGCCGGAGAATTGGGCTTGGCCGTCAGCACCGTGGCTCGCCGCCTGCGGCGGGCCGGCTTTCATCGACTGGCTGAGTTGGAGCCGGCGCCACCGGTGGTTCGCTACGAATACCCGACACCCGGAGATCTGCTGCATCTGGATATCAAGAAGCTGGGCCGTTTCTGGAGAGCAGGCCATCGGGTCACCGGCGACCGCCAGCAGAGCTCCGACGGCGCGGGCTGGGAATTCGTCCACGTGGCCATCGACGATGCCAGTCGCATCGCCTTCAGCAGTTTGCATCCCGATGAGCGTGGTCGCAGTGCTTGCCAAGCCTTGCTCCAGGCCCTGCGCTACTACCGCGGCCTGGGCATCCGCTGCACCCGCACCATGACCGACAACGGCAGCTGCTATCGCTCTCGCAGGTTTCGGCGCCTGGTCAGGCGATTGGGGCTGCGCCATCTGCGCACCAGGCCTTACACGCCACGCACCAACGGCAAGGCCGAGCGCTTCATCCAGACCAGTCTGCGCGAGTGGGCTTATGCCCGTAGCTATGAAAGTTCGGCACAGCGAGCACAGCACCTGACGCCCTGGCTGCATCACTCGGCCGCACGCCAGCCTCGGTTACCAACCACCAATCAGTCGCGCTCCACTGCCACTGAACAACGTACTGGGTTTACACAGCTAGGGCAGTCAGTCCCGCGGTTACAGGTGCGTGGCCACCTGCATAATGCCGGCGCCGCCCAGGACCAGCCAGGCGAACAGCAGCGCTGCCAGCAGCAGTGGCTTGATGCCGGCGCGACGAATTGCCGACACATGGGTGGTCAGGCCGAGAGCGGCCATCGCCATGGCCAGGAGAAACAGGTCCAGTTGGCGGATCATTGTCACTACTGACTCGGGCAGCATCGCCAGCGAGTTCAGGCCGGCCACCAGCACAAAGCAGTAGGCGAACCAGGGGGTGCAGATCTTGGTCTTGGCTTCTCCGGCGCAGGCCTGGGTGGAGGTCTTTTGCTTGGCCAGATAGATGGACAGGATGACCAGAAACGGTGCCAGGAGCATCACCCGGATCATCTTGGCGATGACGGCCGTATCGGCGGCTTCCGGGCCGATGGCGCGGCCCGCCGCCACCACCTGGGCGACCTCGTGAATGGTGGCGCCGGTGAAGATGCCGAACTCAGCAGCCCCGCCCGGAATGAACTGCCAGCTCTGGTTGAGCTGATACAGTGCCGGATAGAGGAACATGGCCAGGGTGCCGAACACCACCACGGTGGAAACGGCCACCGTGACCTGCTCGGCTCGGGCGCGCACCACCGGTTCTGTCGCCATGACCGCCGCGGCGCCGCAGATCGAGCTGCCGGCGCCGATCAGGATGGTAGTGGTACGGTCGAGCTTGAACAGCCGCGTGCCGGCGAACCAGGCGAGGACGAAGGTCGAGCCGAGTACCAGGGCGTCGACCAGCACGCCGGCGACGCCAACCTGGGCGATGTCCTGAAAGGTCAGCTGAAAGCCGTAGAGGATGATGCCCAGGCGCAGCAGTTTCTGCTTGGCGAAGGTCACTCCTGCCCCGCTGTGTTCTGCTGTACGCGGATACAGGGTATTGCCGATCAGCATGCCCAGCACGATGGCCAGGGTCAGGGCGCTCAGGCCATTGTGGCGAAACCAGTCGGTGTTGCTCAGGGTCACCGCCAGCGCGGCGATGGCGCCGCTGAACAGCAGGCCCGGAACCAGGGTCTCCAGGCGCCGAGCGATTGGCTGCAGCAGGCCAACACAGGGGTTGCTCAGGCGTTTGGTTTTCAGGAGAGACATGGCATCGGGTTCCTTGCGTGGTCCCGAGCCAAATTAAGCGTATTGTGATCAACCTAAAAACAGATTATATGCATATAACCAACCTGTCTAAGTGGTAAATGGCTGTGCGGATAAGCCTTCGACAATTGCAAATTTTCTGCGCCGTTGCGCGGACGGGCAGCACCTCGGCGGCAGCCGAGCAGATCGCGCTGTCGCAGTCGGCCACCAGCGCCGCGCTCAATGAGCTCGAGGTCATGCTGGCAACCAAGCTGTTCGATCGGGTCGGCAGGCGCTTGTTGCTGAATGACAGCGGCAAGCTGTTGCTGTCGCAGGCGCGCCAGGTGCTCGATGGCGTCGAACGGATCGAAGAGTATTTCCGCGGCGAGACCGGGACGTTCAAGGGCACCCTGACCGTTGGCGCCAGCAGCACCATCGGCAATTACGTACTGCCCCGTTACCTGGCCGAGTTTCGCAACCAGTTTCCCGAGATCCGCATCAATGTCGCGATCTCCAACAGCGCGGCGGTCGCCGCGATGGTGGCCAACTTCGAGGTGGACATCGGCCTGATCGAGGGTCCCTGCCATCAGCAGGACCTCGACGTCACGCCCTGGCTGAGCGACGAGTTGGTGGTGTTCTGCGCCGCCGGCCACCCGCTGGGGATGGGCAAGCAGGCGAGCGCGGAGGCGTTGCAGCAGGCCGACTGGTTGTTGCGGGAGCAGGGGTCGGGCACGCGCGAGGAGGTCGAGCACGCCTTGCTCCCGCACCTGCACAGTCTGAACGCGCGGATGGAACTGGGCAGCTCGGAGGCGATCAAGCGTTCGGTGGCTGCCGGCCTGGGCATCAGTTGCCTGTCGCGCTGGGTGGTGGCCGATCTGCTGGCCTGCGGGCAGGTGCAGGAGCTCGACAGTGTGCTGCCGCCCTTGTCTCGACGTTTCTACATGCTCCGCCATCGGGACAAGTTCGCCTCGCCCGCCTTCGACCGCTTCTGGCGTCACTGCCAGGGGTGAAGCAGGCCTGGCCGAGAGCGCTTCAGCGCGGCCCGAAGGGTGAGGCCGCAGGCCGAATAACCGGGGACGCAGTCCCTGGTGAGAGTCCGGCGGACACAAAAAAGCCCCGGTATTAACCGAGGCTTTCGAATTTGGCTCCTCGACCTGGACTCGACAGCGCCAGCTGAACGCGCTTTAGCGCGGCCCGAAAGGTGAGGCCGCAGGCCGAATAACCGGGGGCGCAGTCCCTGGTGAGAGTCCGGCGGATACAAAAAAGCCCCGGGATTAACCGAGGCTTTCGAATTTGGCTCCGCGACCTGGACTCGAACCAGGGACCCAATGATTAACAGTCATTTGCTCTACCGACTGAGCTATCGCGGAACAACGGGGCGTATCCTACTGATTAAAAAGGGGAAGTCAAGCCTCTGCCGACTCCCCTGGTGGTGATCAGAGGACCTGGGCGATGGCCTCGGTGACGAACGGCAGGTTGCGCTGGTTGAGCGCCGCCACGCAGATGCGTCCGGTGCCAACCGCGTAGATGCCGAACTCGCTCTTCAGGCGCTCCACCTGCTCGGTGGTCAGGCCCGAGTAGGAGAACATGCCGCGCTGCTGGGCGACGAAGCCGAAGTCACGCTTGGCGCCCAGGGTCGCCAGCTGCTCGACCATGGCCAGGCGCATGCCGCGGATGCGCTCGCGCATCTCGCACAGTTCGGCTTCCCACATGGCGCGCAGTTCCGGGCTGTTGAGCACCGCCGCCACCACGCTGGCGCCGTGGGTCGGCGGGTTGGAGTAGTTGGTGCGAATCACCCGCTTGAGCTGCGACAGCACGCGCCCGGTCTCGTCTTTCGAGCCGGTGACGATGGACAGCGCGCCGACCCGCTCGCCGTACAGCGAGAAGGACTTGGAGAAGGAGCTGGAGACGAAGAAGGTCAGGCCCGACTGGGCGAACAGGCGCACCGCGGCGGCGTCTTCCTCGATGCCGTCGCCAAAGCCCTGGTAGGCGATGTCGAGGAAGGGCACATGCTCGCGCTCGCGTAGCACCTCGAGGATGGCCTGCCAGTCGTCCATGGTCAGATCGACGCCGGTGGGGTTGTGGCAGCAGGCATGCAGCACCACGATGGAGCGGGCCGGCAGGTTCTTCAGGTCTTCCAGCAGGCCGCCGCGGTTGACGCCGTTGCTGAAAGCGTCGTAGTAGCGGTAGTTGCGCACCGGAAAGCCGGCGGACTCGAACAGCGCGCGGTGGTTTTCCCAGCTCGGGTCGCTGATGGCGACTTCGGCATCCGGTAGCAGGCGCTTGAGGAAGTCGGCGCCGACCTTGAGGGCGCCGGTGCCGCCGAGGGCCTGGGCGGTGATCACCCGGCCTTCGCCGATCAGCGCGGAATTGGCGCCGAACAGCAAGGTCTGCACGGCCTGGTCATAGGCGGCGATGCCTTCGATCGGCAGGTAGCCGCGCGGCGCGTGCTTGGCGGTCAGCGCGGTTTCTGCCTCGGCGACCGCTCGCAGCAGCGGAATGCGCCCCTCTTCGTTGGTGTACACGCCAACCCCGAGGTTGACTTTGGTCGGACGGGGGTCGGCGTTGAATGCTTCGTTGAGGCCCAGGATAGGGTCGCGCGGCGCCATTTCGACGGCAGAGAACAGGCTCATGGGTGCGGCAGCTCGGAGGCAGAGGGGTGGGTGTCTGCAACACCCGGCGACGACTGCGGCTGGGGGTTGCGTAAATGCGCCGTTAGTATAACGACCCATACCGTGCGTCGCGACAGCAGGCGCACGCTTTTCACCTGGTATGACGTAGGCTATCGGGCTGCGTCACAACCGCTTGTCGAGGTTAGTCATGTCCGAGTTTCAACTGGTCACCCGTTTCCAGCCGGCCGGCGATCAGCCGGAGGCGATTCGGCAGATGGTCGAGGGCCTGGAGGCGGGCCTGTCGCACCAGACCCTGCTCGGGGTGACCGGTTCCGGCAAGACCTTCAGCATCGCCAACGTCATCGCCCAGGTGCAGCGCCCGACCCTGGTGCTGGCGCCGAACAAGACCCTGGCGGCGCAGCTCTACGGCGAGTTCAAGAGCTTCTTCCCGAACAACGCGGTGGAGTACTTCGTTTCCTATTACGACTACTACCAGCCCGAGGCTTACGTGCCCTCGTCCGACACCTTCATCGAGAAGGATGCCTCGATCAACGACCATATCGAGCAGATGCGCCTCTCGGCGACCAAGGCGCTGCTGGAGCGGCCGGACGCGATCATCGTCACCACGGTGTCGTGCATCTACGGTCTGGGCAGCCCCGAGTCCTACCTGAAGATGGTGTTGCACGTAGACCGCGGCGACAAGCTGGATCAGCGCGCCTTGCTGCGCCGCCTGGCCGACCTGCAGTACAGCCGCAACGACATGGATTTCGCCCGCGCCACGTTCCGCGTGCGCGGCGACGTGATCGACATCTTTCCGGCCGAATCGGACCTGGAGGCCATCCGTATCGAGCTGTTCGACGACGAGGTGGAGAGCATCGCCGCCTTTGATCCGCTGACCGGCGAGGTGATCCGCAAGCTGCCGCGCTTCACCTTCTACCCCAAGAGCCACTACGTCACCCCGCGGGAAACCCTGCTGGAGGCGGTCGAGGCGATCAAGGTGGAACTGGTCGAGCGCCTGGAATACCTGCGCGGCGCGGGCAAGCTGGTCGAGGCCCAGCGCCTGGAACAGCGCACCCGCTTCGACCTGGAGATGATCCTCGAGCTGGGGTATTGCAACGGCATCGAGAACTACTCGCGGTACCTCTCCGGGCGCGGCCCGGGCGAGCCGCCGCCGACGCTGTACGACTATCTGCCGGATCAGGCCCTGCTGGTGATCGACGAGTCCCACGTGTCGGTGCCCCAGGTCGGGGCCATGTACAAGGGCGACCGCTCGCGCAAGGAAACCCTGGTCGAATACGGTTTCCGCCTGCCCTCGGCCCTGGACAACCGCCCCATGCGCTTCGAGGAGTGGGAGGGCGCCAGCCCGCAGACCATCTTCGTCTCGGCCACCCCGGGGCCCTACGAGGCGGACCATGCCGGACGGGTGATCGAGCAGGTGGTGCGCCCCACCGGTCTGGTCGATCCGCAGATCGAGGTGCGCCCGGCGCTGACCCAGGTCGACGACCTGCTTTCAGAAATCCACAAGCGCGTGGCCATCGAAGAGCGGGTGCTGGTCACCACCCTGACCAAGCGCATGGCCGAGGACCTGACCGACTACCTGGCCGACCACGGCGTGAAGGTGCGCTACCTGCACTCGGACATCGACACGGTGGAGCGGGTCGAGATCATCCGCGACCTGCGCATCGGCGCCTTCGATGTGCTGGTCGGCATCAACCTGTTGCGCGAAGGCCTGGACATGCCGGAGGTGTCCCTGGTGGCGATTCTCGATGCCGACAAGGAAGGCTTCCTGCGTTCCGAGCGTTCGCTGATCCAGACCATCGGCCGCGCCGCGCGCAACCTCAACGGCCGGGCGATTCTCTATGCCGATCGCATGACCGGCTCCATGGAGCGTGCCATCGGCGAGACCGAGCGCCGCCGCAACAAGCAGATCGCCTTCAACGAGGCCAATGGCATCGTGCCCAGGGGGGTGAAGAAGGACGTGCAGGACATCCTCGAAGGCGCCACGGTCCCCGGCTCGCGCAGCAAGAAGCGCAAGGGCATGGCCCAGGCGGCGGAGGAGAGCGCGCGCTACGAGAACGAGCTGCGTTCGCCGAGCGAGATCACCAAGCGCATTCGCCAGCTGGAGGAGAAGATGTACCAGTTGGCCCGCGACCTGGAGTTCGAGGCCGCGGCCCAGTTGCGCGACGAGATCCACAAGCTGCGCGAGCGCCTGCTGCAGGTGTGACGGGACGCCGCCCTTGCGCTGTTCCTTCGTCGCCCGTGGCCGTTAGACTTCCTGCGCTCTGTTGCCTGTGAGAAACCATGATGGGACTGGATGACGCGCTGATCTTCACCCGGGTGGTCGAGTGCCACAGCTTTACCCTGGCCGCCCAGGGCCTTGGCATGCAGAAATCGACGGTGAGTCGGCGCATCGCCTTGCTGGAAGAGCGGCTCGGCGTGCGCCTGCTCAACCGCACCACGCGCAAGCTGCGCCTGACCGAGGTGGGGCAGGCCTATTACGAGCGTTGCCGGCAGATCATGCTGGACTTCGCCGAGGCCGAGCAGGCCGTCATGCAGTTACAGCAGGCGCCCTCCGGCCTGCTGCGCATCACCGCGCCGATCGAGTTCGGCCAGCTGTTTCTCGGTCGGGTGCTCGGCGACTTCATGCGCCAGTACCCGCAGATCACCGCCGAAGTGGAGCTGACCTCGAGGCACGTCGATCCGGTCGAGGAGGGCGTGGATATCGCCATCCTGGTCGGCCAGCCCCAGGACTCCACCCTGATCGCGCGCAAGCTGTTCGAAACCGAGCGGCGCCTGTGCGCCAGTCCCGGCTACCTGGAAGCCCATGGCACGCCGCTGACGGTGGCCGAGCTGGCCGGGCATCGGGCCATCCTGCTGCCCCATGACTCGCCGCGCCACTGGCCGTTGCTGGGCGAGATCATCCCCTGCCAGCGGGTGCTGGCCTGCAACAACATCACCTTCGCCCGCGAGGCCGCCCTGGCCGGTGCCGGCATTGCCGGATTGCCGCGCATGATCTGCGAAAGCGCGGTGCGCGCCGGGCGGCTGGTCGAACTGCTGGCCGAGACCCGGCTGCCGATCGGCGAGCTCTATGCCGTCTATCCTTCCAGGCGGTTCCAGGCGATGAAGGTCAAGACCTTTCTCGATTTCCTCATGGCCAGTCTGCCGGTCGGGGAGGGGCGGCGGCTGGAGCCCGCGGCGGTGGGGCTGGTAACATCGCCGCCTTAATCGGTTTTCGCTCTATTTCTTCGAGACTCGCCATGACCACCGTCCGCACCCGTATCGCGCCGTCGCCCACCGGCGATCCCCACGTCGGCACCGCCTATATCGCCCTGTTCAACCTGTGCTTCGCCCGCCAGCACGGTGGTGAATTCATCCTGCGCATCGAAGACACCGACCAGCTGCGCTCGACCCGCGAGTCGGAGCAGCAGATCTTCGACGCCCTGCGCTGGCTCGGCATCGAGTGGAGCGAGGGGCCGGACGTCGGTGGCCCCCATGGCCCGTACCGGCAAAGCGAGCGCGGCCATATCTACAAGCAGTACACCGCCGAGTTGGTGGAGAAGGGCCATGCCTTCCACTGCTTCTGCAGCCCCGAGCGCCTGGACAAGCTGCGTGCCGAGCAGACCGAGGCCAAGCAGACCCCGCGCTACGACGGCCACTGCATGCACCTGGCGCAGGACGAGGTGCAGCGTCGCCTGGCCGCCGGCGAGCCCAACGTGGTGCGCATGAAGGTGCCGACAGAGGGTGTCTGCGTGGTGCCGGACATGCTCCGTGGCGAGGTGGAGATCCCCTGGGATCGCATGGACATGCAGGTGCTGATGAAGACCGATGGCCTGCCGACCTACTTCCTGGCCAACGTGGTCGACGACCACCTGATGGGCATCACCCACGTGCTGCGCGGTGAGGAGTGGCTGCCGTCGGCGCCCAAACTGATCCTGCTGTACGAGTACTTTGGCTGGGACAAGCCGCAGCTGTGCTACATGCCGCTGCTGCGCAACCCGGACAAGAGCAAGCTGTCCAAGCGCAAGAACCCGACTTCCATCACTTTCTACGAGCGCATGGGCTTCCTGCCCCAGGCCATGCTCAACTACCTCGGCCGCATGGGCTGGTCGATGCCCGACGAGCGCGAGAAGTTCACCCTCGACGAGATGGTCGAGCACTTCGATATTCAGCGGGTGTCGCTCGGTGGGCCGATCTTCGACCTGGAGAAGCTGTCCTGGCTCAACGGCCAGTGGATGCGCGAGCTGAGCGTCGAGGCGTTCGCCGCCGGCGCGCAGAAATGGGCCTTCAACTCCGATTACCTGATGAAGATCGCCCCCCACGTGCAGGGGCGGGTGGAGACCTTCAGCCAGATCGCCCCCCTGGCCAGTTTCTTCTTCGCCGGTGGCCTGAGCCTGGACGCCAAGCTGTTCGAGCACAAGAAGCTGTCGCCCGACCAGGTGCGCCAGGTCATGCAGCTGATCCTGTGGAAGCTGGAAGCCCTGCGCCAGTGGGAGAAGGAGCGGATCACCGGTTGCATTCAGGGGGTGGTCGAACATCTGGAGCTGAAGCTGCGCGATGCCATGCCGCTGATGTTCGCCGCGATCACCGGCCAGGCCAGCTCGGTGTCGGTGCTCGACGCCATGGAAATCCTCGGTCCGGACCTCACGCGCTTCCGCCTGCGCCAGGCTATCGAGCTGCTCGGCGGTGTGTCGAAGAAGGAAAACAAGGAGTGGGAAAAGCTGCTGGCGGCCATCGGCTGACAGGCTCGCCGTCGAGGTATTAGGGTAAGTGTTTGTTATGTCAGCAGAAAAAAACAGGGACGTGATGAAAATCTTGTTGACAGTACCCGGGGGCGCCCTTAACATGCGCCCCGTCCTCGAGATGGGGCTATAGCTCAGCTGGGAGAGCGCTTGCATGGCATGCAAGAGGTCGACGGTTCGATCCCGTCTAGCTCCACCAATCTCGAAGCCGAAAGGCTTGCCACAATCGGTTCCAGTAGCCGATTGAGTTTCAGGGGTTTTGCGTCCCCTTCGTCTAGTGGCCTAGGACACCGCCCTTTCACGGCGGTAACAGGGGTTCGAGTCCCCTAGGGGACGCCACTATTTCCAGCCGCAGCATTTAAGGTGCTGCAGCCAGACCGCAAGGTTTCGGGGCTATAGCTCAGCTGGGAGAGCGCTTGCATGGCATGCAAGAGGTCGACGGTTCGATCCCGTCTAGCTCCACCAATACCACGACAAGGCCAGCCACTGCGCTGGCCTTGTTCTTCGAAGGATTCGTCCCCTTCGTCTAGTGGCCTAGGACACCGCCCTTTCACGGCGGTAACAGGGGTTCGAGTCCCCTAGGGGACGCCAGTTTTGCCCGCTCTGCGGGATTTTTAAGGGTCATTCTTCAGGGAATGGCCCTTTTGTTTTTCTACCCTCAGATACCTTCCGTCCCTCTTCGAGAGAGGCTGCCGACCAACGGTAGGCGATAGCGCTTGCCTGGCTATATTATAGATGTAATATTTCAACCATAATATTTCCTGGAGGCGGCCATGAACCACAAGAAAGCCCAGACCCGTGAACGCATTCTGGCCGCGGCGGAAACCGCGCTGCTGCAGCGCGGGCCGGCGGAGCCGAGTGTCTCCGAGGTGATGGGGGCCGCCGGCCTCACAGTTGGCGGTTTCTATGCCCATTTCGAGAGCAAGGATGCCCTGATGCTCGAGGCCTTCCGGCAGATGCTCTGCCAGCGGCAGGAATTGATCGGCCAGCTGGACGACAATCTGCCGGCTGCCGAGCGGCGGGCCCTGGTGGCGGCGTTCTACCTGTCGCGCAAGCACCGGGATGCGCCCGATCAGGGTTGCCCGCTGCCGAGCTCGCTGGGCGAGTTGACCCGCCTGCCGGAGGGCTTCCGCACGGCCTTGGCCGCGCACCTGGAGTTGATGATGGCAAAGCTGGCGGGCAAGCCGGAAGAGGCGGACAACGTCCTCGCCGATATTGCCCTGATGGTCGGAGGTCTGGCGCTGGCGCGGGCGCTGGGAGCCGGTGAACTGTCTGACCGCGTCTTGCGTGCCGCCAAAGCGGCGATTGTCTGAGGAGACTGGCAATGAGCAGCATGAGTTTGATCCGCGGAATCAACGCTTCGGTCGGCTATCTGGCGCCGCGCTTGGTGGCGAGTCGCATGCGTCGCGCCTTTATGACGCCGCGCAACCTGCCGCCGCGCGACTGGGAGTTGCCGCTGCTCGCGCAGGCGGAACGCATCACCCTGCGTTTCGGGCTGTCGGCCCTGCGCTGGGGCAAGGGGCCGGCGGTGCTGCTGATGCATGGCTGGGAGGGCCGACCGACCCAGTTCGCCGAGCTGATCAAGGCATTGGTGCAGGCCGGTTATTCGGTGTTTGCCCTGGATGCCCCAGCGCACGGGCGTTCCCCGGGGCGGGAGGCGAACGTGGTGTTGTTCGCTCGCGCCATGCTCGAGGCGGCCAGCGAGCTGCCGCCGCTGAAGGCGGTGATCGGTCACTCGATGGGCGGCGCCAGCGCCCTGCTGGCGACCCAGCTGGGGTTGCAGGCCGAGGCCGTGGTGACCATTGCCGCGCCCGGGCGGATTCTCACCATGTTGCGCGGTTTCGCCCAGTACATGGGGTTGTCGGCGAAGGCCGGCGCGCACTTCGTCCGCCTGGTCGAGGAGAAGGCCGGCATGCCGGCCAAGCAGATCGACGTGGCGCAGTATCAGCTGAATATGCCGGGGCTGATCGTGCATGCCGTCGACGATCCCAAGGTGCCCTACAGTGAGGCCGAGGCGATCCATCACGCCTGGTTCGACAGCCAGTTGCTGCGTCTGGAGCAGGGCGGGCACCAGCGCCTGCTTGCCGATCCGCGACTGATCGGCGAAACCCTGCGTCTGCTCGAGAGTGTCGGCGAGGCCGCCGTGGTGCCGCTGACGGCCTGAGGCGTCGCGCCTGCCGGTCACCGGCAGTTCTCATCGGCCGCTGCGTCCAGAGTAGCGGCCGCCATCCTCAGGCCGACTTGGCGGTCTCCAGCAGCCACTCGCGAAACAGCAGCACGTCCGGGCGCGGGCGCGTTTCCCCTTCGGGCAGCAGCAGGTAGTGGGACTGTTCGATGGCCAGTTCGCCGGCGAACGGTGAAACCAGCCGGCCGGACGCAATGTGCGGCTCGGCGAAGCTGCGCAGCACCAGGGCGAACCCCGAGCCGGCGCACGCCAGCTCCAGGGCGATCAGCGAGGAGTCGACCTGGATGCCCTTGGCGGCCCGGTAGTCCTCTATGCCGGCCGCACGAAACCAGCGGGTCCACAGGTCTTCGCAGCCCATGATGTGAATCAGCTGCTGCTGGGCCAGCTGGGCCAGGGCCCCGGGATCCTTCGCCCGCTCCAGCCAGCTGGGGCTGCACACCGGAATCGACGGCTCCTTTCTGAGCGGCTCGACCTCGAACCCCTCCCAGCGTCCGTCACCGAAGCGGATATCGATATCCGCCTGGTCCGCTTCCAGCGCGTCGGCCCAGATCGCCGTGAACAGCCGGACCTCGATCTCTGGATAGGTGTCCAGGAAGCCATTGAGGCGCGGGGCCAGCCAGAGCTGGGCGAACGATGCCGTCGAGCGGATGGTGACCGAGCGATCCCCCTTGCTGCCGAACAGGCCGGCGGTGGACAACGACAGCTCGTCGAATGCCTTGCGTACCGACGGCAAGTAGGCCCGGCCCATGTCGGTGAGGCGCACGCCGCGCGGCAGGCGCTCGAATAGCTGAAAGCCCAGGTACTCCTCCAGGGAGCGGACCTGCAGGCTCACTGCCGCGGGCGTCAGGTGCAGTTCGCCGGCGGCGGCGGAGAAGCTCAGGTTGCGTGCGGCGGCCTCGAAGGAGCGTAGCCAGGGCAGGTGGGGCAGGGTGTAGCTCATGACTGACCTTTAAATTTTTCGACCCCAATGGGGTTTATTTGCTTGCTTGTTTTAAGGGCAGCTTACGCGAATGATGGCTTCCCACAAGGTCAGCGTTCGGCGCGGCCCCGCTCGGGCCCCGGTGCTGCGCTTGCCATCTTTCTCAGGACGACTGGGCGCTCAAGGCACAAGCATGGCTGAAATGGCGGATTTCGATTACATCATCGTGGGCAGCGGTTCGGCGGGATGCGTACTGGCCAATCGCCTGTCCGCCGACGCCGGCAGCCAGGTGCTGCTGCTCGAGGCCGGTGGCAGCGATCGGCGTTTCTGGATCAAGTTGCCGATCGGCTATGGCCGCACCTATTTCGATGAGCGGGTCAACTGGAAGTACGAGACCGAGCCGGAGCCAGCGATCAAGAATCGCCGCAGCTATTGGCCGAGGGGCAAGGTGATCGGCGGCTCCAGCTCGATCAACGCGATGGTCTACTGCCGCGGCCTGCCCAGCGACTTCGACGACTGGCGGCAGCTGGGCAACGCCGGCTGGGGCTGGACGGATGTGAAGGCCTATTTCGAGCGCTCCGAATGTCGGGTCGACGCGTCGGGCAAGGCCGCGCCCGGCGGTCCACTGCATGTTTCGGACGTCAGCAACGAGATGCATCCCTTGCGCCGGCACTACTTCGCCGCCGCCGAGGAGATGGGCCTGCCCTACACCGATGATTTCAATGGCCCGAACCCCGAAGGGGTCGGCATCTACCACATCAATACCCGCAGAGGCGTACGCTGCTCCTCGGCCGACGCCTTCCTGCGCCCGGCCCTGGGCCGCGCCAACCTGCAGCTGGAGACCCATGCCCTGGTGCGCCGGGTGCTGTTCCAGGGGCGGCGCGCGGTGGGCGTCGAGTACGAGCAGCACGGTCGAGTCCATGTCGTCCGGGCCCGTCGTGAGGTGATCCTCAGCGCCGGCGCGATCAACTCGCCCAAACTGCTGCAGTTGTCCGGCGTCGGCCCTGCCGCGCTGCTGCGCCAGCATGGCATCGAGCCGGTGCTGGACCAGCCGGCGGTTGGCGGCGGACTGCAGGATCACATCGCCGTCAGCTACTTCTACAAGGCCACCGAACCGACCCTCAACGACCAGCTGCACCCCATCAGCGGCAAGCTGGCCGCCGGCCTGCGTTACGTGCTCAGCCGCAAGGGGCCGCTGAGTGTCAGCGTCAACCAGTGCGGCGGCTTCGTGCGTTCGCGGGCGGACGCCCCGACGCCGGATCTGCAGCTGTACTTCAACCCCATCACCTATTCCACCGCGCCGGCGGGCAAGCGTCCGCTGATGAATCCGGATCCCTTTTCCGGGTTCATCCTGTCGTTCCAGCCTTGCCGGCCGCTGAGCCGGGGGCGCGTCGACATCAGCTCGGCCGACCCCAAGACCGCGCCGAGCATTCGCCCCAACTACCTGTCGGCCGAGCAGGACATCGCCGACGTCATCGCCGGCGGCCGTTTCATTCAGCAGATGGCCCGTACCGAGGCGATGCGCCGCTTGATCAAGGAGGCGATTCCGCCCTACCTGGACGGCATGACCGACGAGCAGATAGTCGAAGACTTCCGGGAGCGCTGTGGCTCGGTGTTCCATCCCGTGGGCACCTGCGCGATGGGGCCGGACGCCAGGCAGGCGGTGGTCGATTCGCGGTTGCGGGTATACGGGCTCGAAGGATTGCGCGTCGTCGATGCGTCGATTTTCCCTACCATCACTTCCGGCAACACCAATGCGCCGACCATCATGGTCGCGCAGAAAGCTGCCGACATGATTCTCGCGGACCAGAAACAACAGGACGTCGCATGATGAAGATCAACAAGCTGGAAACCTTCTGCAACGAGTTCGTCGGCTTCGTCCGGGTGACCGCCGACGACGGCTCCGTGGGCTGGGGCCAGCTGTCCACCTACAACTCGGACATCACCGCCCAGGTTTTCCACCGTCAGGTGGCGCCCTGGGCGCTGGGCGCGGACGTCCTGGACATCGCCGCGCTGATGCGCGAGATACCCGAGCGCGAGCACAAGTATCCCGGTTCCTATCTGCGCCGGGCCATGGCGGGGCTGGATACAGCCCTGTGGGACCTGCGCGGCAAGCTGGAAGGCAAACCGGTGGTTTCGTTGCTCGGCGGCACGCCGGGCCGCCTGCGTGCCTATGCCTCGTCCATGCGTCGGGACATCACGCCCGAGGACGAGGCCCAGCGCCTGCTGCGCCTGCGCGATGAGTTCGGCTTCGATGCCTTCAAGTTCCGCGTCGCCCGTGAGTGCGGGCATGACGTCGACGAGTGGCCGGGGCGCACCGAGGCCATAGTCCCGGCCATCCGCCAGGCGCTGGGCGATCAGGTGTCGCTGCTGGTGGACGCCAACTCGGGTTTCTCGCCACAGCGGGCCATCGAGGTCGGCCGCCTGCTGGAGCAGCATGGCATCGAGCACTTCGAGGAGCCGTGCCCCTACTGGGAGCTGGAGCAGACCAAGCAGGTGGCCGATGCCCTGGACGTCGCCGTCACCGGTGGCGAGCAGGACTGCGACCTGGCCACCTGGCGGCGGCTGATCGACATGCGCGCGGTCGACATCGTGCAGCCGGACATCCTCTATCTGGGCGGCATCACCCGTTCCATGCAGGTGGCCGAGATGGCCGCCAAGGCTGGGCTGCCCTGCACCCCGCACTGCGCCAACCTGTCCATGGTGACCCTGTTCACCATGCACTACCTCAAGGCGCTGCCCAACGCCGGCAAGTACCTGGAATTCTCCATCGAAGGACCGGACTACTATCCGTGGCAGGAGGGCCTGTTCGTCGAGTCGCCCTATCGCATCGAGGACGGTGGCATCCTCATCTCCGAGGCACCCGGCTGGGGTGTCGAAATCGCGCCGGAGTGGCTGGCGAAATCCACCTACCAGCTCAGCGAGGTACAGCAGTGACCAGCACCACCGAACAACTGATCGGCGAATACTTCGCCACCGGCACTCTGGCTGGACTGCCGAGCGGGCACTTCATCGACGGCAAGTTCCGTCCCGCCGCCTCCGGGCAGACCCTGGAAACCTTCGACCCGGGTACGGCCAAGGCCTTCGCCCGTTTCGCCGCCGGCGATGCCGAGGATGTCGAGGCGGCGGTCGCCTCGTCCGATCGCGCCTTCCGCGAGTGCTGGCGCAAGGTCGCACCGGCGGAGCGCGGGCGCATCCTGCAGCGCACCGCCGAGGCCATCCGTGCCAATGCCGAGCGCCTGGCAGTGGTGGAGACCCTGGATAACGGCAAGTCCCTGGCCGAGGCCCAGGGCGATATCCGCTCTGCGGCCCGGCTGTTCGAGTACTACGCGGGCGCGGCCGACAAGTTGCAGGGCGAGACCCTGCCCCTGGGCATGGACTATGTGTCCTACACCAGCCTGGAGCCGGTGGGCGTCACCGCCCATATCATCCCCTGGAACTACCCGACCTCGACCATGGTGCGCGGCATAGCCCCGGCCCTGGCCGCCGGCTGCACCGTGGTGGTCAAGCCGGCGGAGCAGACGCCGCTGACCGCGCTGATGCTGGCCGAGATCCTCCGCGACGCCGGTCTGCCCGACGGCGTGTGCAACGTGCTGACCGGCACGGGCGTCGCCGTTGGCGCGCCGCTGGTGGCCCACGAGAAGGTCCGTCACGTCACCTTCACCGGCTCGGTCAATACCGGCCGCACGGTCATGCAGGCGGCGGCGCGCAACGTCGCCAGCGTGACCCTGGAGCTGGGCGGCAAGTCGCCGATGGTGATGCTCGCCGACTGCGACATGGACGCCGCGCTGGAAGACGTGCTCTGGGCCATCTACTCCAACTCCGGACAGATCTGTTCGGCCGGCTCGCGCCTGGTGATCGAGCGGTCGATTCACGCCACGTTCATCGAGCGCCTGGCGGCGCTGGCCGGCAAACTCAGCCATGGCCACGGCCTGCGCAACCCGCAGATCGGCGCGATCACCTCCCTGGATCAGCTGAGCAAGATCGCCGGCTATGTCGACGACGCCAAGGTCCGCGGCGTGCGGGTCGCCGCCGGCGGCTCGGCGACGGTGGATCAGGCCAGCGGCAGCGGCTGGTTCTTCCAGCCGACCATTCTGGACGGCGTCGGCCCCCAGGACCGGGTGGTGCAGGAGGAGATCTTCGGGCCGGTGCTCTCGGTGCAGGTCGCCGACTCCCCCGAAGAGGCCCTGGCATTGGCCAACGGCACGGAATTCGGCCTGGCCGCCGGCATCTACACCCGCGACATCAAGAAGGCCCTGCGTCTGGCGCGGGATATAGACGCCGGTCAGATCTATATCAACGAGTACTATGCCGGTGGCGTTGAGACACCATTCGGTGGTAACAAGATGTCCGGATTCGGGCGCGAGAAGGGCCTGGAAGGGCTGCGCGCCTATTGCCGGGTCAAGTCCGTCACGGCGCGCATCTGATGCGTGCTGGCATGGCATTTGCTGGGATATTTATCGTCGAGGCACTCGGGGCGGCGTGGAGACTGACCCGCCATTGTTGATGTTGTTTTGAGCTACATCCGAATAAGACAGCCAATTAAAGGAGAACAACTCATGAGCACAATTTTCGACGACATCGCCGAGCGCTTCCGCCAGGGGCGGATCGATCGACGCACCTTCATGATGAGCATGGTCGCCGCCGGCGCCAGCGTCGCCCTGGCCGGCTCCCTGGTCGGACGGGTCGAGGCGGCCACGCTGACGCCGAAGAAGGGCGGGCACTTCAAGCTGGGCATCGGCGCCGGCTCGACCACCGACTCCTTCGACCCGGCCACCTACGCCGACAACTACATGCAGTCGGTCGGCCACGCGGTGCACAACTACCTGACCGAGGTGACCAACACCGGCGGCCTGAAATCCGAGCTGGCCGAAAGCTGGGACTCCTCCGGCGACGCCAAGCAGTGGACGTTCAAGCTGCGCCAGGGCATCGAATTCCACAACGGCAAGACCCTCGATGCCAACGACGTCATCGCCTCGCTCAACCACCACCGCGGCGAAGCCTCGAAATCGGCGGCCAAGTCCATCGTCGACCCGATCGTCGACATCAAGGCCGACGGCAAGGACACCGTGGTCATCACCCTCAGCGGTGGCAATGCCGACTTCCCGTTCCTGCTGTCCGACTACCACCTGCCGATCCTGCCGGCCAAGGACGGCGTGATCAACGCCACCGAGGCGGTCGGTTGCGGCGCCTTCGTCCTGGAAAGCTTCGACCCCGGCGTACGCGCCCGGGTCAAGCGCAACCCCAACTACTGGAAGGACGACCGCGGCTGGTTCGATTCAGTGGAGTTCCTGGTCATCACCGATGTGGCGGCCCGCACCAACGCCCTGACCACGGGCGAGATCCATGCGATGAACCGCTGCGACCTGAAGACCGTGCACCTGCTCAAGCGCATCGCCGGCCTCGATCTGTATTCGGTCAACGGTGGCCAGCACTACACCCTGCCGATGAACACCACCCTGGCGCCGTTCAAGGACAACAACGTGCGCATGGCGCTCAAGCATGCCCTGGACCGCAAGGCCCTGGTGCAGACCCTGCTGCGCGGCTATGGCGAGGTGGCCAACGACCATCCGATCAGCCCCGGTTACCGCTATTTCAACAAGGAGCTGGCGCAGCGCGAGTACGACCCGGAGAAGGCCAAGTTCTACCTCAAGCAGGCGGGGCTGAGCACTCTCAAGGTCGATCTGAGCGCTGCCGATGCCGCCTTCGCCGGCGCCGTGGATGCCGCGGTATTGTTCAAGGAACACGCGGCCAAGGCCGGTATCGACATCAACGTGATGCGCGAGCCGAACGACGGTTACTGGGACAACGTGTGGATGAAGAAGCCCTGGTCCATGTCCTACTGGGGCGGCAAGCCGACCGAGGACTGGGCCTTCTCCGTGGCCTACGCCAAGGGCGCCGCCTGGAACGAGACCTTCTGGGACAACGAGCGCTTCAACACCCTGCTGGTCGCCGCGCGTGCCGAACTCGACGAGAAGTTGCGCGCCGAGATGTACGGCGAGATGCAGGTCCTGCTGCGCGACGACGGCGGCGCGCTGCTGCCGATGTTCGCCAACTACGTCGGTGCCACCTCGAAGAAGGTCGGCCACGATGCCCTGGCTTCCAACTGGGACCTGGACGGGCTGCGGGCCGCGGAGCGCTGGTGGTTCGTGTGACGGTAGCGTTCCCCTCTCGCAGTAGGAGCCTGGAACCATGAATAAGCTCCTGAAGATGGTGGCCCAGCGCATTGCGCTGGGCTGCCTCAGCCTCTGGGTCGTGTCGTTGATCATCTTCCTCGGCATGGAGTTTCTACCCGGGGATATCGCCACCGAGATCCTCGGCCAGTCGGCGACCGCGGAGACCGTCGCGGCGTTTCGCCAGTCCCTCGGTCTCGACCAGCCGTTGCATATCCGCTACCTCGACTGGTTCGGCAGCCTGATCCAGGGCGACTTCGGTCGTTCCCTGGCCAATGGCCGGGAAATCGGCGAGCTGCTCGGCGGGCGCTTCGCCAATACCCTGTTCCTCGCCGTGGTGGCAGCGCTGATCTCGGTGCCCCTGGCCCTGGCCCTGGGCTTTCTAGCGGCGCTGTACCGCAACGGCCTGTTCGATCGCACGATCAATGCGGTGACCCTGACCTCGATCTCCTTCCCGGAATTCTTCGTCGCCTACATCCTGATCCTGTTCCTCTCGGTCAACGCCGGCTGGTTCCCCAGTCTGGCCAACGTCGACGAGACGCAATCGCTGGGACAGCGTCTGTACAGCGTGGCGTTGCCGTCGCTGACCCTGACCCTGGTGGTTGTGGCGCACATGATGCGCATGACCCGGGCGGCGATCATCAACCTGCTGGCCAGTCCCTACATCGAGATGGCCACCCTCAAGGGCGTCGGCCGCTGGCGCATCATCATGCACCATGCGCTGCCCAATGCCTGGGCGCCGATCATCAATGTGGTGGTGCTCAACCTCGCCTACCTGGTGGTCGGCGTGGTGGTGGTCGAGGTGGTGTTCGTCTATCCGGGCATGGGCCAGCTGATGGTGGACTCGGTGCAGAAGCGCGACGTGCCGGTGGTTCAGGCCTGCAGCCTGATCTTTGCCGCCACCTACATCCTCCTCAACCTGACCGCTGACATCCTGTCGGTGGTCAGCAACCCACGATTAAGGCATCCCCGATGAGCGAGCGAATTTCTCCTGTCGCCGGCACAGGGCCAGAGGAAGGTGTGCCGGAAACCGATCAGGCCCTGGAGGCCTTTCCCCTGGTCGCCCCGCGCAGTGCCGGGCGCTCGGCCTGGCGCGAGCTGGTCAGGGCCCCCTGGACCGCCAAGCTGGGCCTGGTCATCATCCTCGCCTACGTGTTCGCCGCGCTGTTCGCGCCGGTGCTCACGCCCTATGGCGAATCGCAGATCGTCGCGGCCGAGTTCGAGCCCTGGAGCAGCGAGTTCCTCCTCGGCACCGACAACCTCGGCCGCGACATGCTCACCCGTCTGCTCTATGGCGCGCGCAACACCATCGGCATCGCCGCGCTGACCACCCTCCTGGCGTTCGTCATCGGCGGCGCCGCCGGCCTGCTGGCGGCGACCCTCGGCGGCTGGGTCGATCAGACGCTGGCGCGGGTGGTCGACGTGATGATGGCCATTCCCCAGCTGATCTTCGCCCTGTTGCTGCTGACCATCTTCGGCACCGCGGTGCCGGTGCTGATCGCCATCATCGCGGTGCTGGATTCGACCCGGGTATTCCGCCTGACCCGGGCAGTGGCGGCCAACGTCGCGGTGCTGGACTTCGTCGAGGCGGCGCGCATCCGCGGCGAGGGCGTGGGCTGGATCATGTTCCGCGAGATCCTGCCGAACATCCTGCCGCCGCTGGTGGCCGAATTCGGCCTGCGCTTCTGCTTCGTGTTCCTGTTCATCAGCGCCCTGAGCTTCCTCGGCCTGGGCATCCAGCCGCCCACCGCCGACTGGGGCTCGATGGTGCGCGACAACGCCACCCTGATCAGCTACGGCGACATCACGCCGCTGCTGCCTGCCGCCGCCATCGCCGTGCTGACCGTCGGGGTCAATTTCGTGGTCGATTGGTTCCTACACAAGACGAGTGGTCTGCGCGATGAGCATTGATAAACAAGAACGCACGCGCGGCGAGCTGCTGCTGCAGATTTCCGACCTGCACATCGAAGGGCAGAGCGGCGAGATCTGGCAACCGATCGTCAAGGGCGTCGACCTCAGCCTGCACCGGGGAGAGGTGCTGGGGCTGATCGGCGAGTCGGGCGCAGGCAAGTCGACCATCGGCCTGGCGGCCATGGGCTACGAGCGGCCTGGCTGCCGGATCAGCAGCGGCAAGATCCTGTTCGACGGCGTCGACCTGGCCCAGTTGCCGGTAGAGCAGAAGCGCAAGCTCTGGGGCTCGCGCATCGCCTATGTGGCGCAGTCCGCCGCGGCGTCCTTCAACCCCGCGCACACCCTGATCGACCAGTATGCCGAGACCGCCGTGCTGCACGGGGTGATGAGCGAGGCCGAGGCGCGCGCCGACGCGGTGGACCTGTACCGGCGCCTGCGCCTGCCCGATCCGGAACGGATCGGCCTGCGCTATCCCCACCAGGTCTCCGGTGGCCAGCTGCAGCGGGCGATGACGGCCATGGCCATGGCCTGCCGTCCCGACCTGATCATCTTCGACGAGCCGACCACGGCCCTGGATGTGACCACCCAGATCGAGGTGCTGGCGGCCATTCGCGATCTGGTCCAGCAGTTCGGCACCGCCGCCATCTATATCACCCACGACCTCGCGGTGGTGGCGCAGATGGCCGACCAGATCAAGGTGCTGCGCCACGGCCTGACCGTCGAGGAGTCGGACACCCGGAGCATGCTCGCCGACCCGAAGATGCCCTACACCAAGACGCTGTGGGCGGTGCGCTCGCTGCAGCGTGAGCCGAAGGAGCGGCCGGTGGACCAGCCGCTGGTCAAGGTCAGCGATGTGCATGCCGCCTACGGCCCGCTGAAGGTGCTGCAGGACGTTTCCCTGAACATCCACAAAGGCTCCACCGTGGCGGTGGTCGGCGAATCCGGGTCGGGCAAGTCGACCCTGGCGCGGGTGCTCACCGGTCTGCTGCCGCCGACCCAGGGCGAGGTGCTGTTCCAGGGCCAGGCACTGGCCGGCGACTATCGCCAGCGGCGCAAGGATTCGCTGCGGCACATGCAGATGATCTACCAGATGCCGGACACAGCGCTCAATCCGCGCCAGCGCATCGGCGACATCATCGGCCGCCCCCTGGAGTTCTACCTGGGCCTCAAGGGCCAGGCCCGGGAGCAGCGGGTGCGCGAGCTGCTCGAGCAGATCGAGCTGGAGCCCAACAGGTTTATCGACCGCCTGCCGGGCGAGCTCTCGGGGGGGCAGAAGCAACGCATCTGCATCGCCCGGGCGCTGGCCGCCGAGCCTGAGTTCATCATCTGTGACGAGGTGACCTCGGCGCTCGACCAGATCGTCGCCAAGGGCATCCTCAAGTTGCTCGAACGCCTGCAGAAGGAACTCGGTCTGGCCTACCTGTTCATCACCCATGACCTGGCCACGGTCAAGGGCATCGCCGACGAGGTGGTGGTGATGCTGCAGGGCAAGGTGGTCGAGCAGGGGCCGCTCAAGCAGGTATTCACGCCGCCGCACCATGAGTACACCGACCTGTTGCTCGGCTCGGTTCCGGAAATGGACCCGGACTGGCTGACCCGACGCCTGGCCGGGCGTGGGGAGCCGGGGCGGTCGGACGCCTAGGGCGCCGATTTCGGCGCCCAGGCTCCCAGGTCTCGTCCTGGCCCCTATAATGCCGGGCGCGTCGCCCGGGAGCCGGGCCGGCGATTCGAATCAGGAGCGAAGCGATGAGGGTGAAGCAAGAGCGCATGCCGCGCACGGCCGTCTTCTGGTCGGCGACCGAGCGGGCTGGTCAGGAGCAACAGGGATGAACTGGGACCTGGCCGACCCGTTCGTCATCGATATCCGTGTGGCCGCCGAGGACATCGACGGCCTCGGTCATGCCAACAACGCGGTCTACGTCAGCTGGCTGGAGCGCTGCGCCTGGCGCCATTCGCAGTACCTGGGCCTGGACCTGGCCGAGTACCGTCGCCTCGATCGGGCGATGGCGGTGGTGCGCCACGAGGTCGACTACCTGGCCAGCGCCTACGAGGACCAGGAGCTGCAGATGGCCACCTGGATAGTCGAGTCCGACCAGCGGCTGAAGATGGACCGGCGTTTCCAGCTGATCCGCCCGGCCGACGGCCTGACCCTGCTGCGGGCCAAGACCACCTTCGTCTGCATCGAGCTGTCCAGCGGCAAGCCCAAGCGCATGCCCGTCGAATTCGTCGAGGGATACGGCCGCGCCCTGCGGCAGCCCTTTCCTCTAGAGCTGTAGCGCCCGTCGCCGCCTGGTTCATCCAAGTCGCCACGCCGCGTACACTACGCGGCGTTTTTTCGAGAGTTTTCCCTATGCAGATTGCCCTGGCGCCCATGGAAGGGCTGGTCGACGACATACTCCGCGACGTGCTGACCCGGGTCGGCGGCGTCGACTGGTGCGTGACCGAGTTCATCCGCGTCAGCGATCGGGTGCTGCCGGCCTCGACCTACCGCAAGCTCGCCCCCGAGCTGTTCCGCGGCGCCAGGACCCGCGCCGGCACGCCGCTGCGCGTGCAGCTGCTCGGCTCCGATCCCGCCTGCCTGGCCGACAACGCCGCGTTCGCCTGCCGACTGGGCGCGCCGGTGATCGACCTCAACTTCGGCTGCCCGGCCAAGACGGTGAACAAGTCCCGCGGTGGCGCGGTGCTGCTCAAGGAACCGGAGCTGCTGCATGCCATCGTCCGCGAGGTGCGACGCACGGTGCCGGCAGACATTCCGGTGACGGCGAAGATGCGCCTGGGCTTCGAGCACAAGGACGGCGCCCTCGACTGCGCCCGCGCCCTGGCCGAGGGCGGCGCGGCGCAGATCGTCGTGCATGCGCGGACCAAGGTCGAGGGGTACAAGCCGCCGGCCCACTGGGAATGGGTGGCGCGGGTGCAGGAGGCGGTCGCGGTGCCGGTGTTCGCCAATGGCGAGGTGTGGACCCTCGACGACTGGCGCCGTTGTCGTGAGGTCAGCGGGGTCGAGGACATCATGCTCGGCCGTGGCCTGGTGGCGCGGCCCGACCTGGCCCGGCAGATCGCCGCGGCCCGGGCCGGCCAGCCGGTGCTCGAGATGGACTGGCTCGAGCTGCAGCCCCTGCTCGCCGACTTCTGGCTGCAGGCCCGGCGCAAGCTGTCCCCGCGTTACGCGCCGGGGCGCCTCAAGCAGTGGCTGGCCATGCTGACCCGCAGCTATCCGCAGGCTGTGGAGCTGTTCGCCCTGCTGCGCCGGGAAAACGACTGCGCGCGGATCGACGCCCTGCTCGGCGTCGAGGTTCCGGCGCTGCCGGAGCAACTGGCGATTGCCTGAGCTCAGCGCCCGCCGCTGACGTCCAGCAGCGCGCCGCTGGTGTAGGAGGCCTGCTCGCTGGCCAGCCAGAGAATGGCTTCGGCCACTTCCTCTGCCTGGCCGCCGCGACCCATGGGCACGCCCTGGCTGACCCGGGCGACCCGGCCCGGCTCACCGCCGCTGGCGTGGATCTCGGTATCGATCACCCCGGGGCGCACGGCGTTGACGCGGATGCCTTCGCCGGCCACTTCCTTGGCCAGGCCCAGGGTCATGCTGTCGATCGCACCCTTGGCCGCGGCGTAGTCGATGTACTCGTCGGGCGCGCCGAGGCGGGCGGCGATCGACGACAGGTTGACGATGGCGCCACCCTGGCCGCCGTGGCGCGTGGACATGCGCTTCACCGCCTCACGGGCGCAGTAGAAGCTGCCGAACACGTTGGCGGCGAACACCCGCTGCAGGCGTGGGCCGTCCATCTGGTCCAGGCGCATCTGCGTCTCCAGCATGCCGGCGTTGTTGACCAGCACGTCGAGGCGGCCGAACTGGCGGTCGATCTCGGCGAACAGCCGGATGACCTGCTGTTCCTCGGCCACGTCGGCCTGCACGGCGATGGCCCGGCCGCCGGCCGCGACCAGCTCCGCGGCCAGGGCCTCGGCCACCTCGCGTTGCTGGCGGTAGTTCAGGCACAGGTCATAGCCGCGGGCGGCCGCCAGGCGCGCGGTGGCGGCGCCGATGCCGCGGCTGGCGCCGGTGATCAGCATGACTTTGTCCATGGATACTCCTCTCGGTCTGGGATAAGGGTTGAAATTCTATCGGCCGTCCACATTTTTAGTCTTGCGGGGCGCCGAAGTCGGGTCCCGCGCCGAATCACTCGCTGTTTTTCAGGAGACTACCCATGAGCACTGCATTTTCCATGACCCCGCTGTTCCGTCAGTCCATCGGCTTCGACCGCTTCAACGACCTGTTCGAGTCGGCCATGCGCAACGAGTCGGGCAGCAGCTATCCACCCTACAACGTCGAGAAGCACGCTGAGGATGCGTACCGCATCGTCGTCGCCGCCGCGGGCTTTCACGAAGAGGACCTCGACCTGCAGGTCGAGCGCGGGGTGCTGACCGTCACCGGCGGTCGCCGTGAGCAGGACGCGGACAACGTCACCTACCTGTATCAGGGCATCGCCCGGCGTGCGTTCAAGCTGTCGTTCCGCCTGGCTGACCATATCGAAGTCAAGGCGGCCAACCTGGTCAATGGCCTGCTGAACATCGACCTGGTCCGCATCGTTCCGGAAGAAGCCAAGGCCAAGCGCATTCCCATCAACGGCGCGCGCCCGGCCCTGGACAGCTAAGCGCCGGCATTAGGCGCAGCGACGAGCGGGGCGCCCTCACGGCTGGTGAGGGCGCCCCCGTCGTTTTTCAGAGGCGTTTTGGCCGTTGCGCCGTATGGGCCAGCAGGGCGCGGAACTCAGCCAAGGGCAGCGGCTTGCTGAACAAATAGCCCTGGTACAGGTGGCAGCCCTGTTGCTCGAGGAAGTCCAGTTGGGCCTGTTGCTCGACGCCTTCGGCAATCAGGGTCAGGCCCAGGCTGGACGCCATGGCGGCGATGGCGCGGATGATTTCCGCATCGTTGGCGTCGTGTGTGGCCTCGCGAACGAAGGACTGGTCGATCTTCAACACGTCCACTGGCAGGCGCTTGAGGTAGGTCAGGGAGCTGTAGCCCGTGCCGAAGTCGTCCATGGAGAAGCTGACCCCGAGCTTCTTCAGCCTGTTCATCTTGGCGATGGTGTCGTCGATGTTCTGGATGACGATGCCTTCGGTGATTTCCAGCTTGAGCATGGAGCGCGGCAAACCGCTGTTTTGCAGGCTCCGTCCGACCAGTTCGACGAAGTCGTTCTGGCGGAACTGCCGCGGACTGATGTTCACGCACAGGCTGAAGTGCTCGGCGTTGATCAGTTTGTCTTCGAGCAACTGTGCGCAGGCCTGGCAGGCGTCGGCGAGTACCCAGCTGCCGACTTCGAGAATCAGACCGCTTTCTTCCAGTACCCGAATGAACAGCGCCGGCGACTGCGCACCCAGGGTCGGGTGAACCCAGCGCAACAGCGCCTCGGCGCCGATCACCTGGTCGCTGCGGGCATCCACCTGGGGCTGGAAATACAGCTCGAACTCGCCGCGCGCCAGCGCCAGGCGCAAGTCGTTCTCCAGACGCAGCCGTTCGCTGGCGGCCTCCTGCATGCTGCTGCGAAACAGCTGGATGGTGTTGCGCCCGGAGTCCTTGGCGCGGTACAGGGCGATATCGGCACGCTTGAGCAGGTCGGCCGGGGTTTCACCATGGTCGGGGATCAGGGCCATGCCGATGCTCGGAGTCACCTGCAGGCGATGGCCGTCGAGGCGCATGGGCTCGGCGAGCAGGCGGCGCAGCTTCTCGGCGATGGTGCGCACTTGGCGAGTGACTGCCGAGCGTTTGCCTTCCAGGCCGCTGATCAGGACGACGAACTCGTCGCCGCCAAGGCGCGCCACCGTGTCTTCCTGGCGCACGCTGGATTCCAGGCGGGCGGTGACCAGCTTGAGCACCGCGTCGCCCACCGGATGGCCCAGCGAGTCGTTGATGTGCTTGAAGTGGTCGAGGTCGAGAAACAGCAGGGCGCCGCGCAGCTGGTGGCGCTTGAGCAGGGCGATCTGCTGGGTCAGGCGGTCCATCAGCAGCGCGCGATTGGGCAGGTTGGTCAGCGAGTCGTGGTACGCCAGGTGCTGGATCTGCGCCTGGGCTTCCTTCAATTGGCTGATGTCGCGCGCGGTGAGCAGCAGGCAGTCGGTGCCGTTCAGCTCGATCTGCTCCACCGAGACCTGCGCCGTGCTGATGCGTCCGTCGCGGTGCCGGCCGAGCATCTCAAGGTTGCTGACGCGGCCGTCGCGGCGCAGCAGTTCGAGCATCTCCTGGCGCTGCCGGGGCTCGGCCCAGACGCTTAGCTCCAGGGCGCTGCGACCGATGACCTCCTCGGGGCGATAGCCGGTGAGGCGACAGAAGCCCTCGTTGACCTCGATATAGCGCGCCGTATCGCGCTCGGTGATGGTGATGGCGTCGGGGCTCGAGTGAAAAGCCTTGGCAAATTTCGCCTGGCTGGCTTTGAGCGAGGCCTCGGCCTGTATCTGCTGGCTGATGTCGCGAAAGGTGCTGGTGATGCACAGCTGGCGATCGACGCGGATGAAGCGGCTGGAAATCACGCAGCTCAAGGCCTGACCGGCGCGGGTGCGCAGCTGGGCGATCTCACCGTTCAGACCCTGCTCGCGGGTGAGTTTCTCGAACAGTTGGCGGCGATGCTCCAGATCGACCCAGAAGCCAATCTGCCCGGCGTCCTGGCCGATGATGTCTTCGGCCGCCCAGCCGAATACCCGGCTGAAGCTGGGGTTGACCTCGATAAACACTCCGTCGCGAATGCGCGAGACGCTGATGGGGTCGGGGCTGGCCTGGAACAGGTTGACGAACTTCTCTTCCGAGGCGGCCAGGCGTTGCTCGCGTTGCACCCGCTCGCTGATGTCCATCAGCACACCGGCCATGCGCAGCGGACGGCCCTGGACATCGCGATAGAGCTTGGCGGTGCTTTCCAGGTAGTGCAGGGTCCCATTGGGCTGCTGCACCCGGTAGGTCACCTGGTAGGCCTGCTGGCTGCCCTCTACGAGCGCCCGATAGGCGTACTCCATCTCGCGCCTGTCTTCCTCGGGTACGTAGCGAAACATGGGCTCGAGGCTGCCCTCGTAGGGCGTGGCCGGCAGTCCGTGCAGGGTCGCGGCATGGGCGGATCCGTAAAGGGTGCCGCTGGGGATATGCCAGTCCCAGGTGCCCAGGTCGGCCGACTCCAGCGCCAGGTTCAGGCGTTCCTGGCTTTCCTTCAGGGCCTGCTCCTGCGCGCGTTGCGGGCTGATGTCGCGCACGGTCAGGACCAGGCATTCGATGTCATTGAGCTCTATTTCACCACCGTGGATCAGGTAGTCGCCGATGCGGCCGTCGCGGCTGGCCAGGCGCGCCTCCAGCGGCTGCAGGCTGCCGTCGTTCCGCAGGGCGTCGAGCAAGCGCTGGCGATCCTCAGGGTCTTGCCAGATGCCCAGTTCGACGGAGGTGCGACCCACGACCTCGGCTTGACTCCAGCCGAACTGGCGCTCGAAGTTGGCATTGACCTCGATGTAGCGACCATTGGCCTTCTCCACGATCATCACGGTGTCCGGGGTGTTCTGGAAAGCCTTGGAAAACTTGTCCTCGCTGGCCCGCAGGGCCATCTCGGCGCGTTTGCGCTCGCTGTTGTCGACGAAGGTGCAGAGCATGAATGCCTGTTGGTCCAGTTCCAGGTGCTGGCTGCTCAACAGGCCATCGAGCAGGCGCCCGTCGCGGGCGCGCAGCTGCACTTCCAGAACGATCGGTTGGCGACTGGCCGCCGACTGCTGGCGCAATTGCTGGCGTTGTTCGGTGCTGACCCAGAGATTCAGCTCGAGGGTGGTGCGGCCGATGATCTCCGCCGTCGGCCAGCCGAACACCTGCTCGAAGTTCTGGTTGGCCTCGATGATGGCGCCGTCGTGGTAGCGCAGCAGCAGCACGACATCGGGGCTGAGCAGAAACAGGCTGGAGAAACGCCGTTCGGAGTTGGCCAGTGCCTGAGCATGCTCTTCCTGAACGGTGATGTCGCGCACCAGTCCGAAGACCTGTTGCTGCCCCTGCTCGTCGGTCTGCAGGCTGCCGCTGATTTCCAGCCAGTGCAGGCTACCGTCGGGCCAGCGCACGCGATGACGCACGGGCTGTGGGCTGGGAGCGCCACTCAACACCAGCTCGCACAGCTGCAGAACCTTGGCGTAGTCCTCGGCGGCAATCAGCTCGAGGTAGTCGAGCGGCGCGCTCAAGGGGCGTTTGGGGTCCAGGCCGAACAGGTTTTGGGCTGCTCGTGACCAGCTGAGCTGGCCGCTGCCGACATCCCAGCACCAGACGCCCAGTTGCGCCCCATTCAGCGCCGCCAGCAGGCGCGGCGCGTCCGTCCAGGCCTTCTCGAATTCCCCCGGGTCCAGCACCGGAATGCGTGGCAGAGGAGGGCGGCGGTCAGTGAATTTGGCCATGCTCGGCCCCTTCTTCTATTTCGGTTGGCGCGAGGCTGGGGGCGATACGACGGCTTGGCAGGATCATTCAGGCGCCACTCTTCTTGTTATGCGGCTCACGTTATCCTTTGCGTGGAGGCCAGCGCAAGGTCGCCGCGCTGTGCGTCGAGCAGGCCCATGAAGGCCCGTGCGGCATTCGACAGGGTGCGCTCGCTGTGCAGGATATAGCCGAGTTGTCGGGACAGCTGGATGCCCGGCAAGGGCAGGGGGGTGACCTGCTCGTCGAGCATGGTGCGCGGCAGCACGCTCCAGGCCAGGCCGATGGAGACCATCATCTTGATGGTTTCCAGGTAGTTGGTGCTCATGGCGATATTGGGGGATAGCCCCTGGGCCTCGAACAGGCGCCGAACGATGTGGTGGGTGAAGGTGTTGCCGCCGGGAAATACCGCCGGATGCTGCGCCACTTCCGCCAGGCTGACGCGGCCGCTGCGCGCCAGCGGGTGCTCGGGGGCCGCGACGAAGTCCAGGGGGTCGTCCCATACCGGGGTGGCGCGCACCGGCTCGCGGGTCTCCGGTGCCAGGGTGATCACCGCCAACTCGGCGCGGCCGTGCAGCACCTCCTCGTAGGCCACTTCCGAGTCGAGGAACTGGATATCCAGGGCCACCTGTGGATAGGTGCGGGTGAAGGCGCGCAGCAGCGGCGGCAGGCGATGCAGGCCGATATGGTGGCTGGTGGCCAGGGTCAGGCGGCCACTGATCTCGCCGTTGAGGTTGGTCAGCGCCCGGCGCGTGTCGTCCAGCACATTGAGGATCTGGTAGGCCCGCGGCAGCAGGGCGCGTCCGGCCTCGGTCAGGCCTACCTCGCGGCCCAGGCGGTCGAACAGGCGCACATTGAGTTGTTGCTCCAGGCTGGCAATGCGCTTGCTCACCGCCGGCTGGGTCAGGTGCAGGCGCTCCGCCGCTTCCGAGAAGCTGCCGGCCTCGGCGATGGCGATAAAGGCATTGAGGGTGGCCAGGTCCATTTTGCATTCCTGATGGTTATCCAATGGATGAAAAATATGAATTTGAGTAATTTAAAGCAACCCCATAGGATCACCCTCATAAGCCGAAGGGCTATTCGCCCTGGCACAGAAACACGCTGATGAGGGACTCGCTGATGGCCGGCAAAACGCTCTACGACAAGCTCTGGGAAATGCACGAGGTGAAGCGCCGCGACGATGGTTCGTCGCTGATCTACATCGATCGCCATATCCTCCACGAGGTGACCTCGCCGCAGGCCTTCGAGGGCTTGCGTCTGGCCGGTCGCAAGCCGTGGCGCATCGACGCCAACATCGCCACCCCGGACCACAACGTGCCGACCACCCAGGCCGAGCGCCGTGGCGGCCTGGAAGCCATCGCCGACGAGGTCTCGCGTATCCAGGTCAAGACCCTGGACGAGAACTGCGACGATTTCGGCATTCTCGAATTCAAGATGAATGACGTGCGCCAGGGCATCGTCCACGTCATCGGCCCGGAGCAGGGCGCCACCCTGCCGGGCATGACCGTGGTCTGCGGCGACTCGCACACCTCGACCCACGGCGCCTTCGGTGCGCTGGCCCACGGCATCGGTACCTCCGAGGTCGAGCACGTGCTGGCGACCCAGTGCCTGGTGGCGAAGAAGATGAAGAACATGCAGGTGCGCGTGGAGGGCCAGTTGCCCTTCGGCGTCACTGCCAAGGACATCGTCCTGGCCGTTATCGGCAAGATCGGCACCGCCGGCGGCAATGGCCACGCCCTGGAGTTCGCCGGCAGTGCCATCCGCGCGCTGTCCCTGGAAGGCCGCATGACCATCTGCAACATGTCGATCGAGGCGGGCGCCCGGGTCGGTCTGGTGGCGGTGGACGAAAAAACCATCGAGTACGTCAAGGGCCGTCCCTTCGCCCCCAAGGGCGAGCAGTGGGAGCAGGCCGTGGCGCAGTGGCGTGGGCTGGTGTCCGACGCCGACGCCCGCTTCGACAAGGTCGTCGAGTTGCGTGCAGAAGACATCAAGCCCCAGGTCAGCTGGGGCACCTCGCCGGAGATGGTGGTCTCGGTCGATCAGCGGGTGCCGGACCCGGCAGCCGAGGCCGATCCGGTCAAGCGCGACTCCATCGTCCGCGCCCTCAAGTACATGGGGCTGGCGGCCAACCAGGCGATCACCGATATCCAGCTGGATCGGGTGTTCATCGGCTCCTGCACCAATTCGCGGATCGAGGACCTGCGTGCCGCCGCCGAAGTGGCCAAGGGCCGCAAGGTGGCCGCAACCATCAAGCAGGCCATGGTGGTGCCGGGCTCGGGCCTGGTGAAGCAGCAGGCCGAGCAGGAGGGCCTGGACAGGATCTTCATCGAGGCCGGCTTCGAGTGGCGTGAGCCGGGCTGCTCCATGTGCCTGGCGATGAACCCGGACAAGTTGGGCAGCGGCGAGCACTGCGCCTCCACCTCCAACCGCAACTTCGAGGGCCGTCAGGGCGCGGGCGGGCGTACCCACCTGGTCAGCCCGGCCATGGCCGCGGCTGCCGCGGTCACCGGCCGCTTCGTCGACGTACGCGAACTGATTCGGCCTTAAGGAGAGCGACCATGAAAGCCTTTACCCAACACGCAGGTCTCGTCGCGCCGCTCGATCGCGCCAACGTCGACACCGACCAGATCATCCCCAAGCAGTTTCTCAAGTCGATCAAGCGCACCGGCTTCGGGCCGAACCTGTTCGACGAGTGGCGCTACCTGGATGTCGGCCAGCCGAACCAGGACTGCTCCACGCGCCCGCTCAATCAGGAGTTCGTGCTCAACTTCCCTCGCTACCAGGGCGCCAGCGTGCTGCTTGCGAGGGAGAACTTCGGCTGCGGTTCGTCCCGCGAGCACGCGCCCTGGGCGCTCGAAGAGTACGGCTTCCGCACCATCATCGCGCCGAGCTTTGCCGACATCTTCTACAACAACAGCTTCAAGAACGGCCTGTTGCCGATCATTCTCACCGAACGCGAGGTCGACGAGCTGTTCCAGCAGTGCGAAGCCGAGGAAGGCTATCAGCTGACCGTCGATCTGGCGGCGCAGACCGTCACCCGCCCGGACGGCAAGCAATACAGCTTCGAGGTCGACGCCTTCCGCAAGCACTGCCTGCTCAATGGTCTGGACGACATCGGCCTGACCCTGCAGGATGCCGAGGCCATACAGACCTTCGAGACCGGTTACCAGCAGCGCAGCCCGTGGCTGTTCGGCGCGATCAAGTAATTAAGGACATTTCATGAGCAAGCAGATTCTGATTCTCCCCGGCGACGGCATCGGCCCGGAGATCATGGCCGAAGCGGTCAAGGTGCTGCAGTTGGCCAATGACAAGTTCCAGCTCGGCTTCGAACTGACCCATGACGTGATCGGTGGTGCGGCCATCGACCAGTATGGTGTGCCGCTGGCGGACGAGACCCTGGCGCGTGCCCGAGCCGCCGATGCGATCCTGCTCGGCGCCGTCGGTGGTCCCAAGTGGGACAAGCTCGAGCGCGACATTCGCCCGGAGCGTGGCCTGCTGAAGATCCGCTCGCAGCTGGGGCTGTTCGCCAACCTGCGCCCGGCCATTCTCTATCCGCAGCTGGCCGAGGCCTCCTCGCTGAAGCCCGAGGTGGTGGCGGGGCTGGACATCCTCATCGTCCGTGAGCTGACCGGGGGCATCTATTTCGGCCAGCCGCGCGAGACCCGCGTGTTGGACAATGGCGAGCGCCAGGCCTACGACACGCTGCCCTACAGCGAAAGCGAGATTCGCCGCATCGCCCGCGTCGGCTTCGACATGGCCCGCGTGCGCGGCAAGAAGCTGTGCTCGGTGGACAAGGCCAACGTGCTTGCCTCGAGCCAGCTGTGGCGCGAAGTGGTCGAGGAGGTCGCCAAGGACTACCCGGACGTCGAGCTTTCGCACATGTACGTGGATAACGCGGCGATGCAGCTGGTGCGCGCGCCGAAGCAGTTCGACGTGATGGTCACCGACAACCTGTTCGGTGACATCCTGTCGGATGAGGCTTCCATGCTCACCGGTTCCATCGGCATGCTGCCATCGGCCTCGCTGGACGCCAACAACAAGGGCATGTACGAACCTTGCCATGGCAGTGCGCCGGACATTGCCGGCCAGGGTATCGCCAACCCGCTGGCGACCATTCTCTCGGTGTCGATGATGCTGCGTTACAGCTTCAATCAAGGCCAGGCGGCCGATGCCATCGAGCAGGCTGTCAGCAATGTGCTGGACCAGGGGCTGCGCACCGGTGATATCTACTCCGCGGGTATGACCCGGGTCGGTACCGCGGCCATGGGCGATGCGGTAGTCGAAGCGCTGGGTAGTCTGTAATCTTCCAAGTTCGCCGGGGTGGTTCCGGCGGTCTGTTCACATAGGTGTAGTCGTTATGAAGCGTGTAGGTCTGATCGGTTGGCGTGGCATGGTGGGTTCCGTACTCATGCAGCGCATGCTGGAAGAACGGGATTTCGATTTGATCGAGCCGGTGTTCTTCACCACCTCCAATGTGGGTGGCCAGGGGCCGGCCATTGGCAAGGACATTGCGCCGCTGAAGGACGCCTACAGCATCGACGAGCTGAAAGGTCTGGACGTGATCCTCACCTGCCAGGGCGGCGATTACACCAACGAAGTCTTCCCCAAGCTGCGCGAAGCGGGCTGGCAGGGTTACTGGATCGACGCCGCGTCCTCGCTGCGCATGGCCGATGATTCGGTGATCGTGCTGGACCCGGTCAACCGCAAGGTGATCGACCAGCAGCTGGATGCCGGCGCCAAGAACTACATCGGCGGCAACTGCACCGTCAGCCTGATGCTGATGGCCCTGGGCGGCCTGTACGAGGCCGGCGTGGTCGAGTGGATGAGCGCCATGACCTATCAGGCTGCCAGTGGCGCCGGCGCGCAGAACATGCGCGAGCTGATCAAGCAGATGGGTGCGATCAAGGGCGCGGTGGCCGATGAGCTGGCCGATCCGGCCAGCGCCATCCTCGACATCGACCGCAAGGTGGCCGAGGCCATGCGCGGCGAGAGCTTCCCGGTCGACAACTTCGGCGTGCCCCTGGCCGGCAGCCTGATTCCCTACATCGACAAGGAGCTGCCCAACGGGCAGAGCCGTGAAGAGTGGAAGGCCCAGGCCGAGACCAACAAGATCCTCGGCCGCTTCAAGAGCCCGATCCCGGTCGATGGCATCTGTGTGCGCATCGGCGCCATGCGCTGCCACAGCCAGGCGCTGACCATCAAGCTGAACAAGGACGTGCCGCTGTCCGATATCGAAGGCCTGATCAGTCAGCACAACCCCTGGGTCAAGCTGGTGCCGAACCAGCGCGAAGCGAGCATTCGCGAGCTGGGTCCGACCGCGGTGACGGGGACGCTGAGCGTGCCGGTCGGTCGTCTGCGCAAGCTGAACATGGGTTCGCACTATCTGGGCGCCTTCACCGTTGGCGACCAGCTGCTGTGGGGGGCCGCGGAGCCGCTGCGGCGCATGCTGCGGATTCTCCTGGAGCGCTAAGATGGCGGGCGTCGGACCATGGCGGTGCGACGCTCTCGCTGCTGATTAGGGAGCGGGTTTCGTCTGCGATCGAGCTTCATGCCGATCCGCAGGCGGACCCGCTCTCTTGCATTTGTCGGTCCCGCCGATACAGTGCCCGACGTATTCCCTGGAGACCTTCAGCATGACCCGTACCTATGATGTCGCCGTTATCGGCGCGACCGGCAGTGTCGGTGAGGCGCTGGTGCAGTTGCTCGAGGAGCGAGAGTTTCCCGTGGCGACCCTGTACCTGCTCGGTAGCGGAGAGTCCGCCGGTGAATCGCTGACATTTCGCGGCAAGAGCCGGCGCGTGGCGGCCCTGGAAGCCTTTGATTTTTCCCAGGTGCGTCTGGTCTTCTTCGCAGCCGGCGCAGTGGTGACTCGCGGCCATATAGAGGCCGCCCGCGCAGCCGGCTGCGTGGTCATCGATCTGAGTGCGGCGCTGCCCGCCCAGCAGGCGCCGCGGGTGGTCGCCGATGCGAACCCCGAGCAGCTGTCCAGGCTGGCGCCTCCTTATTGCGTGACCAGTCCAAGTGCGCAGAGTGTTGCGGTCGCCACGGTGCTCGCGGCACTGCGCCCCCATATAGAAGTACAGCGTGCCGTGATCACGGCCTGCATGGCCGTCTCCAGTCACGGGCGTCAGGGGGTTTCCGAGCTGGCGCGACAGACCGCGGAGCTGCTCAATGCCCGGGCGCTGGAGCCGCGCCTGTTCGATCGGCAGATCGCCTTCAACCTGCTGGCACAGGTCGATGCGCCGGACGCCGGCGGCCATGGCGCGCTGGAGAGGCGTCTGGCTGCTGAATTGAAGGAAGTCCTCGGCTCGCCGCAGTTGAAGGTGTCGGCCACCTGCATTCAGGTGCCGGTGTTCTATGGCGACAGCATCAGCCTGTCCTTGCAGTGCCGGGACGCGGTCGAGGTGGAGCAGGTTTGTGCAGTCCTGCGAACGGCATCAACCCTTGAGTATGTCGAGGCGGGCGACTATCCGACCGTGGTGGGCGACGCGGTTGGCCAGGAGGTGGTATATGTCGGTCGGGTCCGCGGCGGCCAGGATGATCCGGCAGAACTCAATTTGTGGATTGCGTCTGATAACGTAAGAAAAGGCGCGGCCTCGAATGCCGTGCAGCTGGGCGAGTTATTGATAAAACACTATCTGTAAAAGATACTTACCCTGAAATTTGAAGAATCTTTCGAGCTTGGCAATACTGGCTGAGTTGATTGCTGGTTGGGGAACCGTCTTCGGGCGGATACAGGCAGCAATGATCAAGACCCTCTCGAATGCCGAGAAAAAAGATAAAACAAGGGATATCGCTATGGTTCGGGTTCGCAAACTGGTGCTGGCAATCGCAGCTGCTTCGGCACTGTCCTCCGGTATGGCGCATGCGCTAGGACTGGGGGAAGTGACCCTGCAGTCGGCGCTGAATCAGCCGCTGGTGGCTGAGATCGAATTGTTGGAGGTGCGCGATCTTGCCTCCAATGAAGTCCTGCCGACCCTGGCCGCTCCCGAAGAGTTCAGCAAAGCTGGCGTCGATCGCCAGTACTTCCTGACCGACCTCAAGTTCACTCCGGTGCTCAAGCCGAATGGCAAGAGCGTCATTCGGGTGACCTCGAGCAAGCCGGTACGCGAACCCTACCTGAACTTCCTGGTGGAAGTGCTGTGGCCCAATGGCCGCCTGCTGCGTGAGTACACCCTGCTGCTCGATCCGCCGCTCTATTCTCCGCAGACCGCAGTTGCGGCTGCGCCTCAGCTGCCGGCCGCCGCCCCCCGTCAGCAGCCTGCCGCCGCGCCGCGTCCGGCCGCTCCGGTCGCGGCTCCGTCGGTGCCTTCTGCGCCGAGCGCGGGAGCCGCAGGCCAATACAAGACCACCTCCAACGATACCCTCTGGGAAATCGCTCAGCGCGTTCCCGGCGGTACCGTGCATCAGGCCATGCTGGCGATCCAGGACCTCAACCCGGACGCCTTTATTGGCGGCAACATCAATCGCATGAAGAGCGGCCAGGTGCTGCGTCTGCCAGATGAGCAGCAGGTCAAGCGCCGTTCCCAGGCCGAAGCCATTGCCCAGGTTGCCAGCCAGAACGCGGCGTGGCGCGAGGGGCGCAATGTCGCGGCCCGTCAGCTGGATGCGACCAAGCGCAGCGCCGCAGGCGCGGCACCGGCCCAGGTGAAGGCACAGGACAGCCTCAAGCTGGTGTCGGCCGATACCGGCAAGGCCAGCGGCGGCAGCGATAGAGGCGCCGCTGACGGCAAGGCGCTGGCCGACAAACTGGCCGTGACCCAGGAAAGCCTCGATTCTACGCGTCGTGAGAATGATGAGTTGAAAGGGCGCATGGGCGACCTGCAGGGGCAACTCGACAAGCTGCAGCGTCTGATCCAGTTGAAGGATGATCAGCTGGCCAAGCTGCAGGCGGACCTGGCGAGACAGGGGCAGGCTCAGCCGGCGCCGACGGCGTCCGTTGATCCGGTCGTGCCGGTTGAAGAAGCGGCCCAGGCCGAGTCGACGCCTGCAGCAGTCGCTCAGCCGGGCGCGGTGGCTACGCCGCCGGTCGTGCCGACCGAGGCCGAAACGGATTACAACTACAGCGAGGAAGCGCCGGCCGAGCCTGGCGCTGCCGCGCAGCCCGATGTTCAGCAGCCGGCCCCGGAGCCGGCAGTTGCCGTCGAGCCGGTTGCACCGGCACCGGTCGTGGCAGAGCCAGCGCCCGTCGTCGAGGAGCCGGTTGCGGCGACCCCGGTTGTGACCGAGCAGCCGCAGTCCAGCACCCTGGACGACCTGCTGGCCAAGCCGATGCTGCTTGGTCTTGTCGGGGGCGGGGCGTTGCTGGTGTTGTTGCTTGGTCTGATGATGCTGTCGCGACGTAACGCCCAGCGCGAGGCCGAACTTCAGGCTGGGCTGGCGGCCGAGAGCGACGCCAACGACTTCGAAGCGGATATGCAGCTGGAGTCCGACAGCTTCGAAACCTTCGCCGAGGCGCCTGCCGAGGAGTTGTCTGGCGCTGCTGCCGCTCCGGCCGAGGAGCGTGAGCGTGTCACCGCGCAAACCGCCGACGCCCTGGGTGAGGCGGATATCTATATCGCTTACGGTCGCTTCAATCAGGCCGCCGAGCTGTTGCAGAACGCGATCAACGATGAGCCGCAGCGTGCCGATCTGCGCCTCAAGTTGATGGAGGTCCATGCCGAGCTGGGTGATAAGGAAGGCTTTGCCCGACAGGACAACGAGTTGCGCGAAATCGGCGGCGCGGCGGCCGAAGTCGATCAGTTGAAGGCTCGTTACCCCGCCATGGCAGGTTTTGCCGGTGCGGCCGTGGCAGCAACTGAGTTCGCTGGTGGTGACGATGATCTGGGTGGTTTCAGTCTCGACGAGCTGACGCTGGACGAGCCGGAGCAGCCTGCAGCGGCGACTGATCTCGATGACGAGTTCGATTTGAGCCTCGATGACCTGGAGAGCGAGCTCGATCGCGACCTTCAGTCTGCCGCCGCGACCGACTCGCTGCTGGACGAGGGCGATCTGAGTCTGGATGAGGGCCTGGAGTTCGATGCTCCGGCCGCGCCGTCCGCCAGCAAGGATGACGATCTGGGTTTCGATCTCAGTCTGGACGAGGCCGGTGAGGAAAGCCTGGAGTTGGGCGGCGAGCTGGCTGATTTCAGCCTGGACCTTGAGTCCGAGGACAAGGCAGCGGCAGCAGAAGAGGAAGAGTTCCTCCTGAGTCTCGAGGATGATGAGCCCAGTCCGGCCGCCGCGGCCGATGAACTGGCCGAGCTGAGTCTTGACGTGCCGGAGGATGCCGCGAGTGACGACTTCGACCTGTCGGCCGACTTCGACCTGTCACTGGATGATGAGCAGGCGCCTGCCCGCTCCGATGACTTCGCCGCGCAACTCGACGAGGTGAGTGCGGAGCTGGACCAGCTGTCCAGCAGTATTGATCAGCCCGCTGCTGCCGATGAATCCGCCGAGCCGGCGCCGTTGGCCGCCCTGGAGGGCGACGATGATTTCGACTTCCTGTCCGGTACGGACGAAACGGCAACAAAACTCGATCTGGCCCGTGCCTATATCGATATGGGCGATACCGAGGGTGCCCGTGACATTCTCGATGAAGTGATCGCCGAGGGTAACGACGATCAGCAGCAGGAAGCGCAAGAGTTGATCGCTAAACTGGTTTGATACATGTCTGATGCACTACCTACAACGGCAGCCGATTCGGCTGCCGTTGGCTTTTTCAAGGTCGCCCTCGGTGTCGAGTACAAAGGATCGCGCTATCGCGGATTCCAGCGTCAGCGCGCGGGTGTTCCGTCCATCCAGGAGACCCTGGAAAGGGCCCTGTCCAAGGTGGCCGGAGGGGCTCCTGTCACCCTGAGTTGCGCCGGGCGAACCGATGCGCTGGTGCATGCCAGTGCCCAAGTGGTGCATTTCGACACAACTGTCGAGCGCTCCACCCATTCTTGGGTCATGGGTGCAAACATGAACCTGCCGGCGGACATCAGCGTGACCTGGGCCAAGCTCATGCCCGCGCATTTCGATGCGCGCTTCTGCGCCATGGCCCGGCGCTACCGCTATGTGATCTACAACGACCAGATCCGGCCGGCGCACATGGCCGAAGAGGTCACCTGGAATCACCGGCCGTTGGATGTCGAACTCATGCGCGAGGCCGCCAAGGCGTTGGTGGGTACCCATGACTTCAGTGCTTTCCGTGCGCGTCAGTGTCAGGCCAAGTCGCCGGTGAAAACGGTCCACCACCTGCAGCTGCTCGAGCATGGCCGCTTCATCGTGCTGGATATTCGCGCCAACGCCTTTCTGCATCACATGGTGCGCAATATCGCTGGTGTGCTGATGGCCATCGGTGCCGGGGAGAAGCCGGTGGAGTGGGCGCGAGAGGTACTCGAGACGCGGGTGCGTCGTACCGGTGGGGTGACCGCGCATCCCTTTGGCTTGTACCTCGTCCAGGTCGATTATCCGGAGGAATTCGAGCTGCCGAAGCGCTACCTCGGGCCGCATTTCCTGTCCGGTTTGCCGGATGTGGCGGCTGACGCCTAGATAGGCATTTGCTACCATCGGCGCTTTAGCGGAGGTGTCGCCAGTTGCCAGTCGTTCGCAGCAAGATCTGTGGAATTACCCGGGTAGAAGACGCGCTGATCGCGGCGGAGGCCGGTGCCGATGCCATCGGTCTGGTGTTCTACGCCAAGAGCCCCCGTGCGGTCACGGTGCCTCAGGCGCAGGCGATCATCGCCGCGCTGCCGCCGTTCGTGACTACAGTTGGCCTGTTCGTCGACGCCAATGGTGATGAGTTGAGTAGGGTGCTCGACGCGCTGCCGCTGGATCTGCTGCAGTTTCACGGCGACGAGACCGCTGCCGCCTGCGAGGCCGCTCGCCGGCCTTATCTCAAGGCGCTGCGGGTCAGGCCCGGTGATGACGTTGGCGCGCGGATCGAGGCCTACCCGAGCGCCGCTGGCATCTTGCTGGATACCTATGTGCCCGGGGTGCCGGGTGGTACCGGCGAGGCATTCGACTGGTCGTTGGTGCCCCATGATTTGCAAAAGCCGATCATCCTGGCAGGTGGCCTAACGCCGGCCAATGTGGCGGATGCCATCGCCCGGGTCAGGCCCTACGGGGTCGATGTCAGCGGCGGGGTGGAGGCGAGCCAGGGCATCAAGGATGCCGAAAAGGTTCGGGCCTTCGTGCGCGCCGTGAGAGGCGGCTAAGGCTCGCGTGCGGACAATGTGACGACGCGGCGGGCAGTGCCGTCCATAGCCCTGTTGCAGGTGTTGTAATTGAGCGCCTATGGCGGTCGAGGTAGAGCTGGCGGGTAGTCGAGCGTTTTGTGCAGTCCGTGACGATTGTGTGGAGCGAGCGCCGGCCCCTGAAGAGACTGCATCCGTGAATTCGCTTGGGTATGCCATGAGGCCTTGCGCCAGGGGCATGTCCGAGCCAACAGCTTGGGAGAATGAAGAGCATGAGCAACTGGTTGGTAGACAAACTGATCCCATCGATCATGCGTTCCGAGGTCAAGAAGAGTTCGGTGCCCGAGGGGCTCTGGCACAAGTGCCGCTCCTGTGATGCGGTGCTGTACAAGCCCGAGTTGGAAAAGACCCTGGATGTCTGCCCCAAATGTAATCACCACATGCGTATCGATGCGCGGGTGCGCCTCAATATCTTCCTCGACGCGGAAGGTCGCGAGGAGATCGGTGCCGACCTGGAGCCGGTCGATCGCCTGAAGTTCCGCGACAGCAAGAAGTACAAGGATCGCCTGGTGGCGGCGCAGAAGCAGACAGGCGAAAAGGATGCGCTGATCGCCATGCGTGGCACTCTGGAGAAGATGCCGGTGGTGGCCTGTGCCTTCGAGTTCTCCTTCATGGGCGGTTCGATGGGCGCCATCGTCGGTGAGCGCTTCGTGCGCGCGGCAAACGTGGCGTTGGAGCAGCGTTGCCCGCTGATATGCTTCTCTGCTTCCGGCGGCGCGCGCATGCAGGAGGCCCTGATTTCGCTGATGCAGATGGCCAAGACCTCGGCCGTGTTGGCACGCCTGCGCGAAGAAGGTATTCCGTTCATCTCGGTGCTTACCGATCCGGTCTATGGCGGTGTGTCGGCGAGTCTGGCGATGCTTGGTGACGTGATCGTCGCCGAACCGCGTGCGTTGATTGGTTTTGCCGGTCCGCGGGTCATCGAGCAGACCGTACGCGAGAAGCTGCCAGAAGGTTTCCAGCGCAGTGAGTTTCTCCTCGAGCATGGCGCGATCGACATGATCATCCCGCGTGCCGAGCTGCGCCCGCGCCTGGCCAGGCTGCTCGCGCAGCTGACCCGCCAGCCGTCCCCTGCTGCACTTCCGGCCACTGCATGACCGAGCGCTCCCTGGCCGACTGGCTGGCCTACCTGGAACAGCTGCACCCCTCGGCCATCGACATGGGGCTGGAGCGCTCCAGGGCGGTGGCGCAGCGGCTGTGTCTGGGTAAGCCCGCGCCCCTGGTGATTACCGTCACCGGCACCAACGGCAAGGGTTCTACCTGCGCCTTCTTGGCGTCGCTGTTGCAGACGCAGGGCTTGCGGACCGGTGTCTACAGTTCGCCGCACCTGCTGCGCTACAACGAGCGCGTGCAGATTGCCGGTAACCAGGCCAGTGATGCCGAACTCTGCGAAGCATTCGCGGCGGTCGAGGCGGCGCGCGGCGAGATTTCCCTGACCTACTTTGAAGTGGGCACGCTGGCGGCCTTCTGGCTGTTCCTGCGGGCTGGGCTGGATGCGGTGGTGCTGGAAGTTGGCCTGGGCGGGCGCCTGGACGCAGTCAATCTGGTCGATGCCGACCTCGCGCTGGTCACCAGCATCGGTCTGGACCATGCCGAATGGCTGGGCGATACCCGCGAGTCGGTCGCCTTCGAGAAGGCCGGGATTTTTCGCCCCGGACAGCCGGCCCTGTGCGGCGATCCGCAGCCGCCGCAGCCGCTGCTGGATCGAGCGGCGCAGCTGGAGGCGCCGTTTTTCCTGCGCGGTCGCGATTATGATCTCAGTGTCGGTGCCGAGCATTGGTCCTGGTCCGGTACGGACCGCCGGGGCGACAAGCTGCTTCTCGAGCAGCTGCCGCTGCTCGATCTGCCGATGGAGAACGCCGCCCTGGCGCTGCAGGCATTCGCCTTGCTGGAGCTGCCTTGGCAGGCGGAGCAGGTTGCTCAGGCGCTGGCGCGTACGCGGGTGACCGGGCGCCTCGATCGGCGAGCGTTGAGCTGGCAGGGCAAGGCGCTGACACTGCTGCTGGATGTTGGGCATAATCCCCACGCCGCCGAGTATCTGGCGCAGCGTCTGGCGACCAATCCCTCGGGGGGCAGGCGCCTGGCCGTGTTTGGACTGCTGACCGACAAGGACCTGGCGGGTGTGGTTACGCCGCTATTGGGTGCGATCTCGCACTGGGCGGTAGCACCGTTGCCGTCCGTGCGCAGTCGCCCAGTCGCCGAGCTGGAGGCGCAGCTGCATAATTGCGCGGCCCAGGTCAGCGCTTATGACGATGTGCAGTCGGCGCTCCAGGCTCAGTGCGAGCGGGCATCTGCAGGGGACGAAATCCTGCTGTTCGGATCTTTTTACTGCGTGGCCGAGGCCCTGGACTGGCTGGCCCGCCATGCCTCGGGGGAAATGCAGGATGGCTTTGCTCGATAAAGGACTGAAGCAGCGGATGGTCGGTGCGCTGGTGTTGCTGGCGTTGGCGGTGATCTTCCTGCCCATGCTGTTGTCGCGCCAGGATGAGCTGCGCCATGTGGTGGTCGAAGCGCCGCCTATGCCCCCGGTCCCGGCCATGCCGAAGGTCGAAATGCAGCCGGTTGCCGTGCCGGAACCCCAGGTCCTTCCGGAGGAGCCACTGCCGGAGCAGGGAAGCGCTGAGTCGGTTACGCCCGAACCTGAGGTCGCGCCGGTCGGCAAGCCCGAGGCTGTGGTGGCCGTGCCCACCCAACCTGCCGCGCCAGCCCCGACAAGTCGTCTGGATGCCAACGGCCTGCCGATCAGTTGGTCGGTGCAGCTGGCCAGTCTGTCCAGTCGCAGCGGCGCCGAGAGTCTGCAGAAGACCTTGCGTAGCCAGGGTTACAACGCCTACATCCGCAGCGTGGATGGGATGAACCGGGTCTTTGTCGGGCCCTTGATCGAGCGCGCCGAGGCCGATCGCCTGCGCGACCAGCTCAAGCGTCAGCACAAGCTCAATGGTTTCGTCGTGCGCTTTCAGCCGGAGCGCAGTTGATGCGCGGTTTACCCCAAAAGCATGGGCTCTGCTAAAATGCAGCGCCTTTTCCGTCGGTAGCCTGAATCGTGGCATTCACCTGGGTCGATTGGGCGATTATCGCCATCATCGCCATATCGAGTCTGATCAGCCTGAGCCGCGGCTTCGTCAAGGAAGCCCTATCGCTGCTCACCTGGATCATTGCCGGCGTCGTCGCCTGGATGTTCGGCGGCGCGTTGTCGCAGCACCTCACAGATTTCATCGAAACGCCGTCGGCGCGCGTGATTGCCGCCTGCGCCTTCCTGTTTGTCGTCACCCTGATGGTTGGCGCGCTGGTCAACTACCTGGTCGGCGAGCTGATCCGGGTTACCGGATTGTCCGGCACCGACCGCTTTCTCGGCATGGTTTTTGGTGCCGCCCGGGGCGGACTCTTGGTCGTGGTGCTGGTCGGCCTGCTCAGCCTGGCGCCGGTGCAGCAGGATCCATGGTGGCAGCAATCGACGCTGCTGCCGCACTTTCTCATGGTTGCGGACTGGTCGAAGAACCTGATTCTCGGGATGTCCAGCGAGTGGCTAGCCAGCGGCATCAGCGCTCCGGCGGAGCTGCCGTTCAAAGAGGGTCTCTTGCAGCCTAAACTGCCGTAAGAGCCTTCAGAATTAGCGTGTTTCATTAAGTAGGGGTTGCGTCACATGTGTGGCATTGTCGGTATCGTCGGTAAATCGAACGTCAATCAGGCGCTGTATGACGGGCTCACCGTTCTTCAGCACCGCGGCCAGGATGCTGCCGGTATTGTCACCAGCCATGACGGGCGGCTGTTCCTGCGCAAGGACAATGGCCTGGTGCGCGACGTGTTCCAGCAGCGCCATATGCAGCGCCTGATCGGCCACATGGGTATCGGCCATGTGCGCTACCCGACCGCCGGCAGCTCGAGCTCGGCAGAAGCGCAGCCTTTCTACGTCAACTCGCCTTACGGCATCACCCTGGCGCACAACGGCAACCTGACCAACGTCGAGCAGTTGGCCAAGGAGATCTACGAGTCCGACCTGCGGCATGTGAACACCAACTCCGATTCGGAAGTGCTGCTCAACGTGTTCGCCCATGAGCTGGCCCAGCGCGGTCAGCTGCAGCCGACCGAGGAAGACGTGTTCGCCGCGGTCAGCGACGTGCACAAGCGCTGCCGGGGCGGCTATGCGGTGGTGGCGATGATCACCGGTTACGGCATCGTCGGTTTCCGTGACCCGAACGGCATTCGGCCGATCGTCTTCGGTCAGCGTCACACCGACGAGGGCGTCGAGTACATGATCGCCTCGGAAAGCGTGTCGCTGGATGTTCTGGGCTTCACCCTGATCCGCGACCTGGCTCCTGGTGAGGCGGTCTACATCACCGAAGACGGCAAGCTGTTCACGCGCCAGTGTGCGGAGAATCCGCGCTACTCGCCGTGCATCTTCGAGCACGTCTACCTGGCGCGTCCCGACTCGATCATGGACGGCATCTCGGTATACAAGGCGCGCCTGCGCATGGGCGAGAAGCTGGCCGAAAAGATCCAGCGCGAGCGGCCCGAACACGACATCGACGTGGTTATCCCGATTCCCGATACCAGCCGCACCTCGGCGCTGGAGCTGGCCAACCACCTGGGCGTGAAGTTCCGCGAAGGCTTCGTCAAGAATCGCTATATCGGCCGGACCTTCATCATGCCTGGCCAGGCGGCGCGCAAGAAGTCCGTGCGGCAGAAGCTCAATGCCATCGAGCTGGAGTTCCGCGGCAAGAACGTGATGCTGGTGGACGACTCGATCGTGCGCGGCACCACCTGCAAGCAGATCATCCAGATGGCCCGCGAGGCCGGGGCGAAGAACGTCTACTTCTGTTCGGCGGCGCCGGCGGTGCGCTATCCGAATGTCTACGGCATCGACATGCCGAGCGCTCACGAGCTGATCGCCCACAACCGTACCACCGAGGAAGTCTGCGAGCTGATCGGCGCCGACTGGCTGGTCTATCAGGACCTGCCGGATCTGATCGAGGCAGTCAGCGGTAGCAAGAAGATCAAGATCGACAACTTCGACTGCGCGGTGTTCGATGGGCAGTACGTCACCGGTGACGTCGATGCGGCCTACCTGGACAAGATCGAGCAGGCGCGCAACGATGCCACCAAGACCAAGTCCCAGGCGGTCAGCGCGATTATCGACCTGTACAACAACTAAGCGGCAATGCGTCGGGCGCGAAGCGTCGGCGCGGTGGAATCGAGGTGAGGGGCATGGCGCAAGATTGGGATGCCGGGCGACTGGACAGCGACCTGGAAGGAGTCGGATTCGATACCCTGGCGGTGCGCGCCGGGCAGCGCCGCACTCCGGAGGGCGAGCATAGCGAAGCCCTGTTTCCGACCTCGAGCTACGTGTTCCGCACCGCGGCCGACGCGGCCGCGCGCTTTGCCGGCGAAGTGCCGGGCAACGTCTACTCCCGATACACCAATCCCACGGTGCGCGCCTTCGAGGAGCGCATTGCCGCGCTGGAGGGCGCCGAACAGGCGGTCGCCACGGCTTCCGGCATGTCGGCGATACTGGCCATCGTCATGAGCCTGTGCAGTGGTGGTGATCACGTGCTGGTATCGCGCAGCGTGTTCGGTTCGACCATCAGCCTGTTCGAGAAGTATCTCAAGCGCTTCGGCGTGGAGGTCGACTACGTCGCGCTATCCGATCTGGATGCCTGGCAGGCGGCCTTGCGGCCCAACACCAAGCTGCTGTTCGTCGAGTCGCCGTCCAACCCCCTGGCCGAGCTGGTCGATATCGCCGCGCTGGCGCAGATCGCCCATGCCCGAGGCGCGCTGCTGGCCGTGGACAACTGCTTCTGCACCCCGGCGCTGCAGCAGCCGCTGAAGCTGGGCGCGGATGTGGTGATGCATTCGGCGACCAAGTTCATCGACGGCCAGGGCCGTGGTATGGGCGGCGTGGTGGCCGGCAAGGCGGAATTGATGAAGGAAGTGGTCGGCTTCCTGCGCACCGCAGGGCCTACTCTCAGCCCGTTCAATGCGTGGATCTTCCTCAAGGGCCTGGAAACCTTGCGCGTGCGCATGCAGGCCCACTGCGCCAGCGCCCAGCAGCTGGCCGAATGGCTCGAACAGCAGGCGGGCGTGGAGCACGTCTACTACGCAGGCTTGCCCAGCCACCCGCAACACGAGCTGGCCAGGCGTCAGCAGAGCGCCTTTGGCGCCGTTGTCAGCTTCGAAGTGGCGGGCGGCAAGGAGGCGGCCTGGCGATTCATCGATGCGACACGGGTGATCTCCATCACCACCAACCTGGGTGACACCAAGACCACCATTGCCCACCCGGCGACCACCTCTCACGGCCGGCTCTCGCCGGCCGAGCGGGCCAATGCTGGAATCCGCGATAACCTGATTCGCGTGGCGGTGGGCCTGGAAGACCTGGCCGACCTCAAGGCCGATCTGGCCCGCGGTCTGGCCGCGCTCTAGCTTGCACGCCGCTGTCTTCGCGAGATAAGAAAAAGCCTCGGCAGTTGCCGAGGCTTTCTTCGTTGGGGGCGCTATTCGCGCAGGTCGACGGCTGCCTCCGGGCTGCGGTCGAACAGTTGAAGCGGATCGCGGGGCAGCGCATCGGGCTGGTAGTCGTCGCGGATATCCCGGAGCACGCGGATGTCGCCGTACTTCTTGCCGGACAGGGCGGCCAGGCCGGCAGCGTCGCGCACTACGGTCGGGCGCAGGAATACCATCAGGTTGCGCTTGATGTGGGTGTCCTGGGTCGAGCGGAACAGGCGGCCGAGGAAGGGGATGTCGCCCAGCAGCGGCACCTTGGAGTCGGTCTGGGTGATGTCGTCCTGAATCAGCCCGCCGAGCACGATGACCTGCCCGTCTTCGGCAAGGATGGTGCTCTTGATCGAGCGCTTGTTGGTGATCAGGTCGACGGCGTTGATCCCTTGGGCAGTCGGCGCGATGGAGGAAATTTCCTGTTCGATCTCCAGGCGCAGGCTGGCGCCTTCATTGATGTGCGGGGTGACCTTGAGGGTGACGCCGATGTCCTTGCGCTCGATGGTGGTGAAGGGGTTGTCGGCACCGGATGCGCTGGTGGTGAAGGAGCCGGTCTGGAATGGCACGTTCTGCCCGACCAGAATCTCTGCCTCCTGGTTGTCCAGGGTTAGCAGGCTGGGGGTCGACAGCAGGTTGCTCTTGGTATTGGCCGACAGGGCGGTGACCAGCACACCGAAGCGTTCGCTGCCCAGGCCGATGATCGCGCCATCGGGCAGGCTGTTGAGGATCGGGTTGTCGACGTTGTTCTTCTGGTCCTGGATGGCCTGCAGCACCGTGCCGACCGACAGGCCGGTGTTGCCGAAGTTGACTCCGCCGAGGCCGCCCTTGCCGCCGCGGGCATCCAGCGCCCACTGCACGCCGAGGGCGTCGCTGATGTCGCCCGAGACCTCGACGATGGCGGCCTCCACCATCACCTGGGCGCGCGGCACGTCGAGCTGGCGGACGATGTCCTCCAGGGTCGCCACCAGGTCGGGCTCGGCCAGCAGGACCAGGGCATTGAGGCTTTCGTCGGCGCGGATCAGGGTGTTTTGCGGTTTGCTGGTTGTTTCGCCGCCATCCTGCGCCTTCAGGCCCTCGGAGATGTCGCCGAGGGTTTCGGCCAGGGCCTTGGCGTCGTTGTGTCGCAGGCGTATCACCCGGGTGTTGGCCGAGCGGCTGGTCGGGGTGTCCAGCGACTGGGCCAGGGCCAGCAGTTTGGCGCGGGCTGCCGGTGGGCCGAGGAGGATCAGCCGGTTGGTGCGTGCGTCGGCGATCACCTGGATACCGGAGGCGCCCTTGGCTTGACCCCTGTCCAGGGCGCTATTGAGTACTTCGGCGGCATCCATCACCCAGGCATGCTGCAGGTTGAGCACGCTGTAGTCGCGTTCGCCCTTCTGGTCGAGCTGGCGCAGCAGGTCTTCGATACGGGCGATATTGGCGCTGCGGTCGCTGATAATGATTGCATTGGCTGAGGTGACGGCGGCCAGGTGGCCGTATTGGGGTACCAGCGGGCGCAGCAGGGGAATCAGTTCGGTCGCCGAGCCGTGTTGCACTTGGATAAGACGAGTCTCCAGACGGTCCGGGGCGACGCGGCCGAGTCCAGCCTCCGCCTTCGCTTCGGCGTTGGGCACGATGCGCGCCTGCTCGCCCTGGGTGATGACGCTGAAGCCATGGGTGGCCATTACCGAGAGAAACAGTTGGTAGACCTCGCTCAGATTCAGCGGGCTGCTCGACACGACGCTGACCTGGCCCTTCACCCGGGGGTCGACGACGAAGGTCTCCCCCGTGATTTGCGCGACCTGGTCGATGAACTCACGGATATCGGCGCCTTTCAGGTTGATGGTCCAGCTTTCCTCCTGCTGTCCGGCGGCCGGTGTTGCTGCGCTGTTGGCCGCACTGAGCGGCAGCGGGCCGAAGGCCAGGCCGGCGGCGAACAGGGCGAAGGTGAGTCGCGATAGGATCGGGGACATCGGTTCAGTCGCCTTCTATTATGGTCTGATCGGTAGGTTCGGCGTCTGGCGGCAGGGTGCCTGCCGCCTCCATCTGTTCGCGCAGTGAGTCCATGCGCTCGCGCAGTTGTTCGAGGTTGCCGGCCTCCAGCTCGTCGAGCTGGTCCAGGTTTCCTGGGTCTGTTTCGTAGGGAATGTAATTCAGGCCGTCGCCGGCAGATTGGCTCTGGGGGAAGGTCAGGCTCTCGCGCCGTCCGTTGCGCAGCAGTTCGACGCGATCGGCGTAGATCGCGTGCAAACGCACTCCGTTGGCCACTTCACTGTCGATCTGGTAGCGCTGGGCTTCGCTGCCATTCTCACGAATGATCGCGCTGGAGCGCTGTGGATCGCTGTGGACGAAGCTGCCCAGCAGCGTCAGGCGCAGGTTGGTGGCCGGCGGCGGCGCGCTGTCATCCACTGCACCGCTGCCGAAGAGCTGCTCCAGGCCAGGGCTGAGGGCGGTCGCGCGGGGTAGGCCGGGGTCCGGTGATTCCAGGGTCGCGGGCGTGCGCAGCAGGCGCAGCCAGTCGGCCGTTTGCCAGGCCAGGCTGACACTCATGGCCAGGACCATGGCGATACCGACCAGGGTGGTGGTGTGCAACTGCAGCCAGCGTCCAGTAGCCGTAACAGGCAAAGGCATCACTCCATGAGATTCTTGTTCTGTGGTGCGTGTCGCGCCCCGATCATAGACAGTTCGGCAGCATTTTGCAGTCCCCTTTCGGGGTGGTGTATCCCGCCGCCGTGATGTGCTAAAGATAGCCCAGTGTCCCCGCACTTTGGCGGGAACTCTCCACAATTAACCGACGGAACCGCGGCTGCATAATGGTCAGGACTGACCGTGATACTTGCGTCACGTTACCGCCTAAGGCTCGCCTAGGATGAACGCTCTGCCCAATGATGCGCCTCTGCGCCGTTTGCCGTTCAGTTTCGCCAAGCGTCACGGCGTGGTGCTGCTGGCGGAGGCCGAACCGCCCTGTCTCGGCCATCGACCCGGGGTCGAGCTAGTGGCCGTGGCCGAGGCGCAGCGCTTCGTCGGTCGTCAGCTGGCGCTGCGCGCGCTGTCCGCCGAGGCCTTCGAGCAGGCGCTGGGCAAGGCCTATCAGCACGACTCGGCGTCCATGCAGCTGGCCGAAGACATCGGCGGAAGTCTCGACCTGGCTGCCCTGGCCGAGCAGGTGCCGGAGACCGAGGACCTGCTGGAGCAGGAGGACGATGCGCCGATCATCCGTCTGATCAACGCGATTCTCGGCGAGGCGATCAAGGAAAACGCCTCGGACATTCACCTGGAGACTTTTGAGAAGCGCCTGGTGGTGCGCTTTCGCGTCGACGGCATCCTTCGTGAAGTGCTCGAGCCCAAGCGCGAGCTGGCGGCGTTGCTGGTCTCGCGGATCAAGGTCATGGCGCGTCTGGACATTGCCGAGAAGCGCGTGCCCCAGGACGGGCGGATATCCCTGAAGGTCGGCGGTCGCGAGGTGGACATTCGGGTGTCGACCCTGCCTTCGGCCAACGGCGAGCGGGTCGTGCTGCGCCTGCTGGACAAGCAGGCCGGGCGCCTGACGCTGCAGCACCTGGGCATGTGCGCGCGGGATCGCGAGCTGATGGAGGCGACCGTGCGCAAGCCACACGGCATCCTTCTGGTTACCGGCCCCACCGGTTCGGGCAAGACCACCACGCTCTATGCCAGCCTGGTCAGCCTCAACGACCGCACGCGCAACATTCTCACGGTGGAGGACCCGATCGAGTATCACCTCGAGGGCATCGGCCAGACCCAGGTCAACACCAAGGTTGACATGACCTTCGCCCGCGGTCTGCGAGCCATTCTGCGTCAGGACCCGGACGTGGTGATGGTCGGCGAGATCCGCGACAAGGAGACCGCCGAGATCGCCGTACAGGCCTCGCTGACCGGGCACCTGGTGCTGTCGACCCTGCACACCAACAGCGCGATCGGCGCCATCACCCGCCTGGTCGATATGGGCGTCGAACCCTTCCTGCTGTCCTCGTCGCTGCTCGGCGTACTGGCCCAGCGCCTGGTGCGGGTGCTCTGTCCCCAGTGCAAGGAGGCCTATCAGGCCGACGCCGCCGAATGTGCCAAGCTCGGCGTGGTCGCCGAGCCGCCGCCGACCCTCTACCACGCACGTGGCTGCAGCGCCTGTCACCAGCAGGGCTATCGCGGCCGTACCGGAATCTATGAGCTGGTGGTGTTCGATGATCACCTGCGCACGCTGATCCACAACGTCGCCTCCGAGCAGGACATGATCCGTCATGCCCGCACGCTCGGACCGAGCATCCGCGAGGATGGGCGGCGCAAGGTGCTGGAGGGCTTGACCAGCCTGGAAGAAGTGCTGCGCGTGACCCTGGAAGAGTAATGGCCGCCTTCGAATACCTCGCCCTCGACCGTAAGGGCCGTCAACAGAAAGGCGTACTGGAGGCCGACAGTGCCCGTCAGGTGCGTCAACTGCTGCGTGAGCGGCAGCTGGCGCCGCTGGAGGTCAACGCCACGCGCACCCGAGAGCCGGCCGGCGGGCACTTCAGCTTCAGTCGCGGCCTCTCGGCGCGGGACCTGGCGCTGTTGACCCGGCAGCTGGCCACCCTGATTCAAGCGGCGTTGCCGATCGAGGAGGCACTGCGGGCCGCCGCGGCCCAGGCCAGTGCGCCGCGCATCCAGAGCATGTTGTTGGCGGTGCGGGCGCGGGTGCTGGAGGGGCACGGCCTGGCCGACAGCCTGAAGGAGTTTCCCGCCGCCTTTCCCGAGCTGTACCGCGCCACGGTGGCGGCGGGCGAGCACGCCGGTCACCTCGGCCCCGTGCTGGAGCAATTGGCCGACTACACCGAGCAGCGCCAGCAGTCGCGGCAGAAGATCCAGCTGGCGCTGCTCTATCCGCTGATCCTGATGTGCGCCTCGCTGCTGATCGTCGGCTTCCTGCTCGGCTACGTGGTGCCGGACGTGGTGCGGGTCTTCATCGACTCGGGCCAGACCCTGCCGGCCCTGACCCGCGGCCTGATCGCCCTGAGCGATTGGGTCAAGGGCTGGGCCTGGCTGGTGCTGATCCTGATGGCGCTCGGGTTCTTCGCCCTGCGCTGGGCACTGCGTGACGAGTCGGTGAAGTTGCGCTGGCATGCCTTGCTGCTCCGCGTGCCGCTGTTCGGGCGGCTGATCCGTGCCACCGACTGCGCCCGTTTTGCTTCGACCCTGGCCATCCTCACCCGCAGTGGGGTGCCCCTGGTGGAGGCCCTGGCGATCGGCGGCGAGGTGATCGCCAATCGGGTGATACGAGGCCAGGTGGTGGTGGCTGCGCAGAAGGTCCGCGAGGGCGGCAGCCTGACCCGCGCGCTGGAGGCCAGCGGGCAGTTCCCGCCGATGATGTTGCATATGATCGCCAGCGGCGAGCGCTCCGGTGAGCTGGATCAGATGCTCGCGCGCACGGCGCGCAACCAGGAAAACGACCTGGCCGCCCAGGTGGCCTTGTTGGTCGGCCTGTTCGAGCCGTTCATGCTGGTCTTCATGGGGGCGGTGGTACTGGTCATAGTCTTGGCCATCCTGCTGCCCATTCTGTCTCTCAATCAATTGGTGGGGTAAGCAGGTGAACAAGCGTCAGGCAGGTTTTACGCTGATCGAAATCATGGTGGTGGTGGTGATCCTCGGGATCCTCGCCGCCCTGGTGGTGCCGCAGGTGATGAGTCGGCCGGACCAGGCCAAGGTCACCGCGGCGCAGAACGATATCCGCGCCATCGGTGCCGCCCTGGACATGTACAAGCTGGACAATCACAGCTATCCCAGCACCCAGCAGGGGCTCGAAGCGCTGGTGGAGAAACCCTCCGGCAACCCGCCGGCGAAGAACTGGAACAGGGACGGCTACCTCAAGCGCCTGCCGGTCGATCCCTGGGGCAACGTCTACCAGTACCTGGCCCCCGGCACCAAGGGCGCCTTCGATCTCTATTCACTGGGGCGGGACGGCAAGCAGGGCGGCAGCGATCTGGATGCCGACATCGGCAGCTGGGACCTCTGATGAGGCAGTGCTGAGCCATGCCCACCAGGCGCCTCGCGCTGACGTCCGCCTCTGCCAGGCGCGGCCGCTCAGGCGGTTTCACCCTGGTCGAGTTGCTGGTGGTGCTGGTCATCCTTGGCGTGCTGATCGGCCTGGCGGTGATCGGCACCGGCGCCACCGGTCCCGCACGGGAGCTGCATGACGAAGCCGAGCGTCTGGCTGGCTTGATCGGTGTGCTGGCCGAGGAGGCGGTGCTGGACAACCGCGAGTACGGCGTCCACCTGAGTGCCGGTGCCTATCAGGTATTGCAATACGACCCGGCCTCGCGTCGGTGGCAGGCGCTGCAGCGACAGCCCCACCAGTTACCGCCTTGGGCGGAGCTGAGTGTCGAACTGGAGGGCGAGGCGCTGCGCCTGCCCCAGCCCACCGGCGAGTCGGCCGGCAAGGCTGGTCTCACCCCGCAGCTGCTGATTCTCTCCAGCGGTGAGCTCAGTCCCTTTCGCCTGCAGCTGCGTGAGCGTCGCCGGGACGGAATGCACCTGTGGCTGTCGAGTGACGGATTCCAGTTGCCCAGGGTCGAGCTGGGCGGCGTCAAGGGACGCTCCGGATGAGGCGCATGGCGGGATTCACCCTGCTCGAGGTGCTGGTGGCCTTGGCCATCTTCGCCCTGGTCGCCGCCAGTGTGCTGAGTGCCAGCACGCGCAGCCTGCAGACGGCCGCGCGCTTGGAGGACAAGACCCTGGCGATGTGGATCGCCGACAACCGTCTGACCGAGTTGCAGCTGGCCGAGGTGCCGGCCGCGGATGGGCGCGCTGAGGGCGAACTGACCTTCGGCGGACGTCGTTGGCAGTGGCAGAGCGAGATCCAGCAAACCAGCGAGCCAAGCATGCGCCGGGTCACTCTGTGGGTGGCGGCGTATCCGGAGCGGCGGCCGCGTGGTGACCTGCGCGAGCGGGCGCTGGTCAGTCTCACTGGTTTTCTCGGGACGCCACGATGAAGCGTTCGCGAGGCTTCACCCTGCTCGAGCTGCTGATCGCCATCGCGATTTTTGCCCTGCTCGGCCTCGGCACCTATCGCATGCTCGACAGCGTGCTGCGCACCGACAGCGCCACGCGGGCGCATGAACAGCAGCTGCGTGAGCTGGTGCGGGCCATGGCGGCTTTCGAGCGCGATGTGTTGCAGGTGGTCGCGCGCCCGGTACGTGACCCCTTCGGCGATGCGCGTCCCGCCCTGCTCGGCGAGGAGGTTGGCGGTGCGGCGGTCGAGCTGAGTCGAGCCGGTTGGCGCAATCCCCTGGGGCGCGTGCGCGCCGGCGTGCAGCGGGTGCGTTGGCAGTTGAGCGGCGAACAATGGCAGCGGCGCTACTGGAACGTGCTGGATCAGGCCCAGGACAGCCAGCCCCAGGTACAGCAGGCGTTGCACGGGGTGATGCGCCTGCAGCTGCGCTACCAGGATGGTCTGGGCGCCTGGCACGACAGCTGGCCGCCGCCTGGCGGTCGAGGGGACGAGGCCCTGGTGGTGCTGCCGCAGGCGCTCGAGCTGGTGCTGGAGCATCGGCGCTACGGCGAGCTGCGGCGCCTGCTGCGGCTGCCAGAGGTGCCGCCGCAGCAACAGGCTCCAGCCGCCGGGGGCGAGGAGGGCGGCGATGCAGGCGAGCCGCAGAAGGAGCCCGAATCATGAGGGCGCAGCGCGGCGTCGCCTTGATCACGGTGCTGTTAGTGGTGGCAGTGGTGACAGTGGTCTGTTCCGGTCTGATCGCCCGTCAACAGCTGGCCATTCGCAGCAGCGCCAATCAGTTGCACGTGCGCCAGGCCTGGCACTACGCCCTGGGGGGCGAGACCCTGGCTCAGGCGGTGTTGCGCCGGGACCTGCTGCAGGGCAATCCGAGGGCACCGGTGGATCACCTCGGCGAGGCCTGGGCTCAGCCCCTGGCGCCCTTCAATCTGGATGAGGGCGGTGAATTGCAGGTGCGCATCGTCGATCCGAGTGGGCGCTTCAATCTCAACAGCCTGGTACGCAAGGGGCAGGCCAATGAGGCCGCCGTGGCCCAGTTTCGCCGCTTGTTGCGCAGCCTGCAGATCGACAAGCCCTACGCCGAGCGCCTGGTGGACTGGCTGGACATCGACCAGGAACCCAGTGGCGGCTTCGGCGCCGAGGACAATCAGTACCTGTTGGTCCAGCCGGCCTACCGTGCGGCTAATCGAGCCTTGAGCGACGTGTCCGAATTGCGTCTGCTGCTGGAAATGACCGAGGCCGATTACCTGCGTTTGTTGCCCTACGTCAGCGCGTTGCCGGCCGATGCCACGCTGAACGTGAATACCGCCGGCGCCCTGGTCCTGGCGAGCCTGGCCGATGGCTTGCCGCTCGCCACCGCCGAGGGTCTGGTCGCGGCGCGAGGCCGTCAGGGCTATGCCGACGTGGCGAGTTTCGTCGCCCAGTTGCCGGGGTTGAAGGTGCAGGGCCAAGGCTTGGCCGTGGGTAGTCAATACTTTGAGGTGATCAGTGATGTCAGCGTGGGGGATCGTCGTCAGGCGCTGCGCAGTACGCTGCAGCGCAGCAGCGATGGTCGAGTCTATGTGTTAGCCCGTGACCTGGGGCAGGGAGCAGTGCCACCCGCACCCGTCGAGGAAGTTGAACCATGAGTCAGTCGTATGTGTTTTTACCGCCAGAGGCCTGTGCCGAGGCCGACCCCGAGCTGTTGGTGCAGCGGGTCCATGGGGAGCGCCGCGAGCCGATGCCTTTCTCCCGGACGGTGGCCGCGAAGGACGAATCCTGGACGCTGGTGCTGCCGGTCGAGGCGGTGACCGCCTGCGCCGTACAGCTGCCGACCCAGAAGGCCCGCTGGCTGCGTCAGGCCCTGCCGTTTGCGGTCGAGGAGCTGCTCGCCGAGGATGTCGAGCAGTTTCATCTGGCCTTGGGCGAGCCGCTGGCCGATGGACGTCACCGGGTATTCGCGGTGCGCCGCCGGTGGTTGGCGGACTGGCTGGCACTGTGCAAGACGCCGCCGCAGGCGATTGCCGTGGATGCGGATATGCTGCCACGCGAGGGCACCCAGCTGCTGCCGTTGGGCGGGCGCTGCCTGGTCGGCGGAGCGGAGGTCGCGCGCCTGGCGCTAAACGCCGAGGACTGGCCGACATTGGCGCCCCTGTGTCCGCGTCCACACGTCGCCTATCGCGTGCCCAGGCAGCCGGAACTGGAGTCGGCGGACCAGTGCCCTGAGGTGAGAGACCCCCATGTCTGGTTGGCGCGACAGGGGGTCGTCAGCAACCTTGCGCAGGGCGACTTTGCCCCTGTCGGAGCAGGTGGGCGGTGGCAGCGATGCTGGCCACTGCTGGGGCTGGTCGGCCTGTGGCTGGTGCTGCAATGGGGCTTCAATCTGGCCCAGGGTTGGCACCTGCAGAAGCAGGCCGACACCTATGCTGAGGCTAGCGAGGCGTTGTACCGCGAGCTGTTTCCAGATGATCGCAAGCTGATCGACCTGCGCGCGCAACTGGATCAGCACCTGGCGGAAGGGGGCGCCAGCGGTCAGGGGCGCCTGCTCGGAATGCTGGCCCAGGTGAATCAGGCGATAACCGCCGAAGGCGCGCGGGTCGAGGTGCAACAGCTGGATTTCAGTGACAGTCGCGGAGACCTGGCTTTGCAGATCCAGGCGCCGGGATTCAGCGAGCTGGAGCGGCTGCGCGAGCGCCTCCTGGAGGCGGGCCTGGCCGTCCAGCTGGGCTCGGCCAGCCGTGAAGAGCAAGGCGTGAGCGCGCGCCTGGTGATCGAGGGATGAACATGAGCAATCTGAGTGACCTGACGCATCCGTTCGCCGCGCAGCTGGAAAGCTCCGCATTGACCCAGCGCTGGCGTGCCCTGGCGGCGCGCGAGCGCCTGGCCCTTGGGGCGCTGGCGCTGTTCCTGCTGCTGGTGCTGCTCTATCTGCTGCTCTGGCAGCCGGTCCAGCAGAGGCTGGCGGCGGCCCGCACAGGCTACGAGCAGCAGCGCGCCTTGCATGCCTACCTGCAAGCCCAGGCGCCGCTGGCCCGCAGTCTGGCCAGTACACCACAAGCTAGCCTCGATCCGGCGCGGTTGCAGGGGGTGGTCACCGCCAGTGCGGCCGAGCAGGGGTTGACCGTTGAACGCCTGGACAGCGAGGGGGACGGTTCGCTGGAGGTCAGCCTGCAGGCGGCCCCCTTTGCCCAGCTGCTGCGCTGGTTCGTGGTGCTGGAGCGCCAGGGGGTGCGGATTGCCGAGGCCGGCCTGGATCGCAGCGAGGACAATCGGGTGGCGGCGCGCCTGACCCTGCGGGTGGCGTTTTGAGTCGCTCGCTGGCCTGTTGCAGTCCGGGATGGCACGGCGCTTTTCTCTTTCGTGATAAAAACTTCAAACAGGGCCTTGACTTAGCTCTGCCCCTTGCGTAAATTTCGCGCCTCGCAACGAGATGGGTGATTAGCTCAGCTGGGAGAGCATCTGCCTTACAAGCAGAGGGTCGGCGGTTCGATCCCGTCATCACCCACCACTTTTTGTGAATTCGGGCGTCAAGCCCGGCCGACGCGCAGCGGTAGTTCAGTCGGTTAGAATACCGGCCTGTCACGCCGGGGGTCGCGGGTTCGAGTCCCGTCCGCTGCGCCATATTTTCCATATCGGGCTTGCCCGGTGTGAGGCAGGAATAGCCGAAAGGTTGCTCCTTCCAGACGAAGCAAGAGTTCCACGGACGAAAGTCCAACCGACGCGCAGCGGTAGTTCAGTCGGTTAGAATACCGGCCTGTCACGCCGGGGGTCGCGGGTTCGAGTCCCGTCCGCTGCGCCATATACGAAACCCTCAGGTAGCGATACCTGAGGGTTTTTTATTGCCTGCGCAAAGCTGTCATCAGTCGGTCATGAGCCCTTTGTAGGCTGACCCGGCGCGTCCTGGTTCATCCTGTGCGGTCGCGCTCTGCCAGTCAGTGAGGATCGTGCGATGGAAGACTACCAGGAAGAACTGCTCGAGCTGCGTGCCTACGAGCTGGACGCCGAAGAGTTCGCGGAAGACGCCGCCGAATTGTGAGGTCGCCTTGGTCGCGTCGCTGGGGTCAGGCGCCCCGGCGGTGGGCGCGGCGGAACTCGCCGGGCGTCTGCTGGTTCCAGCGTTTGAAGGCCCGCTGGAAGGCCTCCGCTGAGGCGAAGCCGAGCAGGTAGGCAATCTCGCCGAAGGCCAGTTCGGTGTCACGGATATAGGTCATGGCCAGGTCGCGACGGGTTTCGTTGAGGATGGCGCGAAACTGCGTGCCTTCCTCGGCCAGCCGGCGCCTCAGGGTCCAGCTGGGCATCTGCAGGCGGACGGCGATTTCCTGCAGATCGGGCTCGCGTCCATGCAGCAGCGGTCCCAGCATCTGGGTGATACGTTCGCGCAGGCTGCGGGTACGGGTCAGTTGCTCCAGTTCTCTCTCGCAAATTTCCACCAGGTGGCGCCAGGTGCTTGGGCAATGCTCGGGGTTCTGCAGGTTGAGCGTGGCCTGGCCCAGGCGCAGCTGGTTGTGTTCGGCGCCGAACTGCACCGGCGCTCCGAACCATTCGGCATGCTGCTCGCTGTAGTCGGGTGGCGGGAACTCGATCTGCACCTTCTCCACGGGTAGCGGCCGTCTGGCCAGATCGCCAAGCTGCTGCGTCCAGCTGGCCAGCACCGAATCGACCACGAAACGGTTGTAGGCGTTGTACGGGCTGATCGAGTAGAAGCGCAGCCAGGCGCCCTGGGGATCTTCGTGCAGGCTGGACTGGCCGCGGTAGTTGGAGGCGTACAGCGGCTCGAAGCGAATCAGGGTGCGTGCCGCTTCGCGCACGGTGGGCGCCTGGGCGGCGGTGACGCCGGCCAGGCCGGCCTGGCTCATGCGGCTCATGCGGCCCATGCGCAGGCCCAGGCCGGGGTCCCCGGTCAGCTGAATTGCCGCGTGACCCAGGCGCATGTAGCGCGGAATGGACAGCCGCGCCCTGGGGGCGGCGAGGCGCGCGGCATCCAGTCCGTAATTTTCGAGGAGGGTTCTGGCGTCGTGGCCGTGCTCGCGTACGGCGGCGGCCAGGCTGTGGACGAAGCCGACGGAGAGGTCGCCGAGCCTGACCCGGGGCGTTGATGTGCTCATGCGGGGCTCCAAACCATTGTGGTGGCTGCTCGGAAAACGCGTGTCGAAGGCAGGCCTGATCGAAGGGATTTCCCGGAGTGCAGTGTTAGTTTAGATCATTAACATGTTAATTAGGGTCATTGATGTGCGAGAGAAGGGCCATTATCGTCTAGCTCATACCGACCGGGGTCCAGCGAGGCCGCGGCGCTCCGTGAACTGAATAGGCTCGATGTGGAGAACTCCATGACCGCTCACTACCCGAACTTGCTCGCCCCGCTGGATCTGGGCTTCACCACCTTGAAGAACCGCGCGCTGATGGGCTCGATGCACACCGGCCTGGAAGAGAAGCCCAATGGCTTCGCCCGTATGGCTGCCTACTTCGCCGAGCGCGCCCGCGGCGGCGTCGGCCTGATGGTCACCGGCGGCTTCGGGCCGAACGAGGAAGGCGGCGTCTATGCTGGCGCAGCCAAGCTGAGCACGGCGGAAGAGGCCGACAAGCATCGGGAGGTCACCCAGGCGGTGCATGAGGCGGGTGGCAAGATCTGTCTGCAGATCCTGCATGCCGGCCGCTATGCCTACAGCCCGAAGCTGGTGGCGCCGAGCGCCATCCAGGCACCGATCAACCCGTTCAAGCCGAAGGAGCTGGACGAGGAGGGCATCGAGAAGCAGATCCAGGATTTCGTCAACTGCGCCAGCCTGGCGCAGACCGCCGGCTACGACGGTGTCGAGGTCATGGGCTCGGAAGGCTACTTCATCAACCAGTTCCTGGTGGCCCACACCAACCACCGCACCGATCGCTGGGGTGGCAGCTACGAGAACCGCATGCGCCTGCCGGTGGAGATCGTGCGTCGGGTACGCGAGGCGGTGGGGCCGAACTTCATCATCATCTATCGCCTGTCGATGCTCGACCTGGTGGAAGGCGGCAGCAACTGGGATGAGATCGTCACCCTGGCCAAGGCCATCGAGCAGGCCGGCGCGACCCTGATCAACACCGGTATCGGCTGGCACGAGGCGCGCGTTCCGACCATCGCCACCAAGGTGCCGCGGGCGGCCTTCACCAAGGTCACCGCCAAGCTGCGCGGTGAAATCCAGATCCCGCTGATCACCACCAACCGCATCAATACACCGGAAGTGGCCGAGCAGGTGCTGGCCGAGGGCGACGCCGACATGGTTTCCATGGCCCGCCCGTTCCTCGCCGACCCGGACTTCGTCAACAAGGCCGCGGAAGGTCGCGGCGACGAGATCAATACCTGCATCGGTTGCAACCAGGCCTGCCTGGATCACACCTTCAGCGGCAAGCTGACCAGTTGCCTAGTCAACCCGCGGGCCTGCCACGAGACCGAGCTGAATTACATCCCGACCGCCCAGGTGAAGAAGATTGCCGTGGTCGGCGCCGGCCCGGCGGGCCTGGCCGCCGCCACTGTGGCCGCCGAGCGCGGCCACAGCGTGACCCTGTTCGATTCGGCCAGCGAGATCGGCGGCCAGTTCAACGTGGCCAAGCGCGTGCCGGGCAAGGAGGAGTTCTTCGAAACCCTGCGCTACTTCAAGCGCAAGCTGGAGACCACCGGGGTGGAGCTGCGCCTGAACACCCGCGTCAGCGCTGACGAGCTGGCCCAGGGCGGGTTCGACGAGGTGATCCTAGCCACCGGTATCGCCCCGCGCACGCCGGAGATTCCCGGAGTGGATCACCCCAAGGTGATCGGCTACCTGGATGCCATTCTCGAGCGCAAGCCGGTCGGCCAGCGTGTCGCGGTGATCGGCGCCGGCGGCATCGGTTTCGACGTGTCCGAATTCATCACCCACCAGGGCGAGGCCAGCAGCCTGAGCCGCGAGGCGTTCTGGCAGGAGTGGGGCATCGACGCTCAACTGGAGGCTCGTGGTGGTGTCGCCGGCATCCAGGCCGCGCCCCATGCGCCGGCGCGCGAGGTGTTCCTGCTGCAGCGCAAGACGTCCAAGGTCGGCGACGGCCTGGGCAAGACCACCGGCTGGATTCATCGCACCGGGCTGAAGAACAAGCGGGTGCAGATGGTCAACAGCGTCGAGTACCTGAACATCGACGACGCCGGCCTGCATATCCGCGTGGCCGGTGGCGAGCCGCAGCTGTTGCCGGTGGACACGGTGATCGTCTGTGCCGGCCAGGACCCGCTGCGCGAGTTGCAGGAAGGGCTGGTCGCCGCCGGGCAGAATGTGCACCTGATCGGTGGCGCCGATGTGGCCGCCGAGCTGGATGCCAAGCGCGCTATCAACCAGGGCTCGCGACTGGCTGCAGAGCTCTAACTCGACGCTGCCTCGCCGGGACACTGTCGCCGGCGAGGCAGCTGTATGCAGTCCCTTTTCGGTGGGTTTCCCGAGCCCGCCGTACCAAGTCCGTCACAGTTTCGTCCTGCCGTGGCCCTGTTCACCGCGGGCGGCAGGGCCACTGCCAACCCAGTCACATTGCTGGCTTTGGGTTTTCCCCTAGACTTTCCAGAACAACGGGATAGCCCCTGAATCCAGGGTTTTTCTGGATGGTCAGGAACATTACCCGCTCGAGCGGATCCCACCTTGTTTGGCTAGAGGGAAACCGATGAGCATGCAGAAAAGACCGCAGATGGTTGAGGCCGTGATGTTCTTCAGGGAGCGTGGCGGTATCTGCAAGCAAATGCTCTTTCCCGAGTTCGAGGCCCTGCTCGACGGTGTGGTCAACATGCCGGAGTTTGCCGATCAGCAGCTCCGCGTCGCCTATGTGCTGATCAATCCGCGCCTGTTGATCAAGGCCGCTGTGTTCTTCTACCTGGATTTCGACGAGAAGGGCGCGCCGGATCGGGGCTGGAACATTCCGCTGCAGCATCTCTCCGAGCGCGCCGGCCGCGGTCCCGATCTGGGTGCCGGGCCGATCCGCCTGGCCTGCCGCAGTCAGTGTCCGGTGTCCTGGCACCAAATGCACCTGTGGGACCCCAGCCTGGCGCCCGGGCAGAATGACCTGGTGCTGCTGCGCGACGCGGTCAAGCGCAACAGCCTGGGCCTGCTGGTGGAGGACGACACGGCCCAGGCCGTGGCGCCCGAGCGCCTGCAGATGGCCTCCGAAGACCAGTGGTACGCTTCCGAGAAGGGCAGGGAAGCCACGGCCCAGCTCTCGGAAAAGCTGGACCAGGAACACCGCCTGAAAACCGCGCAACTGATCAAGCAACAGCGCCTGCGTATCGCCAGCCTCAGCCAGCAGCGGGAGGAAGAGCTGGCCAAGTTCAAGTTGGCCTGCGAGGAGCAGAGCAGGAAGTTGCTGGCGCAGATTCACGGCCTGGACAAGAGCCTGCGCCAGCAGCAGGCGCTGAACACCGACCTCAAGGCCCAGCTGGCCGCCCAGGCCGCCAGCTTCCAGGCCTCCCGCGAGGAAATGACCGAGCAGTTGCGCTCGCTCGAGCATCACGGCCGCACCGAAAGCGATGTGCTGCGCCGCCAGTTCGAGGGCGAGCTTGAGGCCAAGATCGCCTCGGCGGTGATCGAGTACAAGGAGCAGATCGCCATTCGCAATGTCGAGCTGGCCTATCGCAACGAACAGGAAGGGCAGCTGCAGCAGGAGCTCGAGCGACTCAGGCAGGAGCGCGACGAGCTGGCCGGCCAGAGCGGCGGGCAGATTCTCGAGCGTCTGGCCAATCTCGGCGTGGTCTTCGTGGTGTACCATCCGGGCGCCGGCCACCTCACCATCCCGCTGCAGGACATCGCCCGTTACCAGGACAATCCCATGGCCTATGCCGCGGCCAAGTGCTTCGTCTCCGAGGAGCAATATCGCCAGTGGCTGGCGCACTTCCAGCAGCCGAGCTGCGAGGCGCTGCTGCCCAGTGGTGAGCGCTGCGCCATCCCCATCGATCGGGTCGACACCCCAAGCCGCTTCACCGTCGGCGATTCCAACTGCTGCGCTCGGCACAAGGCCAGTAGCCGCCTGCGCACGGTCGGTTGACCCTTGGCGCTGACGCTTCCTGCCTGGGCGCCGGGCGCGCCGCTCGAACGGCTGCAGCTGGAGTGGCTGGCGCCGGCCGCTATCGAAGTGGCGGTGCTGCGTCTGGACCGGATCGATCCGCTGATCAGCGGCAACAAGTGGTACAAGCTCGCGCCGCACCTGCGCGCCGCCGCGGCTGCTGGCGCCGAGGGGCTGATCAGCCTCGGGGGTGCGCATTCCAATCATCTGCATGCCCTGGCGGCCGCCGGGCGCCGTTTCGGTTTCCCTACCGTCGGCCTGTTGCGGGGGTTGCAGTGGGACACGCCGACCGTGCGTGATCTGCTGGCCTTCGGCATGCAACTGCACTGGCTAGGTTATGGCGGCTATCGCGACCGGCATCGCGAGGGTTTCTGGGCCCCCTGGCGCGAGCGCTATCCGACCCTGCATCCGCTGCCCGAGGGCGGCGGTGGCCTGCCTGGGGCACTGGGCTGCGCTGCGTTGGTGGGCCAGGTCCGCGAGCAGCTCGGCGCGCTCGGCTGGACGGACTACCACGGCTGGTGGCTGGCGGCTGGCACGGGCACCACCCTGGCGGGGCTGGTGCTCGGCGAGGCGGGCGCCCATCCGGTCTACGGCGCCATGGCGGTGCCGGCCGATCATGGCGTCGGGCCCCAGGTGCAGGCGATCCTGGGCGAGGCCGGCAGGACGGATCAGGGCTATGTGCTGGTCGATGCCTGCCGCGGCGGCTTCGCCAAGGTCGATGCGCAGTTGGCCGAGTTCATTCGCACTACTGAGGCGGCCAGCGCTGTGATGCTGGAGCCGCTCTATACCGGCAAGGCGCTAATGGCGTTGCGCCAGCGGGTTGAGGCCGGTTACTTTGCTCCGGGCACGCGCCTGGTGTTCGTTCATACCGGTGGCTTGCAGGGGCGCAGAGCGGGCCTGCTCGGGCAGGCCGCTGCGCAGCCCGTGTCCCTGTCGCCGTCGTCGGACGGCGCCATCGAGCCTGAGACCTGGAGCCTGGAATCGCCATGCGTGAAGCCCTGACCCCGACGCACCTGCGCAGCCTGACACCGCTCAATGTGCTGTCCGAGCAGCAGTGGCGCGAGCTGCGTAAACAGCTGGTGCCGCAGCCTGTGCTGGCCGGGCAGCTGTTGTTCCGCCGGGGCGATCAGGCGCGCTTGACCTACTTCCTGCTGGCCGGCGAGCTGCTGCTGGAGGACGCCCAAGGTCGGCAGCAGCGGCTGGTCGCTGGATCCGAGGCCAGCTGCCACCCGTTGTCGCCCAGTTTGCCGCGCTTGCAGGATGCCCGCGCCCTGACCGATGTCAGCGTGCTGGCGCTCGACAGCGCGACGCTCAACCGCCTGGTGACCTGGCGCCTGGCTTACCAGGACCTGCTGCTCGATCTCGGCCAGCAGTACGACGAGCTGGGATGGCTGGAGCGGCTGCTGGACAACCCGCTGTTCGCCAAGGTGCCGCCGGCCAATGTGCGGGCCATGCTCGAGCGCCTGCAGAGTATCGAGCTGGCCGCCGGCAGTACGGTCCTGCGCGAGGGCGAGGTCGGCGATTGCTGCTATTTCCTCAAGAGTGGCCGCGCCGAGGTGATTCGTGGGGCCGGCACCGACCGCCAGGTGTTGGCCGAACTGGAGGTCGGCGCCTGTTTCGGTGAGGAGGCGCTGCTGGCCGATCGGCCGCGCAACGCCACGGTGACCGTGGTCGAGGACGCGGTGGTGCTGCGCCTGGCGCGTCAGGACTTCGTCGCCCTGCTCAAGGCGCCGGTGGTCAATGAAGTCGGCCTCGGCGAAGCCGCCCGGTTGCTGGCGGCCGGCGCGCAGTGGCTGGATGTCCGGCTGCAGGGCGAGTACGAACGGGCGCACGCCGCCCAGGCCTTGAATATGCCATTGCAGCTGCTGCGCCTGAAGGCGCGCCTGCTGGACAAGGGGCGTATCTACCTGTGTTATTGCGACAGCGGCAAGCGCAGTGCCAACGCCGTATTCCTGTTGTCGCAGCTTGGCTTCAACGGCTACGCCCTGCGCGACGGTCTGGATGCCCTGCCGGCGGTGCAGCGCGACGGCCTGCTGTGCGAGAGCGGGGCCGGTTACCTGGTGCGTTCGGGCGGGCGCACCGAACGCAGTCACTGAGCCAGGAATTCTCCGGGCGCTCCCGGCCAGGCCAGCGCCCGGCGTGAGGCTGGCGCATCAGGTGTCGGCCTGCTCGGGCGGTTGCGCAGGCCATTGGTCACTGACCAGAAACACCCTTTCGGCTTCCCGCCAGGCACCCTGGCTGCCGGCTTGCAAGCGCACCAGCAGCTGGGCGTTGGTTTCGGGCGGCAGCGCTTCGAACCAGTCCTGCAGTGTCTCGGTCGACCAGAGTTCGCTCGTCTCGACCCGTGCCGGCGCGAGCCAGGCGGGGCGGGGCAGGGGTTGCCAGCAGCCCTCGGTGCTTTGCGCGACGAAGCGCGGCCAGTCGCTGCGATGCAACCAGCGGCCTCTCAGGTGCTGCGGGTTGGCACCCAGAGGGGCGCTGCACTGCTGCGGCCAGGGGTAGAACAGGTAGCCGCCGATCCACAGGGCCGCCTTGGCCTCGGCCAGGTCCAATTCGGCCAGCGCGGCGCGGGCCTCGCCGCGGGCGGACAGGGGCAGCTGGTGCTGGCTGAGGTGATCGAGCTTGATGTCCAGGCGGTCATGGCTGCCGGGGCCGAGCCACTGGACCGGCAGCTCGCCGCTGCTGCTCTCGGGGCCGAGATAAAGTTTGACCGCCAGCTCCAGATGGTGCTCGCCTTCATCGTCGCGCAGCAGCAGGTCCAGTTCACCAAGGGTATGGCCGTTCTGGCGGATCGGCAGGTTGGCGGCGAGCAGTTCGATGCCGGGCGCCGCCTGCAGGGCGAACTGCCACAGGCGTTCGTAGTAGAGGCCCAGGCGGCGTACCGAACTCTGCGCCAGCCAGTTGGCCAGCGTGCTGCTGTCACGGTCCAGGCGCAGCAACCAGTCGGCGAGGGCGCCGGGCGAGCGCCGCCAGTGGCTGGCGCTGAGCGGGTGGCGCTGTGGCCAGGGGGTGGTGCTGAGCATCGGCGGCGACAGCAGCACCCAGGCCAGGTCCCGCACCACGGGTTGATGCAGCTGCTGGGGCAGATCGGCAAGCGAGGCGAAAGGCGTCATGCTGGGAGCATAACGCCTAATCTTCGCGCCATGTGCGCGTTTGCTGCGGTTATCGGCTTTCGCCCATAATCGGGGCTCTCTAGATCCTGAGCTGCGGGAGCACCATGGAGCAATTTCGCAATATCGGCATCATCGGCCGCCTCGGCAGCACCCAGGTGCTCGATACCATTCGCCGGCTCAAGCGTTTCCTGCTCGACCGTCACCTGCATGTGATCCTCGAGGACACCATCGCCGAAGTGCTGCCGGGTCACGGTCTGCAGACCTCCTCGCGGAAGATTCTCGGCGAGGTGTGCGACCTGGTGATCGTGGTCGGCGGCGACGGCAGCCTGCTCGGCGCTGCCCGGGCGCTGGCCCGGCACAAGGTGCCGGTGCTCGGGGTCAACCGCGGCAGCCTGGGCTTTCTCACAGACATCCGCCCCGATGAGCTGGAGGTCAAGGTTGCCGAGGTACTGGAGGGCAATTTCCTGACCGAGCACCGCTTCCTGCTGGAGGCCGAGGTGCGTCGCCAGGCTGAGGCGATCGGCCAGGGCGACGCGCTCAACGACGTGATCCTGCACCCCGGCAAGTCGACGCGGATGATCGAATTCGAGCTGTACATCGACGGCCAGTTCGTCTGCAGCCAGAAGGCCGACGGCCTGATCGTCTCGACGCCGACCGGTTCGACCGCCTACGCGCTGTCGGCCGGCGGGCCGATCATGCACCCGAAGCTGGATGCCATCGTCATCGTGCCGATGTACCCGCACACCCTGTCCAGCCGGCCTATCGTGGTGGACAGCAACAGCGAACTGAAGATCGTGGTGTCCAAGGACATGCAGATCTACCCGCAGGTTTCCTGCGACGGGCAGAACCACTTCACCTGCGCGCCGGGCGACACCATCACGGTGAGCAAGAAACCGCAGAAGCTCTGCCTGATCCATCCACTCGACCACAACTACTACGAGGTCTGCCGCACCAAGCTGGGCTGGGGCAGTCGCCTCGGTGGCGGAGGGAACTGAATGTTGCTGGATCCGACTCGTGGCTATGACCTGATCGGTGATATTCATGGCTGTGCCCACACCCTGGAGCGTCTGCTCGATGCCCTCGGCTACCGCCTGCGGGACGGCGTCTGGCGCCATCCGCGGCGCCAGGCGATCTTCCTCGGCGACCTGGTCGACCGCGGCCCGCGGATTCGCGAGGCGCTGCACCTGGTGCACGACATGGTCGTTGCCGGCGAAGCGCTGTGCGTCATGGGCAATCATGAATACAACGCGCTGGCCTGGAGCACCGCGGCGCTGCCTGGCAGCGGCCGCCAGCACGTGCGCGAGCACTCGCCGCGGCATGCGCGGCTGATCAAGGAGACCCTGGAGCAGTTCGAGGCCTACCCGGACGAATGGCGGCAGTTCCTCGACTGGTTCTACGAGTTGCCGCTGTTCCTCGACGCCGGCCATTTTCGCGTGGTGCACGCCTGCTGGGACGCCGGCCTGATCGAACCACTGCGCGCGCAGTTCGCCGATGGGCGCATCGACAAGCATTTCCTCCAGGCCTCGGCCGTGCATGGCAGTTTCGCCAATATGGTGTTCAATCGCCTGCTGCGCGGCACCGACATGCGCCTGCCCCATGGCCTGACCCTGACCAGCGACGACGGTTTCACCCGCTCGCACTTTCGCACCAAGTTCTGGGAAGAGGACCCGCAGACCTACGGCGACATCGTCTTCCAGCCCGACGCCCTGCCGGCGCTGGCCGCGCAGACGCCGCTCTCCGAGCTGCAGAAGACCGAGCTGCTGAAATACGAAACCGACCAGCCCCTGCTGTTCGTCGGCCACTACTGGCGCAGCGGCAAGCCGGCGCCGATTCGCAGCAACCTGGCCTGCCTGGATTACAGCGCGGTGCTCTACGGTAAGCTGGTGGCCTATCGCCTGGATCAGGAACGTCGGCTCGATGCGCGCAAGTTCGTCTGGGTCGAGGTGGAGCGTCCGGAGGCGCCGCGGTGAGCCCGGTGGTGGCCTTGCGTCTGCCGGTGCAGATCGACCTCAGCGCATTCCTCGCCCTGCTGCTGCGCCTGCAGGTGCCCCACCGGGTCACCGAGGAAGCCGGCGAGCAGCTGCTCTGGGTGCCCGGCGAGCCGCTCGCCGAGCAGGTACGCGACCTCTACGCGCGCTATCCCCAGGGCGATCCTGCTGCGCAGCAATCCGACGCGTCGCCGCCGGTGGCAGGTTTCGTCCAGTCCTTGAAGGACAGTCCGCTGACCACCGCCATGCTCGGCCTGACCCTGCTGGTCGCCGCCCTGACCCTGCTCGGTGAGAATTTCGCCCTTATCCACTGGCTGAGCTTCGTCGACTTTCGCATCCAGGGCGATTACATCTATTTCAGCTACCTGCGCGAGACGCTGCAGAGAGGCCAGTGGTGGCGCCTGCTGACGCCGATGCTGATCCACTTCGGCCTGCTGCACCTGGCGATGAACGCGCTGTGGTACTGGGTGCTCGGGCGGCGCATCGAGGCGCGCCAGGGCCCCTGGATGCTCCTGGGGCTGACCCTGGTGTTCGGCCTGTCGGCCAACTTCGCCCAGTACCTCTACGCCGGCCCTTCGCTGTTCGGCGGCCTGTCCGGCGTGCTCTACGGTCTGCTCGGGCATTGCGCGCTGTTTCAGCGCCTGGCGCCGAGCGCCGAATACCGCCTGCCGCCCGGCCTGCTGGCGTTGATGCTCGGCTGGTTGCTGCTGTGCATGACCGGCATCTTCGAGCTGCTGCAGCTGGCCGCCATCGCCAACGCCGCCCATGTCGGCGGCCTGCTCGCCGGTTGCCTGACCGGACTGGCGGGCGGTTTACTGGCGCGCCAGCATCGCTAGCAGGCTGGTAAACTGCCCCTTTGTTCGCGGAGTCACCCATGTCGTCCTTTCTGCAAGCCATTGAAAACATCACCCCGGAGATCTACCAGAGCCTGAAACTGGCGGTGGAAATCGGCAAGTGGCCGGATGGCCGCAAGCTCACCCAGGAACAGAAGGAGTTGACCCTGCAGGCGCTGATCGCCTGGGAAATCCAGCACCTGCCGGAAGACCAGCGCATCGGCTACATGGGCCCGCAGGAGTGCAGCTCCAAGTCCGCGCCGGTGCCGAACCTGCTGTTCAAGACCTCGGGAAGCCTGCACTGATGAGCGAACTGGGACGTGGCTCGTTGAGCAAGATGGCGGCGCGCCTGGACGCGCCGGTGCAGTACGCCTTCCGCCTGGACGAGCAGGAGCTGCCGGTCAATCCGCTGATCGGCAAGACGCTGCGCCTGGAGTACCTCGGCGCCATTCACTGCACCCATTGCGGGCGCAAGACCAAGACCAGCTTCAGCCAGGGCTACTGCTACCCCTGCATGCAGAAGCTGGCGCAGTGCGACATCTGCATCATGAGTCCGGAGCGCTGTCACTACGACGCCGGTACCTGCCGCGAGCCGAGCTGGGGCGAGCAGTTCTGCATGACCGATCATGTGGTCTATTTGGCCAACTCCTCCGGGATCAAGGTCGGCATCACCCGTGCGACCCAGGTGCCGACGCGCTGGCTGGACCAGGGCGCGACCCAGGCGCTGCCGATCCTGCGGGTGGCGACCCGGCAGCAGTCGGGCTTCGTCGAGGACCTGCTGCGCAGCCAGGTGGCGGACAAGACCAACTGGCGCGCGCTGCTCAAGGGCGACGCCGCGCCGGTCGACCTGCCGGCGGTGCGCGATCGGCTGTTCGACAACTGTGGCGAGGGGTTGCAGGCCCTGCAGCAGCGCTTCGGCATTCAGGCGATCCAGACGCTCGACGATCAGCCGGTGGTGGAGATCGTCTTCCCGATCGAGGCCTACCCGGCCAAGATCAGCAGCTTCAACCTGGACAAGAACCCCATCGCCGAAGGCACGCTGATCGGCATCAAGGGCCAGTACCTGATGTTCGACACCGGCGTGATCAACATCCGCAAATACACCGGCTACCAGCTGGCCGTCTTTCAGTAGCCCAGCAGACCAGCCGCTCAGCACCCATTTCGCAGATCGGGCCGAACCGGGCCCTGAACCAGAAGGGCCACAAGCCATGCGTACCGAACAACCGAAGATGATCTACCTCAAGGACTACCAGGCGCCGGACTATCTGATCGACGAGACGCACCTGACGTTCGAGTTGTTCGAGGACCATAGCCTGGTGCATGCCCAGCTGGTGATGCGCCGCAACCCGGCGGCAGGCACTGGCCTGCCACCGCTGGTGCTGGACGGCCAGCAGCTCGAGCTGCTGTCGCTGTCGATGGACGGCGCCGAGCTGGGTGCCGCCGACTATCAGCTGAGCGACAGCCAGCTGCGCCTGCAGCCCAAGGCGGCCAGCTTTGTCATCGACAGCAGCGTGCGCATCCATCCTGAGAGCAACACCGCGCTGGAGGGGCTGTACAAGTCCGGCAGCATGTTCTGCACCCAGTGCGAGGCCGAGGGCTTCCGCAAGATCACCTATTACCTCGACCGCCCGGACGTGATGAGCAAGTTCACCACCACGGTCAGCGCCGAGCAGCATCGCTATCCGGTGCTGCTGTCCAACGGCAACCCGATCGCCAGCGGCCCGGAGGAGGGCGACCGGCATTGGGTGACCTGGCAGGACCCCTTCATGAAGCCGGCCTACCTGTTCGCCCTGGTGGCCGGCGACCTGTGGTGCGTGGAGGACAGCTTCACCACCATGAGCCAGCGCGAGGTGGCGCTGCGCATCTACGTCGAGCCGGAAAACATCGACAAGTGCCAGCACGCCATGGACAGCCTGAAGAAGTCGATGCGCTGGGACGAGGAAGTCTACGGTCGCGAGTACGACCTGGACATCTTCATGATCGTCGCGGTCAACGACTTCAATATGGGCGCCATGGAGAACAAGGGCCTCAACATCTTCAACTCCAGCTGCGTGCTGGCCAAGGCCGAGACCGCCACCGATGCCGCCCACCAGCGGGTCGAAGCGGTGGTGGCCCACGAGTACTTCCACAACTGGTCGGGCAACCGGGTGACCTGCCGCGACTGGTTCCAGCTGTCGCTCAAGGAAGGCTTCACGGTGTTCCGCGACGCCGAGTTCTCCGCCGACATGAACTCGCGCACGGTCAAGCGCATCGAGGACGTGGCCTACCTGCGCACCCACCAGTTCGCCGAGGACGCCGGCCCCATGGCCCACCCGGTGCGCCCCGACGCCTTCATCGAGATCTCCAACTTCTACACCCTGACGGTCTACGAGAAGGGCTCGGAAGTGGTGCGCATGATCCACACCCTGCTGGGGGCCGAGGGCTTCCGCAAGGGCAGCGACCTGTACTTCGAGCGCCACGACGGCCAGGCGGTGACCTGCGACGACTTCATCAAGGCCATGGAGGACGCCAACGGCGTCGACCTGAGCCAGTTCAAGCGCTGGTACAGCCAGGGCGGTACGCCGCGCCTGAGCGTCAGCGAAAGTTACGATGCCCAGGCCCGGACCTACAGCCTGAGCTTCAAGCAGAGCTGTCCGCCCACGCCGGGGCAGAAGGACAAGCAACCCTTCGTGATTCCCGTGGCCCTCGGCCTGCTGGATGGCCAGGGTGGCGAGATGCCGCTGCGCCTGGCCGGCGAGGCCGCCGCCGGCGGCACCTCGCGGGTCGTCGCGATCGACCAGGCCGAGCAGGTGCTGACCTTCCTCGATGTCGCCGAGAAGCCGCTGCCGTCGCTGCTGCGTGGGTTCAGCGCGCCGGTCAAGCTGGGCTTCCCCTATAGCCGCGATCAGCTGATGTTCCTGATGCAGCACGACAGCGACGGTTTCAACCGCTGGGAGGCCGGCCAGCAGCTGGCGGTGCAGGTGCTGCAGGAGCTGATCGCTCAGCACCAGCGCGGCGAGGCGCTGGTCATGGACCCGCGTCTGACCGCCGCCCTGCGCACGGTGCTGGAAGATGAACAGCTGGATCAGGCGATGGTCGCCGAAATGCTTTCCCTGCCCGGGGAGGGCTACCTCACCGAGATCAGCGTGGTGGCCGATGTCGACGCCATCCATGGTGCCCGCGAGTTCGCCCGCCGGCAGCTCGCCGAGGCCCTGTTCGAGCCGCTGTGGCAGCGCTATCAGGCCAATCGCGAAGTGTCCCGCAGCAGCCCCTACGTCGCCGAGGCCGAGCACTTCGCTCGCCGCAGCCTGCAGAACATCGCCCTGTCCTACCTGATGCTGGGCGACCAGCCGCAGGTGCTGGCCGCCTGCCTGGAGCAGTTCGAGGTGTGCGACAACATGACCGAGCGCCTTGCGGCTCTGGCGGTGCTGGTCAATTCGCCGTTCGAGGAGGAGAAGGCCAAGGCCCTGGCCAGCTTCGCCGACTTCTTCAAGGACAACCCGCTGGTCATGGATCAGTGGTTCAGCGTGCAGGCCGCCAGCAGCCTGCCGGGCGCGCTGGAGCGGGTGCAGCAGTTGATGCAGCACCCGGCGTTCACCCTGAAGAACCCGAACAAGGTGCGCGCCCTGATCGGCGCCTTCGCCGGGCAGAACCCGGTGGGCTTCCACCAGGCCGACGGCAGCGGCTACCGCTTCCTCGCCGATCAGGTGATCACCCTCAACGCCCTCAACCCGCAGATCGCCTCCCGTCTGCTCTCCCCGCTGACCCGCTGGGGCAAGTACGACAGTGCCCGCCAGGGACTGATGAAGGCGGAGCTGGAGCGCATCCTGGCGTCAGGCGAGCTGTCCAGCGATGTCTTCGAGGTGGTCAGCAAGAGCCTCGCCTGAGTCCCACGGGCGTCACTCCGAAGCGTTACCGGCCTCGCCCGGTAACGCTTTTTTGTTACCTAAAGGAAGCTGACGCGCCTGTAACCGCCGTTTTCTACCACGAATGGTCCGGTGCGCCTGCGACTCCCCAGACGCGGGCGCTGTCGGGGCCGCGAATGCTGGCTGCCGACTGTTGGATTGTCGGACAGGAGGAGGGGTGTTGAGCGCGCAATTCTGTCGATTAGGTCGGTGGCTGCACGGTCACGAAATGGCTTTACGGCCGTCGTCTCTCGTTGTCGGCTGTTTTTAATACGAGCGTTTGAATTGGCACTATGGTTGCACCTTTTGTCCGGAAAGGCGGCAGTTGTGGCCTCAGCCGCAGCCCTCGCCTGGCGAGCGAGCGCCAGTCCCGCGAACCTGCTGCATCGGCCAGAGCTGCCTGAAGCGATCACCTCGGCGGCGGCCTCATGCGCCTTTGAATCCCGACCAGCAATCTGCCCGGCCCGACGAAGACTGACACGGAGAATAACGATGCTGCAAAAGCACAGCTTGATGGGGGCAGTCATTGCCCTGGCACTGGTTACCGGTCACGCGATGGCCGCGGTTTCGTCGCAGGAAGCCGCCAAGCTGGGCGCCAGCCTGACGCCTTTTGGCGCCGAGAAGGCCGGCAACGCCGCCGGAACCATTCCCGAGTGGACGGGCGGGATCACCGAGACGCCGGCCGGCTACAGCAAGCCGGGTCAGCACCATGTCGATCCATTCCCCGGCGATAAACCGCTGTTCACCATCACCAAGAGCAACCTGGAGCAGTACAAGGACAACCTGACCCCGGGTCAGATCGCCCTGTTCAACGCCTACCCCAGCAGCTACCAGATGCCGGTGTACCAGACCCGTCGCTCCGCATCGGCGCCGCAATGGGTCTATGACAACAGCATCAGGAACGCCAGCACCGCCCAGTTGCAGGATGGTGGAAACGGCTTCTCCGACGCCTACGGCGGTATCCCCTTTCCGATTCCGCAGAGCGGCGTCGAAGTGTTGTGGAACCACATCGCTCGCTACCGTGGCAACTACATCGTGCGCAGCGCTTCGGAAGTGGCGGTGCAGCGCAACGGCAGCTACGCCCTGGTGACCTCGCAGCAGGAGGCGCTGTTCAAGTTCTATGATCCCAAGGGCTCCTACGCCAAGCTGGATAACACCCTGTTCTTCTACCAGTCCTTCACCAAGAGCCCGGCGCGCCTGGCCGGCGGTGCGGTGCTGGTGCACGAGACCCTGGATCAGGTCAAACAGGCGCGCCAGGCCTGGGGCTACAACGCCGGTCAGCGCCGCGTGCGGCGTGCGCCCAACCTGGCCTACGACACTCCGATTGCCGCGGCGGACGGGTTGCGCACGGCCGATGACACCGACATGTTCAACGGCGCCCCGGACCGCTTCGACTGGAAGCTGGTGGGCAAGAAGGAAATCTACATTCCCTACAACAACTACAAAGCCACCAGTCCTGAGGTCAAGTACGAGGACTTGCTGCAGGTCGGTCACCTGAATCCGGCGTTCACCCGCAATGAGCTGCATCGGGTGTGGGTCGTCGAGGGCACGCTGAAGGCCGGCGCCCGGCACATTTACTCCAAGCGCACCCTGTACCTCGACGAGGACAGCTGGCAGGCCGCGGTCGTGGACCAATACGACGGTCGCGGCGAGCTGTGGCGGGTATCGGTGGCCTACCTGAAGAACTACTACGATCTGCCAACCACCTGGTCGGCGCTGGACGTGTTCCATGACCTGCAGGCGCGTCGCTACCACGTGCAGAACCTCGACAACGAAGAGGCCAAGACCATCGATTTCAGCCAGGAGGTGCCGTCCGACAGCTATTTCAAGCCGGCAGCCCTGCGGCGTCGGGGTATTCGTTGATAGTCATGTCGCCGGAGGCGGAAGGCCGCTACAGTGGTAGTGGCCCTTTCACCTCGGCGGACCAATGGGGCTGTCAAGCACGCGGATTCCCTTAACAAAACATAACGTCCTGGCGATTGTCAGGGCTTTCCAATGCTCAGTAGCATAGGCGCCTGCCAACAGGCACCACCACCTATAACAACAAGGGGGAAGGTATATGAGTGAGCCCGTCATGCGGCGCACCCAGGTCGGTCATCCTGCGCGACTGCCGCGTACACCGGCGTTCCGCGTCCACTCGCCGCTGGCTAGAGCGCTCTCGCTGTGCAGTGTGCTGTCCGTGCTGACTTTTGCTGCCATGCCCCTTCAGGCGCACGCCGCCGATGCCGCCGTCCGCTATTCCATCGAGTCGCCCAAGGCGGCGCAGCGTCTGCTGCTGGATGTGGTCAGCGCCGGCAAGCGCCTGGTCGCGGTAGGTGATCGCGGCCACATCCTCTACTCCGATGACAACGCAGCCAGCTGGACCCAGGCCAAGGTGCCGACCCGGCAGCTGCTCACCGCAGTGTTCTTCGTCGATGACCAGCATGGCTGGGCGGTCGGCCACGACGCGCAGATCCTCGCCAGCAGCGACGGCGGCGCGACCTGGGTCAAGCAGTTCGAGGACCGCGAGCGCGAAGCGCCGCTGCTCGACGTCTGGTTCCAGGACCGCAACAACGGCTTCGCCGTCGGCGCCTACGGTGCCCTGCTGCAGACCCAGGATGGCGGCGCCAACTGGGAAGACGTCAGCGAGCGCATGGATAACGAAGACGGCTACCACCTCAACGCCATCGTTGCGGTCAAGGACGCCGGCCTGTTCATCGTCGGCGAGCTGGGCGCCATGTTCCGCTCGCGCGACTGGGGGCAGAGCTGGGAGACCCTGCAGGGCCCCTACGAGGGCTCGCTGTTCGGTGCCCTCGGCACCGGCGAGGCGGATGGCCTGCTGGTCTATGGCCTGCGCGGTCACCTGTTCCACTCCGCGGATTTCGGCGACAACTGGCAGCAGATCGTCGTCGATACCCCGAACAACGGTGCGCTGGAGTTCGGCCTGGCCGACGGCGGCCTGCTGGCCGATGGCTCGATCGTGGTGGTCGGGCATGGCGGTACGGTGCTCAAGAGCACCGACAACGGCCGCCACTTCAGCCTGACCAACCGTCCCGACCGCCTTTCGCTGGCCGGGGTCACTGCACTGGATAACGGCAATCTGATTCTGGTAGGGCAGGGCGGCGTCCATGCCGCCACGCCGACTGGCGCCGAACTGGGCCAACAAAAATAAGCCGGGAGCCTCTGCATGAGTAAGCATCAACACCAACCCGCGTCTCTTCTCGAGCGGCTGATTTTCAACAACCGCCCCGCCGTGATCCTGCTGTGCCTGGTGATCAGCGTATTCCTGTTCTACCAGGCCTCCCAGGTCCGTCCGCAGACCAGCTTCGAGAAGATGATCCCGCTGGGTCATCCGTATATCCAGAAGATGCTCGAGCACCGCAACGACCTGGCCAACCTGGGCAACACCGTGCGCATCTCGGTGGAAGCGGTCGATGGCGACATCTTCAGCAAGGAGTACATGGAGACCCTGCGTCAGATCAGCGACGAGGTCTTCTATATTCCAGGCGTCGACCGTTCCGGCCTGAAGTCGCTGTGGAGCCCCAGCGTGCGCTGGACCGAGGTGACCGAGGAAGGCTTCGCCGGCGGCGAAGTGATTCCGCAGACCTATGACGGCTCCGGCGAAAGCCTGGAGGAGTTGCGCAGCAATATCCTCAAGTCCGGACAGATCGGCCGCCTGGTGGCGAACAACTTCAAGTCGAGCATCGTCGATGTGCCGCTGCTCGAGTCCTATCCGGACCCGGAGGATCAGAGCAGGCAGATCCGCCTGGACTACCAGCAGTTTTCCCACGAGCTGGAAGAGAAGATTCGCGAGAAGTACGAGGCGCAGAACCCCAACATCAAGGTGCACATCATCGGCTTCGCCAAGAAGGTCGGTGACCTGATCGACGGTCTGGTCGGTGTGGCGCTGTTCTTCGCCGCGGCCATCGGCATCACCCTGGTGCTGCTGCTGTGGTTCACCCGCTGCCTGAAGAGCACCCTGGCGGTGTTGCTGACCACCCTGATCGCGGTGGCCTGGCAGCTCGGCCTGCTGCACACCCTGGGGTTCGGCCTCGATCCCTATTCGATGCTGGTGCCCTTCCTGGTGTTCGCCATCGGCATTTCCCACGGGGTGCAGAAGATCAACGGCATCGCCATGGCCTCGGGGGAGGCGCCCGATGCGCTGTCCGCCGCGCGCATGGCCTTCCGTCAGCTGTTCATTCCCGGCCTGGTGGCCCTGCTGTCCGACGCCGTGGGCTTCGTCACCCTGCTGCTGATCGACATCGGGGTGATTCGCGAGCTGGCCATCGGCGCGTCCATGGGCGTGGCGGTGATCATCCTGACCAACCTGATCCTGCTGCCGGTGATGATTTCCTATATCGGCATCAGTCCGAAGGCGGTCAAGATCAGTCGCGAGGAAGCGGCCAAGGACCATCCGCTGTGGCGCCTGATCTCCAATTTCGCCCACCCGCTGGTGGCGCCGATTTCCGTGGTAGTCGCCCTGGCCGCGTTCGGCGGCGGCATCTGGTACGGCCAGAACCTGAAGATCGGCGACCTCGACCAGGGCGCCCCGGAGCTGCATCCGGACTCGCGCTACAACCTGGACAACGACTTCGTCATCCGCAACTACTCGACCAGCTCCGATGTGCTGGTGGTGATGGTCAAGACCGCCACCGAGCGCTGCTCGACCTATCCGGCCCTGACCGCGATGGACGAGCTGATGTGGCAGATGGAGAACACCCCGGGGGTGCAGTCGGCGATTTCCATGGTCACGGTGTCGCGTCAGGTGATCAAGGGCATGAACGAGGGCAACCTGAAATGGGAAACCCTGTCGCGCAACCAGGATGTGCTGAACAACTCCATCGCCCGGGCCGACGGCCTGTACAACAGCGATTGTTCGGTGGCGCCGGTGCTGGTGTTCCTCAATGACCACAAGGCCGAGACCCTGGAGCGGGCGGTCAAGGTGGTCGAGGCGTTCGCCGAGGAGAACAACACCGACAACATGCAGTTCATCCTCGCCGCGGGCAATGCCGGCATCGAGGCGGCCACCAACGAGGTGATCGCCGCGTCCGAGACCACCATGCTGGTCGCGGTCTATGCGGCGGTGAGCTTCATGTGCCTGCTGACCTTCCGCTCCATCGCGGCCACGCTCTGCGTGATCCTGCCGCTGGTGCTGACCTCGGTATTGGGCAATGCGCTGATGGCCTACATGGGCATCGGGGTGAAGGTCGCGACGCTGCCGGTGATCGCCCTCGGCGTGGGTATCGGTGTCGACTACGGCATCTACATCTACAGCCGCCTGGAGACCTACCTGCGCCAGGGCATGCCGCTGCAGGAGGCCTACTACGAGACCCTCAAGTCCACCGGCAAGGCGGTGCTGTTCACCGGCGTGTGCCTGGCCATCGGCGTGGCCACCTGGATCTTCTCGGCGATCAAGTTCCAGGCCGACATGGGCCTGATGCTGACCTTCATGTTCCTCTGGAACATGATTGGCGCGGTCTGGTTGCTGCCGGCCCTGGCACGCTTCCTGATCAACCCGGAGAAGCTGCGGGCCAAGTCGCTGGCACCCGCCACCGCCTGATCGGTAGCAGCAATACAAGAAACCGCGGCCTGATGCCGCGGTTTCTTGTTTCTGCTGGTTGGACGGCGCAGCAGGGTTCAGCGCGGAGCGGCCGTGTCATGGGTTCAGAACACGTCCGGTTCAGGCGGCGCGATAGGCGCAGCCCCGGTCTGGTGTTCGATGGTGCTCGACATCCTGGGCGTAAGCGGCCGGCTGCCGAGGCCGCCGGAGGGGCCGCAGCAAAAGGACTAGGCGGCCCGGCTTTCGCGCAGCAGGCTGGCAATATCGGCGGCGGGCAGCGGCCGGGAGAACAGGTAGCCCTGGCCGGCGTCGCAGTGATGGGCGCGTAGAAAGGCCAGCTGCTCCGGGGTTTCGATGCCTTCGGCCAGCACCTCGAGTTCCAGGTTCCTGCCCAGGCCGATGGCGCTGCGGGCGATGGCCGCGGCGCTTGGCTTGCTCAGGGCATTGTGCACGAAGCTGCGATCGAGCTTGAGCGTGCTGACCGGAAAGCGCTGCAGGTCACTCAGCGAGCAGTAGCCGGTGCCGAAATCATCGATGGCGATGCGCACTCCCAGGCCGCGCAACTCCCGGGTAGCGGCGACTGCCGTGTCGACGTCGCGCATCAGCTGGGTTTCGGTCAGCTCCAGCTCCAGCAGCCGCGGCGGATGCCCGCTGGCTTCGAGCGCAGCGGCGACCCGCTTGGCCAGTTCCGGTTGCTGCAGTTGCAGGGCGGACAGGTTCACCGCCATCTTCAGCTGCGGCAGGCCCTGTTGGTGCCAGGCGGCTGCCTGCGCGCAAGCCGTGCGGATCACCCATTCGCCGATCGGCACGATCAACCCGCTTTCTTCGGCCAGGGGGATGAAGTCATCCGGCGACAGCAGGCCGCGGCTGGGATGCTGCCAGCGCAGCAGCGCTTCGACGCCGAAGATTTCGCCGCTCGCCAGGGCGACGCAGGGCTGGTAGTGCAGCTGCAGCTGGTTGCGCTCCAGGGCGTGGTGCAGGTCGCCGGTCAACTCGATCCGGGAAACGCTGTCGGCGTTCATCTGCGCCTGGTAGGAACTGATGCTGTCGCGGCCATTGGCCTTGGCGCTGTACATCGCCGCATCGGCATTCATCAGCAGCAGTTCCGCCTCCTCGCCATTGTCGGGGTACAGGCTGATGCCGATGCTGCCGGTGACCAGCAGTTCCTGGCCGGCGATAAGGAAGGGGGTGCGCAACTCGCTGGCGACCCGTTCGGCCACCTCGTTGACGACGCCATCGTCGAGCCCGACAGCCTCGATCAGTAGCACGAATTCATCGCCGCTGATGCGCGCCACCGTGTCGCCTTCGCGTACACAGGCGCTGAGCCGTTCAGCCACGGTCTTCAAGAGTTCGTCGCCGGCCCCATGGCCGAGGCTGTCGTTGACCGCCTTGAACCGGTCCAGGTCGAGGAAGATCACCGCGAAGCGGCCTTGCGCGCGGTGGGCGTGGTGGATGGCCTGGGACAGGCGATCCTTCAGCAGGGCGCGGTTGGGCAGCCCGGTCAGCGGGTCGTGGGCGGCCATGTGGGACAGCTTGCGCGACTCTGCGGCGAGGGAGTCGGCCAGGCGCTTGGACTGGCGCAGCTGGGCGAAGAACAGCAGCAGCAACAGCAGGCCGCTGGCGGCGGGTGCGCCGAGCGTCCAGTAGCTGCTGTCATTGCCGTAGTGGCGGATGATCTGCTCGTTGCGCACTTCGCTGTTCATCAGGAACTGCTTGCCCAGTTCGAAAAAGCGCGACCTGATCGGGCGCAGCAGGCTCTGAATGGTGGAATACCTCAGGTCGTAGGGGTCCTGCCCGAGCTCCACCAGCAAGGGCTCGATCGACTCGAGGGTGACGGCGAGGCGTTCGACCAGCGTGCGCACATCGTCGAGCTCAAGCAGCTCCCGGTTGGCTTCTCCCTCCTGGAACGTCTGCACGCGACTCACGAGGATTTCGTAGTGCAGCGCGATGTCTTCCAGGGCTATCTGCCGGATCGGGTCCTTGAGCGTGTATTGACGCAGCGCGCGCATGAAGCGATCGACTTCGTCGTAGGTCTTGATCAGGCTGTGGGTGTGGTGGCCCATGCGCAGGCTGGAAATCACGTTGGCCTGGCCGATGTCCCGGTAGGACATATAGAGCGTGGCGATGAAGATCGCCAGTGCCAGCAGCAGCCGCCACATCCCGGTCTGCCGCCACCAGCGCCTGTCGGTGAGGGAGTCGATCAGCGGGCGCGCCACGTCGGCCTGGACAGGCTTCATTTGATGATCAGCCGACGCAGCTGCCAGGCCATCTTCTGGTCGGTTTCCAGGGAGCGCAATAGCGGATGGTCATCCTGGGGGTAGATGATCCACAGCGGGCCCTTGTCGCGAACCTTCATGTATTCGCCATTGCGCTTGTAGGCGATGATCACCGGGTAGTCGCGCAGGTCCTGCAGGGGCAGGGTGCTCTTGTAGTCATTCAGCGCCACGGCCTCGACACGGGTGCCCTGCTCGAGCAGCGCTGCCAGTAACGTGCTGGCGCGCACGCCGGTGAAGCTCTGCGGTCCATCGGTCCAGGAGGTGTGGGTGCGCAGGGTGGTGCTTTCCATGGCCTCGAGGGCGGCCAGGTCGTAGTCCCGCGAGATGCCATCCGGGCCGGACAGGGTGAGGATGGTCCTGCCTTGGGCATGGGCGCAGTGGGTGGCGAAGATGAGGAATGGAACGAGGAGGACGCGCAGTGCGGTGCTTGGGGACATTTTCTTCTCGGTAACTCCGCCGTCATAGGCGGCATGCCCTTAGACCGGTGGTTTTGCGTGCCCGGCTTTCGCGCGGGGTTGCCTTTTCTGGATGAAGTTGATGCGTCTCTGGCGGCAGCGATTCCCTGCTGGATTGACGTTCCTGTTTCAAGCGGCCATTGGCGTCAGGTTGTTGTTCGCAGCGGACGATGTGTCAATTCTGTGAACTGGTGCAAATTTTGCGGATCGGCGACCGCTCAGTCAACCGCCGCGCGTCACTCTACCCCCTGCCTCAACCTGCAATGGTTGGCAGCCAAGCCGGCCCATGGGGCGCGCCGTGTCACAGCGCCGGGAAAGCATCGCCAGCGGCAGGTTCGGCCTTCAGGTCGGTCAGCGGGGATAGAGCGGTGGCAGGCTCGACTCGGTCGTTGGCGTTTCGTTGGCGAGGGTGGTTGGCAGGCTGCGGATCGCCCGCCACAGGTCTTCGCCTTGCCAGTGCTGGCCGGCTTCGCTGTACAGCGCGCCATTGAGACCGTCGAGGGCATCGGACAGGGGCACGAAGCGCGCGGCCAGGTCGGCCAGGGTCTCGGGTTGCTGGCGCGCCCAGGCGTCGAGGGCGTGGCGCGTGGCGTGGGGGTCGTTGGCCAGGCAGGCGCGCTTGAGGTCGTCGAGCAGGGTGCGCGGGCTGGGGCCGGTCTGGCTGCCGCGCAGCACAGCCGGTTGGCGCCGGGCGTGCCACCACAGGCCGAAGCCGAGCAGGGTGGTCAGGGTCAGCAGCGCACTGCTCAGTTGCCAGGGCCAGAGTGCCGGACCCGGCTGGTAGTCGGGCACGGCCACTTCGGCGGGCAGCGGTTCCAGCTCCAGGCTGGGGTCGCGGGCGATGTTCAGGGTGCGCGCCGGCACGCTGCTGCGCTCCAGGCGATCTTCATGGGTGTTCCACCAGACCACTTCCACGGCCGGCAACTCGAACTGACCGCTGCGGTTGGGCACCAGGGCTTCACGCTCCTCGCGGCTGCCGATCAGGCCGCGCTCGTCGATCTGGTTGCTCAGCTGAGGCTGGTCGGGGTAGCGGCGCAGACCCTCGGCACTGGTCGCGGGCAAGGGCGGCAGTTGCGCGCTGGACAGGCCTTCGGCCTTGAGCATCAGGCTGCGGGTCAGTGAATCGCCGGCCTTGGCGCCCTGTGGCTCCGGGTTCCAGGCTTCGGACAGGCTCAGCGCGCGGGCGGGCAACCAGGGGGCGCCGCTCGGGTAGCTGTCCGGTTTGGCCCGGACCTTTAGGGGAATCTGCGGCGAGCGAACCCGGGTCACCTTGCCCGGGCGCGGGCCGAACGGCTGGTAGTCGTCACTGCTGGAGCGCTCGACCAGGGTCGCGCTGAACACCTGCGAGGGAATGGTCAGGTCGCCGCTGCGCTGGGGGAAGATCGCGTAGCGCAGCTCGATCACGCCGTGGCGGATGCCGTTGATGTCCTTCTCGTAGGTGCGCGGCTTGCCCAGCGCCTCGACACGGGCCTCGGGCATTTCCAGGGGGGTCAGGCTGCTGTCGTCGTACAGCGAAACGGAGTGATAGATGCGCAGGGTCAGTACGCTCTGCGCCTGCACGTAGACGCTTTCCTGATCCAGGCTGGCGTCGATGAACACCGGGGCCATGCGGCCGCCGCTCGCTTCGGCGGCGGACTTCTGCACATGCAGGGTGATCGGCTGGCTGTGCATTTCGCCCAGGCGCAACGGCGGTATCACCACGTAACCATTTTGCTTGGGTTGCAGGGTGATGACCCAGCGGGTCGTGGCCTGGGACTTCCCGTCGAGCGTGGTCAGGCGGTTGACCTGGCGGGTGCCGAGGACCTCGAAGAGTTTCTCCAGGGGCGCCAGTTCGGGTTTGCCGAACAGGGTGATGTCGCTCGATTCGAGGGTCAGCTCGACGGTTTCGCCGTCGCTCAGGCGCGTGCGGTCGACGCTGGCGCTCAAGCCCTGGGCGCTGGCCTGGAGGGTCAGCAGGGCGAGAAGCAGGGTACAGAGCAAGCGGGTCATCGAGTGGATTCCTGGCGTTGTTGCTGTTGATACCAGAATTTTCGCCTGAGCAGTTCCGCCGGGTCGTCCGGAATCTGTCGCAGCCATTGCTCCAGGGCCTGGCGCCGCTCGCCATCGAGGGGCTCGGCGGCGGCGAGCTGTTCTTCGCCGTCGGCCTGCTGGCCGGGCTCCTCCGGGGTCGGCGTTTCGCCTTCGCCCGGCTGCGGCGGTTGCTCGTCCTGGCCCGGTTGACCGGGGGGCGGACTGTCCGAGTCCTGGTCAGGCGTACTGTTCTGCGGCTGTTCGGAGGGCGCCTGGTTCGCCTGCTGCGGCTCGCTGCTCGGCTGTTCGGCGGGGGCTTGCCGGGGGGGCTGTTGCAGCAGTTGTTCGACCAGCGCCTTGTTCTTCTGTGCCTGGAGCAAGTCTGGCTGCAGCTCCAGGGCCTGGCTGTAGGCCTCTATCGCGGCCTCCAGTTCGTTGCTGTGGGCCAGGGCGTTGCCGCGATTGTAATGGGCCGCGGCACTATCGCCCTCGGCGAAGCGCTCGGCGGCGGCCGCGTAGTCGCCGGCCTGGTACAGGGCCAGGCCCTGCCATTGCGGGTCTTCGAAGTGCTTGGCGGCTTCGCCCGGGCGCTGGGCCTCCAGCAGGCGCTGGCCCTGCTGGTCGGGGCGCAGCCAGAGATCGTCCAGGGATGCGGCGAAGCCGGGCTGGGGCAGGCTCAGCAACATCAGTGGCAGGCAGAACAACCAGCCACGGCGTCCGGCGCAGGCCGCCAGCAGCAGCAGCGGCAGCAGCAGCCAGTAGCCCTGGTCAGACCAGGCGTGCAGGGGGGTGGGATCGCCGTCGCTGCGCAGCTGCTGCGGACGCTCGAGCAGGCCGAGGCTGCGCAGGTCTCGGTCGTTCAGGCTGACCCGCTGATAGCGTCCGCCGACATCCTGGGCCAGGCGGTTGAGGCTGGCGTTGTCCAGGCGCGGGATGAGGATCGCGCCCTGGCGATCCTTGAGGAAGCTGCCGTCCTCCTGAACGATGGGCGCGCCCTGGGGGGTACCGATGCCGAGTATGTGCAGGCGCTCGCGGCGGTCGTCGAGGGCGTCGCGGATGCCACGACGCTCCTGCTCATCCAGCGCACTGGCGATCAGCAGCAGGCGGCCCTGGCCCTGGCTGCCCTGGTCGAGCAGCTTCAGCGCCTTGGCCACGGCTCGATCGGCGCGTCGTCCCGGCTCGGGCATGATCGAGGGCTTGAGCGCCTCCAGCAGGTTGCGGCTGGTGGTCAGGTCGTCGGAGAGCGGCACCAGGGTGTGGGCGCTACCGGCGTAGACCACGATCGCGGTCTGCGCGTCACGGCGCGCCTCGAGCAGGTCGAGGACCTTGCGCCTGGCCTGCTCCAGGCGATTGGGCGCGGCGTCGCTGGCGAGCATCTCCGGGGTCAGTTCGAGCAGCACCACCAGCGGGTCGGCCGGTTTCAGCGTGCTCTGCTCCAGACGCTGCCAGCTGGGACCGAGCAGGGCGAGCAGGGCCAATAGCCAGGCCAGGCCCAGGGCGACCCAGGGTAGGCGGCTGGCCCGCCCTTTGCCGCCTCTGAGCAGGGCGGCGTGAAAAGCCGTGGGCAGCAGTTGGTGCCAGCGCCCCGCGCGTTTCTCGCGGTGCCAGAGCTTCCACAGCAGCCAGCACAGCAGCGGCGTCAGCAGCAGCCAGTAGGGGCGCAACCAGTGGGGCCACAGGGCGAACTCGATCACGAGCGTCTCCACCAGTTGGGCCGCGGGGGGCGCTGCAGCTGGAACCGCCGATAGGGCCCGTGCTCGGCGAGTACCAGCAGCAGGCTGAGCAGCAGGGCGACGCCCAGCGGCCAGGGGTAGAGCGCCAATGCCGGGCGGGCCAGGGTCGGTTGCTGGCTCACCGGCTCCAGGCGGTCGAGGCTGGCCTCGATGTGCCGCAGGTCATCGCCGTTGCGGGCGCGGAAGTATTCACCGCCGGTGGCTTCGGCGATGGCGTGCAGGGTGGGTTCATCCAGGTCCAGGCCCGGATTCAGGCCGAACAAACCGAGCACTCCGCCTTGTTGCGGGTCGGCGCCGATGCCGATCGGATAGATCTTCACGCCTTCCTCGGCGGCCAGGCCCGCGGCGGTGATCGGCTCTATCTCGCCGCCGGTATTGGCCCCGTCGGTGATCAGCACCAGCACCCGGCTGTCGCCCGGGCGCTGGCGCAGGCGCTTGACCGCCAGGCCGATGGCGTCGCCGATGGCGGTGTTCTTGCCGGCGATGCCGATCGGCGCTTCCTCCAGCCAGGTGCGCACGGTGCGGCGGTCGAAGGTCAGCGGCGCGTGCAGGTAGGCCTGACTGCCGAACAGGATCAGGCCGACCCTATCGCCGCGGCGGTCCTCGATGAAATCGCCGAGCAGCTGTTTGACCAGGGTCAGGCGACTGACCTCCTCGTCTTCCCAGCGCATGTCGGCATAGTCCATGGAACCCGACACATCCACCGCCAGCAGCAGGTCGCGGCCGCTGGCCGGCAGCGGCAGCGGCTCGCCCACCCACTCCGGGCGCGCGGCGGCGGTGAGCAGCAGCAGCCACAACAGGGCGAACGGCGCCTGCTGGCGCCAGGCCGGCAGGCGCGCGCGGGCGCGGCGACCGGCGAGGGCTTCGAGTTCGTCGAGAAAGCTGACCCTGAGCGCCGCCTCGCCGCTGTCCGCCGCCGGCAGGATCAGGCGCATCAGCCAGGGCAGGGGCGCGAGCAGGAACAGCCAGGGCCAGACGAACTCAAACATGCTTGCGAATCCAGGTGGCGACGGCCTGATTGAGCCCGTCGATGGCCTTGTCGTCGAGGATGCAGTGGGGGCGGTAGGCACCTTCGACCAGAATCATCCAGCGGGTCAGGCCGGCTGCGGGGCAGCGGTTGTCGAGGTAGGCCAGCCAGGCCCGACTGGTCAGGGTGTGGCTGTGGCTCTGCGGGTAGCGTTGCCGGCACAGGCGCTTGAGCAGGCCGTTGAGCTGCTGCAGCCAGGGCCCGGCTTCGACGCCGTAGTAGGGCTTGCTGAGCCGCTCCAGCTCGGCCAGGGCCGCCTGGCGCACGGGATCGAGCTGCTCGGCGTTCGCTGCCCCTTTCCTGCGCGGCAGCCACCTGAACAGCCGGACCAGGGCCCAGAGCAGCACCGGCAGGAGCAGGGCGAGCAGCCACCAGCCGGGCGCGGGCGGCCACCAGCCGATGGGCGCTGGCTCGATCAGCGGCTCGAGCTGGTCCAGCGGGTTCACGATTGCTTCCTTGGCTGCTGCACATTGAGGTGGTTGCGCAGCTGCTCGACCATCTCGCCCTGGGTGCTGAGCGGCAGCAACGGCACGCTGAGCTTCTGCGCCAGGCGTTGCCAGCGGGCCCGGCGCGCTTCGCCCAGGGCGCGATAGGCCTGGCGCAGCCCGTCGTCGTAGGTGTCGAGCTCGAGCTCCGCGCCATGTTCGGCGAAGCGCAGCAGTCCGGCGGCAGGCAGGGCGTGGTCGAGCGGATCGGACAGTGGCAGCAGAAGCAGGTCGGTGTGGCGTGCCAGCAGCTGTAATTGCTGCTCGCTGCTGTCGTTCAGGGTGCGCTCGTCGCACAGCAGCACCACCAGGCTGCCGGGGCGCAGCACCTCGCGGGCACGGCGCAGCGCCAGACCGAGGTCATCGCGGCGCGGCTGCAGCTCAGTGTGCAGCGCCTGGTTGGCCTGGGCCAGGCGGTTGAGCAGCTGAAGCAGGCTCTGTTTGCTGCGCCGCGGCTTGATTTCGTGTTGCTCGTGGTCGCCGAACACCAGGCCGCCGATGCGATCGTTATTGCCCAGGGCGGCCCAGCCGATCAGGCTGGCAGCCTGGGCGGCCAGCACCGACTTGAACACCAGGCCGGAGCCGAAGAACAGCCGCTGGCTCTGCTCGACCAACAGATAGATGGGCCGTTCGCGCTCCTCGTGGAACAGCTTGGTGTGCGGCTCCTGGGTGCGTGCGGTCACCCGCCAGTCGATGGTGCGCACGTCATCCCCGGCCTGGTACACGCGCACCTGGTCGAAGTCCACGCCGCGTCCGCGCAGTTTGGAGTGATGCAGGCCGATCAGCGGGCTGCGTCGCGCTGGCGTGGAGAACAGCTGCACTTCACGTACGCGGTGACGCATCTCGATCAGCTCGGCGAGATTGACCCGCACGCCAGGTTGCGTCGGCAGGGCGTGCATGGGGCTCAAGCGACGGCGACCACATCGAGAATGCGCTGCACCACGCGATCCTGGTCGACGCCGGCGGCTTCCGCCTCGAACGACAGGATGATGCGGTGGCGCAGCACGTCGAACAGCACCGCCTGGATGTCTTCCGGGCTGACGAAGTCGCGCCCGGCCAGCCAGGCGTGGGCCCGCGCGCAGCGATCCAGGGCGATGGTGCCGCGCGGGCTGGCGCCGTAGGCGATCCACTCGGCCAGCTCCAGGTCGTACTTGGCCGGGGTGCGCGAGGCCATCACCAATTGCACCAGGTACTCCTCCACGGCATCGGCCATGTACAGGCCGAGAATCTCGCGGCGGGCGACGAAGATCGCCTGCTGGCTGACCCGCTGCTCCGGTTTCGACTCGCCGTGCAGCGCCTCGCCGCGCGCCTGCAGGAGAATCTTGCGCTCCACCGCGGCGTCCGGAAAGCCGATGCGCACGTGCATCAGGAAGCGGTCGAGCTGGGCTTCCGGCAGCGGGTAGGTGCCTTCCTGCTCGATCGGGTTCTGCGTGGCCATGACCAGGAACAGTGGCGACAGCTCGTAGGTACTGCGGCCCACGCTGACCTGGCGCTCGGCCATGGCCTCGAGCAGCGCCGACTGGACCTTGGCCGGGGCACGGTTGATTTCATCGGCCAGCACCAGGTTGTGGAAGATCGGCCCCTGCTGGAAGGCGAAGCTGCCGGTTTCCGGGCGATAGATCTCGGTGCCGGTGATGTCGGCGGGCAAAAGGTCGGGGGTGAACTGGATGCGGTGGAACTCGGCCTCGATGCCTTCGGCCAGCTCCTTGATCGCCTTGGTCTTGGCCAGGCCCGGAGCACCTTCGACCAACATGTGGCCGTCGGCCAGCAAGGCGATCAGCAGGCGTTCGATGAGCTTTTCCTGGCCAAGGATCTGGCTCGAAAGAAAGTGTCGCAGGGCGACGAGCGCTTCACGGTGTTCCATCATCGGGCTCTTTGCTGGAGGGGGCGCGTCGTGCCGGACGCGGCGGCGGCCTAGACTTTAATGCATTTGCCGCGGTGGCGGCTATGCGCGGCTCGGCATCCCCGCTCGGGCAGTGCGGCGCGCCTAGGCTTTTGCGTTCCGGGGGCAGCCGTGAAAGAAAATGTCGCAGCGCCAGAAGCGCTGTGGGGGCCTGCCTCGTTAAGCTCGTCGGGCAAATGTGACCAGTAAGTCTTGGCCCTGGCCCGCGTTCTGAAGTCGCCCGGTCGGGGTACAGGCCGCTTCATGAACTAACGTTGAACTACAACGGTGCGGCGTCAGTCACTGTCCACGACTGCCCCAGTTGAATCACGAGCCAAACGGAGCACAACCATGGCGTTCTTCACGGCTGCCAGCAAAGCCGACTTCCAGCAACAACTGCAAGCGGCCTTGGCGCAGCACGTCAGCGAGCAAGCCCTGCCTCAGATCAGTCTGTTCGCCGAGCGATTCTTCGGCATCATTTCTCTCGAGGAACTCACCGAGCGGCGTCTCTCCGACCTGGTCGGCTGCACGCTGTCGGCCTGGCGCCTGCTGTCGCATTTCGAACCCGGGCACACCGAGGTGCGGGTGTTCAACCCGGACTACGAGCGCCACGGCTGGCAGTCGACCCATACCGCTGTGGAAGTCCTGCACCGCGACCAGCCCTTCCTGGTCGACTCGGTGCGCATGGAGCTGAATCGCCGTGGCTACAGTATCCATACCCTGCAGAACAGCGTGCTCAACGTGCGCCGCAATGCCGCTGGCGAGCTGCTCGAGCTGCTGCCCAAGAGCGGCCAGGCCGACGACATGCAGCTCGACGCGCTGATGTACCTGGAGATCGATCGTTGCGCCACCCAGGCCGAGCTGCGCACCCTGGAAGCGGCGTTGCAGGAGGTGCTCGGCGACGTGCGCCTGGCGGTCGCCGACTTCGAGCCGATGAAGGCCAAGGCCCATGAACTGCTGGCCTGGCTGGACAAGGCCAAGCTCAAGGCCGATGCCAGTGAGGTGGATGAGGTCAAGGTGTACCTCACCTGGCTGCTGGACAACCATTTCACCTTCCTCGGCTACGAGGAGTTCTCTGTCGTCGATGAAGCCGGCGGCGGCGCCATCCTGTACGACGAGAAGTCCCTGCTGGGCCTGTCCAAGAGCCTGCGCGGCGGGCTGAAGAGCGACGAACTGCATATCGAGCCGGAAGCGGTCAGCTACCTGCGCGAGCCGCTGCTGCTGTCCTTCGCCAAGGCCTCGCAGACCAGTCGCGTGCACCGTCCGGCCTATCCGGATTTCGTCTCCATCCGCGAGCTGAACAACAAGGGCCAGGTGGTCAAGGAGTGCCGCTTCATGGGCCTCTACACCTCCTCGGTGTACGCCGTCAGCGTCAATCGCATTCCCTATATCCGCCGCAAGGTCGACGAGATCATTCGCCGTTCCGGTTTCGACAGCAAGGGGCATCAGGGCAAGGAACTCGAGCAGGTGCTCGAGGTGCTGCCGCGCGACGACCTGTTCCAGACCCCGCTCGACGACCTGTTCAGCACCACCATGAGCATCGTGCAGATTCAGGAGCGCAACAAGCTGCGGGTGTTCGTGCGCAAGGATCCCTACGGGCGGTTCTATTACTGCCTGGCCTATGTGCCGCGGGACATCTATTCGACCGAGATCCGCCAGAAGATCCAGCAGGTGCTGATGGAGCGCCTGCAGGCCAGCGATTGCGAATTCTGGACCTTCTTCTCCGAGTCGGTGCTGGCGCGGGTGCAGTTCATTCTGCGGGTCGACCCCAAGAACAAGGTGCAGATCGATCCCCAGCGCCTCGAGCAGGAGGTGATCCAGGCCTGCCGCTCTTGGAAGGACGACTATGCCAGCCTGACCATCGAAAACTTCGGCGAGGCCCAGGGCACCAATGTGCTGGCCGCCTTCCCCGGCGGCTTCCCGGCCGGTTACCGCGAGCGCTTCGCGCCGCACTCGGCGGTGGTGGACATGGAGCACCTGCTCGAGCTGAGCGAGCAGCGCCCGCTGGTGATGAGCTTCTACCGGCCCTTGACCCAGGGGCACCGGCAGCTGCACTGCAAGCTCTACCATGCCGATACACCGCTGCCGTTGTCGGACGTGCTGCCGATTCTGGAGAACCTCGGCTTGCGCGTGCTGGGCGAGTTCCCCTTCCATATGCGCAACAGGGACGGTCGCGAGTACTGGATTCACGACTTCTCCTTCACCCACGCCGAGGACCTGGACGTCAACGTCCAGGAACTCAATGACAACCTGCAGGAGGCCTTCGTCAGGATCAGTCAGGGCGCGGCGGAGAACGATGCGTTCAACCGTCTGGTGCTGGCCGCGGGGATGACCTGGCGCGACGTGGCCTTGCTGCGTGCCTATGCCCGCTACCTGAAGCAGATTCGCCTGGGCTTCGATCTCGGCTATATCGCCAGCACCCTGGTCAATCACGTGGACATCGCCCGTGAGCTGGTGCGCCTGTTCAAGACCCGCTTCTACCTGGCGCGCAAGCTCGGCGCCGAGGATCTGGAGGATAAGCAGCAGCGCCTCGAGCAGGCCATCGTCACCGCGTTGGACGGGGTCGCGGTGCTCAACGAAGACCGCATCCTGCGGCGCTACCTGGACCTGATCAAGGCCACCCTGCGCACCAACTACTACCAGCCGGATGGCAACGGCAAGCCCAAGGACTACTTCAGCTTCAAGCTGAATCCGCGGGCGATCCCGGAGATGCCCAAGCCGGTCCCCAAGTACGAGATATTCGTCTACTCACCGCGGGTCGAGGGTGTGCACCTGCGTGGCGGCAAGGTGGCGCGCGGCGGCCTGCGCTGGTCGGATCGCGAGGAGGATTACCGCACCGAAGTGCTCGGCCTGGTCAAGGCCCAGCAGGTGAAGAACGCGGTGATCGTGCCGGTCGGCGCCAAGGGCGGCTTCATTCCACGGCGCCTGCCCCTGGGCGGCGGTCGTGACGAGATCCAGGCCGAGGCCATCGCCTGCTACCGCATCTTCATCTCCGGCTTGCTCGACATTACCGACAACCTCAAGGAGGGCGCGGTGGTGCCGCCTGCTCAGGTGGTGCGTCACGACGAGGACGACCCCTATCTGGTGGTCGCCGCCGACAAGGGCACTGCGACCTTCTCCGACATCGCCAACGGCATCGCCGCCGACTACGGCTTCTGGCTCGGCGACGCCTTCGCCTCCGGCGGCTCTGCCGGCTACGACCACAAGGGCATGGGCATCACCGCCAAGGGCGCCTGGGTCTCGGTGCAGCGGCACTTCCGCGAGCGCGGCATCAACGTGCAGAAGGACAACATCACGGTCATCGGCGTCGGCGACATGGCCGGCGACGTATTCGGCAACGGCATGCTGCTGTCCGACCAGTTGCAAGTGGTGGCGGCCTTCAACCACCTGCATATCTTCATTGACCCCAACCCGGATGCCGGCAGCAGCTTCGTCGAGCGCCAGCGTCTGTTCGATCTGCCGCGCTCGTCCTGGGCCGACTACGACACCAGCCTGATCTCCGCCGGCGGCGGGATCTTCCAGCGCAGCGCCAAGAGCATCGCGATCAGCCCGCAGATGAAGGAGCGCTTCGACATCCAGGCCGACAAGCTGACCCCCACCGAGCTGCTCAATGCCCTGCTCAAGGCGCCGGTCGACCTGATCTGGAACGGCGGCATCGGCACCTACGTCAAGGCCAGCAGCGAAAGCCACGCCGACGTCGGCGACAAGGCCAACGACGCCCTGCGGGTGAACGGCAACGAGCTGCGCTGCAAGGTGGTGGGCGAGGGCGGCAACCTCGGCATGAGCCAGCTCGGTCGCGTCGAGTTCGGCCTCTGTGGCGGCGCCAGCAACACCGATTTCATCGACAATGCCGGTGGGGTGGACTGCTCCGACCACGAGGTGAACATCAAGATCCTGGTCAACGAGGTGGTGACCGCCGGCGACATGACCGGCAAGCAGCGCAACAAGCTGCTGGCCGAGATGACCGATGCGGTCGGCACCCTGGTGCTGGGCAACAACTACAAGCAGACCCAGGCGCTGTCCCTGGCGCAACGCCGCGCGCGCGAGCGGATCGGCGAGTACCGCCGACTGATCGGTGCGTTGGAGGCGGACGGCAAGCTGGACAGGGCCCTGGAGTACCTGCCGAGCGACGAGCAGCTGGCCGAGCGTGCAGCCAGTGGCCATGGCCTGACCCGGGCCGAGCTGTCGGTGCTGATCTCCTACAGCAAGATCGACCTTAAGGAGTCCCTGCTCAAATCCACGGTGCCGGATGACGAGTACCTGGTCCGTGAGGTGGAGACCGCCTTCCCGCCGCAACTGGCGAAGAAGTTCGGCGATGCCATGCGCACCCACCGGCTGAAGCGCGAGATCGTCAGCACCCAGATCGCCAACGATCTGGTCAATCACATGGGCATCACCTTCGTGCAGCGCCTGAAGGAAAGCACCGGCATGAGCGCGGCCAACGTGGCCGGGGCCTACGTGATCGTGCGCGACGTCTTCCGCCTGCCGCACTGGTGGCAGCAGATCGAGGCGCTGGACTACCAGGTGCCGGCCGAACTGCAGCTGCAGATGATGGACGAACTGATGCGCCTGGGCCGTCGCGCGACCCGCTGGTTCCTGCGCAGTCGGCGCAACGAGCTGGACGCGGCCCGCGACGTGGCCCACTTCGCGCCGCGTGTCGCCGCCCTGGCGTTGTGTCTGGACGAGTTGCTCGAGGGGCCGGCTCGCGAACAGTGGCTGGCGCGCTTCCAGGGCTATGTGGAGGCCGGCGTGCCGGAGGAGCTGGCGCGTGTGGTGGCCGGCACCAGTCACCTGTACACCCTGCTGCCGATCATCGAAGCCTCGGATGTCACCGGTCAGGAGCCGGCCCAGGTGGCCGCAGCCTATTTCGCCGTGGGTGGCGGGGCCCTGGAATTGTCCTGGTACCTGCAGCAGATCTCCAGTCTGCCGGTGGAAAACAACTGGCAGGCGCTGGCGCGGGAAGCCTTCCGCGACGATCTGGACTGGCAACAGCGGGCGATCACCGTTTCCGTGCTGCAGATGGCCGAGGGGCCGGAGGAGCTCGAGGCGCGTGTGGCCCACTGGCTGGATCAGCACCGCCCGCTGGTGGTTCGCTGGAAGGCCATGCTGGGTGAGCTGCGTGGGGCGACGGGAACCGACTACGCCATGTACGCGGTCGCCAACCGTGAGCTGATGGACCTGGCGCAGAGCGCCGGCACGCCGTGAGTCGTAGCTGAAGCCGAGCCAAGCCCCGCCTAGTGCGGGGCTTTTTATGGGCGCAGTGTCGAAGTCCTAAACGCTGTCGTCGGTGTCCGTGCCGGCCAGTTGCTTCAGGTAGTTCACGACATCCGGCGCGCCGGCCAGACGCAGGCCTTCGCCCAGGGCCCTGGCCTCGGCGGAGTGCTTGGGCAGCAGGAGGAACTCCGCGGCCCCGGCGCCGCGCAGCAGCGACAGGCGCGAATAGGGCAGGCCATTGTCCAGCAGCAGGCCCATGAAGGTCGGGTCGCTCCAGGCCTCGGCGGGCATGGCCTGGACGTGGTAGTGCTGGTCCAGCTGGCTCAGACCGTCGAGGTTCAGGCGGTAGCGCGCCAGCTCGGCCGGCAGTGTGGTATCCAGCCCGCGCCGGCGGGCGTAAGCCACTGCGCAGGCGAACGCCTCGTTGTGCTGCTCGCCGGCCCAGAATAGCCGCGGGCCATGCCAGCCAGCCTGGCGCAGGCTGATTGGCTCGCCGGCAAGAAAGCCGGGCACGGCCAGGCTGATGGTCTTGATGAAGTCCTTGTAGCTGATGATACGTATCCGCCGACAGGCCTCGCTGGCCGCGTACTGCTCGAAGCTGGTGAAGGGCGTTTGCTCCGGGTCGCAGCTGCTCAGTCCGTCGATCCGGCGCAGATCCAGGGAAGCGAGCGTTTGGGTCGCCTGTTCGACGATGCGCATCAGCATGGCCCGGGCCTGGGCCTTGTCCTCCTGTACCGGCCCGGACAGCGCGTCACGGGGCAGGTCGACCAGACGGTGCAGCTGTGGGGCCTCGAGCCAGCAGATGCTGTCGCGGGGGGCGGGCAGGGGGCTGAAGGGCAGGCGCAGCTGGCTGGCGCGCTCGAGTATCTGCCGCTGGGCGCGACCGATCAGGCCCAGGCGCTGGGCCAGGGCGGTGAGGCGTGAGCTGAGGGTGGGCGACTGCTGGGACAGACTCATGGCCGACTACGAACTCCGGGGGCACTGGTGCCAGTGTGGCAGAGGCGCGCCGCTGCTGCACACGGGGGGCCGGGAAAATAGACGCGGTTGATCGGCGACAAGCACGGCGCTTGTGGCAAGATTGCCTGATTCATCTGCTTAGGTGCCTCCATGCCCAGTCTGGTCCTGGATATCGCGCTGTCTGCCGAGCGTTTGCGGGCAGTCTATCAAGGTCAAGCCAACCGCATCCTGCTGTCGAGCCGCGATGGTCGGCGCGTCAGCTTGCCGGCCCATCATATCCGGCCATTTTTGACCCATGAAGGGGTTTACGGTTCCTTCGAGCTGGAGTTCAGCCCCAAGGGCCAACTGCTCAGCCTGCGCCGCCTGGGCTGAAGGCGGCCGTGCGCCTCGCTGCGCGGCGGCGTGGCCTGTATAATCGCCGCCTTTGCGACTTCGCCATTAATCGAGCTGAGCCTGACCATGTATAACCTGGCCCGCGAGCTGCTGTTCAAACTCTCCCCGGAAAGCTCCCACGAGCTGTCCATCGATCTGATCGGCGCCGGTGGTCGTCTGGGCCTCAATGCTTGGCTGAACAAGGCGCCGACGAGCCTGCCGGTCAAGGTCATGGGCCTGGAGTTCGCCAATCCGGTCGGCCTGGCCGCCGGTCTGGACAAGAATGGCGACGCCATCGACGGCTTCGCCCAGCTGGGCTTCGGTTTCGTCGAGATCGGCACCGTGACGCCGCGTCCGCAGCCCGGTAATCCCAAGCCGCGGCTGTTCCGCCTGCCCGAGGCCGAGGCAATCATCAATCGCATGGGCTTCAACAATCACGGCGTGGACCACCTGCTGGCGCGGGTCCAAGCGGCCAAATTCAAGGGCGTGCTGGGCATCAATATCGGCAAGAACTTCGACACCCCGGTCGAGCGTGCGGTGGACGACTACCTGCTGTGCCTGGACAAGGTCTATGTCCATGCCAGCTATGTGACGGTCAACGTCAGCTCTCCGAATACCCCGGGCCTGCGCAGCCTGCAGTTCGGTGACTCGCTCAAGCAGCTGCTCGAGGCCCTGCGCCAGCGCCAGGAGCAGCTGACCGCGGCGCATGGCCGGCGGGTGCCGCTGGCGATCAAGATCGCCCCGGACATGAGCGACGAGGAAACCGCTCAGGTGGCTGCGGCATTGCTCGAGACCGGCATGGATGCGGTGATCGCCACCAACACCACCCTGTCCCGGGACGGGGTCAAGGGCCTGGAGTTCGCCGACGAAGCGGGTGGTTTGTCCGGTGCCCCGGTGCGAGACAAGAGCACCCATACGGTCAAGGTGCTGGCCGGCGAGTTGGGCGGTCGCCTGCCGATCATCGCCGTGGGCGGCATCACCGAGGGTGCCCATGCGGCGCAGAAGATCGCGGCAGGGGCCAGTCTGGTGCAGATCTATTCGGGATTCATCTACAAGGGGCCGGCGCTGATCCGCGAAGCGGTCGATGCCATACTGGCCGCGAGAACCTGAGCGAGTTTTGCTGGGAGGGGAAATAAAGAGGGCTCCCTGAGGGAGCCCTTGGGCTTGCGCCCGCCGCCCGAATTGGGGCGTGCTTGGTGAAGTCGGTAAGTTCCCTTACTTAATCAGCCGACAGCGTGAAGTTCGTTGAGTCGATGAATACCGGCGGTGCCGGTCAAGCCATCCCAGTTGTCACCGCGGCCTTCGCGCCAGCCGTTAATCCAGGCTTGACGGACCGAAGGGAGGGTGAAAGGGCACAGTTCGCGGGATTTTCCATTGATGCCGTATTGGTAGCCGCGCAAAAAAGCTCTTTCTAACGGATCACGCTTAAGTCTTCTCATAGGGTGTTGCCCTCACTGTTGACTGTTATGTCCCGTGGACCTCATGGCGAGGTCAGGCAGACAATTAGTCTGCCGGCGGAGCCCGCTGCCGGCGTCGCGGATCTCCTGCGCCTTCGCCATTGCGGCGACGGCCTAGGTAGATTTCTATCGAATGCCAGAAGGCCTGTGAATGATCGTTTTGTCATAAGGGCGTAATGCTTCTGAGGGTGAGGCCATAAGGCTGAGCGGCCGGCCCATCGCCTATACGGAGCAACCCCGCTGGGCTGGGCGTTTGCGTCGCCCATGCTGGTGTATTGCCATCGCGATTCGATTCTGATTGCGAGCGTTTTTTATTCCGACGAAGGGTCGCAATGCGACTTTTTGTCACTTATTTTGGCCGTGGCGACTCGTTCGCACGCCACTCACACTGCCTTAGGCACTGGATATTCTCATGTCGGATCGTTACGAACTCTTTCTCACCTGCCCCAAAGGCCTGGAAGGCTTGCTGCTCGAGGAGGCCAGCCAGCTGGGGCTCGAGGAGGCGCGTGAGCAGACGTCCGCCATTCGTGGCGAGGCCGAACTGGAGAGCGCCTACCGCCTGTGCCTCTGGTCGCGCCTGGCCAACCGCGTGCTGCTGGTGCTCAAGCGCTTTCCGGTGCAGGACGCCGAGAGCCTGTATCACGGCGTGCTGGAGGTCGACTGGTTCGAACACCTGGAGCCGAGCGGCAGCCTGGCGGTGGAGTTCAGTGGCCATGGGTCGGGGATCGACAACACCCACTTTGGCGCACTGAAGGTCAAGGACGCCATCGTCGACAAGCTGCGTCAGGCCGACGGTACCCGGCCGTCGATCGACAAGCTCAACCCCGATCTGCGCGTCCATCTGCGCCTGGAGCGCGGCGAGGCGATCCTCTCCCTCGATCTGTCCGGCCATAGCCTGCACCAGCGCGGCTACCGTCTGCAGCAGGGCGCCGCGCCGCTCAAGGAAAACCTCGCCGCCGCCGTGCTGATCCGCGCCGGCTGGCCGCGCATCGCCGCCGAGGGCGGGGCCCTGGCCGACCCGATGTGCGGCGTCGGCACCTTCCTGGTGGAGGCGGCGATGATGGCCGCGGACATCGCGCCGAACCTCAAGCGCGAGCGCTGGGGCTTCAGCCAGTGGCTGGGCCACGTGCCGGCGTTGTGGAAGAAGCTGCAGGCCGAGGCCCAGGAGCGGGCCGGCGCAGGTCTGGCCCGAGCGCCGCTGTGGATCCGCGGCTACGAGGCCGATCCACGCTTGATCCAGCCGGCACGCAACAACATCGAACGCGCCGGCTTGAGCGACTGGGTCAAGGTCTACCAGGGCGAGCTGGCGACCTTCGAGCCGCGTCCGGATCAGAACCAGAAGGGCCTGGTGATCAGCAACCCACCCTACGGCGAGCGCCTCGGTGACGAGGCCAGCCTGCTGTACCTCTACCAGAACCTGGGCGAGCGCCTGCGTCAGGCCTGTCTGGGGTGGGAGGCCGCGGTGTTCACCGGGGCGCCGGAGCTGGGCAAGCGCATGGGCATCCGCAGCCACAAGCAGTACGCCTTCTGGAACGGCGCGCTGCCCTGCAAGCTGCTGCTGATCAAGGTGCAGCCGGAGCAGTTCGTCACCGGCGAGCGGCGCACCCCGGGGCAGCGCGAGCGTGAGCGCGAACAGGCCGAAGCCGCCAAGGTACAGGCCGAGCCGCAAGAGCGTCAGTACAACAAGAACGGCAATCCGATCAAGCCGGCAGCGGCCGCCGTCGTCGAGCAGGCGCGCCTGAGCGAAGGCGGGCAGATGTTCGCCAACCGCCTGCAAAAGAACCTCAAGCAGCTGGGCAAGTGGGCGCGCCGGGAAGAGATCGAATGCTACCGCCTGTATGACGCCGACATGCCGGAGTACGCCCTGGCGGTGGATCTGTACCGAGACTGGGTGCACGTGCAGGAATACGCCGCGCCGCGCTCGATCGACCCGGAGAAGGCCCAGGCGCGCCTGTTCGATGCCCTGGCGGCAATCCCCCAGGCCCTGGGTGTCGACAAGAGCAAGGTGATCATCAAGCGCCGCGAGCGCCAGGCGGGCACCAAGCAGTACCAGCGCCAGAGCACGCAGGGTCAGTTCATGGAAGTGAGCGAGGGTGGCGTAAAGCTGCTGGTCAACCTCACCGACTACCTCGACACCGGTCTGTTCCTCGACCATCGTCCGCTGCGCCTGCGCATCCAGCGCGAGGCGGCGGGCAAGCGCTTCCTCAACCTGTTCTGCTACACCGCCACCGCCACCGTGCATGCGGCCAAGGGCGGGGCGCGCAGCACCACCAGCGTCGACCTGTCGAAGACCTACCTGGACTGGGCACGGCGCAACCTGTCGCTCAACGGCTATTCCGACAAGCAGCGGCTGGAGCAGGGGGACGTGATGGCCTGGCTGGCCGAGGATCGCGGCGAGTACGAGCTGATCTTCATCGACCCGCCGACCTTCTCCAACTCAAAGCGCATGGAGGGCGTGTTCGATGTGCAGCGCGACCACGTGCAGCTGCTCGACCTGGCCATGGCGCGGCTGGCGCCGGGCGGTGTGCTGTATTTTTCCAACAACTTCCGCAAGTTTCAGCTCGATGAGGGGTTGGCGGCGCGCTACGCGGTGGAGGAGATCAGCGCCAATACCCTGGATCCGGATTTCGCCCGCAACCCGAAGATCCATCGCGCCTGGCGCATGACTTCTCGGGGCTGATAGAGGCGGGTGCCGCGGCGGCTGCCGCGGTACCCGTTTCCGGGCCGGCCTGGCTCGCTCGGCCCTACTTCGGTTGCCGGTAGAGGTCGACCAGCACCTGATCGAGGATCGAGGACGCGCCCCAGGGCCGGGGGTCGTTGAGGATGGCAACCACCGCCCAGGTATTGCCATTGCTGTCGCGGCTGTAGCCGGCGATGGCCCGCACGTTGTTCAGCGTGCCGGTCTTGATGTGCGCCTGACCTTCCAGGGCGCTGCGCTTCAGGCGTTTGCGCATGGTCCCGTCCATCCCCACCAGCGGCATCGAGCTGATGAACTCGGCGGCATAGGGGCTCTTCCAGGCCGCCTGGAGGATAGTCGCCAGCTCGCGGGCGCTGACCCGCTCGGCCCGCGACAGGCCGGAACCGTTCTCGATCACCAGGTGCGGCGCGGTGATACCCTTGCGTGCCAGCCAGGCACGGATCACCCGCTGCGCGGCCTTGGCATCGTCGCCGTCGGCGGAATTGCGAAACTTCGCGCCGAGGCTGAGGAACAGTTGGCGGGCCATGGTGTTGTTACTGTACTTGTTGATGTCGCGGATGATCTCCACCAGGTCCGGGGAGTGCGCGCGGGCCAGCAGGCGGGCGCTCTTAGGCACGTCGGCGATGCGGTCCTGGCCGAGGATGCTGCCGCCCAGCTCCTGCCAGATGGCTCGCACGGCGCCGGCGGCGTAGCTCGGGTGGTCGAGCAACGACAGGTAGGTCTGGGCGCTGCAGCCCTCGGCCAGTTGGCCGGTGACGATCACCGTGGTGCCGTCGAACTGCTTTACCGGGTTGTAGCGCACGTCCGGCCAGCCGGGACACTTGCTCGCCTTCAGCAGCTTCACCCGGTTGTCGATGCGGATGTCGGCGATCGGCGGCTCGACCGCGATCTGCACCTTGCCGGCCTCGGCGCGGGCGATGAAACGCAGCGCCTTGAGGTTGACCAGCAGGGCGTCCGGGGTCACCAGATAGGGCTTGTTGGCGTCGCCACCGTCGTCGTTGAAGGTCGGCAGCTGGGGCTGGATGAAGTGGCTGCGGTCGAGCACCAGGTCGCCGCTCACCTGGCGCACGCCGTTGGCGCGCAGGTCGCGCAGCAGCAGCCAGAGTTTCTCCATGTTCAGCTTGGGATCGCCGCCGCCCTTGAGGTAGAGGTTGCCCTGCAACACGCCATCCTTGAGCGGGCCGTCGGTATGGAACTCGGTGACCCACTGGTGGGTCGGGCCCAGCAGCTCCAGGGCGGCATAGGTGGTCACCAGCTTCATGGCCGAGGCCGGGTTGACCGATATGTCGGCATTGACCAGGGTGCGGGTGCCGGGGCCGGTCAGCGGCAGGGTCACCACCGACAGCGAGCGCGGGTGGATCTTGTTGGCCTTGAGCGCCTGTTCGACCTTGCTCGGCAGGCGGTTGTTGTCGGCGGCCTGCAGCGGCAGGGCGAGGGGCAGCAGGAGGCTGGCGATCAGCAGCCGGCGCAGGATTCTAGTCATGGGCAGAGGCCCTCAGGGCGGGGGCTGGAAGTGACGCGTGGCATGTGCGGTGGGTCCCACGATGGTTCGGCAAGCAGCCCGGCATTATGCCCGAAGGCCCGTGGGCCAGGGTGGCCCCGGCGACCGGCGTAATCGATATATTTTGCGGCGGGCGAAGGGCGGGCAGACACGGAGGCGGGCAAACCAGCCGGCAAACTGCTAGAGTGCCGCGCGTTATTACTTTTGAGGATCCACCCATGGCTACCAACCGTTCCCGTCGTCTGCGCAAAAAACTCTGCGTGGATGAATTCCAGGAGCTGGGTTTCGAGCTGAACCTGAATTTCAAAGAGGACCTGACCGACGAAGCCGTTGACGACTTCCTCGACCAGTTCCTGCGTGACGCCATGGAAGCCAATGGTCTGGGCTATGTGGGCGGCGACGACTACGGCCTGGTCTGCCTGGCCAAGCGTGGCTCGGTGAGCGAAGAGCAGCGCGCCCAGGTCGAAGCCTGGCTGAAGGGCCGCAGCGAGCTGATCGACTTCAGCGCCAGCCCGCTGATCGACGTCTGGTACCCGGAAAACGCAATCAATCCGGCCTGATGTCATGTGGCTGGGCATGCGCCGCGCATGCCCAGCCGTTACCCCCCCGCCTCTCCGCTCTCCAGGCCCGCCTTGGCCAGCACCGCCGCCTCGTCCACCGCATCGATCTGCGCCTGCTGCATGAAACGCTCGGCGTATTCCCGGTAGACCCGCGCCCGCACGAACAGGCCGAACAGCTGCGGGTCGATATGCGCCGTGCGGCACATCTCGGCCATCAGGTTCAGCGATTCCGACAGCAGCTTGCCCTTCTTGTAGGGACGGTCCACCGCGGTCAGCGCCTCGAAGATATCGGCGATCGCCATCATCCGCGCCGGCAGGCTCATCTGCTCGCGGCGCAGGCGTTTCGGGTAGCCGCTGCCGTCCATCTTTTCGTGATGACCGCCGGCCATCTCCGCGACGTTCTGCAGGTGGGGCGGGAAGGGCAGGCGATCGAGCATGAGGATGGTCTGCACGATGTGGTGGTTGATGATGTAACGCTCCTCGGTCGTCAGGGTGCCGCGACCGACGCTGAGGTTGTGCAGTTCGCCGCGGTTGAACTTGTACTGCGGCACCTCCAGCTGGAAGCCCCAGGGATTGTCGGCCGGGATCAGCTCGTCGGCAGGGCGCTCGAGCAGGTGTTCGGGCTTGTCGGCCAGCAGCGGCTCCTCCACCGGCAGGCTCGCGGGCGGCCGCCGCTGCAGGCGCTGGGCCTCCTCCCAGGACACGCCGAGACGGTCGTCCAGGGTGCGGGTCCAGGTGCGTGAGGCGATCTGCCTGAGGCGCTCCTGGTCGGCCTCGGCCATGCTTTCGCCGCCCAGGTTGCAGGCGGCGACGAAGGCGAACTCCTCATCCAGGCTGGCCAGCAGCGAGTCGCGCAGTTCGCCCAGGGCATTCGGCTCGCCACCTTCGGCGCAGCCGCGCCAGTAGGCGATCCAGGCATCGCGCTTGAGCACCTCGAAGCGCATGCGCACCTCGTGGATGCGGTCGTACAGGGTTTCCAGCTTGGTCGCCTTGTCCACCACGTATTCCGGGGTGGTGACCTTGCCGCAGTCGTGCAGCCAGGCGGCGATGTGCAGGGCTTCCCATTCCTCGACGCTCGGCTGGTAGTGCTGGAAGGCGGGGTCGTCGCTGTCGGCCGCGGCACGGGCGAGCATCAGGGTGATCTCCGGCACCCGCTGGCAGTGGCCGCCGGTGTAGGGGCTCTTGGCGTCGATGGCGCCGGCGATCAGCTGGATGATGGCGTCGAGCAGCTTCTTCTGGCGCAACAACAGGCGCTGGCTCTCGATGCAAAGGGCGGCGACACCGGACACTGCCTCGACGAAAGCCACCCGTTCGCGGCGCAGCAACGCCAGTTCGCGAGGCTCGCCGCTGTCGCAGTGCAGCAGAACCAGTATGCCGACCGTGTCGCCCTGACGGTTGTGCAGGCCGGTGGCGACCAGGTGGACGCGTGGACTGTCGAGGGTGCTCAGCAGGCTGCGGTAGTCGCCGGCCTGGTCGAAGCCGAGCGAGACCACCGCGCTCGGCCCGCCACCGGCAGGCCCCCGCAGCCACTCGGGCAGGGCATCGGTGGCATTGTCGTAGCCGGGTATGTGGTGCTGGCCGAGACTGCGTCGTGTGCCATCGAGGAACAGCCCCTGGGGTTCCAGGCGGCCGTGCTCGGCGTCGACCAGGTAGATCAACCCGCCCTGGGCCTGGCTGATGCCCACGGTTTCCTCCAGGACCCGCTCGAGCAGGATGTCGAAGCGCGTCACGGCCGACAGGCTGGCGGCGATCTCCAGGAAGCTGGCAATGGTCTCCTTCATCTGGGTCATGGACACCGCCAGCTGATCGACCTCCAGTACGGGCGAGTGGCCGCTGGCGGGATACTGGAAATCGAAGCGGCGGATCGCCTCCGCCTCGTCGACCAGGGACTTCAGCGGCTTGACCACCAGGCGCGAGGTCAGCCAGCCCAGTGGCAGGCACAGCAGCAGGGTGGCGAGGGTGATCAGCGCGCCCTGCCAGCGCAGGCGATAGGCGTCCGCCAGCAGTTCGTCCTCCGGCACCAGCAGCGCCAGGAACAGCCCTTGCGGGCCGCCTTCGACCAATCGGCTGCGTGACACCACCCAGCGCCGTCCGCGCAGCTCGAGCACGCTCTGTTGCAACTCCCCGGTGTCATTGGCCAGCAGGGCGTCGATCTCCGGACTGAGTTCGCGGGCCGGGCTCAGCATGGCCTCGCCATCCATCATCATCATCAGACGGGCGCTGTCGGGGTAAGCCACGGCGTTGCCGGCGGGGTCATAGAGAACGACCTGGCTGCTGGCGGTGATCTGCCGGTCTGTCAGGGCGGCGGACAGCTCGGCGAGGGTCAGGTCCGCGGCCAGCACGGTGGTCAGGCCGCTGCGCCTGGCCAGGGTGGTGCCGACCTCGGCGGTGGAGAAGAACACATAGGGCTTGGTGGTGATCTGCCCGCCGTCGACGCGGGCGCGGCGGTACCAGGGGCGACTGCGCGGGTCGTAGTCCTCATCCAGGCGTGGGCTGCGGCTGAGCAGGTTCAGGGAGCCGTCGAAGAACAGGTAGGCGGCCTCGACCCCGGCGGCGCTGCGGTCGATCGACCAGACCTGAAAGGCCGCGTTGTCCGGTGCCGAGAAGCGCAGCTTGATTGCCTCGTCACGCAGCGGCCGGACCATGAAGAAGTCGCCGTCTTCGTAGCCGAGGTACAGCGAGGCCATCTTCGGGTTGTCGCGAAGGGCCTGGGCAAAGGGCTTGAGCAGTGCCAGGCGGCCCTGCAGGTCGCCGGCCTGGCTGGCCTCGTTCAACGCCAGCAGGCTGAGCAGCTGGCGGATCGGCTGGTAGGTGTGCTCGAGATCGAGCTGCACGTTCTGCTGGATCTGGGTGAACAGCCGGGCGCTGCTGTCGAAGATGATCTGGGTGGTCTGCCGGTGGTTGAACACCCCCAGCACGGTGCCGGTCAGCAGCAGCAGCAGGGTGAACAGCAGGCTGATGTGCACGTGCAGGGGAAAGCGGCGATCCCGTGGCCAGAATCTGCTGGGCATAGCGCGTCACTCCGTCGGTTGCGCCGTTGAGCCATAAGCATAGTGAAGGGGGCGTGCAAGCGTCGGCTGAAGGCCGATCGCCGCCGGATTGAATCCAGGTCGCTCAGCGGGTGTTACGGGTGGCGGTGCTGTGTCGGGCGCGATTCTCCAGCAGCTGTCGCAGGCCATACATCAGCAGCGCCACGCACAGCGCCAGGACCACGCCGAACAGCGCGTTGAGCAGGCGCGGCTGGGCCAGTTGCCAGTCCAGGGAAAGGCTTTCGGCGAGCAGCACGAAGCTGAGGGTGGTCTGCATCACGAACACGCCATAGTGGTTGGCCTGCAAGGCGCGACTGATGGCTATCAGTGGCACCAGAATGGCCACCATCAGTGGTGGGTCCTGCAGGCTGTGACCGAGCAGGATCAACAGGCCGGCGGCGGCCAGGCTGGCCAGGCTCGATTGCAGGGCGCGTACCAGGCTGCCCTGAAACTCCAGCTGCAGGGTGGTCACCACGATCAGGGTCAGCCAGTAGCCGTGGTGCAGGCCGGCGAGACTGACCAGCATTCCTGCCAGGCCCAACGCCAGGGTGCAGCCCAGCGCGTGCAGGCGCCACTGCCGGCGTGGCAGGCGCCTGGCATGGCGTCTGAGGACTTTGAGGATGCCGATGAAGCGCGGCATGTAGGGCCACATGCGCAAACCATGCAGGCCGCGCAGGCCGAAGGCCAGCAGCATGACCCAGAGGCCGCCGAGGATGAACAGGGTGGCGATGGCGTAGGGGTTGTTGAGGTTGCCGATGCCGTACTGGCCCTGACCCAGGCACAGGCACAAGGCCAGGCCGAGCCCCTGCTTGCCCGCCTCGCTGCCGAAGCGTTGCAGCCAGGCGAGGAGGAAACCGAACGCGGCGAACAGGCCCAGGCTGATCAGCGGATCGCTGGCCGACCAGAAGCCCAGGCCGGCGCTGCAGGCCCCGAGCCCGGTGAGCAGCAGCATCCTGAGCATGCCGAAGCGGTGCAGGGGGCTGGCCTGGGCCGCCTGAAAGGCGCCCAGCGAGGCCCAGAGAAAACCGGTGTGGCCGCTGAACAGGCCCAGCAGCAGGGGCAGTGCGCAGCCGATACCCGCCACCAAAGCCGGTCCCCAGGCGGGCGGGCCGGCGTGCCAGCTGAGGGTGTCGCGCAGGGCCTGTCTCATCGATTACACCGGACTCGAACGTCCCGTCATTTCGCGGGCCATTTCAGTAGCGTAGCTGTCGGTCATGCCGGCGATGAAGTCGATTATGCGCAGGAAGGACTTGTGCAGCGGCCAGCTCGGGTCGGGCGCATTGTGACCGAGCAGGTCGAGGATGCGCCGGTGCTTGAACGACGGTGCGCGGCCGCCCTGTTGCTCCAGCGCCGCGCCGCAGAAGGCGTTGAGGAGGATCTCCAGGGTGGTGTAGGCGCCGATTTCATGCAGGGTCTTGCGCTTGTCCTGAAAGATCTTCTGCCGCGCCATGGCCTTGGCACTCTGCACGCAGCGCTTGGCCGGGCCGTGCATGTGCTCGACCAGATCGCCTTGCAGGGTGCCGGCCAGCAGCGCCGGTTGCTGGGCGACAAAGGCGTGGGCGGCGGCGTTGGTCAGGTGCTCGATGGCCTTGCCGCGCAGGATCGCCAGCTTGCGCCGCCGGGAATCCTGTGGGCCGAGTTGTCGATAGGTTTGCGGCAGGTCGTCGCCGACCAGGTCGAGCAGCAGGGCCTCGACCTCAGCGTATTCGAGCAGGTCCATCTCCAGGCCGTCTTCCAGGTCGATCAGGCCGTAGCAGATATCGTCGGCCGCCTCCATCAGGTACACCAGCGGGTGGCGCCCCCAACGCTGCTCCTCGAGCTGGGGCAGGCCGAGCTTCTGGGCGATCTGCTCGAGCAGCGGCAGTTCGCTCTGGTAGCAGCCGAACTTGTGCTTCTTGTAGCCCAGCGCCTCGGCGTGGCGGGCCGTCCAGGGGTACTTGAGGTAGGTGCCGAGGGTCGCATAGGTCAAGCGCGTGCCGCCGTCGAACTGGTGGTATTCCAGCTGGGTGAGTACACGAAAGCCTTGGGCATTGCCCTCGAAGCTGAGGAAATCTGCGCGCTCGGCCTCGCTCATCGCGTCCAGCCAGCCACGCCCGGCGGCCTGCTGGAACCAGTGGCGAATCGCGTCCTCGCCGGAGTGGCCGAATGGCGGATTGCCGATGTCGTGGGCCAGGCAGGCCGACTGCACGACCATGCCCAGGTCGCTCGGCTCGCACCAGTCGGGCAGGGTGTCGCGGATCATCTCGCCGACGCGCATGCCCAGCGAGCGGCCGACGCAGCTGACCTCCAGCGAATGGGTCAGGCGGGTGTGGATGTGGTCGTTGCTCGAGACCGGATGCACCTGGGTCTTGCGGCCCAGGCGGCGAAAGGCGCCGGAGAAGATGATGCGGTCGTGGTCTTTGTGAAAGGGGCTGCGGCCCAGTTCGTCGACGCTGTGCGTCGGCTTGCCGAGACGCTCACGGTTGAGCAGGGTTTGCCAGTCCAAGGACGATCCTCGCCATTCAGTGGCCGATGGGCCTAGCTTCGGGGTTCACGCGAGCGCCTGCAAGCTCTGCTTGGCGACGAGACCGGCACCTGGCGGGGCGGGGCCGGCGTTGCTAAGGTCAATGCAGGGTGCAGATGGAAGCATTAGGCCAGCTATAAGCCGATTTAACGGCGAAGTTGCGTCTTTCCTGGCGCGCTCGGGCCCGGATGGCTCGGTGCAGTCGAGGCGTGCGGAGTCAGGTACCGGATGACGCGGTTTTCCCTTTTAGAGGTGGGTGTATGAACAATGCAATCGTCTTGCTCGCTCGGCTGCTGCTCGCACATATATTTCTGCTGGCCGGCATCAACAAGATTTCCGGTTTCGCCGGTACCCAGGGCTACATGGAAAGCATGGGGGTGCCCGGGGTGCTGCTGCCCTTGGTGATCCTTCTCGAGGTGGGCGGCGGTCTGGCGCTGATCCTCGGCCTACTCACCCGCTGGGCGGCGCTGGCGCTGGCGGCGTTCTCGGTGGCGGCGGCTGTGATCTTTCATTCCAACTTCAGTGAACAGATGCAGATGATCCTGTTCATGAAGAACTTCTCCATGGCCGGGGGCCTGCTCATGCTCTACGTGCACGGCGCGGGGGCCATCAGCATCGATGCCATGCGCGGCAGGTAGTGCGGCATTGGGCGCGTCTGGCGTGGCAGGCCGCGCCAGCTTCGCGCTTGCGGTGCAGTGAGCCCTTGAGCCGAGGGGGGCGCGCATCGCTTAGGCTGGCCAATGCCCTGGCCGCTGCAGTCATCGGAACATTGGGCGTGGCCGGGATCTGCCGGGCCTTCACCCCGGCAAATTGTCGAAGGCATTCAATGCGCGCCCATGCATTGGCGCGGCTCACGGCTCAGCGCTCGCGCAGCGCCTCCGAACGGGCCTTGAGTACCGGCTTGAGCAGATAGTCCAGCACGCTTTTCTCGCCGGTGATGATGTCCACCGTGGCGATCATGCCGGGAATAATCAGCAGCGGGTTTTCGTCGCTGCCCAGGTGGCTCTTTTCGGTGCGCACCTGGATCAGGTAGAAGCTGTTGCCTTCATCGTCGGTGATGGTATCGGCGCTGATCAGCTCCAGGTTGGCTTTCATGCCGCCATAGATGGTGTAGTCGTAGGCGCTGAACTTGACCATGGCCTTCTGCCCCGGGTGCAGAAAGGCGACGTCCTGGGGGCGGACCTTGGCCTCGATCAGCAGGTTGTCCTCCAATGGCACGATCTCCAGCATGTCGTTGCCGGGCTGGACGACGCCGCCGATGGTGTTGATCTTCAGTTGTTTGATCACGCCCTTGACTGGGGACATCACCGTGGTGCGGCTGACCCGGTCCTCGATCGCCGAGCTGGTCGCGGTGATCTTCTTCAGCTCGGTGCGCGCCTCGTTGAGCGCCTTGAAGGCTTCGGAGCGGAACGCCAGTTCGGACTCCTCGATCTTGCTTCTGATTTCGCTGATGGCCGCTTCGGCCCGGGGGATGGCCAGGTTGGTGGCATCCAGGGAGCCGCGTACCTCGACCGCACTGCGACGCAGGCGGAGGATTTCCACCTGGGAAATCGCGCCGCTGGCCACCAGCGGTTGCGACATGTTCAGCTCCTGCTGCAGCAGACCGAGACTGGAGCGGTATTGCCGAGACTTGGAGCGAAATTCCGCCAGCTCCTGCTCCTTCTGCCGCAGCTGCTCGCCGAGCGTACGCTGCTCGCTGTGCAGCCGCTCCTGCCGCGAGCGATACAGGGCCAGTTCGTCCTCGGCCAGCTGCGGCGCGCCGGCGGTGATGGCCTGCGGCATGGCGATGTCGCGGCCCTCGGCCTCGGCGCTCAGGCGTTCGATGCGGGCGATCAGGGCCAGGCGGTCGGCTTCGGTCTCGCCCTGGTTGGAGAGAAAGCGGGTGTCGTCGAGGCGTAGCAGCACATCGCCTTTGTCCACCACCTGGCCCTCGCGCACGAATATTTCGCTGACGATGCCGCCTTCCAGGTTCTGGATCACCTGGATCTTGCTCGAGGGTATCGCCTTGCCCTCACCGGTGGTGACTTCCTCCAGCACCGCGAAATGGGCCCAGGTCAGTGCCGAGAGCAGGCAGGCGGTGACCAGCCAGATGGTGATGCGCGAGAACCAGGGCGAGTCCTCGAGCACGGTGCCCTCGACCTCGGGCATGAATTCGGTGTCCTGCCGCTGTCGACGCAGGCTGGCAAAGTAGTCGCTGACGGTCTGGTTGGCTTGCATATATGGGTCCTAGCTCGCCGCCGGGCCGACGCGGCCGGTGCGCAGGGCCTCGATCACCGACTCTTTCGGGCCGTCGGCGACGATGTGGCCGTTGTCCAGCACCACCAGGCGTTCGACCAGGCTTAGCATCGACGCGCGGTGGGTGATCAGCAGCAGGGTTTTGCCCTGGGCCCAGGTCTGCAGGCGATTGCGCAGGATCTCCTCGCTGGTGTTGTCCATCGCGCTGGTGGGTTCGTCGAGCAGCAGGATGGGTGGGTCGAGCAGAATGGCGCGGGCCAGCAGCACGGCCTGACGCTGGCCACCGGAAAGCAACTGGCCGCGTTCGCCCACCGGCCGGTCGAAGCCCTGCGGGTGCTGTCGGGCCAGGTCGTTGACGCCGGTCAGTTCGGCGACCTCGAGCATGCGCGCGTCGCTGATGTAGCGGGCCCCGAGGGTCAGGTTGTCGCGCAGGCTGCCGGCCAGCAGGGGCAGGTCGTGGGCGACGTAACCGATCTGGTGACGCAGGTCGGCGACGTCCAGCTGGCGCAAATCGAGGTTGTCCAGCAGGATCTGGCCTTGCTCCGGCTCGTAGAACCCCATCAGCAGGCGGGCCAGGGTGCTCTTGCCCGAGCCGCTGCGGCCGATGATGCCGATGCGCTCGCCCGCGGCCATGCGCAGGCTGACCTCGGCCAGGGCGGGCGCGCTCTGGTTCGGGTAGCGGAAGGTCACCTGGCGGATGTCCAGGGCGCCCTTGAGCTGTGTGCGCTCCAGGGGCCGTTGCTTGGCCTGGCGTTCCTGCGGCAGGGCCATCAGCGCGTCGGTGCTGGTCATGGTCAGCCGGGCCTGCTGGTAGCGCGTGATCAGCCCGGCAATCTGGCCCAGCGGCGCCAACACCCGGCTGCCGAGCATATAGCAGGCCACCAGGGCGCCCACGCTGAGGTCGCCGGCGATAATGCTGTAGACCCCCGCGACTATGGTGGACATGCCGGCAAGCTGTTGCAGGAACAGCGTGCCGTTGGTTGCCAGGGCCGACAGGAAGCGTGCATGGCTGTCCAGGCGGGTGACCGCGCCGTGGGTCTTTTCCCACTCGTGCTGGCGTTCGCTCTCGGCACCGTAGGCCTTGAGGGTTTCCAGGCCGCTGAGGGTTTCGATCAGCAGGGCCTGGCGTTGTGAGGCCAGTGCCAGGCTCTTCTGCACCGTGTCGCGCAACCGGGTCTGGATGATCAGGGCGAACAGCGCGGTGAGCGGGAAGGCCAGCAGGGGAATGACCACCAGCCAGCCGCCGATCAGCCAGATCACCACGATCATCAGCAAGGCGAACGGCAGGTCGATCAGGCTGGTCAGGGTCACCGCCGTAAGGAATTCCCGCAGGCCCTGGAAGTCGTGGATGCTCTGGGCGAAGCCACCGACGCTGGCCGGTCGGGCCTTCATCGCCATGCCACTGATGCGTTCGAACAGGGTGGCCGACAGCACCACGTCGGTCTTCTTGCCGGCGCTGTCCAGCAGGTGGGCGCGCAACACCCGCAACAGCAGCTCGAAGCCGGTGCCGATGAACAGGCCGATCGCCAGCACCCAGAGCGTCGCGGTGGCCTGGTTGGGGACCACGCGGTCGTAGGTCTGCATGACGAACAGCGGCACCAGCAGGCCCAGGGCATTGATCAGCAGGCTGGCGAGGATGGCGTCGGAATACAGCCAGCGCGACAGCTTGAGGGTGTCGCGGAACCAAGCTTCGATGCGCGGGACCAGAGGCCTGTGTGCGTCCTCCAGCTCGTGCCGGGGGCGGGCGAACAGGGCCTGACCGCTGTATTCATCGGCCAGTTGCCGGCGACTGACCCACTGCTCGCCGCCTTCCGCCTCGCTGGGCAGGATCAGCGCCTGGTCTTTCTCACCCCATTTGCGCAACACCGCCGTGCGGCCGTCTTTCAGCAGCAGCAGGACCGGCAGGTTCAGCGCGGAAATGGCACCCAGTTCACGACGCAACAGACGCGCCTGCAAGCCGGCGCGGGCCGCGGCACGGGGCAGCAACTCGGCGCTCAGGCGTTGCTCGGGCATCGGTAGACCGGCGCTCAGGCTCGCGCGGCTGACGGTGCAGCCGTGCAGCCTGCAGAGAATCAGCAGGCCATCGAGCAAGGGGTCATCGTGGCTCAGGCGAGGGTCACTGGCGGGCCCGGGCCGTTCCATGGTCGTCACGTACTACAGCTCCTCGGCCGGTACTACTTCATTTCCGGCAAGCGTGCCTCGCTCTTTACCTCGGTAAGGGCTACAGCCTCGGCCGGTACCACGACCTGCTGCTGACGCAGCAGCTCGCCCATGGCCGCGATCACGCGGTACATGGCGAACTCCTCGGTGTAGCGCACTTCGCTGTAACGGCGGTTGGCTGTGAAGAGTTCGTTCTCGCTGTCGAGCAAGTCGAGCAGGGTGCGTTGGCCCAGGCGAAACTGCTGCTGATAGGCCTCGCGCACTCTTGCAGTGTAGTCGGCGTAGTCGCGGGCCTTGGGGGTCTGCAGGCGGGCGTTCTCCATGGCGTTCCAGGCCAGGGAGAGGTTTTCGTTGAGCACCCGCAAGGCGTTGTTGCGAATGTCCATGGACTCGTTGATCTGATGGGCGGTGGATTGCAAGCGGGCCTTGTCGCGCATGCCATTGAACAGGTTGTAGTTCATCACCACGCCGGCACGCCAACCGTTGGAATGTCCTTCATCGCCCTGCAGGTTGTCGTCCGCGCTGGTCGCCACCTCGACATCCAAGCGTGGGTAGAAGGGCGACTTGGCCACCTCGTACTGCTTCTCGGCGGCGTGGACATCGGCCTGCGCCGATTTCAGAAAGGGGTTGTTGTCCATCACCATCTGCCGCGCGGCAACCAGGTCCGCCGGCATCGAGCCTCTGACCGTGGCCGGGGAGGCCAGCTCATCGGGCATGCGCCCGACGGCGCTGAAGAAGTTCGCCTCGGCGTCGGCCAGGTTGACCTGCTCGGTGTAGAGGTTGTTCTGCGCCAGGGCCAGACGGGCCTGGGACTGGTCGAGGTCGGCGGTGCTGCCGACGCCCTGGCGGCTGCGCAGGTCGATCTGATCATTGATGCGCTGGTGGGCGAGCAGGTTGTTCTTCGCCAGGGAGGCCAATTCGCGGCGCTTCAACACCTCCAGGTACACCTCCACGGTGCGCAGTGCCAGGCTTTCCGAAGTACCCAGCACCCGGTAGGCGCGCGAATTGACCACGGCTTCGGTGCGGGCCACTTCGTTAGGGGTATTGAAACCGTCGAACAACATCTGCCGCAGGCGCAATTCCGCGTTGCGGTAGTTGAGGGTTTCGGTGTTGTGAGAGCCCGGTACGCGTGCGCGGGTGGTCGGGCTGTCGGTGTGCTCGCGGCCGTAGCCGACCAGCAGGTCGACTGTCGGCAGGTAGCCGCCCTTGGCGATCTTCATTTCCTCTTCCGACGAGAGGCGGCTGTTGATGCCGGCGTGAATTTCCGGGTGGTTGTCCAGCGTGCTCTGGATCGCCTCGGACAAGGTCATCGCCTGGGCCTGGGCGCAGGTCATTGCCAGCAGCATGCCGGCCCAAAGGGGGTTTAAAGCGCGCATGTGATGAATCTCCCTATATAGGTATTTTTTTCTGTCGCCAGAAACTTGTCTCTTTCTGGGCATATAAACGCTTCAGGCTCTTAACGTTTTAGCTAAGAACAAGTTTTTAGGGCGCTCAGAAAAAATTCGCACAAGGCTTATGAAGAAAAAGTCTTATGCAATTCCGCGAAAGGATCCCAGTGTTTTCATTCAGAAGGCATGCAAGCGCGTCTAGTGAGTCGCTGCTTGGGAAAACGGTGGTCGAACACAGTTCGCATTACATAGGGCGGGGATTTTTCTGATGGAGTAGTACGACGTTGGCTGTGTGACATTTTTTTGTCGTGTCTGTTTGTTGATTGGCCATGTACGCCGTGTCATTTCACTCAGTTGCTGCTTGGACGCGCTCCATGTTCGGAAAGGTGTTTCGGCCCTTTTTGAGTCGAGTCGGCGAAGGTCGGCAGCTGCAGTGAGGATGGAATCATGGCTACTTTGATCGGGGTCGTCAGTCAGGTTATCGGCGAGGTCTATGCGGTGGCGGGCGATGGATCGCGGCGGCTCCTTACCGAGGGCGATCGCGTCTATGCCGGCGAGCAACTGGTCACCGGCGTCGCAGGCGCCGTGGCGTTGGATCTGCGCAATGGTCAGCAACTGACCCTCGGGCGTGACAGCAACCTGAACCTCAGCGAGCAGTTGCTGGTCCAGTCCCCCGAAGGTTCGGCGCCTGCACAGCAGGCAATCTCCGATGTACCCAGCCCAGATGACCTGACCGATGTCGAGCAGCTGCAAGCTGCCATCGAAGCCGGTGAGGACCCGACCCTGACCGCCGAGGCGCCTGCAGCAGGTCCAGGCGCAGGAGGTGGTGCAGGCGCTGGTGGCGGCGGCGGACACAGCTTCGTCCTGCTGGGTGAAACGGCAGGCGCGCTCGAGCCGATCATCGGCTTTCCGACCGAGGGCCTCAGTGCAGGGCCTGAGTTCCCAGATCCTGAGCCCTTTGTCGCAGAGGACGAAACGCCGCCCGCCATCGATTCCACCCCGGAAATAGAGGTCGAGTATCAGGACTTCGAGGGTTCGGTCGTCACTGGCCCTGCACAGGTCGATGAGCAAGCGCTGAGCACTGGCACCAATCCCTCAAGCAATGCCGAGCAATCCTCCGGAAGGTTCATCGTCACCTCGCCAGATGGCGTGTCCGCGCTGGAGGTCCTCGACTTCAATGGCATCTGGATCGATGTCACCAATGGCGGTGTGGTCCAGGGGCAGTACGGCATTCTGACCGTGGATGCCGCGGGCAACTGGACTTATACGCTTACCGCCAACACGCTGGATCACAGTAATCCGAACGCGACCGGCGCGGCGGACCAGGTTGGCGAGAGCTTTCAGGTGCGGGTGTTCGACCTGGATGGCGATGTGTCGCCGACTGTGTCACTCGATGTGCTGGTCAATGACGACGGTCCTAGCCTCGCCGAGGGTGAGGGGGCAGTGGTTTTAACGTTCGTAGACGAAGACGAGGTTACTGGCGGTGTCAGCGATGGTGATGGCGTGACGAACGTCGCCTCGGGGGCTGTTGGCGCCTTGCATGCCCTGGTCAACTTCGGTGCGGATGGTCCGGGCAGCTTTGGCCTCTCGGTCAGCCCCGCGGCGTTGTCCTCCCTCTCAGCACAAGGCCTGACATCGGGCGGTACGGCCCTGTCCTACAGCGTGGCCGGCAACCTGCTGACTGCTTCGGCCGGCGCGACCACGGTATTCACGCTGCAGGTGAATAGCGACGGCAGTTATACCTTCACCCTGGTCGGCCCGCTGGACCATCCCGTGGCCGACGGCAACGACGATGAGTTGCTGAGTCTGCCAATCGACTTCTCCGCTCTGCTTACCGCCACCGATGGTGATGGTGACTCGGTCGGTGCATTCAACAGCGGCAGCTTTGTCGTCAATGTCGAGGACGACGTGCCGGTGGCGGTGGTTGGCGAACAGCGGCCGACCATTAACCAGCTGGTGCATGAAGACCCGCTGCTAAACCCGCACCAGGGCAACAGCGAGGGTGGCCAGGTGCTGACGGCCAGTGGTGCGGCCGGGGCTTTGCACGCGCTGGTCAACTTCGGGGCCGACGGTCCGGGCAACTTTGGCTTGTCTGCAGACCTCAGCTCTCTAAGCGCTCAGAGCCTGACTTCCGGTGGCGAGGCGCTGAGCTACTCGCTGGTGGGCAGTACCCTGACCGCCAGCGTCAGCGGCTATGACGTGTTCACCCTGGTGGTGAATGCCGACGGCAGCTACCAGTTCAACCTGATGGGGCCGATCGACCATCCGCTGATGGACGGCAATGACGGCGAGACCCTGGCGGGCCTGGGCATCGACTTCTCCGGCGTACTGACTGCCACCGACGGTGACGGCGATCCGCTGGTAGGTGGCTTGCCGGCCGGCAGCTTCACCATCGATGTCGAGGACGACGTGCCGGTGGCGGTGGTTGGCGAACAGCGGCCGACCATTAACCAGCTGGTGCATGAAGACCCGCTGCAAAGCCCGCACCAGGGCAACAGCGAGGGTGGCCAGGTGCTGACGGCCAGTGGTGCGGCCGGGGCTTTGCACGCGCTGGTCAACTTCGGGGCCGACGGTCCGGGCAACTTTGGCTTGTCTGCAGACCTCAGCTCTCTAAGCGCTCAGAGCCTGACTTCCGGTGGCGAGGCGCTGAGCTACTCGCTGGTGGGCAGTACCCTGACCGCCAGCGTCAGCGGCTATGACGTGTTCACCCTGGTGGTGAATGGCGATGGTAGTTACCAGTTCACCTTGTTGGGGCCAATCGACCATCCGCTGATGGACGGCAATGACGGCGAGACCCTGGCGGGCCTGGGCATCGACTTCTCCGGCGTACTGACTGCCACCGACGGTGACGGCGACCCGCTGGTGGGCGGTTTCCCGGCCGGCAGCTTCACCATCGATGTCGAGGATGATGTGCCGGTGGCGGCCGGCGGTGAAGAGCAGCCGACCATCAACCAGTTGGTCCACGAAGATCCGCTACTAAGCCCGCATCAGGGCAACAGCGAGGGTGGCCAGGTACTGACGGCCAGTGGTGCCGCCGGGGCTTTGCACGCGCTGGTCAACTTCGGGGCCGATGGTCCGGGCAGCTTCGGCTTGTCTGCAGACCTCAGCGCTCTAAGCGCTCAGAGCCTGACTTCCGGTGGCGAGGCGCTGAGCTACTCGCTGGCGGGCAGTACCCTGACCGCCAGCGTCAGCGGCTATGACGTGTTCACCCTGGTGGTGAATGGCGATGGTAGTTACCAGTTCACCTTGTTGGGGCCAATCGACCATCCGCTGATGGACGGCAATGATGGCGAGACCCTGGCGGGCCTGGGTATCGACTTCTCCGGCGTACTGACTGCCACCGACGGTGACGGCGACCCGCTGGTAGGTGGCTTGCCGGCGGGCAGCTTCACCATCAATGTCGAGGATGACGTGCCGGTGGCGGTGGTTGGCGAGCAGCGGCCGACGATCAACCAGTTGGTGCATGAAGACCCGCTGCAAAGCCCGCACCAGGGCAACAGCGAGGGTGGCCAGGTACTGACGGCCAGTGGTGCGGCCGGGGCTTTGCACGCGCTGGTCAACTTCGGTGCCGACGGTCCGGGCAGCTTCGGCTTGTCTGCAGACCTCAGCGCTCTAAGCGCTCAGAACCTGACTTCCGGTGGCGAGGCGCTGAGCTACGCGTTGGTGGGCAGTACCCTGACCGCCAGCGTCAGCGGCTATGACGTGTTCACCCTGGTGGTGAATGCCGACGGCAGCTACCAGTTCACCCTGTTGGGGCCGATCGACCATCCGCTGATGGACGGCAATGACGGCGAGACCCTGGCGGGCCTGGGCATCGACTTCTCCGGCGTACTGACTGCCACCGACGGTGACGGCGACCCGCTGGTGGGCGGTTTCCCGGCCGGCAGCTTCACCATCGATGTCGAGGACGATGTGCCGGTGGCCCGTCTGAGTGATCAAGCCCCTGACTTGGGCAAGGTAAAAGTGGACGAGAGCCTGCCGGCCTTCGGTGGCGAGGGCGTTGATGGCATCGCCATGGCGATGCTGAGTGCGGCCGTGGTGCAGGCGCAATTCGACAGTGCCTATGGCGCCGATGGCCCTGGCACGACGGCCTATAGCCTGATGTTGACGGGCAGTGATGTGCCCAGCGGGCTGTTCGCGGTGGACGCGAGCGCGCCGGACGGCAAGGGTGCGCAGATCCTGCTCAATCAGTCGGGCCATGTGATCACCGGCAGCGTGGGCCTGGATGACTACTTCACCCTGACCATCGACCCGGCGACGGGTGCGGTGACCCTGCAGCTGCTGGACAACATCTGGCACAGCGACACCGCTGACCATGACGATGCGCAGACCCTGTTGCTCGATGCCGGTGTACTGAAACTGGTGCAGACCCTGACCGATGGCGACGGTGACAGCGACAGTGTGTCGATCGACCTGGGTGCGGCCGGAGTGTTCCGCTTCGAGGACGACGGCCCGGATGCCAGCTTGAACAAAGATGCCCCCGATCTGGGCAAGGCAGAAGTGGACGAGAGCCTGCCGGCCTTTGGCGGCGTGGGCGGTGATGGCATCGCCATGGCGGTGCTGAGTGGCGCGCTGGTGCAGGCGCAGTTCGACAGTTCCTACGGCGCCGATGGTCCCGGGACGACCAGCTATAGCCTGGCGCTGGACGGTAATGGCGTGCCCAGCGGGCTGTTCGCGGTGGACCCGAGCGCGCCGGATGGCAAGGGGGCGCAGATCCTGCTGAGTCAGGTGGGCAACGTGATCACCGGCAGCGTGGGCGCGGCGGACTACTTCACCCTGACCATCGACCCGGCGACGGGCGAGGTGACCCTGCAGCTGCTGGACAACATCTGGCACAGCGACACCGCAGACCATGACGATGCGCAGACCCTGTTGCTCGATGCCGGTGTGCTGGAGCTGGTGCAGACCCTGACCGATGGTGACGGTGACAGCGACAGCGTGTCGATCGACCTGGGCGCGGCCGGGGTGTTCCGCTTCGAGGACGACGGCCCGGATGCCAGCCTGAATGAATATGCCCCTGAGCTGGGCAAGGCAGAAGTGGACGAGAGCCTGCCGGCCTTTGGCGGCGTGGGCGGTGACGGCATCGCCATGGCGATGCTGAGTGCGGCCGTGGTGCAGGCGCAGTTCGACAGCGCCTATGGCGCCGATGGCCCTGGCACGACGGCCTATAGCCTGATGTTGACGGGCAGTGATGTGCCCAGCGGCTTGTTCGCGGTGGACGCGAGCGCACCGGACGGCAAGGGCGCGCAGATCCTGCTGAGTCAGGTGGGCAACGTGATCACCGGCAGCGTGGGCGTAGATGACTACTTCACCCTGACCATCGACCCGGCGACGGGTGCGGTGACCCTGCAGTTGCTGGACAACATCTGGCACAGCGACACCGCTGACCATGACGATGCGCAGACCCTGTTGCTCGATGCCGGTGTACTGAAACTGGTGCAGACCCTGACCGATGGCGACGGTGACAGCGACAGCGTGTCGATCGACCTTGGCGCGGCCGGGGTGTTCCGCTTCGAGGACGACGGCCCGGATGCCAGCCTGAATGAATATGCCCCTGAGCTGGGCAAGGCAAAAGTGGACGAGAGCCTGCCGGCCTTTGGCGGCGTGGGCGGTGATGGCATCGCCATGGCGGTGCTGAGTGGCGCGCTGGTGCAGGCGCAATTCGATAGTGCCTATGGCGCCGATGGCCCTGGCACGACGGCCTATAGCCTGATGTTGACGGGCAGTGATGTGCCCAGCGGCTTGTTCGCGGTGGACGCGAGCGCACCGGACGGGAAGGGTGCGGAGATCGTGCTCAATCAGTCGGGCCATGTGATCACCGGCAGCGTGGGCCTGGATGACTACTTCACCCTGACCATCGACCCGGCGACGGGTGCGGTGACCCTGCAGCTGCTGGACAACATCTGGCACAGCGACACCGCTGACCATGACGATGCGCAGACCCTGTTGCTCGATGCCGGTGTACTGAAACTGGTGCAGACCCTGACCGATGGCGACGGTGACAGCGACAGCGTGTCGATCGACCTGGGCGCGGCCGGGGTGTTCCGCTTCGAGGATGATGGGCCGGTACAGTCGGGTAGCTATGGTCAGCGGCCTACTGTGTCCGGGACTGTGCACGAAGATGCCCTGACCCTGGTGGATGGGGCGCCGCATGAGGGCAACGATGAAGGCGGCCAGTCCACGACTGCGTCTGGCGGTGCAGGTACCCTCAATGCGTTGGTCAATTTTGGCGCCGATGGGCCCGGCGACTTCGGCTTGTCCGACAGCCCGGCGGCCATCAACTCCATGGTGGCGCAAGGCCTGACCTCTGATGGGACACCCCTGAGCTATAGCGTGGTGGGCAACCTGCTGACGGCAAGCGCGGGCGCTCAAACCATCTTCACCCTGCAGGTCAATGCGGACGGCAGCTACAGCTTCAGTCTGCAAGGACCGTTGGATCATCCTCAACCTGGCAGTACCGATGACGGTCAGTTGCTCGGCTTGCCGATCGATTTCTCCGGCGTGTTGACTGCCACCGACGGCGACGGTGACCCAGTCGGCGGCTTCGAGGCGGGCAGCTTCACCATCGACGTCGAGGACGATGTGCCGCTGGCGCAGAATGACAGCGCAAGCGTGCTGGCAGGGCAGAGTAAGGACTTCAATGTGGCCTTCGTCCTGGACTTCAGCGGCAGCATTAATGACGCCGAGTTGAACCAGATGTTGCAGGCGGTGCGGGCAGCTGGGCAGGCGCTGTTCAACGGAACTCCCGGAGCGGTGAACATCAAGCTGGTCGCCTTCTCGGCGACGGCGACCTCTTACGCACAAGTCACGGATTTCGCTTCTCTGAACAGCTTGATCGCCAGCCTCAATCCTGCTGAGGGGGGGACACGTCCGTTCAATGGTCAGACGGACTTTACCGACGCGATCATCGAAACCATGGGCGCCTATAGCCCGATTCCGGGCTGGAGCAATCAGGTGTTCTTCATCAGCGATGGCAATCCGAATCAGCAGACCGGGCCGGGAGGCACCTCGCTGACTACACCGGTGGCCACCGCATGGAATAGCTTCGTCAACGACAACGGCATCAGCGTCACCTCGATCGGCGTCGGTAATGGCATCAGCCTGGCGCGCCTGCAGGATATCGACGTGGATGGCGAAGGGGCACCTATCCTGGTCGGCGACTTCGATGACCTGATCGATACCTTGGTCGGGCAGGTGCTCGGTGATGTGGTGTCCGGCAACGTGCTGCTCGGCAACGACAATGCGGTCGGTGGCGGTGACGACGACGCCTTCGGCGCCGATGGCCCTGGCTACATACAGTCCATCGAAATCAATGGCATCACCTATACATGGGATGGCGTGGGCACCATCGTCGCCAGTAGCGGGCCGAATATCGCGGGCAGTCAGCTGAGTGATATCACCACGGCGCAAGGTGGCAAGCTGTCCTTCAACTTTGCCACGGGAGCCTGGATTTACCAGGCGCCTTCCGGCATCAACGGCGACAAGGTCGAGGCCTTCAACTACACCATTGTCGACAACGATGGTGATCCGGCCAACGCCACCTTGACCGTCTATGTGGAAGACCAAAGCCCGGTGGTCGCACGGGTCGATGAAGATGAGCTGCCTGGGGGAATCACCGATCTCGATGCGGTCAACACGGTTGCTGCAGGCAGCTTGGTCGACTTGCTTGTAGGTCCGCCGGCAACTACAGCACAGTTCTCCCTGTCCACTGACACCAGTGGCTTGGCGATGGCGACGTCCGCGGGTGTGGCGTTGGTCTACTCGGTATCTGGCGACACCCTGACTGCAACGGCGGGGCCAGGCGGCGCCGTGATCTACACCTTGCAGGTGCAAGCCAACGGCGATTACACCTTCAATCTGCTAGGGCCTCTCGATCATCCACTGAATAACAGTGATGACAACGAACTGCTGACCTTCAACTTCGCCAGCATCCTTCAGGCGAGTGATGGCAGCGACCCACTGGCACTGGCTGGCGGTTTCCTGGTGCATATCGAGGACGATGTGCCGGTAGTCCACGGTATTCAAGACGGCATTATGGGGAACTTTGCCGGAACCCTGCATGGCGTTGCGGACATCGACTTTGGTGGCGACGGTTTCGGCGCCTTCCACCTGTCTGGTGTCGCACCCAATGCGCACATCAATTACAACACGGTGGATAACCCGGACGGCTCCTCGGTACTGACTGCGACCATCAACGGCAGTGGCGAAACCTTCTTCATCCTGACGATGAATGTCGACGGCACCTACGACTTCAATCTGGTGACGCCTAGTCCCACGATGGAGACGACGAAGTCTCTGATTGGGCTCACCCCGGGAGGTCCAGTACCTACGTTGGTCTTGCCGATCAATGGGGTGACGGCGACCTTCACCGAGTTGGCCTCCAGTCCAGCCACCGGGGGCATCAACTCGTCTACGCCGGGCTTGGGCATCGACAACAATCATGTTGATAGCGGCGAGCTATTGAAGGTGGCTTTCAATACGAACGTCGTAAATACCCGCTTTACCCTGAATAACCTTAGAAACAGTGGTCCTCACGTGGACTCGCTGACTTGGGCAGTATTCAGTGCCGGCGTGTTGATCGCCTCGGGTACGTGGACCCCTCCACCTGGAACAGGTCAGAGCACTACCACGGTGTTCGATATCCTGGACCCAATCGCTGGCTCCACGATGACCTATGACAATCCCAACGACCCAGCCGACATATTGGCCAACGGCTTCGACGAAATTCGTCTCGGAGCTGCAAGTGGGGACTCATACCGCCTCTTGTCGATCACGGTCACCGAGGAAATATTCCCAGACGATGCCAACCTGAGTTTCAACCTGGATGCAACGGATGGCGACGGCGATGCGATTCCTACCACCAGCTTTAGCGTATCCGTGGAAGGAACTGGTTCTCCGGCCGCCGGCTTTACCTTGAATGGCACTGCCGCGGACGAGGTGCTGCTTGGCAGTACCGGCAACGACACCCTGATCGGCGGTGAGGGCGACGATGTGCTGATTGGGGGCCTGGGCAACGACACGCTGACCGGCGGCGGAGGCGCTGACACGTTCAAGTGGCTGCTAGGGGAAACCGGAACCGATACCGTCACGGACTTCGCCAAGGGCTTCAATTCCGGAGGCGATCGACTGGATCTGTCGCAGTTGCTGGTGGGTGAAAACGGCTCGGCGGGGGATCTCGGTAATCTGCTGAGTTACATCGATATATCTACCGATTCGCTGGTAGGGACGGCGGCGCTCGACACGGTTATCAAGGTCGATGCATCGGGTGGTGGGAATTTCGCGACGCCAGACCAGACGATAGTGCTGCAGGACGTCAACTTGTTCGCCAGTTATTCGGTGGGGTCAGAGGCCGATGTAATCCTCAATATGCTCGCCGACGGTACGTTGAAGGTCGATACGGTCTAATCTGCAGGCATAGAGCCGGCCCGCCACCCCAGGGTGGCGGGCCTTCTTTTGAGCAGTAGCAGGAGGCATCCATGGTCTACGTACAGCGCGATGAGCGACGGCGGATCTTGCGAGTGGAGCAGGAGCCGTTCGACAGCATGAGCCAAAGCATGCCGGCGGACGATCCGGAAGTGCAGGCCTGGCTCGCCAGTCATGCGTTGAACAATCGCCTGGTGGCGCTGCAGCAGTCCGACCTGGAGATGATCCGCGTGCTGGAGGATGTGGTCTCGGCGCTGGTCAGTCGCGGTGTCATTCGTTACACGGACCTGCCGGAGGCGGCGCGGCGTAAGCTGAGCCAGCGTGCGGAAACCCGGGCCGAACTCGAGGGTCTCGGCAGCTTGCTCGGCGGTGACGAGCCGCCGCTGCGATGAGGTCTCTATGGCGTCTGCCAGGGCGCTGGTAGTCCGATAAGGCGGCCCATGGCGCCGTCGATGCCCATCTCTTCTAGTACTTCCAGTTCGCCTTCGGTCTCTACCATCTCGGCCAGCAACGGCAGGTCGATGCTGTTGGTGGCGCGGAAGATTGCCTCGATGAACAGGCGCTTGTCACTTTCCCGGTCGATGGCGCGGATATAGCTGCCGTCGATCTTCAGGTAGGCCAGGCCGAGGTGGGTCAGGTTGCCGATCAGGCTGAAATGACCGCCGAAGTGCTGCAGCCCCAGGCGGCAGCCGGCATCGCGCACAGCCTGGCTCAGAGCTTCCAGTTCCGGTGGCGGTGGCAGATGGTGTTCGTCGACTTCGAGGGTGAGCAGTTCGGCTTGTTGGGGGTGTTGCTTGAGGACGGCCAGCAGACGCGAGAAGTTCTCGGGTTCGCGCAGGGTGGTGGCCGAAAGGCTGAGCGCCACCGGATGCGCGTGGCGGCTGAGGTGGGCGAGGCAGTGCTTGAGCATGACCAGGTCGAAGCGCGCGGCCCAACCCAGGCGCTCGATCCAGGGCAGGAAACGGCCCGCCACGATGGTCTCGCCACGCGGTCCCAGCAGCCGTGCCAATACCTTGTGGTGCAGAATCGTGGTGCGATCGGCACAGGCCACCACCGGCTGCAGGTAGAGGCGCAGCTTGTTCTGGCTCAGGGCATCGTCGAGCCATTCGCGCCAGTCATGCAGGCCCTGGTTGGGCTGACCCTCGGAGTACTCCAGGCGTTGCCAAGGCTTGCCAGGCTCGCCGAACGCCTGGGCCTGGGCCAGGGCCTGATCGGCGCGTCCCAGCACCTGGGCGACATCTTCGCCCGGGCGGAAGGCGGCGATGCCGATGTAGGCCACCGGCGCGCAGTCGCTCGCCCCGGTTTCGCGCAAGCTTTCCAAACCCTCAGTGAGTTCATAGGCCAGTTGTTCGGCGTCTTCGCCGCTCAGGCCCGGTGCCAGCAGGCTGAACTCGGCGCCGCGGCTTCGCGAGGCCAGCCAGGCCTTGCGATTGGGGCGGTCGAGCAGGCGCTTGAGCAGCTCGCCGATGGCCGTCAGCAGGGCATCGGCGTGCGGGCCGCCAAAGCGTTCGTTGAGTCCGCCCAGGTCGTTGATCCGCAGCAGGGTGAGATACCCCTCGGTGTGGTGTTCCTGGCTGTCCAGCTGATTGGTCAGGCGAATCTCGAACAGGCGACGGTTGGCCAGGCCGGTGAGGCTGTCCTGATAGGCCTCCTCGCGCAGCCGTTCACTGCGCGCAGCCTCTTCCGCGAACAGCGCCTTGAGCTTGTCGACCATCTGGTTCATCGCCAGGACCACGCGCTTGAGCTCGGGCGTGCGCGGCACCTTGGGCAGGGTGATGAACTCGCGGCGGGTGATCGCCTGGGCCTGCTGCACCATAGTGTCCAGCGGGCGCAGCTGGGTGCGCAGCAGCCAGCCACCGAGAATCGCACTGATAAGGCCGCAAAGCATCAGCCAGGCCAGGCTGCCGAGGGCGCCGTTCCAGAGCTTGGCGAGGGCGAATCGGGGGTGGCTGAGCACTTCGACCCGGGCGGCCTGCTCCCAACCCCGCATGATCAAGGCGTCGCCCGCCTGGGGACGAAGGTCGACCAGTTCGGCGAACCATGTAGGCACCTCGCCGATAGCGCTGGCCGCCTGCCGTTCGACCATGACCTGCTCGCCGGGGATGCCGACCACGCGGATGCTGGTGAAGTAGCCGCTGTCGAAAATCGAGGTGACCATCAGTTCCAGCATGGCCGGGTCGTCCACATGGGGCGCCATCGACAGGCCCAGGGCGGTGGCGGCGTCTTGTGCATGGGCGCGCAGCTGGCTGATCAGCTGCTCCCGTGAGCTCTCCAGGCTGACGACGAAACTGCCGCTGAAGGCCACCATAAGGAACAGGCAGATGGCGAGAAATAGCTGTTTGAGCAGGGACATGGCGGTCTCCTAGCCGTCGCCAATGGCGAAGCCTTCAGTGCGCATTTTTTCCAGCAGGTCCTGCCAGCGAGAAAGCCGTTTGGCGTCGCCTTTCTTGTCGCGGCCGCCCGGTAGGTACAGACCTTCGGCATTGAAGGCGTAGACCGGAAGCAGGTCCTTGCGTTGGGAGGCCGGGCGGATTTCGTTGATCAGGTTGTCCAGCACCAGGGGTTCGGCAGCAGGGCTTGTGTAGTAGGTCAGTACCATGTGTGCCTGGTTCAGACGCAGCGCCTTGACGTAGGTGATGCGCAGCTTGTCGCTGGGAACGCCTAGGCGGCGCAGGGTGAAATACTTGGCGATGGAGTAGTCCTCGCAGTCTCCGGCCCCCTGGACCAGGGCCTCGATCGGCGTGGCCCAGTAGTCGACCTGCTGCCAGGTGCGGATATCGTCGACGAACCGCAACTGGCGGTTGAAGAAGCTATTGACCGCGCTGAGCATTTCCCTTTCCGGCAGATTGCCGCTGGCCTTGATCAACTCGTCCCAGGCTCCAATCCGTTGTTTGGCGGTGCCGAGTTCGCCGTAGCGGCGTTCGGCATTCTGCAGGATGAGCTCGAAGTCCCAGTTGGCCAGGGCGCTGGTGAGCCCGACAAGCAACACGCAGGCGCCAAGCCACAGCGCGGGCAGGCGCGGGCTCCGTCCTTGAATGCGCTGCCGTTGCCGCATATGCCGCGCCTCTGCAGAAGATGAAGCTAGTCTAGGCGCTGGCGAGGCGTTTCGCCGTCTTTGCGTGGGCCAGGCCGCGAGTTGGCGATGATCGAACGCCCGGAGATCAGGGGTTGGGCAGGGTCTTCTGCTTGAGGATATAGAGGCTGACCAGAACTGCGCTGGTGAGCATAAAGGCACGTGCCCAGGGCAGCGGCACCAGGTAGCAGGAGAAGGCGATGCTCAGCCACATCAGAGCCAGGGCGTAGACCTTGGCCCGGCGCGGGATGCCCTGGCCCTCGAGGTAGTCGCGAATCCAGGGGCCCAGGTGGGGGTGGCAGACCAACCAGCGGTAGAAGCGCTTGGAGCTGCGCACGAAGCAGGCCGCAGCCAGGAGCAGGAAGGGCGTGGTCGGCAGCACCGGCAGGAAGATGCCCACCACACCGAGCACGACGCACAGCCAGCCCACCGCAAGCAGGGCGTAGCGCACGCTGCGGTGGTTGCTTTCGCGGATATCGCTATGCGCCATGGCGCAGTCGCTTAGTGATGGCGCGGCTTGAGCAGGGCCGGCTTCTCTTCCGGGGCATGGCACAGCAGGAACAGGGCGGTCAGCAGTTCGGGGATCTGCTCGACCATGCTGTCGACCAGGTCTTGGTCGCGGGCGATTTCGGCAAATTCCGGCTGCTCGTCAAACAGGCCCGAGCCGACCATGATCGGCAGCAGCAGTTCGCTGACTTCGTCTTCGGCGTCTTCGAACCAGGTCGCCTCGCGCAGGAATACCCCTTCCATGAAGCCGATGCACCAGCCGCGCAGGTCGGAATCGTCCGGATCCTCGCCCAGGTCGAGCTCGCACGGCATCTCCGGGTCATCGTCGCTGGCCAGTTGCCGGGCGATGTGGGCCTTGAGCTGCAGCAAGGTCGCTTCGATTTCGTCGCGCTCGGCGTCACTGCGATAGTGCGGCGGCTCGGCGAACAGGGCGTCGATCCACTCACGCTCCGGAATCGGCTCCGCGCAGATCGACAGGGCAGTGAGATAGCCATGGGCAGCCACGTAGTCCAGGGCCTCTTCATGCAGCTCATCGGCATCTAGAAAGGCTTGCAGGCGGGACAGTTGCTCGGCAAAGGACATCGTGGGGGCTACCTTGAAGGAGTGTACGAGGCTGAATTTTAGCCCGGATCACCCTGCATAGGCGCGCGCCCCGCAGTTTTTTTTCGCCGCACGCCTTTTACGAAACCGGCCAATCCCGGTGCCCCGCGGGAAACTTTTGGGAGTCGCGGTGACCTGCGCTCGGTATCGCCGATGGGCGTGGACCTGCGTGGCTGGCGGCTGACGTATAATGCGCGGCTTTGTCACGGCGCCAAGGCGTCGCGCCCACGCCGATGGGCGCTCTCGGGGTCGGTTCAGGGATGGGCTCGGCCCCGCCAACATGGAGTTCCTATGCTCGAACAGGCCCAGCGCATTCTCAAAGACATCTTCGGCTACGATGCCTTCCGGGGGAATCAAGGTGCGATCATCGAGCGCGTGGCGAGCGGCGGCGATGCCCTGGTGCTGATGCCCACCGGCGGCGGCAAGTCGCTGTGCTTCCAGGTGCCGGCGCTGCTGCGCGAGGGCCTGGCGGTGGTGGTGTCGCCGCTGATCGCCTTGATGGACGACCAGGTCGCCACCCTCGACGAATTGGGCGTCGCCGCGGTGGCGCTGAACTCCACCCTGGACGCCGATGCCCAGCGCGAGATCGCCGAACGCATCAAGCGCGGCGAAATCAAGCTGCTCTACCTGGCCCCCGAGCGTCTGGTCCAGCCGCGCATGCTGGCGTTCCTGCAGCGCCTGCAGATCGCCCTGTTCGCCATCGACGAAGCCCACTGCGTGTCGCAGTGGGGACACGACTTCCGCCCCGAGTACCTGCAATTGGGGCAGCTCGCCGAGCTGTTTCCCGAGGTGCCGCGCATCGCCCTGACCGCCACGGCGGACATGCGCACCCGCGAAGAGATCATCAACCGCCTGCACCTGCAGCAGGCCGAGCGCTTCCTGTCGAGCTTCGACAGGCCGAATATCTTCTACCGCATCGTGCCCAAGGAGCAGCCACGCAAGCAGCTGCTGGCGTTCCTGGCCGCGCGCAAGGGCGACGCGGGCATCGTCTACTGCCTGTCGCGCAAGAAGGTCGAGGAAGTCGCCGCCTTCCTCTCCGGGCAGGGCTTCCCGGCGCTGCCCTACCACGCCGGGCTGAGCAATGAACTGCGCGCCTACCACCAGAAGCGCTTTCTCAACGAGGAGGGGCTGATCATGGTGGCGACCATCGCCTTCGGCATGGGCATCGACAAGCCCAACGTGCGTTTTGTCGCCCACCTCGACCTGCCCAAGTCGCTGGAGGCCTACTACCAGGAAACCGGTCGTGCCGGTCGCGACGGTCTGCCAGCGGATGCCTGGATGGCCTATGGCCTGCAGGATGTGATCTTTCTCAAGCAGATGCTCAACAATTCCGAGGGCGACGAGCGCCACAAGCGGGTCGAGCAGCACAAGCTCGACGCCATGCTCGCCCTGTGCGAGGAAACCCGCTGCCGACGCCAGGTGCTGCTGGCCTACTTCGACGAGGAACTGCCGCAGCCGTGCGGGCATTGCGACACCTGCACCGACGCGGCGGAGACCTGGGACGCCACCGAGCCGGCCCGCCAGGCCCTGTCGGCGATCTACCGCAGCGGTCAGCGCTATGGCGTCGGCCACCTGGTCGACCTGTTGCTCGGTCGCGACAACGACAAGGTGCGCGGCCTCGGTCATCAGCACCTGACGGTGTTCGGTGTCGGCAAGGCGCTCGGCGAGAGCGAGTGGCGTTCGCTGTTTCGCCAGCTGGTGGCGCGCGGCCTGGCCGACGTCGACCTCGAAGGCTACGGCGGGCTGCGCCTGTCGGATAGTTGCCGGCCCTTGTTGCGCGGCGAAGTGAACCTGCAGCTGCGCCGCGATCTCAAGCCTCAGCACAGCGCCAAGGGCTCCAGCAGCGCCGCCAGCCAGCTGGTCCGGGGCGAAGAGCGCGAGCAGTGGGAGGCGTTGCGCGCCTTGCGTCGCAAGCTGGCGGAGGAGCATGGGGTGCCGCCCTACGTGATATTCCCGGACGCCACGCTGTTGGAAATGCTGCGCAGCAAGCCCGGCAGCCTGGCGGAAATGGCCCAGGTCAGCGGCGTCGGTGCGCGCAAGCTGGAACGTTACGGCGAGGCCTTCCTCGACGTGCTGGGCGGCGCGGAGCAAGCGCCGCCGGTGGTGGTCGATCTGCGGCATGAGCTGGTCAGCCTGGCGCGCGCCGGGATGACGCCGACGCAAATTGCCGGCCAGCTCAAATGCAGCGAGAAGAACGTCTACAGCCTGCTGGCCGAGGCAATCGGTCGGCAGCAACTGTCCCTGGAACAGGCGCTGGATCTGCCCGAGGAGCTGCTCGGCGAGCTGCAGGACGCCTTCCTGGACGGTGAAGGCGAGCTGCCGCCGGTTGGCGCAATCCTTCCGCTGTTCGCCGGGCGTCTGGAGGAGGGTGTGCTGCACTGCGTACGTGCGGCGTTGCAGGCCGAGTTCGAGGTCTGAGGTCGCCTGGGGCTGTGTCGGGGGATAGGCGTTTTATTTCTGGCGTCGTAATATCGACGACCCTGCCGAGGCGCAGGGCCCACGCAAGTCTGACCAGTAGAGGTAACGGTGGCGCACCCGGATGCTTGGTTGGATGAGGTTCACCCCAGCCCCTATGCCGAGCAGCTTGCCCAGGGCTTTCGCGCCTTGCGCTTCGGACCCGCGCTCGAACGCGAGTACCGGGTCTATGTCCTGCAAGACAGTCTGGTGCTCAAGCGTATCGCCCTGAGCGTTGCCATGGTGCTGTGGCTGGCGTTCGCGGCATTGGACTTCGTGATGGTTCAAGGTCCGCAAGTATGGGGGATGCTCGGCGTTCGCCTGGTGGTCTTTGCCCTGTTGGCGATTTGTGCCTGGCCGATGTTTCGCCGCGACTGCCTGCGGCTGACGCTGCCCTTGAGCCTGCTGTGCATCCTGGCCCTCGGCGTGGGCGCCGCCTTGGTGGTCGGCATCGCTCATCGGGCCGACCCGACGTACCCCTATGAGGGGCTGCTGCTGATCAGCATGGGGGCCTACTTCCTGATCGGCTTGCGTCTGGGCGAAGCGGCCGGCTGTGCCTTGCTGGTACTCCTCAGTTATGTGGCAGCCGAACTCTGGGCCGGTCTGGCGACGCCGCAGCTGATCAATAACTGCGTGTTTCTGCTGTTCAGCAACCTGATCGGCGCCGTCGGCTGCTACCTGCTGGAGTTCAAGTCGCGCGAACATTTTTTGATCAGTCGCCTGATGCGCATCCTGGCCGACCACGACAGTCTGACTGGGCTGAACAACCGCCGCAGTTTCAATCGTCAGTTCGAGCGGCTGCGCCGTCAGGCCCAGCGTGAGGGGCGCTCCCTGGCGTTGCTGCTTTGTGACATCGATCATTTCAAAGCCTACAACGACTGCTACGGCCATCAGGCCGGCGACGGTGTTCTGCAGCAGGTCGCCAGCCTGCTGCAAGCAGTGGGGCGTCGCCCGCTGGATATGGCGGTGCGCCTGGGCGGCGAGGAGTTCGCCGTGCTCCTTTACGACATAGGCCATAAAGAGGCGCGTCAGCGCGCGGAAGTGTTGCGATCCAGCCTGGAGCAGCTGGGTATTCGGCATGAGCGCTCGGACACCGCAAGCATGCTGACCATGTCTATTGGTGTCGCCTGCTTTTTGCCCGGCGGAGAGGGCGGTTTCGCGCAGTTGTACGAGCATGCCGACCGCGCGCTTTACGAGGCCAAGGCCTTCGGCCGCAACCAGGTCGTGGCCTAGCACGGTCGCTTGGCCGCTTTTGCCCCAGGGTCTGACGCGGTTGGTGAATGCCGCGGCGGCAGCCCGGGTGCTAGCATCGCCCTGGTCTTTCCCGCGAGGCCACCCAAGATGGAGCGCTTGATTCAGGACGACGGCCAGCCGCACTACGGCATCTTCACTACGCCGCCTAAGCGGATCAACTACCGCGATTTCGATTTTCGCTCGCCCATGGGCCGGCGCCTGGGAGCCCTGGCCAAGTGGCGGCGCTTCCACCAGTTTCAGTATTTCGGCTTGATCAGCGAGCAGCTGATCGTCGGGTGCGCCCTGGCCAACCTGAGCCTGGCCGGCATCGGGTTCGTCTACCTGTTCCATCCCCCCAGCGGGCGCATGATCGAACGGCAGTTCAAGTTGCCATTCGGCTTCGGCACGCACTTTTCCCAGCAACCGGACGATGGCCTGTGCGAACTGCGCAGCGGCCGCAACCTGCTGCGCCTGGAAAATCGACCGAGTCCGAAGGAGAAGCGCCTGCTGGTCGAGCTGGACGACGGAACCCGGATCGATGCCTGCTTCTCCGAGGACGAACCGCGCTTCCAGCCCATGTGCATCAGCACGCCTGCCGCGGTGAACGGCTGGGTCTATGCGCAGAAGGTGGCCGGGGTGCGCTGCGCCGGGGAGGTCAGAAGCAGCCTGGGTGACTTCGATCTGCAGCGCCTCGGCGCTTTTGCCCACCACGATTGGTCGGCCGGCTACATGCGTCCGGAAACCCACTGGAACTGGGCTTGTCTCTCGGGCCAGGTCGCCGGCCGGCGGCTCGGCCTGAATTTGTCCTGCGGGGTGAACGAGACCAGCTACACCGAGAACTGCTACTGGCTGGATGGCGAGTTGCTCAAGGTCGATACGGTGCGCTTCGCCTTCGACCGACAGCGGCCGTTGCACCCCTGGTGCATCAGTTCCCAGGACGGTCAGGTGGCGCTGCGGTTCGAGGCGCGCGGGCAGCATCAGGAACGCATGAACCTGGGTATTCTGGCCAGCAACTTCAAGCAGATATTCGGTCAGTTCAGCGGCGTGCTGCGTCCGCCGGGGCGTGACGAGGTGCCGGTCGCCAATCTGTGGGGCTTTGTCGAAGATCAGTATGTGAGGTGGTGAACCCTTCGTAGGGGTTGCCCTCGGAACAGGGTTCTGATTAGCTTACTAATTATTAGTATTTGATGATTATAAGAGCTATCCATGTCGCAGACCGATCAACACCGTTTCGCCATGCAAATCGCCCAGCTATCCCGCGCCTGGCGCGCCGAGCTGGATCGCCGCCTGGTTGGACTCGGACTCTCCCAGGCCCGCTGGCTGGTGCTGCTGCACCTGGCCCGTTTCGAAGAATTGCCGACCCAGCGCGAGCTGGCGCAGAGCGTCGGCGTCGAGGGGCCGACCCTGGCGCGCCTGCTCGACAGTCTCGAGGCCCAGGGCTTGGTGAGCCGTCAGGCCGTCCCGGAGGATCGCCGGGCCAAGAAGATCTGCCTGAGTCCGCAGGCCCAGCCACTGATCGAGAAGATCGAGGCGATCTCCACCCAGTTGCGCAAGGAGTGTTTTGCCGGCATCGAGGAGGAGGAGCTGCGCCGCTGCCAGCAGGTACACGCAAGGATTCTGGGCAACCTGGAAAAGCGTTAATGGCCGAAGACCTGCAAACCCTGCAGGAGCGCTTCGGCGCGCGCTATCCGCGCTGGCTGCTGGGCGTGCTGATGATAGGCAGCATGGCCATGGTGGTGGCCTCGACCACCATCAACGTGGCTTTGCCGGCGATCATGGCGGACTTCGCCATTGGTCGGCCGGTGGCGCAGTGGTTGTCCACCGGTTTCCTCGCGGCGATGACCGCCGGGCTGCTGTTGGCCGCCTGGGCGCACGCGCGCTGGGGCGCCCGGCGCACGGCGCAGATAGGCCTGGGCCTGTTCATTCTCACCTCGCTGCTGGCCGTGCAGGCCCAGGAGGCCTGGCAGCTGATTGCCTTGCGCATCGTGCAAGGCCTGTGCGCCGGAATCGTCCAGCCATTGGCCATGGTGCTGATTTTTCGCGTGTTCGCCGATGGCGGGCGGGGCATGGCCCTGGGGCTGTACGGCCTCGGGGTGATGGTGGCACCCACCCTGGGGCCGAGCATGGGCGGTTATCTGGTCGACCATTTTGGCTGGCCGGCGGTGTTCTGGCTGCCGTTGCCGTTGTGTGGGCTGGCATTGCTGGGAGGGCAGTGGCTGCTGCCCAATCAGCGGGAGAAAAGCACGCCATTGCTGGACATTGCCGCCTTCGCGCTGCTGTGCGTGGCGCTGTTCGCCTCCCTCGGTGCCCTGGCCGAGGCGCAGCGCTTCCCCTGGGAGGCGCCGCGGGTCTGGCTCCCTGGATTGGTCGGGCTGCTGGCCTGCGCCGGCTTCTTCGCCCGCAGCCGGCGCAGTGTGCGTCCCCTGCTGCCGCTGAACTTGTGGCGGCATCGGGGATTTCGCAGCGCCAGTTGGGTCGCGCTGACCCTGGGGCTGGGGTTGTATGGCTCGACCTATCTGATCCCGCTCTACCTGCAGACGATCCAGGGCTACGGCGCTGGCCTGGCGGGATTGCTGCTGCTGCCCACCGGCGTGTTGATGGGGGCGGCGTCTTTCACCGGCGGTTGGCTGAGCGATCGAGCCTCAGCGCCGCTGTTGCTGGGCGGTGGTTTGCTGATATTTGCCCTGTCCTGCGCTGGGCTCGGCTGGCTCGAGCAGGGGGCGTCGTTCATTCTCCTGTGCTTCTGGGCCTGTGTCGGGCGGATCGGTCTCGGCCTGTTGCTGCCAGCACTGAGTACCGGCTCGCTGGATATCCTCAGCCCGCAGGAGCTGGCTCAGGGCGCCGGCGCCATCACCTTCGTGCGGCAGTTGGGTGGTGCCATCGGGGTCAACCTGCTGACGTTCTTTCTCGAGTGGCGGCATGGGGCCGAGGGCGGCCATGGTGTGGCCGAGGCGCAGGCTTTCCAGCAGAGCTTCTGGTTGATGGCAGCAGTTTTTGCCCTCACCGTGCTGGCCGCCGGGGGCGTTCGCCAAGCTGCGCGCTGAGCGTTAAAGAAAACGGCTCAGTTAATCGCGGGTCTTTCCTGCTTTCTTGTCCGCTGGCCATATGCTGTGCCGCTGTTTGGCCACTAAACTGCGCAAAGTCGATAAATGTGACCATACTCACTGTTAAGCCGGGCTCGACACGGAGTGTTGTTCCCGGCGAACTATTTGCTTAACCACCTGACTCCACCACTCACAGGACGTGTAAAGCCGAGGGCTAACCAGTGGTGAGAATGTTCAGGTCGGAGTTTCCGGGGGAGGTCATATGGCTCGGGTTCGCCACTTACTGCTTGGCCTGGCATCCAGTTCCGCGCTCTATTCTGGCCTGGTGCCCGCCTTGGGGTTGGGTGAAATCACCCTGCATTCGGCGTTGAATCAACCGCTCGAAGCGGACATCGAGCTGCTTGAGGTCGATGACCTGGGTGCCGATGACCTCAAGGTCAGGCTGGCGCCGGCTGAGGTGTTCAGCCGCTCGGGCGTCGATCGCCTGTACTTTCTCAATGATCTCAGGTTTACCCCGCTGCTGCGTGGCGGCAGTGGCGTCATCCGGGTCCGCTCGAACCAGCCGGTGCGCGAGCCCTATCTGAACTTTATCGTCGAAGTGGCTCGGCCCAATGGCCGTTTGCTTCGCGAATACACCCTGTTGCTCGATCCGCCAGGCTCATCGGCCTACCGCACCGTTGCTGTGGCGCCGGCGGCGCCAGTCACTCGGGTTCGGGCAAAGCTGGATGTCGCCTCCGCGGTGCCAAGCGCCTCGCGACCCAAGCCGGCGGCGAGCTTGGACGCGCGCTATCAAGTGGTGCGCGGCGACAGCCTGTGGAAGATTGCCGCGCGCTTGCGCACCGAAGGCAGTCAGGCGTCCCAGCAGGCGCTGATGGACGAGATTCATGCGCTCAATCCCCAGGCCTTCGCCGGTGGCGATGCCAACCGCTTGCTGGCCAACGTCGAGTTGCTGCTGCCCGATTCGGCCGCAGCGGTGCAGCAGACCCGGACCGCCGACGCGGCGCCGGAACCGGCAGTCGAGTCTCAGGTCGCTACGGCTGCCGAGGCGCCAGCGTCTGAACCCCTCGATCCGCAGATCGAGCTGATCCTCCAAACGCAGCGTCGCGTGGAGCAGGAACTGGCCGCCCAGGCCGCGGAAACGCTGCAGTTGCAGCAGCAGTTGGCCGAGGCCCAGGCCCAGGTCCAGCAGTTGCAGGCGCAGATGGACAGCAAGGATCAGCAGCTTGCGGTGCTGCAGGCCCAGTTGGCCGATGCCGGCCAGCTCAGCCAGGCGCAACCCGTTGTCGCGCCGCAAACGGCCGAGGCGCCGGTGCTGGCCGAGTCAGGCGCGCCCGATGCCATTCAGGGGCGTAACTGGGTCGGGGCCGGCTTTGCCGCGCTGCTGCTGTTGCTGGCAAGCATTGCCGGTTTGTTGTGGCGTTCGAGCCGCCGCCATGCCGAGAAAGTGGCTGAGGCGCAGACGAAGTTGGAGCCTCAGGTCGTTGCGATGGACGCTGACGAAGACACCGACCTGTCACCTGCTGTGCAGCAGCCGAAGGTGGCCCGCCAGAAACCTCAGGTCCAGGTGCCGGCCGCCGCGCCGGTCCGTCAGGCACCGGCTGCCGACGCCCTGGAGGGTGTCGATATCTACATTGCCTATGGTCGCTTCGGCGAAGCAGCCGCGGTGCTGCGCGATGCCCTCGACGCTCAGCCGGAGCGCAATGATCTGCGCTTTCGCCTGATGGAGGTGTTGGCCCAGCAGGGTGATGTGCAGGGCTTTGCCGAACAGGAAGCGATCTTTCGCGAAGACGGGGACAGCGCATCGTCCGTCGACGAACTCAAGACCCGCTACCCGCAACTGGGCACCGAGCCGGCGATCGACGCCCTGGAGGATGCGGTGCTCGACTTCGAGGATGCCCCCGTACCGGCGAAGTCGTCGGCACCGGTGTCCAGCGCTGAAGAGTTGGAAGATTTTCAGCTCAACCTGGACGACCTGTCGCTGGACGCCGACTGGGATCTGGTCACCCCGTTCGAGTCTCCTGCTAGCAAGAAGGCGGCGGCGGATGACGAGCAGAAAGCGCAGATTGACGATGCTCCGCGCCTAGGCAGCCCCTTCGCCGGTTCGATGCTGGTCGAGGAGGCACCGGCCGAGGACTGGTCGCAGGACGAGCTGGACGAGAATTTCCGCAGCCAGCCGCAAGTATCCGACAGCCCCTTGATGCTTGAACTCGACCATCTGGCGAGTGACCCGGAGAACCTCACCAAGCTCAACCTGGCGCTGGCCTATATCGAACAGGGCAGCCTCGAAAGCGCCCTCGATATTCTCAACGAAGTGATCAGCGAGGGTGACGAGGCGCAAAAGCAGCAAGCCCTCGAGTTGCTGGCAAAAATCGCCTGACGGCGCTCGCCGAAGGTAGCCAAACAGAAAGGCCCGTCCAAGTTCAGCTGGACGGGTTTTTTTCTGCCCGTGCCTACCGCAACGAGCCTATCATCGCGCGCTCGTTTCATACCCGGAGAACGCTCATGTCCAGTCCCAAGGCCGAAGTGGTGATCACCTACTGTACTCAGTGTCAGTGGTTGCTCCGCGCCGCCTGGCTGGCTCAGGAGCTGCTGTCGACCTTCGCCGACGACCTGGCCAGGGTCAGTCTGGAGCCCGCCACCGGTGGAACCTTTCGCATCACCTGCGACGGCGTGCAGATCTGGGAGCGCAAGGCCGATGGTGGCTTTCCCGAGGCCAAGGTGCTCAAGCAACGGGTGCGTGACCATATCGATCCGCAGCGTGATCTGGGCCATAGCGACCGCCCGCGCGACGCCTGATCAGCGTGCCAGGCGCGCCGAGGCGAAGATTGCCAGGATGATCAGGCAACCACCGGCGAACATGCGTACCGTCGGCACCTCCTGGAACAGCCACCAGGCGAAGGCGATGCCGTAGACCGGCTCCAGGGCGAAGATCACCGCCGCGCTGCGCGCCTTGATCACCCGCAGGCTGGCGACGAACAGGCTGTGGGCCAGGCCCGTGCAGAGCACCCCGAGCATGGCCAACCAGAACCAGTCGCGCCCGCTCAAGTCCGATAGCAGGGGCCAGGCCACGGGGGTGAAGCAGGCCAGTACGGTGAGGCTCTGCCACAGCGCGGCCTGTACCGGATCGACGCCACGGGTGCTGGCGCGGTTGAGCAAGGACAGCAAGGCGAACAGCAAGCCTGAGAGCACGGCCCACAGCAGCCCGGCCGTGCCCTCACTGGCCAGGTCGAAGTGGGGGGTGACCAGAACCAACCCCAGGCAGACCACGCCGACCATCAGGTATTCGCTGGGGCGGGTGCGCTCGCGAAACAGTAAGCCTTCCAGCAGCACGGTGAAGGCCGGAAAGCTGGCAAAGCCGAGGGTGGCAATGGCCACGCCGGAGACGTTCACCGCCTGAAAGAAGGTCATCCAATGGGTGCCCAGCAGGAGTCCGCCGAGTATCAGCAGGCCCAGTTGGGCCGTGCTGGGGCGGTTTCCACGGGCCTGGCCGAACAGTTGGGCGAACAGGACCAGGGCCAGCACGGCGAACAAGGCTCGACCGACGGCTATGGCGAGCGGCGCGCTATCGGCCAGCTTGCCGAAAATTCCCGAAAGGCCGAACAGCAGGGCACCCAGGTGAATCGCAAGCAATGCCCGGCGTTCGTTCATGCCAGGCGCGCGCCATTGGGCAGCGGCTTGTCGAAGCTGGCCAGCACCACCTTGTTGTCGGCGTCATAGACGCCGGTCACCAGAATTTCCGAGCGCACGCCGGCGATGCGCTTGGGGGCGAAGTTGCACACGCACAGGACCTGGCGACCGATCAGCTCGTCGCTGCCGTAGTGGGCGGTGAGCTGGGCGCTGGAGGTTTTCACCCCGAGTTCGCCGAGGTCGACCCGCAGCACATAAGCGGGCTTCATTGCCTTCTCGTTCGGTTCGGCGGACAACACGGTACCCACGCGCAACTCCACTCGCTGAAAATCGTCCCATTCGATGTACTGCATAGCGCCTCCAGGTCTGCTGTTGCTGGCAGTCTAGGGGACGTGCAGGGACGATGTCTGTCGCGGGACTCGCGCGCTTTGTCGCGTCACTCGCACGTGCGGCGCAACGCCCGCGGCGTCATGCCGAACTGGCGCGAGAGGGCGGCGGTGAAGGCACTCTGGGAGCTGTAGCCGACCCGCGCGGCGATCTCGCCGACGGCCAGCTGGCTGTGCTGCAGGAGCTGGCGGCCAAGTTGCAGGCGCCGACGACGGACGTATTCCATCGGCGTCTGCCCGGTTTCCTCCAGGAAGCGCGCATGAAAGCGCGCGGTGGACAGCCCCGCCAGACGCGCCAGGTCGCCCACCTGCAAGGGGTGCGCGGCATGTTGATCGATATGGGCGTCTATGGTCGCCAAAGGCAGGCTCTGGCGCGCGGCGTAACCCTGGGTTTCGGCCGTCAGACTGGCCAGCAGCAGGGCCGCACCCTGTTCGGCAATCAGCGGGTCGTTGATCGCACTGGCGGCGAGCCAGCTGACCAGCTGGCTTTGCCCCGGATCGAGGGTCAGGGCGCCGGGCCTGTCGAGCAGGCGCCGGCTGGCGTCGGCACGGCTGCCCAGTCGCTGGTGCAACCACTGCGCCGAGGGTACGTCGAGCACCAGGCATTGGCTGCCTTCTCGACTGCCGCAGGCATGTCGGGCGCCCTCGGGGACCACGGCGAGCGTCTGGCGGAGCACCTGACTGCCGAGGCCGTCCACCTCGAAGTCCAGTCGTCCGCTCAGGCCGAACACCAGCTGGGCGTGGTCATGGCTATGGCTGAGCAGGTCGTGGCTGTAATGGCGCAGGGAAAGCAGCGAAGGCATGGTGGCGTCCTCGAACAAGGCCATCAGTCTACCCCGGGTCGCGGGAAAATGGCGCGGTAACGCAAGCGCAACCTTGCTGTAACAAGGGCTTCACCCCCTTCGCCCATGCTCGTCGAAACCCTGGCGGAGGCCGCCCATGAGCAGCGCAGAGCAGGTGAAGCCGAGTCGCAAGCAACGTGTCCGCACCCTGTGGATTTCCGATGTCCACCTGGGCACCCGGGACTGTCAGGCCGAGCACCTGGCCGCCTTTCTCAAACGCTACCAGGCCGACAAGGTCTACCTGGTTGGCGATATCATCGACGGCTGGAAGCTGCGCGGCGGCTTCTACTGGCCCCAGGCGCACAGCAACGTGATCCGCCGGCTGCTGACCATGAGCAAGCGCGGTACCGAGGTGATCTACGTCACCGGCAACCACGACGAGTTCCTGCGTCGTTATTCCAGCCTGGTGCTGGGCAATATCCAGCTGGTCGACGAGGCGGAGCACCTCACCGCCGACGGTCGCCGGCTGCTGGTAATCCACGGCGACCAGTTCGACGTGATCACCCGCTACCACCGCTGGCTGGCCTTTCTCGGCGATTCGGCCTACGAGTTCACCCTGACCCTCAACCGCTGGCTCAACCACTGGCGGCGGCGTTACGGCTATGGCTACTGGTCGCTGTCGGCCTACCTCAAGCACAAGGTCAAGAGCGCGGTGAACTTCATCAGCGACTTCGAGGAAGCCATCGCCCACGAGTGCGTCAAGCGCGGTTTCACGGGGGTGGTCTGCGGGCACATCCACCATGCCGAGATCCGTTCGGTGGGCGGCGTCGAGTACATGAACTGCGGCGACTGGGTCGAGTCCTGCACGGCCCTGATCGAGCAGCTGGACGGCAGTATCCAGCTTTACCGGCTGGCCGACGAGCAGGCGCTAGCGCCGCTTGAGCAGCCCATCGCAGTCGAGCCGGCGGCATGAGGATACTGATCGTCTCCGATGCCTGGTCGCCGCAGGTCAATGGCGTGGTCACCAGCCTGCAGGCTCTGGTTGGCGAGCTGCGCGCCCTGGGCCACCAGGTCAAGTTGCTGTCGCCGCAGGACTTCCGTTCGCGGCCTTGTCCGACCTATCCGGAAATCCCGCTGGTATGGGACCTCTGGCGAGTGGGGCCGGCGATCCGCGACTTCCGCCCGGATTGCGTCCATCTGGCGACCGAAGGGCCGCTGGGCTGGGCCGCGCGACGTTGGCTGGCCAGGCGTCGCCTGGCCTTTTCCAGCGCCGTGCACACGCGTTTTCCCGAGTACATCCACACTCGCTGGCGCTGGTTGCCGCTGAGCTGGGGCTACGCCTTCCTGCGGTTGTTCCATCGGCCGAGTCAGGCGGTGCTGGTGACCACCGAGCGTCTGCGCGCCGAGCTGGCCGGTCGTGGGCTCAGGCGCCTGGCACTGTGGCGCAAGGGCGTCGATACGCGGCTGTTCCAGCCCCGGGCGCAGCTGCCTGGCCCGCTGCAGCCGGTGTTCCTCTGCGTCGGGCGCATCGCCGCCGAGAAGAACCTGGAGGCCTTTCTCGCCCTCGACCTGCCGGGGGAGAAGCGCGTGGTCGGTGACGGCCCCCAGCGCGAGGCGCTGCAGGCGCGCTACCCCCAGGTCAGGTTCCTCGGCTATCAGCATGGCGAAGCGTTGGCCGAGGCCTATCGGCAGGCCAGCGTGCTGGTGTTCCCCTCGCGTACCGATACCTACGGGCTGGTGATGCTCGAAGCGCTGGCGTGCGGCACACCGGTGGCCGCGTTCCCGGTTCCCGGGCCGCTGGATGTGCTGAAGGCGGGCGTCAACGGGGTGATGGACGAGGACCTGCGTGAGGCCTGTCTGGCCGCCCTGGAGCTGGATCGAAGCCGTTGCGCCGAGCTGGCGGCGCAGCAGTCCTGGCGGGTCTCGGCGCTGGAGTTTCTGGCGCAGCAGTCGCTGCTCGACGGCGCGTCTGGCGCCGAACCGGCGGTGTTGGTGCCCAAGCCCTGAGGACGCCCCGGCACCGGTAGACGCCCATGAAAAAAGCCGCCCGAGGGCGGCTTTTTCGATCACATGATGACCTTGTCGCGCAATTTTTCCGCCGCTTGTTGCAGGGCCTGGATCACCCGCTGCTTGTCGAAGTTCTGGATGCCGTTGGTATCCAGGTACATGGAAAAACCGGGCAGCTCGTGCTCGACGTAGCTGGAGGTGGCGCCGAGGTCGCGGCGGAAATCCACCACCTGGTAGATCTGCACCGGGCGGGAGAAGCCCTTGACGCTGATCTGGCCCTTGTCGCGACACATGATCACGTCCTTGATCATGGAGTAGGTCTCGTGGGAAATGAGAATCTCGCCGGCCTCGGCGGCGCTTTCCAGGCGGCTGGCGAGGTTCACGTCGCGGCCGATGATGGTGTAGTCCATGCGCGTGTCGGCGCCGAAGTTGCCCACCGTGCAGTAGCCAGTGTTCAGGCCCATGCGGATTTCCAGGGGCTTGGTGATGCCCTGGGCGCGCCATTGCTGGCGCAGCACCTTCATATGCTTGCGCATGGCGATGGCCATCGACACGGCGGCCACGGCGTCCTTCTTGGCGCCCTTGCTGGCCGGATCGCCGAAGAACACCATGACGGCGTCGCCGATGAACTTGTCGATGGTGCCGCCGTACTTCAGGCAGATCTTCGACATTTCGTTGAGGTAGCTGTTGAGCATGTCGGTCAGGGCTTCGGCTTCCAGCTCCTCGGACAGCTCGGTAAAGCCCTTGATGTCGGAGAAAAACACCGTGAGCTTCTTGCGCTGGGTCTCCAGGCGCACGCTCTTCTTGCCGCTGAAGATCGATTCCCACACCTGGGGCGACAGGTACTTGGCCAGGTTGCGGGCCAGGCGCGCGGCCTTCTCCTGCTCGCGCTTGATCTCGCTGCGCACCTGCGCCAGGCGCAGCCCCTGCTGGTGCACGAAGTAGGCGGTGATGCAGATGTACAGGGTGGTGAAGACGATGCTGACCAGGGCGACCAGGGCAGGGGTGTCGAGGTTGAGGTGCAACTCGATCAGCAGGCAGGTGACCAGGGTGCCGCTGAGCGCGATCAGCAGGGCCAGGCCCATGTGGCGCAACCCACCGATCACCAGTGAGCTGAAGACCAGCGTCAGCAGGCACATCAGGCTGGGTACCACCGAGAAACCGAGCAGGGCCAGCGCCGCGCCGCAGTGCAGGGCGTCGATCACCAGCAGGGCCAGGGTCGTGCGCTGCGGCTGGTCGCGCTTGAAGCGCAGGCTCAGGTGGTGGGCCAGGTGCGGGTAGAGCAGGGCATAGGGCACCATCCACAGGATGCTGTAGGCAAAGTGCTGGGCATAGGTACCGGCGGCGATGCTGGCAGCGACGGCGATATAGGCCAGCACGCGGGAGTAGTACTCGCGCAGTGGCGGCGCCGGCAGCGCGTGGGGCCGATTCGAGGTGGTGGCATTCATGCGATGGAGGTGATCCCTGCTGGATTTCTGACGCCTCTGCTGGACGCCTGGAGTGTCTGCAAGCACTGGGCCAGGCTTGCGACAAGGCTGGGATCATAACCAAGCGCCGGGGCCTCAGCCAAGCATCGCGGCCGAACGGTGTGCGGGGGGCGGTCGGCGGTCACGGCGGCGCTGTCGCCGCGCCGGCGCCAGCGGCTGACGCTTCGGGGGCGTGCCTAGAACTTGATGCGGCCGGTGAAGGCATCCTTGAGCATCACCCAGTCGCCGAGAAAGCTGTACAGCGGGTACTGGAAGGTGGCCGGGCGGTTCTTCTCGAAGACGAAGTGGCCGACCCAGGCAAAGCCGTAACCGGCCAAGGGCAGGGTCAGCAGCCACAGCCACTGCTGGCTGACCAGGGCATAGCCGAGAATGCTCAGCACCAGCAGGCTGCCGACATAGTGCAAGCGGCGACAGACGGGATTGCTGTGTTCCTGCAGGTAATAGGGGTAGAACTCGGCGAAGCTTTGGTAACGCGCTGGTGTCTGGCTGGCCATGGAGGGTCTCCTGCGGTTGCGTTGGCCGCGCCGGCCATTGAGGCGGGAGCGGCTTTTCTGCAGTCTAAGCCCTGTATCCGGCCGTGGCAGTGACAATGGGTGCCACACTAGTATCCTTGCGCCACCAGGCCGCCGGCGGTGGCCTCATCAGAAACCGAATAAGAAGACGCCATGAGCGAACGTACCACTTCGTCGAGCTGGGCCCTGGGCATCGTCCAGGCGCTGGAATTGGGTGGCGTCGACTGCCGTGCGATCTTCCCCGAGCTGGGCCTGGATTACGCGGCCCTGGAGGACCCAGACGCGCGCTTCCCGCAGGACGGCATGACGCGTCTTTGGCAACGTGCCGTGGAGCTGTCCGGTAATCCGGCGATCGGCCTGAACATGGCCAAGGTGGTGCGCCCGGCGTCATTCCACGTGGTGGGCTACGCGCTGATGTCCAGCCGTACGCTGAAGGAGGGCCTGACCCGCCTGGTGCGCTACCAGCGGATCATCGCCGAGGGCGCCGACCTGAGCTTTCGACCCACGCCCTGCGGCTACGAGCTGGTCCTGGCGATTCACGGCGACCGTCTGCCGCCGGCGCGACAGAGCGCCGAAGCCTCGCTGGCCTACGCCCTGGCGTTCTGTCGCTGGATGACCGGCAAGCCGCTGCGCCCGCAGCAGATCCTCTTTCAGGGCGATCCGCCTACCGACCTGCAGCCGTTCGAGCAGGTGTTCCAGGCGCCGCTGCGCTTCAATGCGGCGCATTACGCCCTGCTGTTCGAACGGGCGGACATGGAAATGCCGTTGCCCACCGCCAATGAATCGCTGGCGCAGTTGCATGACCGGTTTGCCGGCGAATACCTGGCGCGCTTTTCGGAGAGCCGGGTGACCCATTTGGCCCGCCAGGTGCTGTGCCGCCTGTTGCCCCAGGGCGAACCCAAGCGCGAGGCGGTGGCGCAGACGCTGCACCTGTCGCAGCGCACCCTGCAACGACGCTTGCAGGAGGAGGGCAGCAGCTTTCAGCAGCTGCTCGATGACACCCGCCGTGAATTGGCCGAGCAGTACCTCGCGCAGCCCAGCCTGACCCTGTTGGAAGTGGCCTACCTGCTGGGTTTCGCCGACCCGAGCAATTTCTTCCGGGCTTTCCGCCGCTGGTTCGCCTGCACGCCCGGCGAGCATCGCGCGCGCCTTTAGCCGTGGCGTCCCGAGCCGATCAGTGGCGCCAGAAGGACGGCATCAGCAGCACCAGCACGGTGAGGATTTCCAGACGACCGAGCAGCATGCCCAGGGTCAGCAGCCATTTGGCCATGTCCGGCAGCGGCGCGTAGTTGCCAGCCGGGCCGATGATCGGGCCCATGCCCGGGCCCACGCCGGAGACCGCGCTGGCGGCGCCGCTCAGCGCGGTGATCCAGTCCAGGCCGCAGAGGGTCAGGGCCAGGGCCAGGCCGGCGATGGTGATGGTGAAGAAGAAGGAGAAGGTCAGGATCGAGCGGACGATGTCCTCGTCCAGGCGGTGCATGTTGTACTGCTGCTTGATCACCGCTCGCGGATGCACCAGCTGCTGCAGGTTGGCCTTGAGCAGCACGTAGGCCACCTGGAAGCGGAAGATCTTCAGGCCGCCGGCGGTGGAGCCGGAGCAGCCGCCGATGAAGCCCAGGTAGAAGAACAGCATGCCGGCGAAACCGCCCCACAGGGTGTAGTCACCGACGGCGAAACCGCTGGTGGTCATGATCGAGGTGCTGTTCACCACGACGTGGCGGATGGCCTCCAGCCAATGCAGCTCGGACGTCAGGCAGTACCAGGTGCCGAGCACCAGCCAGGTGCACAACAGGATGCCGAGAAAGCCCTGCACCTGCTGGTCCCTGATCAGCGCGCGGTAGTTGCCGCGCATGGTCGAGACGTACAGCACGAAGGGCAGGCTGCCGAGGATCATGACCGCCACGGCCACCCAGTGCACCGCGGGCTGGGTCCAGTTGCCCAGGGAGCGGTCGGAGGTGGAAAAACCGCCGGTGGCGATCGCCGACATGGTGTGGTTGATCGCGTCGAACAGATTCATGCCCGCCAGCCAGAACGCCAGCACGCTGAGCAGGCTCAGGCCCACGTAGGCGGCAATCATGTACTTGGCGACCATGTGCGAGCGCGGCATGACCTTTTCCGAGCGATCCGAGGATTCGGTCTGGAACAGGCGCATACCACCGATGCGCAGCATCGGCAGAATCGCCACCGCCATGCCGATGAAGCCGATGCCGCCGAGCCAGTGCAGCAGCGAGCGCCAGATCAGGATGCCCGGCGACATGCTGTCCAGGCCACTGAGCACCGTGGCGCCGGTGGTGGTGATGCCGGACATGCTCTCGAAGAACGCGTCGGTGTAGCTCATGTGCTGGGTGAACATGAAGGGGATGGCGGCGAACACGCACACCAGCAACCAGCTCGACACCGTCAGCATGTACATGTCGCGGGGGCGAAGCTGGGTGTTTTCCGGTCGGCCTTGAGCCACCATGGCGAGCCCGGCGATAAAGGTGATCAGGCTCGACCAGAGGAAGGCGTTCAGCTCGTGGGCCCGCTCGAAGAGCACCAGGGTGGCCATCGGTACGACCATGCTGATGGCCAGGGTGATCAGAAAGATGCCGTTGATAAACGCGATGATTCTTAGGGTCGGCAAGGCCATCTAGTCGGTTCCAAAATTGTTGTCTTCAGTCCATGGCTGCACGGCAACCGCCTAGTGGTCGGTTGCGCTGCCGACCGTCAGTGTTTCCGGAACGCTGGGGTCACCAGCACCGTGAGTATCTCCAGACGGCCCGATGATCGGCCCCGGGCCCGGGCTCACGTTGCACACCGCGGTGGCGGCGGCAGTCAGTGCGGTGATCCAGTCCAGGCCGAGCATGGCCAGCGGCAGCGCCAAGGCGCCGATTGTAATGGTGAAAAAGAAAGAAAAGGTGATCTGCGAGAGGACAATCTCCTCATCGAGGTTGTGCCCGTTGTACTGCTGCTCGATCACCGCGCGCGGATGCACCAGTTGCTGCAGGTTGGCCTTGAGCAGCGCCCAGGCGACCTGAAAGCGGAAAACTATCAATCCGCCGGCGGTTGCCGCGCAGGGTCGCCGCATAGGCATAGAGGGAGAAGGGCGGGCTGCCGAGGATCATCCGCTCCAGTCCGATCGCGGCGGTGATCGGGCTCGACCAGGGAAAAGCGAAGAGGTCTTCGGATGCGTCGAAGATCATCGGCGTCAGCATGGGAATGAGCATGCTGGCGGCCAGGGGGGTGAGGAAAATGCCGAGGATGAAAGCGATGATGCGCAGCGGCGGCAAGGCCATGAATGGGGCTCGGGCTGAGGGGCGGCAAAGGGCGCCATTCTGCCCGCGGCCGGTGATCCCTACACCAGCCATCATGCCGCGCTTTACAAGCGATGGGCGCTGCATAGAATAGCGCCCCAGGTGCCGGCCCTTGCCGGTTTCTGAGCCCTCTAAATCATGTCAAACGCTAATCCTTGCCTTACGTGCGGCGCCTGCTGCGCGCATTTTCGTGTGTCCTTCTTCTGGGGTGAATGCCAATCGGCCGGCGGCGTAGTGCCGGACGAGCAGGTGGTGCTGATCACCCCGCACCGGGTCGCCATGCGCGGCACCGAGAGCAAACCGGCGCGCTGTGTGGCCTTGCTCGGCGATGTCGGTCAGGGCGTGCGCTGCACCCTGTACGAACAGCGCTCCAGCCCCTGCCGCGAGTTCGAGGCTTCCTGGGCCAATGGCGAACACAACCCGCGTTGTGACGATGCCCGTCGTGCGCACGGACTGCCGCCCTTGACGCCGCCGGTGCAGCCGAGCGTGTCGCCGGAACGGGTGGCCTGAGTCTCGAACCGCAGTTTTTCCCCAACCCTCGGGCCCGAGCCTCTAGAATTGCCGCTTCTTTGTTTTCTGGAGGTGGCCGATGGATGCGCTCGATGCCCTGCTAACCCGTGTTTCCGCACCGCGTCTGCGCGCGCCCGCGCCGGACGTGGCGCAGCGCGAACTGCTGTTTCGCGCCGCGCTGCGGGCGCCGGACCACGGTCAGTTGCGGCCGTGGCGCTTTCTGACCGTCGAGGCCGAGGCGCGCGAGCAAATGGGCGAGCTCTTCGCCGAGGCGCTGCTGGCCGGTTCCGCCGAAGTCGGTGAGGAAGCGCTGGCCAAGGCGCGCGCCATGCCACTGCGTGCCCCCCTGCTGGTGGTGGTGATCGCGCGCCTGCAGGACCATCCCAAGGTGCCGCGCCAGGAGCAGGTGATCGCTGCCGGCTGTGCGGCCCAGGCCATCCTGCTCGCTGCCTATGCCCAGGGCGTTGGCGCGGTCTGGCGCACCGGCGAGATGGCCTACAACGCCAGGGTCGCCGAAGGCCTGGGCTTGAGCAGCGATGAGCAGATCGTCGGGTTCCTCTACATGGGGACGCCGGAGCGCGAACTGCGCACGCCGGCGCCAGTGCAGGTGGCGGACTACGTCAGCACCTGGCCGGCCTGATCGGCGTTCTCCCGCGAGCGGACCCGGCCGGCACACCGGCCGCTAGGGTTGGCCCATTGTGCTGAGCGGCAGGCACAGGCTGGCGCTGAAACCGCCGCCGGGGCGATTGGTCAGCGCCAGTCGCCCGCCGTGACGCTCCGCCGCGCGGCGGGCGATGGCCAGACCCAGGCCGTGCCCAGGGGCGCGTTGTCCGGGGGCGCGGAAGAACGGTTCGCCCAACTGGGGCAGGTGCTCGGCGGCCACCCCGGGGCCGCGGTCGCGCACGTTGATGCACAACTCGCCCGCCTCTCGGGTCACGCTCAGCTCGATCGGCTGGCCCGCCGGATTGAAGCGCAAGGCATTGCGCAGCAGGTTGTCCAGGGCCCGTTCGAGCATGTCCGGCCAGCCGCTTAGTCGTGCGTCGCTGGCGACCTGAACGCTGACGGTCTGCTGCGGGGCGCCGAGCCGGGCGTCCTCCTGCAGTTTGCGCAACAGCGCGTTCAGGTCGATCGGCTGGGCGGCGCCGGGGTCGGCGTCGAGGCGGGCGAGGGTGAGTATCTCGCTGATCAAGGCCTCCAGGCGGTCGCACTCCTGGGCCAGGCGCGGCCACAGGCTTTCCCGCTCCTGGGGTTGTGCGCGCTCGGCCAGGGCCAGGGCGACGCGCAGACGGGCCAGGGGCGAGCGCAGCTCGTGGGAGACGTCGCGCAGCAGTTGGCGCTGACTGCTGATCAGGCCCTGCAGGCGCGCGCCCATGCGGTTGAAGTCCCGGGCCAGTACGCCCAGCTCGTCGCGGCGTCCGGCCAGACGCGCCAGGCTGGTTTGCTGGTAGGCGGTTTGCCCGAGGTCGTGGACGGCGCCGCGCAGGCGATCCAGCGGGCGGGTGATCGACAGGGTCAGCAGCAGGCTGAACAGGGTCAGGATCACCAGGGCGATGCCCAAGGCGCTGAGTGGCCAGAGCAGGCTGCCGCGGTGCCAGGCGAACAGCTCGGGGTGCGGGATGCGGTAGACGAACAGGTAGGTCTCGCCGCTGCGCGGGCTGGTGTATTCGGTGCTCAGGCGGCGCCAGGGCAGGCGCCGGGCATTCGGCTGGCGCGCCTCCAGGGCGGCGGCGCGCCGTGGGAAGGTGCCTTTGACCAGGGGCTGGCCGTTGTCACCCAGGACCTGGACATGGAGGCGAAACTCCTTTCTGCGCTGCTCCAGAAATGCCTGGGCGACGCTCGGCCCCTGCTGCTCGTAGCGCTCCGTCCAGGTCTCCGTCAGGCTGCTCAAGGCCGGGTGCTGACTGAGAATCCAGGCGTCCTGATTCAGTGCGCGGCCGAGCAGCATGGACAGTCCGGCCACCAGGGCCGTGGCCAGCCAGAAGCTGGCGAAGATGCGCCAGAACAATGAACGCACGAAAGCTCCTTAACTCAGTGAAAGCCCCGCGCGCCGAGCGCGTGGGGCTGGTGCGGCTCGCGCGAGCTACTCGCTCTTCTTCGCCTGTTCGGCCTTCCAGGCCATGAAGGCTTTACGCTCTTCGCGTCGTTCCTGCATTTTCTTCAGTTGAGCGTCAAACGCCGCCTGCTGCTCGGGTTTGAGCAAGGCGCGCATGGCGCTGTGCTGTGCCTCCTTGGCTGCCTGCAGTTCCGCCTGCATGGCCTTGCGTTCGGCGGCGGGCAGCTTGTCGAGGTAGCGCTGGGTGATGGCATGGCGGCTTCTCATCTGCTCGCCCATCAGTTCGCGCATCTCGCGCTGTTGCGCCTTGCTCAGATCGAGCTCCTTGAACATCCGACCGCCATGTTCGCCGCCGTGGCGTGGGCCGCCTTCGCTCATGGCCAGGGCCGGCAATGCCAGGGCAAGCAATGCTGCAGTTAGGATCTTGCGCATGATGAATCTCCTCGTCTGTGAGCCGGTCGGTTGCCGGATGAGCCCAGTCTAGGGCGCGCAAGGTCAAGGGCAGTCAGATAAGGGTAAAGCTTGGGTAAAGGCGCAGGGGCCCGGTTCAGGCACTGTAGTAGTAGCCGCGGCCGCGCAGGGCGACGATCCGCGGGCGGCCGTCCGGGTGCGGGCCGAGCTTCTTGCGCAGGTTGCTCACGTGCATGTCCAGGCTGCGGTCGTAGAGGGTCAGCTTGCGGCCCAGGGCCAGTTGCGCCAGCTCCTGCTTGTGCACCGGTTCGCCGGGCTGGCGCAACAGGGCTTCGAGCAGGCGACTCTCGGAGAGGGTGAGCAGCACCTCTTGCTCGCCGATACTGACCGTTCCGCGAGCCTGGCTGAAGCACAGGTCGTCCACTTCCAGCTGGCTGGGGGCTGCGGGCGGCGTGCTGCGTCGCAACACGGCGCGCAGGCGGGCGGTGAGTTCGCGCGGGTCGCAGGGTTTGGCCAGGTAATCGTCGGCGCCCAGCTCCAGGCCGAGAATGCGATCCAGTGGTTCGCCGCGGGCGGAAAGCATCAGCACCGGCAGCTCAGGGTGCTCGCGGCGCAGGCGCTTGAGCAGCTCCAGGCCGCTGCCATCGGGCAGCATCACGTCGAGTACCACGGCGTCCGGGCACTGGCTCGAGAGGGCCTGGCGCGCGGCGTTGCCGTCGTGGCAGGTGCGGACGTCAAAGCCCTCCTGGGTCAGCCAGTTGGCCAGCAGCTCGCAGAGTTCGACGTCGTCATCGATCAGCAGCAGGGCGTTCATGGGCGCTTCAATTGATCCACTCGCGGCGGGTCCTGCGGTTGCCCCGCAGCATTGCGCCGAGGATCACACCGAGCAGCCCCGCCCCCGCACCGACGGCGAACCAGGTCTGCTGTTCGCTGAGCAGGCGCGCTGGCGTGTCGGCCTGGGTCTTCTTCAGCTGCAGCTTGAGACGCTGGTTTTCCTGGCGCAAGCGTTGCAACTGAGCCGATTCGCGCTCGCCATTGTTGGCCTGCAGTTCGGCATTCAGCGCATCGCGTTGCGCCTCACTGGCGGCCAGGCGCTGCTCCAGTGCCTCGATCTGTTCCTGCGCCTGGGGCTGTCCCGGGCTCTCCTCGGCGTGCAGGTGAAGCGGCAGCAGCCCTATGACCAATAGCAACAACGGCAGACCTGAACGCATCGGAACTCCTATTTCCTGTCGATGATGGGGGCAGCGAAGCTGGCGCTGTGGTTAGGGCAGTACCTTCTTGAAGGGTTTGACCAGGACCGAGGCGTAGACCCCGGCGGCGCGATAGGGGTCGGCATCGGCCCAGGACTGCGCGGCGCTGAGCGAGTCGAACTCGGCGACGATCAGGCTGCCGGTGAAACCCGCCGGGCCCGGATCATTGCTGTCGACCGCCGGGTGAGGGCCGGCCAGCACCAGGCGGCCTTCGTTCTTCAACTGCTCCAGCCGCGCCAGGTGGGCGGGGCGGGCGGCCAGGCGGTTGTCCAGGGAGTTTTCGACATCGGTGGCGATAATGGCGTAGAGCATCTCAGGTCCTTAATTGGCGGCCGGCGCAGCAGTCAGTAGGCGGTGGCTGCAGCGCAGCAAAGCAGTACCTGCGGGCAAAGTCGAGGAAATGTCGCGATGCGCCAGCAGGAACCCGCGGGGAACGGCATAATAACAAACATAAATAATCGGAAAACGCCCCTATGGAAGTCGATTTACATTGCCACAGTACGGCCTCAGACGGCGCGTTGGCCCCGGCCGTGGTGGTAACGCGGGCCCATGAGCGCGGGGTCAGACTGCTGGCCCTGACCGACCATGACACCCTGGAAGGCCTGGATGAGGCCCGGGCAACGGCCGAGGCGCTGGATATGCGCCTGGTCAATGGTATCGAGCTGTCCTGCACCTGGGGTGGCGCGACCATTCATGTCCTGGGGTATGCCTTCGCCTGCGATGCGCCGGTGCTGCGCCAGGCGATCGCCGAACTGCACGACGGCCGCTGGCAGCGGGCCGAAGAGATCGGCAAGCGCCTGGCGGGCAAGGGCATGCCGGGTGCGCTGGCGGGTGCGCGCGCGGTACAGCAGGAGTTGGGCGACAGCGGCAACGCGCCCGCGCGGCCGCACTTCGCCGAGTTTCTGGTGCGCGCCGGGCACGTCAAGGATCGCGCCGAGGCGTTTCGCAAGTGGCTCGGCTCGGGCAAGCTGGGTGACGTCAAACAGCACTGGCCGACCCTCGAGCGGGCGGTCGATACCTTGCGTCAGGCCGGAGCCTGGATAAGCCTGGCACACCCGTGGCACTACGACTTTACTCGTAGTAAGCGGCGCAAGTTGATCGCCGATTTTGTTCAGGCCGGTGGTCATGCGTTGGAGGTGGTCAACGGCATGCAGCCGGCCGAGCAGGTTGGCAGTCTGGCGATACTGGCCCGCGAATTCGGTCTGCTGGTAAGCGCCGGCAGCGACTTCCATGCACCTGGCGACTGGTCCGAGTTGGGTATGTACCGTCCCGTTCCGCAAGACCTCTCGCCCCTTTGGGCACGTTTTCAAAATGGCCAGCAGTCTGCTGCAAACTGAACAGGGAGTCAGCGTGAGTCAATTCTTCCAGGTGCACCCGGAAAACCCGCAGTTGCGCCTGATCAAGCAGGCGGTGGAGATCATCAGGGCCGGCGGCGTGGTGATCTATCCCACCGACTCCTGCTATGCCGTCGGCTGTCGCATCGGTGACAAGAACGCCCTGGAGCGCATCCGTCGCCTGCGCCAGCTGGACGACAAGCATAATTTCACCCTGATCTGTCGCGACCTGTCGCAGCTGAGCCTGTTCGCCAAGGTGGATACCGGTGCCTTTCGTCTGTTGAAGAACCATACCCCGGGCCCTTACACCTTCATTCTCAACGCCACCCGCGAGGTGCCGCGCATGCTGCTGCATCCCAAGCGCCGCACCATCGGCCTGCGGGTGCCGGGCCATCCGATCGCCCTGGCGTTGCTCGAGGAGTTCGGCGAGCCGCTGATGAGCATCAGCCTCATCCTGCCGGGCGAAACCCTGCCGATGAGCGAGCCTCACGAGATGCGCAAGGCCCTCGAGCATCAGGTCGACCTGATCATCGATGGTGGTGTCGGTGGGCTGGAGGCGTCGACCGTAGTCAGCCTGGTCGACGACGAGGCGCAGGTGATTCGGGTCGGCTGCGGCGATCCGCGGCCGTTCGGCGGCGATTGACCCCTGGCCGCCGCAGCCCTGGTGGCCGGGCGCGCCCTCTTAGAGAATCAACACCACCAGAATGGCGACCAGCAGGATGATGATCACATCGCTTCCGCTGAGGGCGCCGGCGGCTGGCAGCGCGTCGATCCGCTGGGCGAGGCTGGCCGCTTCAGCAGGCGTCAGGGCGTCGACCCGGTTGCGCGCCTGCAGCGCAGGGACGCCCATGGTCTGCAGTTCGTCCTGCACCTCGTCGCGGTTGAGAAACTCCTGGAGCGTTTCACGGTCGGCCTGGCCGTCCAGATCGGCGAGCACTTCGGTGGTGCTGAGCATGCCGGCATGGCTCGGCATGGCAAGAGTGGTGCTCAGGCAGGCCGTCAGCAGGGCCAGGCCGAGAAGTTGTGCGAGCCTTTTCATCTTTTTTGGCTCCCGAGGCAGGGGAGGTGGCCGCGTCCCTTGGCTTGCGGCGGCGCGGGATGCTGCCGCTTGGCCCGCAGCGGCCGACGGCATTGTAGTTTCGACCGAGTTGCCGGTCGGCCGGTTCCCGCCTCCTTGGTTTCGTTGTGGCGCCCGGCCCCGCTATACTTCGCGCCCTTGTTGGATTGTTAAGGTAACCCGGTTTGAGCCTTGTTGATTCTGAGCGCCGTGTGCTCTCTGGCATGCGCCCCAGTGGCCGATTGCACCTTGGTCACTACCATGGCGTGCTGAAAAATTGGGTCAAGTTGCAGCATGCCTACGACTGCTATTTCTGCATCGTCGACTGGCATGCCCTTGCTACCGACTACGAGCAGGTCGGTCAGCTGTCCCAGCATGTCATGGACATGGCCGTGGACTGGCTGGCAGCGGGCGTCAGCCCGAGTTCGGCGACCCTGTTCATCCAGTCCCAGGTGCCCGAGCACGCCGAGCTGCACCTGCTGTTGTCCATGGTCTGTCCGCTCAGCTGGTTGGAGCGGGTGCCGACTTATAAAGAACAGCAGGAGCATCCGCACGGCAAGGATCTCGGGACCTACGGCTTCCTTGGCTATCCCTTGCTGCAGGCGGCAGACATTCTGTTGTATCGCGCCGGCGTGGTGCCGGTGGGCGCCGACCAGCTGCCGCACATCGAATTTGCCCGCGATGTGGCGCGCCGCTTCAATCACCTGTACGGCCGCGAGCCCGGCTTCGAAGGCAAGGCCGAGGCCGCCATCGGCAAGCTCGGCAAGAAGACTGCGACCCTCTACAACAACCTGCGCAAGGCCTTTCAGCAGCAAGGCGATGTCGAGGCCCTGGAAACCGCCCGGGCGCTGCTCAAGGAACAGCAGAACATCACCCTGGGCGACAAGGAGCGCCTGTTCGGTTATCTGGAAGGCGGTGGCAAGGTGCTGTTGCCCGAACCCCAGGCCCTGCTCAGCGAGGCACCGAAACTGCCGGGGCTGGATGGCGGCAAGATGTCCAACAGCAATGGCAACGCGATTTTCCTGCGCGACAGCGCCATCGAAGTCGAGGAAAAGATTCGCCGCATGCCCACCGACCCGGCCCGGGTGCACCGCAGCGACCCCGGCAACCCGGCCCACTGCCCGGTGTGGCCGCTGCATCAGGTGTACTCCAGTGAGCAGACCTGCGAGTGGGTGCAGCAAGGCTGCAAGAGTGCCGGGATCGGCTGCCTGGAGTGCAAGGGGCCGTTGATCGAAGCGGTGCAGGAGGAGCTCAAGCCGCTGCAGGCGCGCGCCGTCGATTATCAGAGCGATCCCGACGTGGTCCGCCGCATCCTGGCCGAAGGCGCCGAGCGTGCGCGCAACGAAGCCCGCGAGACCCTGGCCGAGGTGCGTCTGGCCTTGGGTCTGAACTACCGCTGAGTCGAGACCAGCCATGTCCCCTGCGCCGCCCGATGCACCCACCGACAGCCAGGCCGGCGCCCAGCAGGAGCTGCCGTTCGCCCTGGTCTACGGCCAGGCGGTCACCGAGCTGCCGCTGGACCTGTATATCCCGCCGGATGCCCTGGAGGTCTTTCTCGAGGCCTTCGAGGGGCCACTGGACCTGCTGCTCTACCTGATCCGCAAGCAGAACATCGACGTGCTGGACATTCCCGTGGCGGAAATAACCCGGCAGTACATGGGCTATGTCGAGCTGATGCAGTCGGTGCGCCTGGAACTCGCCGCCGAATACCTGGTGATGGCCGCCATGCTCGCGGAGATCAAGTCGCGCATGCTGCTGCCGCGCTCCAGCGCCACCGAGGAAGACGAAGAGGACCCGCGCGCCGAGCTGATTCGTCGGCTGCAGGAGTACGAGCGCTACAAGGCCGCGGCCGAGGGGCTCGACCTGCTGCCGCGAGTGGGTCGCGATCACACGGTGCCGCGCCTGGAGGCGCCCCAGGCGCGGGCCCGCAAGCTGCTGCCCGAGGTCAGCCTGGAGGAGTTGCTGCTGTCGATGGCCGAGGTCATGCGTCGGGCCGACATGTTCGAGAGTCATCAGGTGACCCGCGAGGCGCTGTCGACTCGCGAGCGCATGAGCGAGGTGCTGGAGCGCTTGAAGGGCGGCGCATTCGTGCCGTTCGTCGAGCTGTTCGCGGCGGAAGAGGGACGCCTGGGCGTGGTGGTGACCTTCATGGCGGTACTCGAACTGATCAAGGAATCCCTGGTCGAGTTGGTGCAGAATGAGGCCTTCGGGCCTATCCATGTGCGTGCGCGAGCTGAGTGACGATGAACCTGACCGATCCCCGCGAGCTGGCCAGCCTGCTGGAAGCCTTCCTCCTAGCTTCCGGCAAGCCGCAGTCTTTGGAGCGCCTGTTCGAGTTGTTCGAGGAGCGCGAGCGGCCGCCTTCGACCGTGTTCAAGGAAGCCCTGGAGGTGCTGCGCCTGTCTTGCGCAGGGCGTGCCTTCGAGCTCAAGGAGGTGGCGTCGGGCTATCGGTTGCAGGTGCGCGAGCGCTATGCGCCCTGGGTCGGCCGCCTGTGGGAGGAGCGTCCGCAGCGCTATTCCCGGGCGATGCTGGAAACCCTGGCGCTGATCGTCTACCGCCAGCCGATCACCCGTGGCGAGATCGAGGATGTGCGCGGGGTGGCGGTCAACAGCCAGATCGTCAAGACCCTGCTGGAGCGCGAATGGATCCGGGTGGTCGGGCACCGCGACGTGCCGGGGCGACCGGCGATGTTCGCCACCACCAAGGCTTTTCTCGACCATTTCAACCTCAAGAGCCTCGACGAGCTGCCGTCGTTGGCGGCCCTGCGCGAGCTGGAGCCTGAGCCGCTGCTGGCCTTCGATGAGGACCCGGCGGTGCCGGCCGAATTGCAGGCCCGCGCCGACCTGGCCTGCGCCGACGGGCCCGCCGCCGAGCCCCGCGAGGAAACCAGCTTCAGCAGCCTGCTGGCCGAGCTGGACTCGATGGAGCAGGGCTTGAAGACCGACTTCGACGACCTGGACGAGCCCGATACGGACGAGGCGGCCGTCGAGCAGGCGGATGACGCCGACGGCGCTCGCCACTGAGCGCATCGGTCGTGCGGTGCCGCCGGTCGGTCCAGTTACTGACGAGCAGCCGCCGAGCGGCTAGCCTCAATCCGTGCGCGTGGCCGCTGATCGGCGTATGATGCGCGCCCTTTCGACGACATGCCGTCGTCCCTCACTAGAGAAACACCGGGAGGTGCCCAGATGAGTGAATCCGAACAACATAGCCCCGCTGGCGAGAAACTGCAGAAGGTCCTCGCACGCATGGGCCTGGCCTCGCGCCGGGACATCGAGGCCTGGATCGGCCAAGGCCGGGTCAAGGTCAATGGCGCCACCGCCACCCTCGGCGTGCGCGTCGATATGCACGATGCCATCGCCATCGATGGCCGCCTGATCAAGCGCGAAGAAGCCGCGGAAAGCGTGCGTCGCGTGCTGATCTACAACAAGCCGGACGGCGAGATCTGTACCCGTGACGACCCCGAGGGCCGGCCGACGGTCTTCGACCGTCTGCCGCGGCCGAAAGAGGGGCGCTGGATCAATATCGGTCGCCTCGACATCAACACCACTGGCTTGCTGATGTTCACCACCGACGGCGAACTGGCCAACCGCCTGATGCATCCTTCCTATCAGATGGATCGCGAGTACGCCGTGCGCGTGCGTGGCGAGGTCGACGAGGAGATGCTCGAGCGCCTCAAAGCCGGGGTGATGCTCGAAGATGGTCCGGCCAAGTTCACCGACATCAAGGAAGCGCCAGGCGGCGAAGGTTTCAACCACTGGTACCACTGTGTGGTGATGGAAGGGCGTAACCGAGAGGTGCGTCGCCTGTGGGAATCCCAGGGGCTGGTGGTCAGCCGCCTGAAGCGGGTGCGCTTCGGTCCGGTGTTTCTCACCTCGGACCTGACCATGGGCCGCTGGCGGGAAATGAGTCAGCGCGAAGTGGACATCCTCAGCGAGGAGGTCGGTCTCAAGCCCCAGGCGCTGCCGCAGATGAAGGAAAAGGCGCGCGACAAGCTCGATCGCTTGCAGCGTAAATCGGCCAAGCCGGTAGGGCGTGGCGAGCGCCAGCCGCGCACCCTGCGTCCGGCTCACGGCGGCCCGGCCGAGGCCGAGCAAGGCCGCTCCGGGCGTGGCGCGCCGCGGGCCAGCGATGGACGCGGTACGCCGGTTGCCGAGCGCCCGCAGGATGTCAGCAAGAAGCGCCCGAGCAAGCCCCGTCAGGAGCGCCCGGGTGTCGAGCTGGCGGACCGGCCGGCGCGCAAGCCTGCCGGTGCGCCGGCCAAGCGCCGTGGCCAGCCGTCCGGCGAAGGCCAGCGGCCGGGGTTCGGTCGCGGTAGCCGCAAGCCGCAGTAAACGCATCAGTGGCTGTGCTGCAAAAAGAAAAAGGGGCTCGCTGAGCCCCTTTTCTTCGTGTGCGTGCTGTCAGCCGGCCATGGTCAGGCGATTGCGCCCCTCGCGCTTGGCGACATAGAGAGCGCTGTCGACGCGGCGCAACAGGCTGTCCGCGGATTCGCCTGGCAGCAAGGTGGCGCAGCCGAGGCTGATCGACAGGTCGATGGGGGCGCCCTGGGCCAGGCACTGCAGTTCCAGTACGGCATGCCGCAGGCGTTCGCCGATCATCCCGGCGGCCTCGCGACCGGTGCCGGACAGCACCACGAGGAACTCCTCGCCGCCGTAGCGAAACACCATGTCGACGTTGCGCAGCTGATTCTTCAGGGTAGCCGCCACGGCCTTGAGCACTTCGTCGCCGACGCAGTGGCCGTGGTTGTCGTTGACCTCCTTGAAATGATCGAGGTCGAGCATCAGCAGTGACAGCGGCAGCAGGTTGCGCCGGGCCAGATCCACTTCGCGCTTCAGTACCTGGTCCATGGCGATGCGGTTGCCGGTATCGGTCAGGGGATCGCGCAGGGCGTTCTGGACAGCAGCGCGGTAGAGCAGGGCATTGCGCAGCGGAAACAGCAGGCTGGCCAGCAGTGACTCCAGTTGGCCAAGTTCTTCGTCGCTAAACCGTTGCCGGCGGCGGAACACCAGCTCGCCGAGGTATTCCCCCTCGTGACTGAGGCGATAAGCCGCCGAGTGGCTGGCGCGCTCCCCCAATTCCACACGCAGGTCGCTGATCGGTTGCTGATAGCTCAGCGCATCCAGCGGCACCAGTTGCTGGGCGCCGGCAAAGAACAGCGAGAGCACGCGTTCGGCGTCCAGGCTGGTCTGCAACTGCAAGGCAAGCTGCTGGCGCAACTGGGCCAGGCTGATCGGCCGCGGCGCGCGCACCTTCTGGCTGGCGAAGCCCATACGCTGCAGCTTGGCTGCATCGAAATCTATGGTGTTGGTCTGGCTTGGGGGACCCATAAAGGCTAAACCTCTGGCGCTTCAATGCGTTGACACAGAGGTTTGAGCGAATTTCGTGCCAAAGGGTTCAGTGCGATAAAAAATTATTTGAAGTCAGCTACTTAGCGGCTTTCACTGGAGGCTCTTGGCCACTAGTGGCCAATTAATAGCGGCAACGGCCGGCAATCCGCTGCCGCTTGGCACCGAGGTGCCAATATTTTGCCGCCTCGGTTTGTTGGCGCCCCTTACTGGGCGTCGAAGGCCTGGCCGTTCACGCCGTTGCTGTCGGGGCCCATCAGGTACAGGTACACCGGCATGATGGCCCCGGGCGCCGGGTTGTTGGCCGGATTTTCTCCGGGGTAGGCCTGGGCGCGCATGTCGGTGCGGGTGGCCCCCGGGTTGACGCTGTTGGCGCGAACGTTGGCAATGCCGTCGAGCTCGTCGGCCAGCACCTGCATCAGGCCTTCGGTGGCGAACTTCGATACCGCGTAGGCGCCCCAGTAGGCGCGACCCTTGCGCCCGACGCTGCTGGAGGTGAACACCACCGAGGCGTCCGGCGAGAGCTTGAGCAGCGGCAGCAGGGTGCTGGTGAGCATGAACATGGCGTTCACGTTGACCTGCATCACCCGCATGAAGTTGTCGCCGGACAACTGTTCCAGGGGCGTACGCGGGCCGATGATCGAGGCGTTGTGCAGCAGGCCGTCGAGTCGACCGAACTCGCGCTCGATCGTCGCCGCCAGTTCGTCGTACTGGTGGGGCAGGGCGGTTTCCAGGTTGAAGGGGATCACCGCCGGCTGCGGGTGGCCGGCGGCCTCGATGGCGTCGTAGACCTTGCTCAGGTGGTCTTCGCTCTTGCCCAGCAGCAGGACGGTGGCGCCGTGGGCGGCGAAGGTCTGGGCGGCGGCGGCGCCGATCCCGCGACCGGCGCCAGTGACCAGAATCACGCGATCCTTGAGCAGGTCGGGACGGGCGGAATAGTCGAACATGGCGAGCGCCTCATTAATTCGTGGGTTGGGCTGAGTTTAGTGCCCACCTCGGATGAGGCGGGCGAAGTAGGACGATGGGCCTGGCTGGATCGGGTCTCAGCAGGAGCACAGCGCTCGATCGAGCACGGCGCGCAGCTCCAGCGGATGGTCGACCACCACGTCGGCGCCCCAGTTTCTCGGGTTGTCCTGCGGGTGGATGTAGCCGTAGGTGACGGCGGCCGTGCGGGTGCCGGCGGCGCGCCCGGACTCGATGTCGCGCAGGTCGTCGCCGACAAACAGCACGCTGGCCGGCTCCAGGCCCAGGCGGCTGCAGGCCAGGGTCATGGGCTCGGGGTCTGGTTTGCTACGGGTCACATGGTCCGGACAGATGAGGATGGCCGAGCGTTCGGCGAGGCCCAGTTGCTGCATGATCGGCTCCGCGTAGCGCAGCGGCTTGTTGGTCACCACGCCCCAGATCAGCTTGGCCTGCTCGATATCGGCGAGCAGTTGCTCGATGCCGTCGAACGGGCGGGTCAGCACGGCGCAGTGTTGCTGGTAGCGCTCAAGGAACTCCAGGCGCAACGGCTCGAATCGTTCGTCCAGTGGGTCCATGGCGAAGCTGGTGGCGACCATGGCGCGGGCACCGCCGGACACCTGGTCGCGAATCAGCTTGTCGTCTATGGGGGCGAGGCCCCGTTCGGCGCGCATCGCCTGGCAGATGGCGATGAAGTCCGGGGCACTGTCGAGCAGGGTGCCGTCCATGTCGAATAGAACCGCGCGCAGGCGCATTGGGCGTGTCATCGGCTATTTCCCTCGCTGCGCCGGAGTCTGTTTTGGCGCGATGCAAGGCACGAGCCGTGAAGTTTGGTTGTTCCAAATGAGCGGCGAGAAACGCCGCATCGCGCCAAAACAGACCCGGCCCTATGGGTTGCGTCAGAAAATCGGCCATGCGTTGTTGCTGTCCTTGGCAATGGAACAACCATTGCCTGCGGCCAGCGCCTAGCCTGGCCGGTTTTCTGGCAGCAACGCAGCAGGGAAATAACCAATGGCACGCCCTAGCCCTCCTTCAGGGTCTGGATCATGTAGTTGACGTCGACATCCGACTCCAGCTTGTAGTGCTTGGTCAGAGGGTTGTAGGTCAGGCCGATGATGTCCTTGACCTGCAGGCCGGCGGCGCGGCTCCAGGCGCCCAGTTCGGAGGGGCGGATGAATTTCTTGAAGTCATGGGTGCCGCGCGGCAGTAGGCGCAGCAGGTACTCGGCGCCGATCACTGCGAACAGGTAGGCCTTGGGGTTGCGGTTGATGGTGGAGAAGAACACCTGGCCGCCGGGCTTGACCATGGCGTAGCAGGCGCGGATCACCGAGGCCGGGTCGGGAACGTGTTCGAGCATCTCCAGGCAGGTGACCACGTCGAACTGCTCCGGCATCTCCTGCGCCAGGTCTTCGGCGGTGATCTGCCGGTACTCCACCGAGACTCCGGATTCGAGCTGATGCAGCTGGGCCACGGCCAGCGGCGCTTCGCCCATGTCGATGCCGGTGACGGTGGCGCCGCGCTGGGCCATGGCTTCGCTGAGAATGCCGCCGCCGCAGCCGACGTCGAGGACCTTCTTGCCGGCCAGGCCGACGCGCTCGTCGATCCAGTTGACCCGCAGGGGATTGATGTCGTGCAGCGGCTTGAACTCGCTCTCGCGATCCCACCAGCGGTGGGCGAGGGCTTCGAATTTGGCGATTTCGGCGTGATCGACGTTGCTCATGGGATTCCCTGAATAAAACGCCAAGCCGGAGGCTCGGGGCTCAAATGCTTATGGTGCCAGTTCCGCGCGGCGCTTGGGGCGTCGGCGCGGCGGTCAATTTATGTCAGTTTGTCGCAGCGGCCGGCGCCTGGTCTGCGAGCAAGGCCGCGACTAGGCCCGGCCGGCGATCCTGGCGCCCCAGGCGCGGGCATTGGCGATGATCCGCTGCTCGTCCAGGCGGGTCAGTTGGCCGTTGTCTAGCAGTGTCTTGCCGGCGACCCAGACGTGCTCGACGCAGGCCCGGCTGCTGGCGTAGATCAGTTGCGAGACCGGGTCGTAGACCGGCTGCTGGGCCAGGCCGGACAGGTCGAAGGCGACCAGGTCGGCCGCCTTGCCGATTTCCAATGAGCCGATCTGCTCGTCCAGGCCGAGGGCGCGGGCACCGTTGAGGGTGGCCATGCGCAGTGCGCGGTGCGCGTCCAGGGCGGTGGCCGAGCCGGCCACGGCCTTGGCCAGCAGTGCCGCCGTGCGGGTTTCGCCGAGCAGGTCCAGGTCGTTGTTGCTGGCCGCGCCATCGGTGCCGATGGCCACGTTGACGCCGGCCTGCCAGAGCCTTTCCACTGGACAGAAGCCGCTGGCCAGCTTGAGGTTGGATTCCGGGCAGTGGATCACGCTGCTGTTGCTCTCCACCAGCATGGCCAGGTCATCGTCGTCGACCTGGGTCATGTGCACGGCCTGGAAGCGCGGCCCGAGCAGGCCGAGGCGCGCCAGGCGCGCCAGGGGGCGTACGCCGTGCTGTTCGAGGCTCTGCTGAACCTCGAAGGCGGTTTCCTGCACATGCATATGAATGCCGGCATCCAGCTCCTCGGCGAGCACGCGGATGTTCTCCAGCTTGTCGTCGCTGACCGTGTAGGGGGCGTGGGGGCCGAAGGCCACCGTCAGGCGCGGGTGGTGCTTGAGGTCGTCGAACAGCTCCAGGCCCTTGCGTAGGGCTTCGTCGGCATCGCGGGCACCGGGGATGGGGAAGTCCAGTACCGGGACGGTGATCTGTGCGCGGATACCGCTCTTGTGCACCAGCTCGCTGGCGGCCGCGGGAAAGAAATACATGTCGGAGAAGCAGGTGATGCCGCCCTTGAGCTGTTCGGCGATGGCCAGTTCGGTACCGTCGCGGATGAAGGCCTCGTCGACCCACTTGCTCTCGGCCGGCCAGATGTGGTCCTGCAGCCAGGTCATCAGCGGCAGGTCGTCGGCCAGGCCGCGGAACAGGGTCATGGCGGCATGGCCGTGGGCGTTGACCAGGCCCGGGGCCAGCAGTCGCCCTGGCAGTTCGCGCACCTCCAGCGCCGGCTGCTTGAGGGCCTCGGTGCGCGGGGCGATCAGGGCGATGCGGCCGTCGCGGATGCCCAGGCCATGCTCGTGCAGCACCACGCCGGCCGGCTCCACCGGCACCAGCCAGGTGGGGAGCAGGAGGAGGTCGAGGGGGGCTGCAGACATGGCGAGGGCTTCCGGGCGGGCTTAAAAGGACCGAGTTTATAGGGGAATGGGGCTGGCTTGAAGTCGGGCGCGGTATTGTCGGACCCTCTGGGTGCGTTCTGCGACTCAGTCTGTCGTGGTTCGTTGCCGGTCGGGATTGCGACGCTGCGGGCTTGGGTCGGTCCCCCATGTGCGTATAATGCCCGGCTTTTTCTTTTGGACTGCGAGGTGGGTCATGCGCGAGCAATTGCTAGCGGCCGAGAAGGTCAAGGCCATCGAGTGGCGCGACGGTGCCCTGCATCTGCTCGATCAGCGTGTGCTGCCGTTCGAGGAGCTGTGGCACGCCTACGGTTCGGCGGTCGCGGTGGCCGAGGCCATTCGGGCGATGGTGGTGCGCGGTGCGCCAGCCATCGGCATCAGTGCTGCCTATGGCGTGGTGCTTGGCGCCCGTGCGCGGCTGGCTGCCGGTGGCGACTGGCGGGAGGCGCTGGAAGAGGACTTCCAGGTGCTCGCCGATTCGCGGCCGACCGCGGTCAATCTGTTCTGGGCGCTCAATCGCATGCGCGAGCGCCTGGCTCGCCTGAAGGACGGGGAGGACCCGCTGCTGGCGCTGGAGGCGGAAGCCCATGGCATTCATCAGAGTGACCGCGAGGCGAACCTGACCATGGCCCAGCTCGGCGTCGAGCTGATCCGCAAGCACCAGGGCAACCAGCAGAACCTGCTGACCCATTGCAATACCGGCGCCCTGGCCACCGGTGGCTTTGGCACCGCCCTGGGGGTGATTCGCGCGGCCCATCTGGATGGCCTGGTCGAGCGCGTGTATGCCGACGAGACCCGGCCCTGGTTGCAGGGCTCTCGCCTGACCGCCTGGGAGCTGGCCAATGAGGGCATCCCGGTGAGCCTGAATGCCGACTCCGCGGCCGCTCACCTGATGAAAACCAAGGGCATCACCTGGGTCATAGTTGGCGCCGACCGCATCACCGCCAATGGCGATGTGGCCAACAAGATCGGCACCTATCAGCTGGCGGTGAATGCCATGCACCATGGTGTGCGTTTTATGGTGGTGGCGCCGAGTTCGACCATCGACATGGCCCTGGAGAGCGGCGAGGACATTCCCATCGAGGAGCGCGACGGTGTCGAGCTGCTGGAGGTGGGTGGCAAGCGCGTGGCGTCTGGGGTGGAGGCGGTCAATCCGGTATTCGATGTGACACCAGCCGACCTGATCGACTTCATCGTCACCGAGAAAGGTGTGGTGGAACGGCCGGATGCGGCAAAGATGGCCAAGCTGATGTGCCGCAAGCGCCTGCATTGAGTGCGGTTGGCAGGGCGGTTGCGCGCCTGTCCCGGCTGGCCGTCTGGGGATAGGTGGCGGGCGGCGACTGTGGTAAACTCCGGCGGTTTTCAGGGGCGCCCATCGCGGGCGTCTTAACTGCGCAGACACATGGCATAACTCATTGATTTGTCGTGAGTCGTTGCTGGCCTAGGGCCGCGACGGCAAGCTTCGCCTCGTTCAGGATGAGTGGCGCGAAGTTTCACCAGAAAAAGGAACCAGGCTACTCATGGGCGAACTGGCCAAAGAAATCCTCCCGGTCAATATCGAAGACGAACTGCAGCAGTCCTACCTCGACTACGCGATGAGCGTGATCGTCGGGCGGGCCCTGCCGGATGCACGCGATGGCTTGAAGCCCGTGCACCGTCGCGTGCTCTTTGCAATGAGTGAGTTGGGCAACGACTGGAACAAGCCGTACAAGAAGTCCGCCCGTGTGGTCGGTGACGTGATCGGTAAGTACCACCCGCACGGCGATACCGCGGTGTACGACACCATCGTGCGCATGGCGCAGCCGTTCTCCCTGCGTTACCTGCTGGTCGACGGTCAGGGCAACTTCGGTTCGGTGGACGGCGACAACGCCGCGGCCATGCGATACACCGAAGTGCGCATGACCAAGCTGGCCCACGAGCTGCTGGCCGACCTGCACAAGGAAACCGTGGACTGGGTGCCGAACTACGACGGCACCGAGCAGATTCCCGCGGTCATGCCGACCAAGGTTCCCAACCTGCTGGTCAACGGCTCCAGCGGCATCGCCGTGGGCATGGCCACCAACATCCCGCCGCACAACCTGGGCGAAGTGATCGATGGCTGCCTGGCGCTGATCGAAAACGCCGAGCTGACGGTCGATGAACTGATGCAGTACATCCCTGGCCCGGATTTCCCGACCGCGGCGATCATCAACGGTCGTGCCGGCATCATCGAGGCCTACCGCACCGGTCGCGGGCGCATCTACATCCGCGCCCGCGCCATGGTCGAGGACATCGACAAGGTCGGCGGCCGCCAGCAGATCGTCGTCACCGAACTGCCCTACCAGCTGAACAAGGCGCGTCTGATCGAGAAGATCGCCGAGCTGGTCAAGGAGAAGAAGCTCGAGGGCATCACCGAGCTGCGCGACGAGTCGGACAAGGACGGCATGCGCATCGTCATCGAGCTGCGCCGTGGCGAAGTGCCGGAGGTGATCCTCAACAACCTCTACGCCCAGACCCAGATGCAGAGCGTGTTCGGTATCAACGTGGTGGCGCTGATCGACGGTCAGCCCAAGGTGCTGAACCTCAAGGACATGCTCGAGGCCTTCATCCTGCACCGCCGCGAGGTGGTTACCCGGCGCACAGTGTTCGAGCTGCGCAAGGCGCGTGAGCGCGGGCACATCCTCGAAGGCCAGGCGGTGGCGCTGTCCAACATCGACCCGGTGATCGCCCTGATCAAGGCCTCGCCGACCCCGGCCGAGGCCAAGGAAGCGCTGATCTCAACGCCCTGGGAGTCCGCCGCGGTGGAGGCCATGGTCGAGCGCGCCGGCGCCGATGCCTGCCGTCCCGAGGACCTGGACCCGCAGTACGGCCTGCGCGACGGCAAGTACTTCCTGTCGCCCGAGCAGGCCCAGGCCATTCTCGACCTGCGCCTGCATCGCCTGACCGGCCTGGAGCACGAGAAGCTGCTGGCCGAGTACCAGGAGATTCTCACCCAGATCGGCGAGCTGATCCGCATCCTCACCGACGCGACGCGCCTGATGGAAGTGATTCGCGAGGAGCTGGAGGCCGTCAAGGCCGAATTCGGCGATGCCCGCCGCACCGAGATTCTCGATACGCGTCTGGACCTGACCCTGGCCGACCTGATTACCGAGGAGGAGCGGGTGGTCACCATCTCCCACAGCGGCTACGCCAAGAGCCAGCCGCTGGCCGCCTACCAGGCCCAGCGCCGAGGCGGCAAGGGCAAGTCGGCGACCGGGATCAAGGATGAGGACTACATCGAACACCTGCTGGTCGCCAACAGCCATGCCACCCTGCTGCTGTTCTCCAGCAAGGGCAAGGTGTACTGGCTGAAGACCTACGAGATTCCCGAGGCCTCGCGTGCCGCCCGTGGTCGGCCGCTGGTCAATCTGCTGCCCCTGGATGAGGGTGAGTGGATCACCGCCATGCTGCAGATCGACCTGGAAGCCCTGCAGCAGAGCGCCGGCAACGAAGAAGAGCTGGACGAGGCCCTGGTAGGCGAAGTGATCGAGGCCGAGGTGGTCGAGGACAGCGACGCCGAAGTCGCCGACGACGAACAGGACGAGCCGACCGGAGCCTACATCTTCATGGCGACCGCCAAGGGCACGGTGAAGAAGACCCCGCTGGTGCAGTTCAGCCGTCCGCGCAGCACCGGTCTGATCGCTCTCAAGCTGGACGAGGACGACACCCTGATCGCCGCGGCCGTGACCGACGGCGCCCGTGAGGTGATGATGTTCTCCGATGGCGGCAAGGTCATCCGCTTCAAGGAAAGCAAGGTGCGCACCATGGGCCGTACCGCCCGCGGCGTGCGTGGCATGCGTCTGGCCGAAGGGCAGCAGATCATCTCCATGTTGATTCCGGAGCCGGGGGCGCAGATCCTCACGGCCTCGGAGCGCGGCTATGGCAAGCGTACCGAGATGGCCGAATTCCCGCGGCGCGGGCGTGGCGGCCAGGGCGTGATCGCCATGGTCGGCAACGAACGCAACGGCAAGCTGGTCGGCGCGGTGCAGGTGCTCGATGGCGAGGAGATCATGCTGATTTCCGACCTGGGTACCCTGGTGCGCACCCGCGCCAGCGAGGTCTCCAGTCTGGGTCGAAACACCCAGGGCGTGACCCTGATCAAGCTGGCCAAGGATGAGAAGCTGGTGGGGCTGGAGCGCGTGCAGGAGCCGTCCGAGGAAGAGGACGACGAGCTGGAGGTGGCCGACGCCGAGCAAGTGCTGGCGGGCGAGGCGCTAGAAGGCGAGGGCGAAGAGAGCCCGCTCGGCGAGGAGTGATCCGCCAGGGCGGGACTTGGTCCCGCCTGCAGCGGTGGAGGATTCGGCGGGTGACCCGGATGCGGTGCCCGCTCAACATGTGAGCGAGAGTGGATGTGAGCAAGCGAGCCTTTAACTTTTGCGCCGGCCCGGCCGCGCTTCCAGAAGCTGTACTGCAACGCGCCCAGGCGGAACTCCTCGACTGGCAGGGCAAGGGTCTGTCGGTGATGGAGATGAGCCATCGCAGTGACGAGTACATGGGCATTGCCGCCAGGGCCGAGCAGGACCTGCGCGACCTGCTCGCCATTCCCTCCAACTACAAGGTGCTGTTCCTCCAGGGCGGCGCCAGCCAGCAGTTCGCCGAGATCCCCCTGAACCTGCTCCCCGAAGACGGCGTGGCCGACTATGTCGATACCGGCATCTGGTCGAAGAAAGCCATCGAGGAGGCGCGCCGCTTCGGCGCTATCAACGTGGCCGCCAGCGCCAAGGGGTACGACTATTTCGCCATCCCCGGGCAGAACGACTGGCAGCTCTCGAAAGACGCGGCGTACCTGCACTACACGCCGAACGAGACCATCGGCGGCCTGGAGTTCGACTGGATTCCCGAGGTCGGCGAGGTGCCGCTGGTGGCGGACATGTCCTCGGACATTCTCTCCCGTGCCATCGACGTGTCGAAGTTCGGCCTGATCTACGCCGGCGCGCAGAAGAACATCGGCCCCAGCGGCCTGGTGGTGGTGATCGTCCGCGAGGACCTGCTAGGTCGCGCCCGCAGCGCTTGCCCGACCATGCTCAATTACCAGGTGGCCGCCGATAACGGCTCGATGTACAACACCCCGGCGACCTTCTCCTGGTACCTCTCCGGGCTGGTCTTCGAGTGGCTCAAGGAGCAGGGAGGTGTGGCCGCCATGGAGCAGCGCAATCGCGCCAAGAAGGAGCTGCTCTACGGCGCCATCGACGCCAGCGCGTTGTACAGCAACCCGATCGCCACCAATGCCCGTTCCTGGATGAACGTGCCGTTCCGTCTGGCTGACGAACGCCTGGACCAGCCGTTCCTCGTCGGTGCCGAGGCTCGCGGCCTGCTCAACCTCAAGGGCCATCGTTCGGTCGGCGGCATGCGTGCCTCCATCTATAACGCCGTAGGGCTCGACGCCGTGCAGGCGCTGGTGGCCTATATGGCCGAGTTCGAGAAGGAGCACGGCTGATGTCCGAGCAGGAACTGCAGGCCCTGCGCCTGCGCATCGACAACCTCGACGAGAAGATTCTCGAGCTGATCAGCGATCGCGCGCGCTGCGCCGAAGATGTGGCGCGGGTCAAGATGAAGGCCTTGCCCGAAGGCGAGAAGCCGGTGTTCTATCGCCCCGAGCGAGAGGCCCAGGTGCTCAAGCGCATCATGGAGCGCAACAAGGGTCCGCTGGACAACGAGGAAATGGCGCGGCTGTTCCGCGAGATCATGTCTTCCTGCCTGGCCCTGGAGAATCCGTTGAAGGTCGCCTACCTCGGTCCGGAAGGCACCTTCTCCCAGGCTGCGGCCATGAAGCATTTCGGTCACGCGGTGATCAGCGTGCCGATGGCGGCGATCGACGAGGTGTTCCGTGAGGTGGCCGCCGGTGCGGTCAACTTCGGCGTGGTGCCGGTGGAGAACTCCACCGAAGGGGCGATCAACCACACCCTGGACAGCTTCCTCGAGCACGACATGGTCATCTGTGGTGAGGTCGAGCTGCGCATCCACCATCACCTGCTGGTCGGCGAAACCACCAAGACCGACAAGATCACCCGCATCTACTCCCATGCCCAGTCCCTGGCCCAGTGCCGCAAGTGGCTGGATGCGCACTACCCGAATGTCGAGCGGGTGGCGGTGTCGAGCAATGCCGATGCGGCCAAGCGGGTGAAGAGCGAATGGAACTCGGCGGCGATCGCCGGCGATATGGCGGCCAACCTCTATGGGCTGACCAAGCTGGCGGAGAAGATCGAGGACCGTCCGGACAACTCCACGCGCTTCCTCATCATCGGCAGCCAGGAAGTGCCGCCGACCGGCGACGACAAGACCTCGGTCATCGTCTCCATGCGCAACAAGCCGGGAGCCCTGCATGAGCTGCTGGTTCCGTTCCACAACAACGGCATCGACCTGACCCGCATCGAGACCCGGCCGTCGCGCAGCGGCAAGTGGACCTACGTGTTCTTCATCGACTTCGTCGGTCATCACCGTGACCCGCTGATCAAGGACGTGCTGGAGAAGATCAACCAGGAGGCCGTGGCGCTCAAGGTGCTGGGCTCCTACCCGAAGGCGGTGCTCTAGGTCGCCGGCAGCGGCCCGGGCTTGACACCGGGCCGCGGCGATCTCAACGCGACTCGCAAGCGGTGCGGGGCGGATCGACAAGAGGCAAGCAATGAGTTGTGATTTCCTCGCCCTGGCTCAGCCAGGCGTACAGAAGCTTTCGCCCTACGTGCCGGGCAAGCCGGTCGATGAGCTGGCCCGTGAGCTCAGCCTCGACCCGGCCGGCATCGTCAAGCTGGCCAGCAACGAGAATCCGCTGGGGCCCAGCCCGAAGGTGCTTGAGGCCGTTCGTGGCGAACTGGCCGAGCTGACCCGCTACCCCGACGGCAACGGTTTCGAGCTCAAGCGTCGCTTGGCCGCGCGCTGCGGCGTGCAGGCCAGCCAGGTGACCCTGGGCAACGGTTCCAACGACATACTCGACCTGGTCGCCCGCGCCTACCTGGCGCCAGGGCTGAATGCGGTGTTCAGCCAGTACGCCTTCGCCGTCTACCCGATTGCCACCCAGGCGGTCGGCGCCCAGGGCAAGGTGGTGCCGGCCAGGGACTTCGGTCACGATCTGGAGGCGATGCTCGCGGCCATCGATGGGCAGACCCGGGTGGTGTTCGTCGCCAACCCGAACAATCCCACCGGTACCTGGTTCGGCCCGCAGGCGCTGAGCGCGTTCCTCGAGCGGGTGCCGGAGAACGTGCTGGTGGTGCTGGACGAGGCCTATATCGAGTACGCCCAGGGCGATGAGCTACCCGACGGTCTCGACTACCTGGCCCGTCATCCGAATCTGCTGGTGTCGCGCACCTTCTCCAAGGCCTATGGCCTCGCTGCGTTGCGGGTCGGCTACGCCATCAGCACTGCGCAGGTGGCTGACGTGCTCAATCGCGTGCGCCAGCCGTTCAATGTCAACAGCCTGGCCTTGGCTGCGGCGTGCGCCGCCCTCGAGGACGATGACTACCTGCTGCGCAGTCGCCAGGCCAACGATGCCGGCATGGCCCAGCTGGAAGACGGCCTGCGTGCCCTGGGCCTGTCCTGGATTCCCTCGCGGGGCAACTTCATCGCCGTGGACTTCGGTCGCGATACGGCGGCGATCAACCAGGCGCTGCTGCTTGAGGGGGTGATCGTCCGTCCGGTGGCGGGCTACGGCATGCCTAATCACCTGCGGGTTTCAATAGGTACCGCGCAGGAGAACACCCTGTTTCTCGCCGCGCTGGCCAAGGTGCTGGGCGCGTGAGCGAGGTCAAGGCTAGCGCGCTCACCGAGGCTCCTGGCGCGACGCCCCTGATCGGCCGCCTGGTGGTGATCGGTCTCGGGCTGATCGGCGGCTCGTTCGCCAAGGGGCTGCGCGAGCGCGGCCTGTGCCGCGAGGTGGTGGGCGTCGATCTGGACCCGGAGTCGCGGCGCATGGCCGTCGAGTTGGGCGTGGTCGACCGCTGCGAGGAGCAGCTGGCTGCCGCCTGTCAGGGCGCCGAGGTGATCCAGCTGGCGGTGCCTATTCTCGCCATGGAGAAACTGCTCGGTCAGCTGGCCGAGCTCGACCTCGGCGATGCCGTGCTTACCGATGTGGGCAGCGCCAAAGGCAACGTGGTGCGCGCCGCTCGTGCGGCCTTTGCCGGCGCGCCGACGCGTTTCGTGCCGGGGCATCCGATTGCCGGGTCCGAGCAGAGCGGTGTGGAAGCGTCCAATGGCGACCTGTTCCGCCGCCACAGGGTGATACTCACGCCCTTGGCCGAAACCGATTCCCAGGCCGTGCAGCTGATCGACCGTCTCTGGCGCGCGCTGGACGCCGATGTCGAGCACATGCAGGTCGCGCACCATGACCAGGTGCTCGCCGCTACCAGTCACCTGCCGCACCTGCTGGCGTTCGGCCTGGTCGACTCCTTGGCCAAGCGCAGCGAGAATCTGGAGATCTTCCGTTACGCCGCTGGCGGTTTTCGCGATTTCACGCGGATCGCCGGCAGCGACCCGGTGATGTGGCACGACATCTTTCTCGCCAACCGCGAGGCCGTGCTGCACACCCTCGATGTATTTCGCGACGACCTCGACGCCTTGCGCGATGCGGTCGACGCTGGGGACGGGCATCAACTCCTGGGCGTGTTCACCCGCGCCCGAGTGGCCCGCGAGCATTTCAGTAAAATTTTGGCCCGCAGGGCTTATGTGGACGCTATGCACTCGAATGATCTGATTTTCCTGGCTAACCCTGGTGGCAAACTGTCCGGACGGATTCGCGTTCCGGGCGACAAGTCCATTTCGCATCGCTCGATCATGCTCGGCTCGCTGGCCGAAGGCACCACCGAGGTGGAGGGCTTCCTCGAGGGTGAAGACGCCCTGGCGACCCTGCAGGCCTTCCGTGACATGGGCGTGGTCATCGAGGGGCCGCATCACGGCCGCGTGACCATCCATGGCGTCGGCCTGCACGGTTTACAGCCGCCGCCCGGGCCCATCTACCTGGGCAACTCCGGCACCTCCATGCGCCTGCTCGCCGGCCTGCTCGCCGCGCAGCCGTTCGATACCACCCTGACCGGCGACGCCTCGCTGTCCAAGCGGCCGATGAACCGGGTGGCCAAGCCGCTGCGCGAGATGGGTGCGGAGATCGAGACCGCCGCCGAGGGGCGTCCGCCCATGACCATTCGTGGCGGTCGTAGCCTGGGTGGCATGACCTACCAGATGCCGATGGCCAGCGCCCAGGTTAAGTCCTGCCTGCTGCTCGCCGGGCTCTACGCGGCGAACTCCACCACGGTGGTCGAGCCGGCACCAACCCGCGACCATACCGAGCGCATGCTGCGCGGCTTCGGCTATCCGGTGACGGTCGAGGGCAATGCGGCGACCGTCGAGTCCGGGCACAAGCTCAAGGCCACCCGTATCGAGGTGCCGGCGGATATCTCCTCGGCGGCCTTCTTCCTGGTCGCAGGCAGCATTGCCGAGGATTCCGAGCTGGTTCTGGAGCACGTCGGCATCAACCCGACCCGCACCGGGGTGATCGACATCCTCAAGCTGATGGGCGGTGATATCACCCTGGAGAATCAGCGCGAAGTCGGCGGCGAGCCGGTCGCGGACATCCGTGTGCGTTCGGCCAAGCTCAAAGGGATCGACATCCCTGAAGACCTGGTGCCGCTGGCCATCGATGAATTCCCCGTGCTGTTCGTCGCCGCCTCCTGCGCCGAAGGGCGCACCGTGCTGCGTGGTGCCGAAGAGCTGCGGGTCAAGGAGTCCGACCGGATCCAGGTCATGGCCGACGGCCTGCAGGCGCTGGGCGTCAAGGCCGAACCGACACCAGACGGCATCGTCATCGAGGGCGGCAGCATCGGCGGTGGTGAGGTGTACAGCCATGGCGACCACCGCATCGCCATGTCCTTCAGCGTGGCCTCGCTGCGCGCCAGCGCGCCGATCCGTATTCACGACTGCGCCAACGTCGCCACCTCCTTCCCGAATTTCCTGGCCCTGGCCGCGCAGGTGGGTATCCGCGTCGGCGAGGAGGGCAAATCATGACCCTGCAAGCACCGGTTATCACTATCGACGGGCCGAGCGGTTCGGGCAAGGGCACCATTGCCGGGCTGTTGGCCAGGCGCTTGAGCTGGAACCTGCTGGACTCCGGCGCCTTGTACCGCCTGCTGGCCTTCGCTGCACGCAACCACGGCGTCGACCTGACCAATGAAGAGGCAATGAAGGTCCTTGCCGCTCATCTGGATGTGCAGTTCAAGGCCGCCAGGGATGATTTGGGCCAGCGCATCATCCTTGAGGGTGAGGACGTGACCGATTTGATCCGCAACGAGCAGATCGGCGCCGGTGCTTCGCAGGTGGCTTCTTTGCCGGCGGTGCGCGAGGCGCTGCTGCAGCGCCAGCGGGCGTTTCAGGAGATGCCGGGCCTGGTGGCCGATGGTCGCGACATGGGCACCGTGGTGTTTACCGATGCGCCGCTGAAGATATTCCTCACCGCCAGTGCCGAGGAGCGCGCGCGTCGGCGCTACTTGCAGTTGAAGGCGAAGGGCGATGATGTTAATCTCGCGAGTCTTCTCGACGAGATTCGTGCGCGCGATGAGCGTGACACCCAACGTTCCGTCGCGCCGCTCAAACCGGCTGCCGACGCGATCCAGTTGGACTCCACCGAACTTTCGGTCGAGCAGGTGCTCGAACACATTCTGAGTGAAGTCGCCATTCGCGATTTGGCCGGATGAAAAAGAGCCGCAGCTTAGGCTGAAGGGCTCGACAAGGAGGCGTGCGGGAGACCAGTCCTAGTCCCGTAGGCCTCTTTTTACTTGAACGAACCCACATTGTCTGGAGTGTGGATTGGGCAGATTCCCTGCCCTTGATAACAGGAATCAACATGAGCGAAAGCTTCGCAGAACTATTTGAAGAAAGCCTAAAATCCCTCGACATGCAGCCGGGTGCCATCATCACCGGCATCGTGGTCGACATCGACGGTGACTGGGTTACCGTGCATGCCGGCCTCAAGTCCGAGGGCGTCATCCCGCTCGAGCAGTTCTTCAACGAACAAGGCGAGCTGACCATCAAGGTCGGTGACGAAGTCCACGTTGCGCTGGACGCGGTTGAAGATGGCTTTGGTGAAACCAAGCTGTCCCGCGAAAAAGCCAAGCGCGCCGAGTGCTGGATTGTTCTGGAAGCAGCTTTCGCCGCTGAGGAAGTGGTCAAGGGCGTTATCAACGGTAAGGTTAAGGGCGGCTTCACTGTCGACGTTAACGGCATCCGTGCGTTCCTGCCAGGTTCCTTGGTCGATGTACGTCCGGTGCGTGATACCACTCACCTGGAAGGCAAAGAGCTCGAGTTCAAGGTCATCAAGCTGGACCAGAAGCGCAACAACGTTGTCGTTTCCCGCCGCAGCGTGCTGGAAGCCGAGAACAGCGCTGAGCGCGAAGCTCTGCTGGAATCCCTGCAGGAAGGCCAGCAGGTCAAGGGTATCGTCAAGAACCTCACCGACTACGGCGCGTTCGTGGACCTGGGTGGCGTCGACGGCCTGCTGCACATCACCGACATGGCCTGGAAGCGCATCAAGCACCCGTCCGAGATCGTCAACGTTGGCGACGAGATCGACGTCAAGGTTCTGAAGTACGATCGCGAGCGTAACCGCGTATCCCTCGGCCTGAAGCAGCTGGGCGAAGACCCATGGGTTGCCATCAAGGCCCGTTACCCGGAAAGCACCCGCGTCATGGCGCGCGTGACCAACCTGACCGACTACGGCTGCTTCGCTGAGCTGGAAGAAGGCGTTGAAGGTCTGGTACACGTTTCCGAAATGGACTGGACCAACAAGAACATCCACCCGTCGAAAGTCGTTCAGGTTGGCGACGAAGTGGAAGTCATGGTTCTGGACATCGACGAAGAGCGTCGTCGTATCTCCCTGGGTATCAAGCAGTGCAAGACCAACCCGTGGGAAGACTTCTCCAGCCAGTTCAACAAGGGTGACAAGATCTCCGGCACCATCAAGTCGATCACCGATTTCGGTATCTTCATTGGTCTGGACGGCGGCATCGACGGTCTGGTTCACCTGTCCGACATCTCCTGGAACGAAGTGGGCGAAGAAGCCGTACGCCGTTTCAAGAAGGGCGACGAGCTGGAAACCGTCATCCTGTCCGTTGATCCGGAGCGCGAGCGCATCTCCCTGGGTATCAAGCAGCTGGAAGACGATCCGTTCTCCAACTACGTTTCCATCAACGACAAGGGCACCATCGTCCGTGGCGTTGTGAAGGAAGTAGATGCCAAGGGCGCGATCATCGACCTGGGCAACGACATCGAGGCTACTCTGAAGGCTTCCGAAATCAGCCGTGACCGCGTTGAAGACGCGCGCAACGTGCTGAAGGAAGGCGAAGAAGTCGAAGCCAAGATCATCAGCGTTGACCGCAAGAGCCGTGTGATCAGCCTGTCCATCAAGTCGAAAGACGTTGAGGACGAGAAGGAAGCGATCAAGGAAATGCGCAGCAAGCAGGACGTTGAGTCCACCGGACCGACCACCATCGGTGACCTGCTCCGTGCACAGATGGAAAAGCAGAACTAAGTTCGGCTGATCCATCAGGAAAAGGGCGACTTCGGTCGCCCTTTTTTGTGCCTGTGATTTCTTCGCATCCGTTGAGGGCGGGGGTTCTGCTGCCGTGATGGAGGCGGCTTTGCGGCTCGGAGACAGCTTCGGCTTCGACAGCCGGGTCCGCCTTCTCCGGCACGACCGAGCCCGAGACTGGGCTCTGAAATCTCGCTGCCCACGGCTAACACCTTGTTTTTTGGGCTGTTCAAAAGCTGACCAGCATGCTAAAACCATTCTATCGAGTGATCTAGCCGCTTGAAAAAGAAGGGAAAACCATGACCAAGTCGGAGTTGATCGAAAGGATTGTCACCCACCAGGGGCAGCTGTCGTCGAAAGACGTCGAGCTGGCGATCAAGACCATGCTGGAACAGATGTCCCAGGCGCTGGCCACTGGCGACCGCATCGAGATTCGCGGTTTCGGCAGCTTCTCTCTGCACTACCGGGCGCCACGAGTGGGGCGCAACCCCAAGACCGGCCAGTCGGTGCGCTTGGATGGCAAGTTCGTGCCGCACTTCAAGCCCGGCAAAGAACTGCGTGACCGGGTAAACGAAGACGAATAATGCCGGGTGCTCGGGTGCGTTGATTTTCGCCCTTCGCTCGGGGTCGTAGAAAGTTGGCGATGCTGAGCTTGATTGCTGTGGTAATGCTCATTCCCCCTTTACTCTGCGATCGCCGGCCTGCAGCTCAATGAGCCGCAGCAGACAGCTGAGCATCACGCCGTAACGACGGGTCAGTCGTTCGCCTCGCATCAAGCACCTTTCCGTTTGGGCCATCTCTCTCCCCCTGCTCATTCATCGCGCTGCTCTTGCCTCCCTCTGTCTGGATACCCACTGCTGCGCGCGCGCTGACGCATTGGCTGGTGCACCGTCGCGCGTACCATGGTGCTGAGATGCATTGGCTATATCCGGGCCGGGTAGGACGGAGAAGAAGTGTTCAACATTCGCCTCGAAACAGGGCGCTTGCCGTGCTGGCCAGGGGCAGGGCGAGCTACTTGTCGGTCGCGTGGCAATGGGAGCCTTTCCAGATTCATTTTTCGACTATTAAATCCCGTAAAATCAATTGCTTAATAGGGCTGATTTTTTAAGAGTGTTTTACACGTCGATATCTTGACAAAGGATGTGCTGCCGCCTTTAGTTCAATCGTGAGTGATTGCTTGCGAAGCATGCTGCGCAGGAGAGGGCGCGGTGGCTTGTGCCAGCCACTAATGATCGAGAAACATCATGAGCAGCATCTCGGGTCACCCGCCAGTCAGACTGGCAACGCTAGGGCACTTCTTCGACCCACAATTCCACGGGCCTCCAGGCATCTGAGGCTCAACGCCGAGTATTCCCTCGGCGCTGACGGGACAAAGCCAACCCTCATAGGGCACTGATTCGCTTCGGCGGTCGGTGAGGAGCGTCGTTCGGCCGGTTCCCTCACATCACTGACTCTTTGTATTGCAACGCTGAGCCACGCCTGCGCGAGGTTACGCATGCACGTGGCTTCCTGTTTCAAGTTTTTTGTGCACTGAGCACCGAGGGAACAGAAATGGCCAACTTCATCAAATCCGATCTCGAGTTCATTCTGCAGCAGATCCTGATCGCCGAAGCCAACGCGAACGGGGAAGACCTCCTGTCATTGCTGCCCAATACCCTTGTGCCGTTCGGCCTGCGCACCGTCGACGGCTCCTTCAACAACCTGCTCACCGGGCAGACCGAGTTCGGTGCGGCCGACAATACCTTCCCGCGCATGCTCGATCCGGTGTTCAGGCCGGCCGAGGGCGGCACCTCCTATACGCAGACCAGCGGCATGGTGATCGATTCTCAGCCGCGCACGATCTCCAACCTGATCGTCGATCAGACCATTACAAATCCGGCCGCAGTGCAGGCGTTCGTAGATGCTGGCTTTGGCACTCTGGCTCCCGATGGCACCCTGTTGGATCTAGATGGAATTCCGGTCCCGGCCGGTCAATCGCTGTTCCTGCCCAACACTGCGCCGGACGAAGGCTTGTCCGCCCCCTTCAACAGCTGGTTCACTTTCTTCGGGCAGTTCTTCGACCACGGCCTAGACCTGGTGCAGAAGGGCGGCAGCGGGTTGGTGTTCATTCCGCTGCAGCCGGACGATCCGCTGATCACCCATGGTCCGGATGGCGTCGCCGGCACTGGCGACGAGCTGACCAACCCGGGCCAACAGTTCATGGTGCTGACGCGGGCGACCAACCAGCCCGGCCCGGATGGCATCCTCGGCACCGCCGATGACGTGCACGAGCACCTCAACCAGACCTCGCCCTTCGTCGACCAGAACCAGACCTACAGCTCCCATCCGTCGCATCAGGTGTTCCTGCGCGCCTATGAGTTGAATGCCGATGGCAAGCCGGTCGCGACCGGCCGGCTGATCACCAATCGCGACCTGGGCGATGGCGTGTTCGGCAACGGCGATGACGTGGAGCTCGGCGGCATGGCCACCTGGGCCGTGGTCAAGGCCCAGGCCAGGGCGCTGCTGGGTATCGATCTCACCGACGCCGATGTCGCCAGCATCCCCTTGTTGGCCACCGATGCCTATGGCAAGTTCATTCCGGGGCTGAACGGCTTCCCGCAGGTGGTGATGCTCGGTCCAGACGGGATTCCGGGTACCGCCGACGACTTCCTGATGGAAGGTAACCCGGCGTCCCCGATCAGCCTGGCGGGCGCCGCGCGTACCGGTCAGGCCTTCCTGGTCGATATCGCTCACGCCGCCAACCCCTTCCACAGCCAGACCGGCACGCTGTTAGTGGAAGATAGTGATGACGTGGTTGGCCTGTCGGAGCTTGGTCGCTACGACAATGAACTGCTCGATGCGCACTTCATGGCCGGCGACGGCCGGGTCAACGAGAACATCGGCCTGACGGCCGTTCACCACGTGTTCCACTCCGAGCACAACCGCCTGGTCGAATTCACCAAGCAGGTGGTCATCGATGCGGCGCTGGCCGGCGATGTGGCCTTCCTCAATCAGTGGCTGTTGACCCCGGTGGCCGTGGCCCCCACTACCCAGCCGGCGATCGACGCCCTGGTGTGGAACGGCGAGCGGCTGTTTCAGGCCGCCAAGTTCGGCACCGAGATGCAGTACCAGCATCTGGTGTTCGAGGAGTTCGCCCGCAAGGTCCAGCCGCAGGTCGATGTGTTTCTGGCGCCGGATGGCTTCAATGTCACCCTCGACCCGAGCATAGTCGCCGAGTTCGCCCACACGGTTTACCGTTTCGGCCACTCGATGCTGACCGAGACGGTCAACCGCCTGGATTCTAGTTTCGTCTCCAGTGACATGGGCTTGATCGAGGCCTTCCTCAACCCCCTGGCATTCAACCAGCTCGGTGGCGTTACCGTCACCGCCGAACAGGCCGCGGGGGCCCTGGTGCGCGGCTTGACCCGCCAGGCGGGCAACGAGATCGACGAGTTCGTCACCGGCGCGCTGCGCAACAATCTGCTCGGACTGCCGCTGGACCTGCCGGCCATCAACATCGCCCGTGGTCGCGATACCGGTGTGCCGTCTTTGAACGCGGCGCGTCGTTCCTTCTACGAGATGACCGCCGACAGCCAGCTCAAGCCCTATACCAGCTGGGTCGACCTGCTGGGCAACCTCAAGCATGAACTGTCGCTGATCAACTTCATCGCCGCCTACGGCACTCACTCTTCAATCGTCGATGCCACGACCCTGGCGGACAAGCGTGCGGCAGCCATGGAGTTGGTATTCGGCGTCGACGAAAACGGCGATGGCATGGTCGCGGACGATCGCCTCGACTTCCTTAACAGCACCGGCGGCTGGGCCAGCGGCCCGGATGGGGTGACCATCACCGGGGTCGATGCGATCGACTTCTGGATCGGCGGCCTGGCCGAGAAGCGCATGCCCTTCGGCGGCCTGCTCGGCTCGACCTTCAACTTCGTCTTCGAGACCCAGTTGGAAGCGCTGCAGAGCGGCGACCGCTTCTATTACCTGGGCCGCCTGGCGGGCCTGAACTTCCTGACCGAAATGGAAGACAACTCCTTCGCCAAGCTGGTGATGCGCCACACCGATGCCATTCACCTGCCGGCGGATATCTTCTCCACGCCGGGCTTGATCCTCGAGGTGGACCCGACCCGGCAATTCACCGGTCTCGGGCTCGATGGCCGGGCCGATCCGGTCGGCGATAACCCGCTGATTCCGTTGGTGATGCGCGACGACCCCGGCACTGAAGGACCGGACGCCAACTACCTGCGCTACACCGGCGACGAGCACGTGGTCCTCGGCGGCACCGATGGCAACGACGTGATCATCTCCAGCATCGGCGACGACACCCTGTGGGGTGACGGCGGCAACGACCGTCTGGAGGGTGGCGACGGCAATGACGTCATCGAGGGCGGCGACGGTGACGACATCATCACCGACATGGGCGGCGACGACGTGCTCAAGGGGAACGACGGCAACGACGTGATCCACGGCGGCAACGGCGAGAACCTGATTCTCGGTGGCCATGGCAAGGACTTCATCATCACCGGCGAGGACGTTTCCGAGACCTTCGGCGGCCCTGGTGACGACTTCATCTACGGCTCGCCGTTGAATGGACCGACCTTTGGCAATGAAGGCGACGACTGGATCGAACTGGGTACCTCCGATGGCGCAGGCGGCGACAACTTCGACCCGCAGGAGGCCAGTGCCGTACTCGGCCATGATGTGTTCATCACCGGCGGCGGCTTCGACGAGGTCGACGGCGAGGGTGGCGACGACATCATGATCGGCTCCGAAGGCGAGGACCACTTCGGCGGCGGCGGCGGCTTCGACTGGGTTGGCTACAAGTTCTCGCGCTTCGGCGTGAGCGTCGACATGCTGGTCAGTGACCTGATCGAGCCGCCGGTGGCGGCCTCCAACCAGGGCATCCTCGACCGCTTCGTCCAAGTCGAGGGTCTGTTCGGTTCCGATCACGGCGACATCCTGCGCGGCGACCATGCCGATGCGGCCACGATCAATGTCGCGGGCCCGCAGAACAGCACCCTCAACGCCGACGGCATCGCCCGGATCATCGGCCTGCAGGCCTTCCTCAACGAGATGCTCGGCGTCCCGACCACCTCCTTCGGTGCCGGCAACATCATTCTCGGCGGTGGTGGCAGCGACATCATCGAGGGTCGCGGCGGCAACGACCTGATCGACGGCGAGCGTACCCTCAACGTGCGCATCAGCGTGCGCGAGAACCTCGACGGTACAGGGGCGGAGATCGCCAGCTTCGACAGCATGAAGCCGATGATCCCGCTGATGCTCAACGGCACCTACAACCCGGGCCAGCTGGTGATCGTGCGCGAGATCCTGCTCAAGCCGGAGAGTTTCGACACCGCGGTGTTCACCGGCAACTTCTCAACCCTCGGCGTTCCGGACTATCTGATCAGCCGCGATACAAGAGGCACCGCCGACTTCAGCGATGATGTTTTCACCGTAACGGATACCTTTATCGATGGTGATGGCGTCGACCGGCTGCGCGGCATCGAGCGCCTGCAGTTCAATGATATCGCCCTGGTACGCGATGACGTTACCGGCGACTTCGTCATGCAGGTCGCCGGCACTCAGCAGTTCGGCAACTTCTCGCCGTTGGGCAACATCCAGATCAGCGGCGCTGTGCAGGTGGGCCAGATACTGACTGCATCGGTGGCCGGCATCACCGATCAGGACAACGCGGGCGGCACCCTCAATGGCCGGCCGATCAGCTACATCTGGCAGGTCGACACCTTCGGCGACGGTATCTTCCAGGACATCGTCGCCCTGGGTGGCGGTAATCCGGCGACTCAGCTCGGCAGGACATTCCGCGTGACGCCGGACCTGGAGGGCCTGGCCTTGCGAGTCAGGGCCGTCTACCAGGATGACAATGGCACCCTGGAAATGGTCTTCTCCACCGGCACAGCCCCGGTGGCCGCGGGCGTCTTCCCGACGCCCGCCTTGCTGCCGGCCGAATCGGCTACGGTCAGCCCCGGCGGCGGCCTGCACCTGATCCGCTCGGACCTGCAGTTCATGCTCGAGCAGATCTTCATCTCAGAGCGGCATGCCGCCGGTGAAGACCTGCTGTCGCTGCTGCCCAACTCGCGGGTGCCGTTCGGCATGCGCACGGTCGACGGCTCGCTGAACAACCTGGTGCAGGGCCAGAGCGGCTTCGGCGCCACCGACGAGAACTTCCCCTTCCTGCTGCCGCAGCAGTTCCGCAACGAGGAAGACGAAGGCACCGGCTTCAATGGCGTGACCAACACCAACTATGCCTCGACCACCGATGTGGTCGACTCCGATCCGCGCATCATCAGCAACCTGATCGCCGACCAGACCATCACCAACCCCTCGGCGGTGCAGGCCTTCCTCGATGCCGGGCTGGGCACCCAGGCGGTCGATGAGTCGGGCATTCCGCAGTTCAATGCCGACGGTACGCCGATCATCCTCGACCTCGATGGCGTGGTGATCCCGCGCGGGCAGACCCTGACCATCCCCAATACCGCCCCGGACGAGGGCCTGTCGGCCCCCTTCAATGCCTGGTTCACCTTCTTCGGTCAGTTCTTCGACCATGGCCTGGACCTGGTGCAGAAGGGCGGCAACGGCAGCGTGTTCGTGCCGCTGCAGCCGGACGATCCGTTGATCACCCATGGCCCGAATGGGATCTTCAATGATGGTGACGAGCTGACCAATCCGGCCCAGCAGTTCATGTTGCTCACCCGCGCCACCAATACCTCGGTGTTGCCGGGGCCAGACGGCATTCCGAACACCGCCGACGACATCCATACCCACAAGAACCAGACCTCGCCCTTCGTCGACCAGAACCAGACCTACAGTTCGCATCCGGCGCATCAGGTGTTCCTGCGCGCCTATGAGATGGTCGGCGGCCGGCCGGTGGCGACCGGGGAGTTGATAAAGGGCCTCAACGGCGGCATGGCCACCTGGGGGGATGTCAAGGCCCAGGCCCGTGACCTGTTGGGCATCGAACTCAGCGACTACGACGCGCTCAACGTGCCGCTGGTGGCGGTCGATGCCTACGGCAAGTTCAAGCCGGGGCCGAACGGCTTCGCCCAACTGGTGACCGACCTGGGGGCGGATGGCCTCTTCGGCACGGCCGACGACGTGATGGTGGAGGGCGACCCGCTGGCACCGATCAGCGCTGCTCCCGCTCCCGATGGTGTGGGTGCTCTGCGCACCGGGCATATGTTCCTGGTAGACATTGCCCACACCGCCAATCCCTTCAGCGCCTTCGGTGCCCCACGCACCGCGGATAGCGATAGCGCGATTGGCCTGTCGAACGGCAACAACCCGGATACCGGTGAGCCTAATCCTACAACGGGCTTCTTCGACAACGAGCTGCTTGAGGCGCACTTTATGGCCGGCGACGGCCGGGTCAACGAGAACGTCGCCCTGACCGCGGTGCACCATGTGTTCCACGCCGAACACAACCGCATGGTGCAGCACGCCAAGGATGTGGTGCTGGCGTCGAATGACGTGGACTTCATCAACAACTGGTTGCTGAGCCCGATAGCGACGTTGCCGACCACCCCGGGCGAGATCGCCGCCCTGGTATGGAACGGCGACCGTCTGTTCCAGGTGGCGAAGTTCTCCACCGAGATGCAGTACCAGCACCTGGTCTTCGAGGAGTTCGCCCGCAAGATCCAGCCGCAGGTCGACGTGTTCCTCGGCGAGGGGCAAGGCTATGACGGCGAGATAAACCCGGCGATCGTCGCCGAGTTCGCCCATGCGGTGTACCGCTTCGGCCACTCGATGCTGCTCGAGACCGTCGACCGCCTGGACCCCAACTTCGCCTCCAGCGAGCTGGGGCTGATCGAGGCCTTCCTCAATCCGCTGGCGTTCAACCAGGGGGGAACGCTCAGCCCTGAAGAGGCGGCCGGCGCCATTGTGCGCGGGGTCACCCGCCAGGCCGGTAACGAGATCGACAACTTCGTCACCGAGGCGCTGCGCAACAACCTGCTCGGTCTGCCGCTGGACCTGCCGGCCATCAACATCGCCCGCTCCCGCGACACCGGCGTGCCCTCGCTCAACGCGGCGCGTCGCGACTTCTGGGAGAACACCGGCGACAGCCAGCTCAAGCCGTACTCGAGCTGGGTCGACTTCGCGATGAACATGCGCCACCAGTCCTCGCTGGTGAACTTTATCGCCGCCTACGGCACGCATGCTGGATTGCAGGCCGCCGATGTCGACACCCTGGCCGAGAAGCGCGCGGTGGCCGCGGCACTGGTACTGGGCGGCACAGCTACGATAAACGCCGGTACAGTGGATGAGCGCATTTTCGATGCCGACGCCATCCCCGGCGATCGTCTGGCGTTCCTCAACAGCACCGGTCTCTACGCCATGGTGAACGGCGTGACCACCACCGGCGTCGACGATATCGACCTCTGGGTCGGCGGCCTGGCAGAGCGGCAGATGCCGTTCGGCGGCATGCTCGGCTCGACCTTCAACTTCGTGTTCGAGAACCAGCTGGAGAAACTGCAGAACGGCGACCGCTTCTACTACCTGGAACGCACGGCGGGCTTGAACTTCCTCACCGAACTGGAGAACAACTCCTTCGCCCGCATGATCATGGCCAACACCAACGCCACCCACCTGCCGGGTGACGTATTCTCGACCCCGGGCTTCATCCTCGAGGTCGACCAGAGCCGGCAGTTCACCGGCCTCGGTGCCGACGGCAGGGCCGATCCGGACAGCGGCGCGCTGCTGCGGCCAGACGTGATCCGCGACAACCCGGCGACCCCGGGGGGCGATAGCAATTACCTGCGCTACACCGGTGACGAGCACGTGGTGCTCGGCGGTACCAATGGCAACGACATCCTGATTGCCAGCATCGGCGACGATACCCTGCACGGCGATGAAGGCAACGACCGGCTCGAAGGTGGCGACGGCAACGACATCATCTTCGGCGGCGCCGGCGACGACATCATGACCGACCAGGGTGGCGAGGATAATATGCAGGGCGGCGATGGCCACGATGCCATCCACGGCGGCAACAGCATCGACCTGATCCTCGGCGGCTTCGGCAACGACTTCATCGTCACTGGCGAGGACGCGGACGAGGCCTTCGGTGGCCCGGGCAACGACTTCATCCTGGGCGATATCGCCGACGAGTTCATCTTCGGTAACGAAGGCGACGACTGGCTCGAACTGGGCATGGCCGACGGCAGCTCCGGCGACAACTTCGATGTGCGCGGGCTGGACGCCACCATTGGCAACGACGTGTTCATCGGCGGCGACAGCATCGACCGCATGGGCGGCGAGGGTGGCGACGACATCATGGTCGGCAACGGCGGCCCGACGGACCGCTATCTGGGCGGCTCCGGGTTCGACTGGGCGGTGTTCAAGGACAACCCGGCCGGGGCCTATGTCGACATGCGCCTGCGGGCTTTCAACGAAGCTATCCTGCCGCCTTCGACCGGCTCGGTGCTGGCCCGCTTCGAGTCGATGGAGGGCCTGTCGGGCTCGGCCCACAGCGATATTCTGCTGGGCGATGACTTCGACGCGGGCATGATCGCCGCCTCAGGTTTCAGGGGCAGCGTGCTGACCAACATCGCCCTCATCGACGGCCTGCAGGGCTTCCTCAATGCCATGCTCGGCACCCCGGCGGTGCCGGTCGTGACCTCATTCGGCGCCGGCAACATCATCCTCGGCGGCAACGGCAGCGACCTCATCCAGGGCAACGGCGGCGACGACCTGATCGACGGCGACCTGTGGCTGAACGTGCGTATCAGCGTGCGCAACGCCGGCAACGTCGAAATCGCCAGCGCCGACAGCATGACTGGCGTTCTGCAGAACAAATCCGGGGCCCTGGCCGGCACGCCGGCCGGCCTGACCCTGCTGGATGCCGTGTTCGCCGGCACCATCAATCCCGGCCAGCTGCAGATCGTCCGTGAGATCCTCCCGGGCGATGGCGGTTTCAACTTCGACACGGCCATGTACTCGGGGCCGCTGGCCAACTACCTCATCATCGAGAACGGCGATGGCACCTTCACGGTAGAAGACCTGGGCGAGGACTTGCTGCCTGGCGGGATCATTGGCCCAGATGGCATCGACACCCTGCGCAACATCGAGCGGCTGCAGTTCAACGACCAGTCGGTGGTGCTGGTTCCGGGGCTGAACGCAGAGCCGGTGGGCCTGGCGTCGATCAACGACAACAGCCCGGAAATCGGCTCGCTGCTGGCAGCCGGAGTCGAGGGGGTGACCGACGCCGACAACCCGGGATTGGGCCGCGTCAGCGGACCGGTGAGCTACCAATGGCAGGCCGACTTCACCGGCACTGGGGTCTTCGAGGACATCATCCAGGTGGCCGGCCTTGGCGATGTTCGTGCGACAGGGCGGACCTTCCGGGTCACCGATGACCTGGCCGGGCTGAGCCTGCGGGTCAAGGCGGTCTACAAGGACGCTCATGGTGTGCTCGAGACCGTGTTCTCGGCAGTGACCGACCCGGTGGCGGCGGTATCGGTCAACGATGCGCCGGTGGGCACCATGCTGATCAGCAACATGAGCCCACGGACCGGACTGATGTTGACGGCGACCAGGGCCTTCACCGACCCGGACGGCCCGGCCAACCCGGTGCTGTCCTACCAGTGGCAGGCCGGGACCGGTGGCGCCTTCAGCAACATTGCCGGCGCCACCGCTGCCACCTTTACGCCGACCCTGGCGCAGGCAGGGCAGCAGTTGCGGGTGGTGGTGAGCTACACCGATGATCTCGGGACGCTGGAGACGGTGACATCGCTGGCGACGGCGGCGGTGGTCAATTTGATTGTCGGCACGGCAGGGAATGATGTGCTCAATGGCACGGCGTTCGATGATGAGATTCAGGGGTTGGCGGGGAATGACGTACTCAATGGAGGAGCCGGCAACGATTCGCTTATTGGAGGTCTTGGCAACGACATCCTCAGAGGTCGCGAGGGTAACGACACCATGATCGGTGGCGTCGGCAACGACGTGTATGAAGTCACCGACGCCGGGGACGTAGTGATCGAGCTTGCTGGCGAAGGCACGGACACGATCTGGACAGGACTCCTGAGCTACACGCTGGGAGCCAATGTCGAGAACCTGGTGTACAGCGGCAGTGGTAACTTCACAGGCACTGGTAACGCCCTGGCCAACTCGATCTATGGTGGTAGCGGCAATGACGTACTCAATGGAGGAGCCGGCAACGATGCGCTTATTGGAGGTCTTGGCAACGACATACTCAGAGGTCGCGAGGGTAACGACACCATGATCGGTGGCGTCGGCAACGACGTGTATGAAGTCACCGACGCCGGGGACATAGTGATCGAGCTTGCTGGCGAAGGCACGGACACGATCTGGACAGGACTCCTGAACTACACGCTGGGAGCCAATGTCGAGAACCTGGTGTACAGCGGCAGTGGTAACTTCACAGGCACTGGTAACGCCCTGGCCAACTCCATCTATGGTGGTAGCGGCAATGACGTACTCAATGGAGGAGCCGGCAACGATGCGCTTATTGGAGGTCTTGGCAACGACATCCTCAGAGGTCGCGAGGGTAACGACACCATGATCGGTGGCGTCGGCAATGACGTGTATGAAGTCACCGATGCCGGGGACGTAGTGATCGAGCTTGCTGGCGAAGGCATGGACACGATCTGGACAGGACTCCTGAGCTACACGCTGGGAGCCAATGTCGAGAACCTGGTGTACAGCGGCAGTGGTAACTTCACAGGCACTGGTAACGCCCTGGCCAACTCCATCTATGGTGGTAGCGGCAATGACGTACTCAATGGAGGAGCCGGCAACGATGCGCTTATTGGAGGTCTTGGCAACGACATACTCAGAGGTCGCGAGGGTAACGACACCATGATCGGTGGCGTCGGCAACGACGTGTATGAAGTCACCGACGCCGGGGACATAGTGATCGAGCTTGCTGGCGAAGGCACGGACACGATCTGGACAGGACTCCTGAGCTACACGCTGGGAGCCAATGTCGAGAACCTGGTGTACAGCGGCAGTGGTAACTTCACAGGCACTGGTAACGCCCTGGCCAACTCGATCTATGGTGGTAGCGGCAATGACGTACTCAATGGAGGAGCCGGCAACGATGCGCTCATAGGTGGACTTGGCAATGACACTCTCATCGGAGGCTCTGGCAACGACACCTTCGTCTTCGGTCCCGGCTTCGGCAACGATCAGATCCTGGACTTCGACCCCAACCCGGTCGATGGCCAAGACCTGCTCAATATCGCTGCTCTGGGTGTGAACGCCGCCAACTTCGCCGCCAACGTGACCATCGCCGATGTCGGCGCCGACACCTTGGTGTCGGTCGGTGGCGGGAGCATCCGGCTGGTGGGTATCAACGATGCGACGACCATCACCCAGGCGGACTTTATCCTGGCGGTCTAGTTGTGTAAACCCAGTACGTTGCTCAGTGGCAGTGGAGCGCGACTGATTGGTGGTTGGTAGCCGAGGCTGGCGTGTGGCCGGTGCCAGTTGTAGTGATGTAGCCAGGGCATCAGGTGCTGTGCTCGCTGTGCCGAACTTTCATAGCTACGGGCATAGGCCCACTCACGCAGACTGGTCTGGATGAAGCGCTCGGCCTTGCCGTTGGTGCGTGGGGTGTAGGGCTTGGTGCGCAGATGGCGCAGCCCCAATCGTTTGAGCAGGCGCCGAAACCTGCGTGAGCGATAGCAACTGCCGTTGTCGGTCATGACGCGGGTGAATCGAATGCCCAGGCCGCGGTAGTAGCGCAGCGCCTGGAGCAGGGCTTGGCAAGCACTGCGGCCACGCTCGTCGGGATGCAAACTGCTGAAGGCGATGCGGCTGGCATCGTCGATGGCCACGTGGACGAATTCCCAGCCCGCGCCGTCGGAGTTCTGCTGTCGGTCGCCGGTGACCCGATGGCCGGGTCGCCAGAAGCGGCCCAGCTTTTTGATATCCAGATGCAGCAGATCTCCGGGTGTCGGGTACTCGTAGCGAACCACCGGTGGCGCCGGTTCCAGCTCAGCCAGTCGATGAAAGCCGGCCCGCCGCAGGCGGCGAGCCACGGTGCTGACGGCCAAGCCCAATTCTCTGGTGATTTGCCGGTAAGTCTTGCGGCTGCGTCGATGCTCGATCAGGCGCTCGACCACGGTATCGGGTGTGGCATGCGGGCAGCGCTGCGGACGTGACGAGCGATCCATCAATCCCGCTTCGCCTTCCTCTCGAAAGCGCCGCAACCATTTGTAGGCGGTTCGCACGCTCACACCGGCCGCCTGGGCGGCTTCTTCGACCCGCAAGCCGTGCTGGATGCGCCGAACCAAAAGGGCTCGACCGCGAGGGGTAAGACGGGCATGTTTATGCAGGTTCATCCGGGGCTCCTGGAAGGCTAGGTTGGTCGCACTTCCAGAATTCCGGGAATGCCCCGGATGAACAACCTACTGAGAGATCACATCTAGGGCGTCCGCCAGGGGGGGCAGAGGTCATTGGCAGTGCGCTGGAAACAACGCACTGCCAAGGCTCCGCCCAGTGTTTGGTCACGGCAGGTCCGGGCAATCCCGGTCGGTACATCCTCAATATTGCTGTCGGTGGGCCTCTCACCCCATTGACAGCAACGCTCTACCGCACCGGCCCATGCGCCGGCGACATCTCTCTGGAAGATCTCTCGGTAATGAGGCAGAAGCGCTCCCCGCAACAGGCATTCTGCAGCCACATGGCTTCCCGTTAGCCCCCCTTGTCCTAGCTGCTCGCCTCAGCCAGTTGGCTAGCTGAGATCTCCATGCTTTGTCCGCGCTTCCCAGCCCTTGAGCAAGCTACCGAGGCATCGAGTCCGGGCATTGGCGGTGTGCGGCGAGCGAAGGCCGTGAGCGCCCTGAGCGCCGCTGAGACAGGCGTATCGCGCTACTGATCAAGGGAGCACCTTGCTGGGTAGTTTCCGTGCTGATTCCAGTGTACAGCCGCCCTGGAGGCGATGAGAGGTGCAGCTCATGCGCGATGAGTTCGTTGCATTCGTCGAGAAAACCCTCACGTCTATTTGGCTAATACTATAAAAAAGTTCATATAAAACAGATTGTTATGGTGTTTGTGTTGGGTCGTGTGGTGTTTAGACAATTCCTTGACAACTCCCTGGTGTGGAACTTTCCTAAGGGCCATGGAGTGTAAAAAGAGTGTGAAAAGAGAAAGACGTCCATGGCAGCTGTCCGGCGAAGGTGAGAGGGCGCCGACATCTGTCCTTGCCAACGTACAACTCAGGAGTAACACCGTGGACAGAGGCAATTTCGTACATCATCGAGACGGAGGTCTGAGTGTCGCAGCGTCAGGTCATCTCCGTTCACCGTTCAGACCCCGTCTTCGACGTAGCTCCGCCTGACAGGCGCCTGCAGCCCTAGGGCTGCTCCTCACTAACCGTCCAGTAAGGGCTGTGCCTAATCGCCAGCTCGGCGGGTAAGGGCGTCTTTAGATAAAGCCAAGTAATTCATTCACTTCGCGAAATAGCGGAGCGGTCTTTTGCAGCCTGAATTTGAGCGGTTGCAGCCAGTTTGAGGAAAAAGTCATGGCTAATTTCATCAAATCCGACCTTGAGTTCATTCTGCAGCAGATCCTCATCGCAGAGGGCGATGCGAACGGCGAAGACATCCTGTCGCTGCTTCCCAATACCCTGGTGCCTTTCGGGCTGCGCACCGTCGATGGCTCCAACAACAACCTGCTTAACGGGCAGACTGAGTTCGGTGCGGCCGACAACCTGTTCCCGCGCATGCTCGATCCGGTGTTCCGTCCGGCGGAAGCCGGCACCTCGTACGCCCAGACGAGTGGCATGGTGATCGACTCGCAACCGCGCACGATTTCCAACCTGATCGTCGATCAGACCATTACCAATCCCGCAGCGGTGCAGGCGTACGTCGATGCCGGCATGGGCGTTCTGGCAGACGGCAGCCAGCTCGACGGCGGCGGTATACCGTTCCCCGTCGGCACCCTGCTGGACATCGATGGTAATGAGGTGCCGGCCGGGCAATCGCTGTTCCTGCCCAATACCGCGCCTGACGAGGGCTTGTCGGCGCCGTTCAACAGCTGGTTCATCTTCTTCGGCCAGTTCTTCGACCACGGTCTCGACCTGGTGCAGAAGGGTGGCAGTGGCCTGGTGTTCATGCCGCTGCAGCCTGACGACCCGCTGTTTGTTCCAGGCGGTACGACCAACTTCATGGTGTTGACGCGGGCGACCAACCAGCCGGGTCCCGATGGCATCCTCGGCACCGCGGATGACGTGCACGAGCACCTCAACCAGACTTCGCCCTTCGTCGATCAGAACCAGACCTACAGCTCGCACCCGTCGCACCAGGTATTTCTGCGCGCCTACGAGCTGGATGCGTCCGGCAAGCCGGTGTCGACCGGCAGGCTGATCAACAACCGGGACCTCGGACCCGACGGTGAGTTCGGCACCGCGGACGATGTGCTCGGCACTGGCATGGCCACCTGGGCCGTGGTCAAGGCCCAGGCGCGTGCGCTGCTGGGTATTGACCTGACCGATGCCGACGTGACCGATCTTCCGCTGCTGGCCACCGATGCCTACGGCAAGTTCATTCCCGGTGTGAACGGCTACCCGCAAGTGGTGATGCTCGGGCCAGACGGGATTCCGGGTACCGCCGACGACTTCCTGGTGGAAGGTGACCCCCTGGCGCCGATCAGCCTGACCGGCGCGGTGCGCACCGGCCAGGCCTTCCTGGTCGATATCGCCCATGATGCCAACCCCATCGATAGCCAGACCGGCGACATGCTGGCCGCCGACTCCGACAGCGCACTCGGCCTGTCGGAGCCTGGCACCTTCGATAACGAGTTGCTCGATGCCCACTTCATCACCGGCGATGGTCGGGTCAACGAGAACATCGGCCTGACCGCGATTCACCATGTGTTCCATTCCGAGCACAACCGCCTGGTCGAACTGACCAAGGAGGTCGCGATCGAGGCGGCGAATGCCGGCGACCTGGCCTTCCTCAACCAGTGGCTGCTGACCCCGGTGGCCGCGGTTCCGGCCGACCTGTCGACACTGGACTGGAACGGCGAGCGGCTGTTCCAGGCCGCCAAGTTCGGCACCGAGATGCAGTACCAGCACCTGGTGTTCGAGGAGTTCGCCCGTAAGGTCCAGCCCCAGGTGGATGAGTTCCTGGCGCCGGATGGTTTCGACGCCACCATCGATCCGAGCATCGTCGCGGAGTTTGCCCATACGGTCTACCGCTTCGGTCACTCGATGCTGACCGAGACGGTCAACCGCCTGGACCCTAATTTTGTCTCCAGTGACATGGGCTTGATCGAGGCCTTCCTCAATCCCCTGGCGTTCGATCAGGTCGGTGGCGTAACCGTCACCCCCGAACAGGCCGCCGGCGCCCTGGTGCGTGGGCTGACCCGCCAGGCCGGTAACGAGGTCGACGAGTTCGTCACCGGCGCGCTGCGCAGTAATCTGCTCGGCCTGCCGCTGGACCTGCCGGCCATCAACATCGCCCGCGGGCGGGATGCCGGCATACCGTCGCTGAACGCGGCGCGTCGTTCGTTCTACGAGGCGACCGCCGACAGCCAGCTCAAGCCCTATACCAGCTGGGTCGACCTGCTGGGCAATCTCAAGCATGAGCTGTCGTTGATCAACTTCATCGCCGCCTACGGCACCCACTCGACCATCACCAATGCCACCACCATGGCGGACAAGCGTGCCGCCGCCATGGAGCTGGTATTCGGCGTCGATGAGAACGGTGACAGCGTAGTCCCGGATGATCGCCTGGACTTCCTCAATGGCACCGGGATGTGGGCCAGTGGCGCCGATGGCGTGACCACCACCGGCGTCGATGACATCGACTTCTGGATCGGCGGCCTGGCCGAGGTGCAGATGCCCTTCGGCGGCCTGCTCGGCTCGACCTTCAACTTCGTCTTCGAGACCCAGATGGAGGCGCTGCAGAGCGGCGACCGCTTCTACTACCTGGGCCGCCTGGCCGGCCTGAATTTCCTCACCGAGATGGAAGACAACTCCTTCGCCAAGCTGGTGATGCGCCACACCGATGCGCTGCACCTGCCGGCGGACATCTTCTCGACCCCTGGCTTGATTCTCGAGGCCGACCAGACCCGCCAGTTCAATGAAGGGCTCGGCATGGCCGACCCGGTCGGTGACGACCCGCTGATTCCGCTGGTGATCCGCGACGATCCCGGCACCGACGCGGTGGAAACCAACTACCTACATTACACCGGTGACGAGCACGTGGTGCTCGGCGGCACCGATGGCGACGACACCCTGATCTCCAGCATCGGCGACGACACCCTGTGGGGCGACGCGGGTAACGACCGCCTCGAGGGCGGTGACGGCAACGACGTCATCGAGGGCGGTGATGGCGATGACATCATCACCGACATGGGTGGCGACGATGTACTCAAGGGTAACGACGGCAACGACGTGATCCAGGGTGGTAACGGCGAGAACCTGATTCTCGGTGGCTTCGGCAAGGACTTCATCATCACCGGTGAAGACGTGTCCGAGACCTTTGCCGGTCCTGGCGACGACTTCATCTACGGCTCGCCACTGAACCTGCCGACCTTCGGTAACGAGGGCGACGACTGGATCGAGCTCGGCACCTCCGATGGTGCCGGCGGCGACAACTTCGACCCGCAGGAGGCCAGCACCGTCGCCGGCCATGACGTGTTCATCACCGGCGGCGGCTTCGACGAAGTCGACGGCGAGGGCGGCGACGACATCATGATGGGCTCCGAGGGCGAGGATCACTTCGGCGGCGGCGGTGGCTTCGACTGGGTCGGCTACAAGTTCGCCCGCTTCGGCGTCAGCGTCGACATGCTGGTCAGTGACCTGATCGAGCCGCCGGTGGCGGCGTCCAACCAGGGCATCCTCGACCGCTTCGTTCAGGTCGAAGGCCTGTTCGGTTCCGCCGAGGGCGACATCCTGCGCGGCGACCATTCCAATGCTGCGACCATCAACGTCGATGGTGCCCAGAACAGCACCCTCAATGCCGCGGGCATCGCCATGATCGACGGCCTGCAGGCCTTCCTCGACGACATGCTGGCACCGGGCACGGCCAGCTTTAGTGGCGGCAACATCATCCTCGGCGGTGGCGGCAGCGACATCATCGAAGGTCGCGGCGGCGACGACCTGATCGACGGCGAGCGTACCCTCAACGTGCGTATCAGCGTGCGTGAGAATCTCGACGGCACAGGGGCGGAGATCGCCAGCTTCGACAGCATGAAGCCGATGATCCCGCTGATGCTCAACGGCACCTACAACCCGGGCCAGCTGGTGATCGTGCGGGAGATTCTGGTCGATACGGCCAGCTTCGACACCGCGGTGTTTACCGGCAACTTCTCCAGCCTGGATCCGGACTTGGGCGTGGTGCTGGATGACTACGTGATCAGCCGCGATGACAAGGGCACGGCGGACCTCAGCGACGATGTGTTCACAGTAGTCGACCTGTTCCTCGACGGTGACGGCGTCGACCAGTTGCGCGGTATCGAGCGGTTGCAATTCAACGATATCGCCTTCGTGCGCGACGACACCACCGGCGAGTTCGTCGAGCAGGTCGCCGGTACCCAGCAGTTCGGCAACTGGTCACCAGACGGTTTGATTCAGGTGAGCGGTGCGGTGCAGGTGGGCCAGTTGCTGAGCGCATCGGTTGCCGGTATCACCGATGGCGACAATGCCGGCGGCACACTTGGCGGCCGGCCGATCAGCTATATCTGGCAGGTCGACACCTTCGGCGATGGCGTCTTCGAGGACATCGTCGCCCTGGGCGGCGGCAACCCGGCGACCCAGCTGGGCAATACCTTCCGCGTGACTCCGGACCTGGAAGGCCTGGCGCTGCGCGTCAAGGCCATCTACCGGGATGATGCCGGCACCACCGAGATGGTGTTCTCCGCTGCGACCGTGCCGGTGGCGGACGGCGTCTTCCCGACCCCGGCGGCCATACCCGCCGAATCACCGACGGTCAGCCCCGGCGGCGGCCTGCACCTGATCCGTTCGGACCTGCAGTTCATCCTCGAGCAGATCTTCATCTCCGAGCAGCACGCCGCAGGCGCGGACCTGCTGTCATTGCTGCCCAACTCGCGGGTGCCGTTCGGCCTGCGTACGGTGGATGGTTCGCTCAACAACCTGGTGCAGGGACAGAGCGGCTTCGGTGCGACCGATGAAGGCTTCCCGTTGCTGCTGGATCAGCAGTTCCGCGATGACCAGGATGGCGACAGCTTCGGTCCTGTCACTAATACCAACTACGCCTCGACCACCGATGTGGCCGACGCCGATCCGCGCATCATCAGCAACCTGATTGCCGACCAGACCATCACCAATCCGTCTGCCGTGCAGGCCTTCCTCGATGCTGGTCTGGGCACTCAGATGCTCGATGCGGTCACCGGCGATCCGCTGTTCAACGCCGATGGCACCCCGCGGATTCTCGATCTGGATGGCGTGGAAATACCGCGTGGCCAGACCCTGACCATCCCCAATACGGCGCCGGATGAGGGCCTGTCGGCGCCGTTCAACGCCTGGTTTACCTTCTTCGGCCAGTTCTTCGACCACGGCCTGGACCTGGTGCAGAAGGGCGGCAACGGTAACGTGTTCGTGCCGCTGCAGCCGGATGATCCGCTGATTACCCACGGTCCTGATGGCATCGCCGGTACCGGCGACGAGCTGACCAACCCGGGCCAGCAGTTCATGCTGCTGACCCGCGCCACCAACGTGGACGTGCAGCCGGGCGCTGACGGCGTGCTGGGTACGTCTGATGACATCCACATTCACAACAACCAGACCTCGCCGTTCGTCGATCAGAACCAGACCTATGCCTCGCACCCCGCGCATCAAGTGTTCCTGCGCGCTTACGAGCTCAATGGGACCCAACCGGTGGCAACTGGCGAGCTGATCACCAACCGTGATGTCGGCGCAGACGGCATCTTCGGCACCGCCGACGATACGGACATCGGCGGCATGGCCACCTGGGCGATCGTCAAGGCCCAGGCCCGCGATATCCTCGGTATCGAGCTCAGCGACCACGATGCCCTCAATGTGCCGCTGGTGGCGGTCGATCCCTACGGTAACTTCATTCCGGGCGATAATGGCCGCGTGCAGCTGGTCACAGTGGGACCCGATGGATTGCCTGGTACGGCGGACGATGTGCTGGTCGAGGGCGATCCGTCTGCGCCGATCAGCACCGCGACGGCTGTGCGCACCGGCCATAGCTTCCTGGTGGATATCGCCCATTCGGCCAATCCGTTCGGCCCGGACGGCATGCCTCGGACGGCCGATACCGATACTGCGGTTGGCTTGTCCAATGGTGTGGACCCGGTTACCGGCGATCCTATTCCGACTGCAGGCTCCTTCGATAACGAGCTGCTCGAAGCGCACTTCATGGCCGGCGACGGCCGGGTCAACGAGAACATCGCGCTGACCTCCGTCCACCATGTGTTCCACTCCGAGCACAACCGCGTGGTGGCGCACACCAAGGACGTGGTGCTGGCGTCGAACGATGTCGACTTCATCAATAACTGGCTGCTCACCCCGATCGCGGCGCTGCCGACCACCCAGCTCGAGATCGACGCGCTCCAGTGGAACGGCGAGCGCCTGTTCCACGTGGCCAAGTTCACCACCGAGATGGAATATCAGCATCTGGTGTTCGAGGAATTCGCCCGCAAGATCCAGCCGCAGGTCGACGTGTTCCTCGGCGAGGGTCAGGGCTACAACGGCGAGATCAACCCGGCGATCGTTGCCGAGTTCGCCCATGCCGTGTACCGCTTCGGCCACACCATGCTGCTGGAAACGGTCGATCGCCTGGATCCTAACTACGTCTCGAGCGAGGTCGGCCTGATCCAGGCCTTCCTCAATCCGCTGGAGTTCAGCCAGAACGGCACCCTGACCCCAGAAGAGGCGGCGGGCGCCATCGCCCGCGGCGTGACCCGCCAGGCCGGTAACGAGATCGACAACTTCGTCACCGAGGCCCTGCGCAACAACCTGCTGGGCCTACCGCTGGACCTGCCTGCGATCAACATCGCCCGGGCCCGGGATACCGGTACGCCTTCGCTTAACGCGGCGCGCCGCGACTTCTGGGAGAACACCGGCGACAGCCAGCTCACGCCTTATTCGAGCTGGGTCGATTTCTCGATGAACATGCGTCATCCGACCTCGCTGGTTAACTTCATCGCCGCCTACGGCACCCATGCCGAACTGCTGGCAGCCGATGTCGACACCCTGGCCGAGAAGCGCGCGGTGGCCGCGGCGCTGGTACTGGGCGGCAGTGCGGTGATCAATGCCGGCGGTGTCGGTGGCGCAGAGCGAACCTTCGTGGCCGACGACGTCGACCGTGTCGCCTTCCTCAACAGCACCGGCATCTACGCCATGGTGGATGGCCTGACCACCACCGGCGTCGACGACATCGACCTCTGGGTCGGTGGCCTGGCCGAGCGGCAGATGCCGTTTGGCGGCATGCTCGGCTCGACCTTCAACTTCGTGTTCGAGAACCAGTTGGAGAAACTGCAGAACGGCGACCGCTTCTACTACCTGGAGCGCACCGCGGGGCTGAACTTCCTCTCTGAACTGGAGAACAACTCCTTCGCCCGCATGATCATGGCCAACACCGATGCCACGCACCTGCCGGGTGACGTGTTCTCGACCCCGGGCTTCATCCTCGAGGTCGACCAGACCCAGCAGTTCACCGGGCTTGGCATTGACGGTCGAGATGACCCAGACAGCGGGGTTCTATTGACCCCGGATGTGATCCGCGACAACCCAGACACCCCGGGGGCAGATACCAACTACCTGCGCTACACCGGTGACGAGCACATTGTTCTCGGCGGTACCGCCCTCGATGACATCATGATCTCCAGCATCGGTGACGACACCCTGCATGGCGATGAGGGTAACGACCGGCTCGAAGGGGGCGACGGTAACGATATCGTCCTCGGCGGCGCCGGCGATGACATCCTCACCGACCAGGGTGGCGAGGACAATATGCAGGGCGGTGATGGCAACGACGCCATTCATGGCGGCAACAGCATCGACCTGATCCTCGGCGGCTTCGGCAAGGACTTCATCGTCACCGGTGAAGACGGCGACGAGACCTTCGGCGGCCCGGGCAACGACTTCATCCTGGGCGACATCGCCGACGAGTTCGTGTTCGGTAACGAGGGCGACGACTGGCTCGAGCTGGGCATGGCCGACGGCAGCGCGGGGGACAACTTCGATGTACGCGGGCTGGATGCGACCATCGGTAACGATGTGTTCATCGGCGGCGGCAGTATCGACCGCATGAATGGCGAGGGCGGCGATGACGTCATGATGGGCAATGGTGGCCCGACCGACCGCTACATCGGTGGCTCGGGCTTCGACTGGGCGCTGTTCCGGGATAACCCGGAAGGTGCCTACGTCGACATGCGCCTGCGCGCCTTCAATGAAGTGATTCTGCCACCGTCCAACGGCTCGTCGCTTGCCCGCTTCGAGTCCACGGAAGGCCTGTCCGGTTCGGCTCACAGTGACATTCTGCTGGGCGATGACTTCGATGCCGCCATGATCGCGGCGTCCGGTTTCCGCGGCAGCGTGCTGACCAACATCTCGCTCGTCGAAGGCCTGCAGGGCTTCCTCGACGGCATGCTTGGTACGCCGACCATACCGACTGTGACCTCGTTCGGCGCCGGTAACATCATCCTCGGTGGCGACGGCAGCGACCTGCTGCAAGGTAATGGCGGCGACGACCTGATCGACGGCGACCTGTGGATGAACGTCCGCATCAGCGTGCGCGAGAACAGCGACGGCACCGGCGCAGAGATTGGCAGTGCCAACAGCATGGCGGAATTGGTGGACGACGTGTTCGCCGGCATCATCAATCCGGGCCAGCTGGTCATCGTTCGGGAAATCCTGCCTGGAGATGGCGGCTTCAACTTCGATACAGCAATGTACGCAGGTCCGTTGGCTAACTACACCATCATCGAGAATGCCAACGGCACCTTCACTGTCACCGACAACGGCCCGGATGGCCTGGGCGGCGTCGAGGGCAGCGACACCCTGCGCAACATCGAGCGCTTGCAGTTCAACGACCAGTCGGTGGTGCTGGTGCCCGGCCTGAATGAAGAACCGGTGGGCCTGGCGTCGATCAACGACAACACCCCGGAAGTTGGCTCCCTGCTCTCGGCTAACGTCGATACGGTGACCGACGCCGACAACCCTGGCATCGGCCGTGTAACCGGCCCGGTGAGCTACCAGTGGCAAGCCGATTTCACCGCCACCGGTGTCTATGAGGACATCGTGGTGATAACCGGCCTGGGCGATGAGCATGCAAATGATCAGACCTTCCGCGTGACCGAAGACCTGGCTGGACTGCAACTGCGGGTCAAGGCCGTCTACCAGGATACCAACGGCGTGCTCGAGACCGTGTTCTCGGCGCCAACCGGTCTGGTTGCTCCAGTTTCGGTCAATGACGCACCGGTCGGCACCATGCTGATCAGCGACACCACGCCGAATGTTGGTCAGCAACTGACGGCCACCCGCGCCTTCACCGATCCGGATGGGCCGGTGCAGCCGGTGCTGTCTTATCAGTGGCAGGCGGGTACTGGCGGGGTGTTCAGCAATATCCTGGGCGCAACCGCTGCTTCCTTCGCGCCGAGCCTGGGATTGACCGGCCAAGAGCTGCGCGTCGTGGTCAGCTATACGGATGACCTCGGCAACCTGGAGACGGTGACTTCGCTGCCGACTGCGGGGGTAGTCAACCTGATTACTGATACGATCGCCAATGATGGCGTGCTTAATGGCACGGCGTTTGATGATGTGATTCAGGGGTTGGCTGGTGATGATGTACTGAATGGCGGTCTAGGTGATGACACGCTCATTGGTGGCCTTGGTAATGACACGCTCAGAGGTCGCGAGGGTAACGACACCATGATCGGTGGCGTCGGCAATGACGTGTATGAAGTCACCGATGCCGGGGACGTAGTGATCGAGCTTGCTGGCGAAGGCATGGACACGATCTGGACAGGACTCCTGAGCTACACGCTGGGAGCCAATGTCGAGAACCTGGTGTACAGCGGTAGCGGCAATTTCACTGGTACCGGCAATGCGCTGGCCAACTCCATCTATGGTGGTAGCGGCAATGACGTACTCAGTGGAGGAGCCGGCAACGATGCGCTTATTGGTGGTCTTGGCAACGACATCCTCAGAGGTCGCGAGGGTAACGACACCATGATCGGTGGCGTCGGCAACGACGTGTATGAAGTCACCGACACCGGGGACGTAGTGATCGAGCTTGCTGGCGAAGGTACGGACACGATCTGGACAGGACTCCTGAGCTACACGCTGGGAGCCAATGTCGAGAACCTGGTGTACAGCGGCAGTGGTAACTTCACAGGCACTGGTAACGCCCTGGCCAACTCCATCTATGGTGGTAGCGGCAATGACGTACTCAGTGGAGGAGCCGGCAACGATGCGCTTATTGGAGGTCTTGGCAACGACATCCTCAGAGGTCGCGAGGGTAACGACACCATGATCGGTGGCGTCGGCAATGACGTGTATGAAGTCACCGATGCCGGGGACGTAGTGATCGAGCTTGCTGGCGAAGGCATGGACACGATCTGGACAGGACTCCTGAGCTACACGCTGGGAGCCAATGTCGAGAACCTGGTGTACAGCGGTAGCGGCAATTTCACTGGTACCGGCAATGCGCTGGCCAACTCCATCTATGGTGGTAGCGGCAATGACGTACTCAGTGGAGGAGCCGGCAACGATGCGCTTATTGGTGGTCTTGGCAACGACATCCTCAGAGGTCGCGAGGGTAACGACACCATGATCGGTGGCGTCGGCAATGACGTGTATGAAGTCACCGATGCCGGGGACGTAGTGATCGAGCTTGCTGGCGAAGGCATGGACACGATCTGGACAGGACTCCTGAGCTACACGCTGGGAGCCAATGTCGAGAACCTGGTGTACAGCGGCAGTGGTAACTTCACAGGCACTGGTAACGCCCTGGCCAACTCCATCTATGGTGGTAGCGGCAATGACGTACTCAATGGAGGAGCCGGCAACGATGCGCTTATTGGCGGCCTCGGCAATGATACCTTCATGTTCGGAGTAGGCTTCGGCGACGACCGCATCATTGACTTCGACGATGATCCGACCGGCGGCCAGGACCTGCTCGACATCGCCGCGTTGGGTGTTACTGACGCCAACTTCGCAACCAACGTGACCATCGCCGATGTCGGCGCGGACACCTTGGTGTCGGTCGCTGGCGGTTCCATCCGCCTGGTCGGCATCGCCGATGCCACCACCATCACCCAAGCCGACTTCACCCTGGCGCTTCTGTAGGGTGCGCTGTGCGCACCGCGGGCTATCGATACCTGTTGGCGCGCAGCGCGCATCCTTCAAACACGTGCCTTGGAGCTATATCTTCTGGACGAGTACCGATGCTGCAGGGTGCTCCGTGCGAGTGGCTGCAGGCGTGAATCGGGGCCGGCAGAAAGAGTCCTCGACTCCCGGTCCGGTGATGAACAAAGCTGTAAGGAGGCTGTCACACACCGCTGGATGCAAGGAAGGCGCCTGTTACCGCCGATACATGAGAGGCGGGGCACTCAGGGAGGGAGATTTAAAAGTGATCGCATGCCATGCTATCGACCTTTGTTTAGATGGACCCCAGCCGGCCTATGCCAGACCTACCGCAGCAACCCAGCTATAGCAACGATGAAATCGATCTGGCCGAGCTGCTTCGATCACTGTTCCAGCAAAAGTACCTGATTCTCGCCATCGCCTGCCTAGCCACCCTCGGGGCGGCTGCCTACGCCTTCCTGGCCACGCCGCACTATCAGGTGCAGAGCGTGTTGCGCCCGGTGGATCAGGGCCGCCTCGATGAATTGAATGGCACCGGCGTCTATGACTTGACCCCGGCCGATGCATTGAGCCGTGTGGGGGCTGGGCTCTCTTCCTACGAGAGTCGCCTCAAGTTCTTCCTTGACAATCAACAGCTGTTTACCGGGCTGGTCGAGCCTGGCCGCTCGCTGGAGCAGGCTTTCGAAGCGTTCAACCGCTCGGCGTTCACCATGCTGCAGGTCGACCCGAAGAGGCCCAATAGCCTGAGCGAGTTCGTCGGTATATCCCTGAGCTACCCCAAGGGGGTCGATGGTGTGGAGGTCGTCAATGGGCTGGTCGCTGCCGTGCAGGAGGCGGAGCGGGAGCGCATAGCCACCGACCTGAAGGTGTTGATAGCCAACCGCCTGTTTGCCCTCGAGCAAAAGGTCGAGGCTGCACGGGCCAGCTACGAGGCGAGCAAGCAAGCACGAATTGCCAACCTTCTCGAGCAGGATGCCTTGCGCAAGGCGCAGTTGCAGGATGAGTTGCGGGCCCTGCGCAGCGAACTGAAAACGCGCCGGGAGAACCGCATCAAGCGTCTCGATGAAGCCATGCAGATAGCCGAGTCGCTGGGTATCCGCAAACCCACCACCCCTTCGGCCATGGCCGACGCGCAGCGCCGGGGGCTGGTGGTGCGTACCGAGGTCAACAGCCGGGACATTCCGTTGTACTTCATGGGGGTGGATGCCTTGAAGGCCGAGCGGCAGGCCCTGAGCGAACGCAGCTCGGACGACTTCAGCGAACCGCGGGTCGCCGAGATCGAGAAGGAACTGGCTCTGCTGAGCCAGAACCGGCAGGTGGAAATCCTCGAGCAGCGCAAGAACGAAGATCTGTACCTCAAGGATCTGGCGGAGTGGCGGCAGGAGGCGGCACAGCTCAAGGGGATCAAGTTCGATACCGGCGCCTTGCAGTTGGTGAGGGTGGACCAGCCGGCGCTCGAGCCGCTTGCTGCGGTCAAACCGAAGAAAGCGCTTGTGCTTGGCCTGGGCGGGGTTGCCGGCCTGATGCTCGGCGTCTTCGTGGCGTTGCTGCGCAACCTGCTGCGCCCCAGGCAAGCCAACAAACCGTAGGGCGTATGTGGGGAGGCGCGCCGTAAGCGCATCGCCCTGAGTGGGGAGTCAATATGCGAGGCGCGGAAACTATGACGTGTATCACAAAGCTCCCGTCCGTCTATCAGCGGCTGTCAAATGTTTGTCAAGACTTGTAATGTCATGCACCGCAGGCACAATGCCGCCCAGTCTCTGCTGGTGGGATGGGTAAAAGCCCTTACTATCGGCTGCTCCGGAACCCGCGGTGTATGGCTGGAGTGGCTCGATAGGACAACAACAGTTGTCCTCGCCTGGCGCATCCGTGGCACACATTTGAAAGATGGACCTTGGCCGTGAACGCAATCCCCCCCGCTGTGCAACCACCCGTTAACGACGAAATCGACCTGGCCGCGTTATTTCATTCGCTCTGGGAACAGAAGCTGTTAATTGCCCTGGTGACTCTACTGGTCGGCCTGCTAGCAGCGGCCTATGCCTTCCTGGCCACCCCTGAATACCAGGTGCAGAGCATGTTGCGTCCTGCGGCGATCAAAGACCTGGATGCCTTGAATCGCACCGGTGTTTACGAGCTGACGCCTGAGCAAGCCATGCAGCGCGTTGGCGCCTCCCTGGAGTCCTATGACAGCCGCCTGGCGTACTTCCGCGCCAACCCGGGGCTGTTCGAGGCCTTGCGTCAACCCAATCGCAGCCTCGAGCAAACCTTCGAAAGTTTCAATCGAGAGGCGTTCAAGATGCTCCAGCCCGATCCGAAAAAGATCGACAGCCTGAGCGCCTATGTCGGCATCCAGCTGACCTACCCGGCGGACGTCAACGGCGTCACCCTGGTCAATGGCCTGGTCGAGCATGCCATCCAGGCGGAGCGCGAAAAGATCGCCGCCGATCTGCAAACAGTGATCCAGAACCGCCTGAATCAACTCGAATTGAAGATGGCCGCGGCCCGCGCCAATTATGAAGCGAGCAAGGACGCCAGGATCGCCGAGTTGCTCGAGGCCGACAGCCTCAAGCGTGCGCAGTTGCAGGACGAACTCAAGGCGCTGCGCCAGCAGCTCAAGGACCGCCGCGACAACCGCATCACCCAGCTCGACGAGGCGATACGTATCGCCAAGGCACTGGGTATCGGCAAACCCACCACACCCTCCGCGCTGGGCGAGGGCGAGCGCGTAGCGCAAGGCAGCGTAATTCGTACCGAGGTCAACAACCAGCAGATACCGCTCTACTTCATGGGCAGCGAAGCCCTGGAGGCAGAGCGTAATGCCTTGCTGCAGCGTCGCTCCGATGACTTCACCGAGCCGCGCATCGCGGAGATCGCCAAGGAACTGCAACTGTTGGCGCACAACCGGCAGGTTGAAGTGCTCAATCAGCGTGAAAACGAAGACCTGTTCCTCAAGGACCTGGCCATCTGGCGGGAGGAGGCCACTCGTTTGCGCAACCTTAGCGTCGACGTAACCGAGCTCAAACTGGTGTCTGTCGACCAGGTCGCCGTGGACCCCCTGCGTCCCGTAAAGCCCAAGAAAGCGCTGATCCTGGCATTGGGCGTGGTACTCGGCGGCATGCTGGGGCTGTTTATCGCCCTGCTGCGCAACGGTCTGCGTCGGGGTGCCTCGCGACATCATTCCGATCAGTCGAGCTTGTCATCCTGACAAGACGCTCAGTAGAGGGGGCCGCCCTCGAATCGATTAGCCGTGCCTCGTAGGGTGCGCCGTGCGCACCAAGGCCCCCAAATACAAGCGATGCGGGATGCAGAAACAAGCGCGCTCTAACCGCTATTAAGACCAGTACGCGGCCATATGCTAAGGAATAGCCCCGGCACCGCTCCGCTTCTCCCACCGACATCGTTAAAGGACTAACACGGATCGACACCATGGGTTACCCCGATATCCTCCATCATGGCGCCAAGGACGGCGTGACCGGCTCCTGTCACCAACTGTTGATGGACGCCGAGCACAGCCTGCTGATCGACTGCGGCCTGTTCCAGGGCGCCGAGACTTCGCCCGAAGGCAAATCCAGCGCCGATCTCCTGGCCATCGAGTTTCCCCTGGACACGATCAGGGCTCTGGTCGCCACCCACGTGCATGTCGATCACGTCGGGCGCATCCCTTACTTGCTGGCCGCCGGTTTCAAGGGGCCGATCCTCTGCAGTGAACCCTCCGCCAAGCTGCTGCCCATCGTACTGGAGGATGTCTTCAAGCTCGGCTTCAGTCGCGACCAGAAGCAGGTCGAGCGCTACATCAGGCTGATCGAGCGACGTATCATCGCCTTGCCCTACAAGACCTGGTTCACCCTGCAGGGTACCGAGAGCCTGAGCTGCTGCATCCGCCTGCAGCGCGCCGGGCATATCCTCGGTTCGGCTTATGTGGAAATCAACCTGCACTACCTCCGGTCCGGCGAGAGGAAACGCATCGTCTTCTCCGGCGACCTGGGTGCCCCCCATGCACCCCTGCTGCCTGCGCCCAAACCGCCGTACCGCGCCGACATTGTGGTGATCGAGAGCACCTACGGCGACCGCCTGCACGAAGATCGCCGCACTCGCCAGCAGCGCCTGGAAAGCGTCATCGAGCGCGCCCTGGCCGACAACGGCACGGTACTGACCCCGGCCTTCAGCATCGGCCGCCCCCAGGAACTGCTCTACAAACTGGAAGACATCATCCACCGCAAGCTCAATGCCGATGGAAAAGAGCAAGGAAGCAGAGCCGCTCTTAGTCCCCCTCTCCCTCCGGGAGAGGGGCTAGGGGTAAAGCCAGCAAACACGACACGGCTGGCCCTGACTGGCCCACATTACCTATCATCCGCGACTCACCCCTGGCCAGCCGCTTCACCCAGGTCTACCGCGACCTCAAGCCCTTCTGGGATAACGAAGCGCTGCAGCGCGTGAAACAAGGTCGCAACCCACTGGAGTTCGCGCAGCTGCTCACCGTCGAGAGCCACCAGGTGCACCTGGCGATGGTTCGTCACCTGACGGAAACCGCTCGTCCGGCCATCGCCATAGCAGGGAACGGAATGTGCAGTAGCGGTCGAATTGTCAATTACCTGAAATCCATGCTGCACGACCTGCAGCACAACGTCCTCTTCGTCCGCTACCAGGCCCAAGGCACCCCGGGCCGGGCCATCCAGGCCTACGGCCCGCGGGGCGGCTATGCAGATATGGAAGGGCAACGCTATGACATTCGCGCTCAAATCCATACCATAGGCGGTTATTCGGCCCATGCGGACCAGAAGGGACTGGTGAATTTTGTCACGCGGATACGTGAGTGGCCGTCTGAAGTGAGGATTGTGCATGGCGAACCCAAAGCGAAGCAGGCTTTGGCTGGACTGTTTGAGTATCGATATCGAAAAAGCGGGCGAGTAGTGAAAACGGTCACACCAAACTAAATGCTAGTTAGTCGCACGTAAGATTGATAAAGAGCAGAGCTGAGTGAAGTCAACAGTTATCACGAAAATTATAAATATTAGTCTGAGAGGGGCTACCCTTGTCAGTAAGTTTTTGTTGATCTTCTTTCTTGCGCGTTTCCTTGAGCCAGCTGAGGTGGGGCTGTATGGCTTGCTCATGGCTTCCGTGGGTTATGCCATCTATTGGGTGGGGTTTGATTTCTATACTTTTAGTTCGCGTGAGATCATCGGTGCTGAAAGAAAGCTTTGGGGGGGTATGTTGAAGGACCAGGCAGTGTTCTTTTTGTTTATATATTTATTGTTACTGCCGCTATTGATGCTTGTTTTTATCAAGGGGCTTATGCCCTGGTACTTGGCGCCCTGGTTCTTTTTGCTGCTGATCTTGGAACACCTTGGGCAGGAGTTGAATCGTCTGCTTGTCGCTATTTCTGAGCCTTTATTCGCGAGTTTTGTGCTCTTCGTAAGGTCGGGAGCCTGGGTCTGCGTAGTGCTTCCACTTATGTGGCTAGACCCAGAGCTACGGAAGCTTGAGACTGTACTGGCCGCGTGGAGCGTGGGGGTGGGGGTTGCATGTTGTTTGGGTTTTACTCGGGTCGTTCACTTGCGATTAAAAGGTTGGCTGACAGCCGTCGATTGGCACTGGGTCTGGAAAGGGATAAAAGTCGCTGTCCCATTTCTGCTGGCTACGCTCGCTGTTCGGGGGATCTTAACCGTTGACCGATACTGGGTCCAAGCGACTAGTGATATGGATTTGCTGGGCGCCTACGTATTATTCATGGGCATTGCGACAGCTGTGATCTCGTTCTTGGATGCAGGGGTTTTTGTATTTATCTATCCTGCATTGATTGCCGCGTATCGAAATGGTGACAGTGATAAATTTAAAGCCGGTATGCACCAGTTGACTTTGCAGACGGTGCTGGTTGGTGGGGTTATCTCGTTGCTGGCTTTCGTGCTGTTAGGCCCTGTGTTGTCATGGTTGGATAAACCTTTCTATATCGAGAAGGCTGGGCTTTTTAGTTGGATTATGTTGGCCATGATTCTATATGGGCTGAGTATGATTCCTCACTATGGTCTATATGCTAAGGGGGCGGATAAGCATATCATATTGAGTCATCTTGCAGGTTTGGTAGTGTTTCCGCCGTCAGCCTATATGCTTTCTCGCTCTAATGGTGAGTTGGCAGTCCCTTATGCGCTGTGTATTTCTTTTGCGCTTATTTTTTTCTGGAAGCTATATGCTTACGCTGTACTTCGCGGAAAATCTTGCGCAAAGAATGTGCAGCTTTCATTGTGACTAAAAGTAAAGAAGGTTTGTGATGTTCAATGATAAGTCCATTTTAGTGACTGGTGGTACCGGCTCTTTTGGTAACACCTTCGTTCCGATGATCCTGGCCAAGTACAACCCGCGGCGAGTGATCATCTACTCTCGTGACGAGATGAAGCAGTGGGATATGGCTAAAAAGTTCGAGGGCGATTCCCGCGTTCGCTTCTTTATTGGCGATATCCGCGACAAGGATCGTCTGTATCGCGCCTTGGATGGTGTCGACTACGTTGTGCACGCCGCTGCGACCAAGATTGTCCCGACCGCCGAATACAACCCCTTCGAGTGCGTTAAGACTAATATCGATGGTGCGATGAACTTGATTGACGCCTGTATCGACAAAGGCGTTAAACGTGTGGTTGCGCTCTCAACCGACAAGGCTAGCAGCCCGATCAATTTGTACGGTGCGACTAAGTTAGCCTCGGACAAGCTGTTTGTTGCCGGCAACTCTTACGCAGGTGGCCATGAAACCCGCTTTGCCGTTGTACGTTACGGTAATGTGATGGGATCGCGTGGCTCGGTGATTCCGTTCTTCATGTCGATTAAAGATAAAGGTGTGCTACCTATTACCGATGATCGTATGACTCGCTTCATGATTTCCTTGGAAGAAGGTGTCGAATTGGTTTGGCATGCCTTCGAGGATATGGAAGGTGGCGAGATTTATGTGAAGAAGATCCCTTCCATGAAAGTTACCGACCTCGCCCGTGTGGTGGCTCCAGAGGCCAGGCAGGAAGTAGTCGGTATTCGTCCCGGTGAAAAGTTGCATGAGCAGATGATCAGCGTCGAAGACGCTTACTACACCTACGAATACCCTGAGCATTTCAAAATACTGCCGACCATCAATAATTGGGCCACTTGCGAGAAACGCATTAAGGACGGTAAGAAAGTACCGGAAGGTTTCGTCTACTCCAGTGACAACAACGCCGAGTGGATGTCCGATGAGGCGTTGCAGGCCTGGATCGAGGCCAATCGTGAAAAGATCGGGAGTATCTGATCCATGATCCCTTACGGTCGCCAGGACATCACTCAAGCCGACATCGATGCAGTCGTGGGTGTATTGCAGTCCGACTTCCTTACCCAGGGACCTATGGCTCCGCGCTTCGAGCAAAGCGTGGCACAGCATGTCGGCGCCCGCCATGCCCTGGCCGTGAATAGTGCTACTTCAGCGCTGCACATTGCCTGCCTGGCGCTGGGATTGGGTCCCGGCGACCGCTTGTGGACCACCCCGGTCAGCTTCGTCGCCTCGGCCAATTGTGGTCTCTATTGCGGTGCGGAGGTCGACTTCGTGGATATTGACCCGCGTACCTACAATCTTTGCCCGCAGGCACTTGAGCGCAAGCTCGAACAGGCCGAGCGAGAAGGCAAGTTGCCCAAGGTGGTGGTGCCGGTGCACCTGAGCGGTCAGTCTTGCGACATGCAGGCCATCCATGCGCTGGCCCAGCGCTATGGCTTCAAAATCATCGAGGACGCTTCGCACGCTATCGGTGGAAAATATCAAGGTCAGTTCATCGGCAATTGTCGCTACAGCGAAATCACGGTATTCAGCTTCCATCCGGTGAAAATCATCACCACCGCCGAAGGCGGCATGGCGCTGACCAACGATGCTGAGCTGGCAAATCGTATGGCTCTACTGCGCAGCCACGGTATCACCCGTGACCCGGAACAAATGACGCATGAGACCGATGGCCCTTGGTACTATCAACAAGTCGATCTTGGCTTCAATTACCGAATGACAGAGCTGCAGGCAGCCTTGGGTGTTACCCAGATGGCGCGTCTGGATCAGTATGTTGAGCGGCGTCATCAGCTGGCCAAACGCTACAACTATCTGCTCGGAGAGCTGCCTGTTACCACACCCTGGCAGCATCCGGATAGCTATTCGGGGCTGCACCTGTATGTCATCCGGCTGCAGTTGAACAGGATTGTGAAAAGTCATCGCCAGGTTTTCGAGTCCCTGCGCGAGCAGGGACTCGGCGTGAACTTACACTATATCCCGGTGCATACCCAGCCTTACTACCAGCGAATGGGTTTCAAAGAAGGTGACTACCCGCAAGCGGAAAGTTATTACCGCGAGGCCATTAGCCTGCCTATGTTTCAGACCATGACGGAAGAGCAGCAGAATCGTGTTGTGTCTGTGCTTCAAGAGGTAGTGTCTTGAAAAGTGTTGCAGTTCTTCAGGCCCGCACAAATTCGTCACGTCTGCCAGGCAAAGTGCTTCTACCAATTAACGGTATCCCTCTTGTAGTATTGGCAGCCAAACGTGCTGCCAATACTGACCGTAAAGTCATAGTTGCCACCTCACAGGAAGCGAGCGATGATGCTCTGGCAGCGATTATCGAGGGTCACGGCCTGGCCTGCTCGAGAGGTAGCCTTGAAAATACTCTGGAAAGGGTGGTTCATGCCTTATCAGGATATGACGATAACACTATAGTGTTCCGTCTAACTGCAGACAATATTTTTCCTGATGGCAGCCTGCTCGATGAAATAGAGCAAGACTTCATAAAAAGAAAACTTGACTATCTTTGCTGTAATGGCGAACCGTCCGGCTTACCTTACGGCATGAGTGCTGAAATAACCAGGTTAGGTCATTTGCGTGAGGCTGCCAGAAACAGCTCCAGCAAATATGATCAAGAACATGTAACACCCTATATCATCAGGAAGTTCGGCTCTGAATTCTTCGAGAGTTATCGATCCTTAAATAAAGGTCACTTTCGCTGTACCATTGATTGTTTTGATGACTATCTGGGGGCACTGCGGCTCTTTTCAAATTTTGACGACGCCATACATGCCGACCCATTTGATTTGATAAAGTACCTTGAAAGTTCTCCATATCAACCAATGGGAAGTCAACCTGTGCCACGGTTGGTTTTGGGAGCTGCTCAGCTTGGTAGCAACTATGGTGTGGCAAACAAAATCGGACAGCCTTCCTCGAGTTTGTCTCAGGAACTTATTAAAACTGCGATAGCCAATGGTGTGGTTTACCTCGATACGGCTCGTGCGTATGGTAATAGTGAAGAGATTATTGGCCAGGCACTGAAAAGTGGTTGGGAAGGGAGAGTTAAGATAATAACCAAACTTTCTCCACTTCTAGAGTGCCCTGCCGATGCGTCAACTAATTCTGTCAGAGCCTTTGTCGATGCTAGCATCTACCAATCCTGCTCTGCGCTTCGCGTGCAAAGCCTTGACGTTTTGATGCTACATCGTGTCTCGCATATTGACGAGTGGGACGGCGCGGTATGGCAAAGGCTACAGGAACTCCTGGAGTCTGGAGTCATAAAGGAGCTTGGAGTCTCTATTCAGTCGCCGGAAGAGCTTGAGAAAGCGTTATCTGAACTTGACTTAACGTTTATTCAAATGCCAGTCAATATACTAGATTGGCGATGGGACTCTATCATTCCGAAGATCAGAGCTGTAAAGCTCGAACGCAAATTGATCATTCATGTTCGCAGTGCTCTCCTGCAAGGTCTTCTGCAAAGCAGCGATCCCCGACACTGGCTTAAGGCCAATGTTGAAAATGCAGAGGTAATAATCCAATGGATGAAAGAGCAGGTCGAGTTATGTAGCAGGCTCAATATAGCCGATTTGTGTCTGAGTTATATTAATTCACTGGATTGGGTTGATGGCATAGCTGTCGGAATGGAGAGCATGCAACAACTTAAAGAAAATATTGAGATTTTCTGTCGCCCAGTCATAAGGGAAGACGAGATAAACAAAATCTTGGCAAGTCGCCCGAGGCTGGAAGAGTCTACACTTAATCCAGCACTATGGAGAATGGACCAACAATGAAGAAAGGTGTGGAGATATTTTCTCTTCAGGGTAGGTCTGCTCTAGTTACGGGGGCTACAGGATATTTAGGTTCTGCAATGGCGATTATCTTGGCCGAAGCTGGTGCACATGTCCTGATTAACTCGCGCTCTCAAGAGCGAAGCTCTTCATTAGTCGAAAAACTGAAACATTCCGGACTTTCTGCGGAGGCAGCTGTTTTTGATATTACATCAAAAGAGGCGGTTGAGTCCTTCTTTTCTTCTTATCAAGACCGCCCGTTGCATGTTCTGATTAATAATGCCTATGTCGGTGGTGCGGGTAGTATTGAGCTCTCAAGTCCTGAGTCGTATACCTCAAGCTACGATGTGACGATGATTGCAGCACATAATCTTCTGAAAGTAGCACTACCAAATTTACGTAAAGCGGTCCAGGTATCGGGGGATGCATCGGTCATCAACCTCGCCTCTATGTATGCAATGGTAAGTCCTGATCAACGCATTTATGAGTTTGCAAGTGGTGTCAATCCACCCTTTTACGGGGCGGCAAAAGCAGCATTACTTCACTGGTCACGCTATGCGGCCTGCGAGTTCGGTCGTGAAGGAATCCGAGTTAACTCGATATCGCCTGGGCCGTTCCCATCTGATGTTGTTCAAAAGGCCAGTCCAGATTTTATTAAGACACTCAATGGGAAAGTCCCCATGGGGCGAGTCGGTATTCAAGATGAAATCAAGGGCCCTGTTTTGTTTCTTGCATCGTCTGCCTCCTCCTTTGTTAATGGTGCAAATGTTGTTGTGGATGGCGGTTGGACGTGCTGGTGAAAAATATAAACTTTATGATTTTGTTGTAATTAATGGAAGATAGTATGATTATTCTTTATATGGAGTGGTAGTGGTACGAGCGCGCTTCCAGTGCGGAGTAATCAGGGTTTGTTCAGAGTGCTATTGCTTTTTGTTGGTGAAGTTTAAGATCTTGAGTTGATGTGCCTTAGGCGCGGCTGGTTGTCTTGCTTATGTGCTGGAAGCTATTGAATCGTAGGTTGCTATGTATAGCACCATGCTCATAGTCCTCTGTTGTCTTGTAAGGAAATAATGTGGAGCAAATTGGAGCTAAAGGTGTGGGGGCAGAAACGTGGAAGCGGCTTGCCGTTTATCGTGGTTTGGCTGCGGTGCTGGTGGTGTTCGGCCACTGTGTCCAAGTATTTGTTCGTCCTGCAGCGCCCGAGTTAGCGCCATACACTGGTTTGCTGGCACAAGCGTCTGTGATGATGTTTTTCGTTGTTTCTGGGTTTTCGATAGCTGCGTCGGCCGATAAGGTTTTTCAGCACCCATTTCCTATTCGTCAGTATGTAATAAAACGCGCAGGTCGAATCTTGCCTCCGCTGCTTTTCGCCGTTGGAGTAATGTGTCTGCTTGATTGGTTGGTACCGTATGTCTTTGTCGATGAAAGTTACCTGTTTTTGCCGCAGGAAAGAATGGCGCGAGAAGGGTATCATTTCAATTGGAGCGAAACCCTCGGGGCTCTTTTTTTCCTGAACGGTTTTTTCTCGACAACTCCATTAGTCAATGGGCCGCTGTGGAGTTTGTCATATGAGGTGTGGTTGTACGCAATCTATTTCTTTCTGTTCATCGCATTAAAACTTAAGCGCTGGATTTTTTTTGTGGTGGCTTTTGCAATTATTGCTATATTAGCTAAATACGACTCTTCAGGTGCGCGTAATTTTTTTCTAAAATATTCCTTGGTATGGTTCTCTGGCGCGTTGGTATATATTGTTGTCATTGGTCGATGGGGGGTAATAAATAATATTTTGCGTTGCCTGATCGTGGTTTTTGCATGTCTTTCAGCTGCCCTGGCAGGGTACTTTGGTTGGCTTTTCGTGGTTAATGATATGTCTTACGATATTGCTCGTTATAATGTTGCCTTTGGTTTTGCGTTTGCACTGTATTTGCTATTGACTCGTCCGGCTATGCCTTCGGTGATGTATGCTGTATTTAAGCCTATTTCCCATTTTGGGTATACGCTTTATTTGATTCATTTCCCTATTTACCTTTTCGTTTTTGGTGCGTTTCAAACATATTTGATGAGGGGTGTGGGCAGTGCTTGGTTGATAGGTATGGGCGCGATGGTCTGTAGCATGATTGTGGCTTATATGGCAGCTAAGATCGTCGAGCAACGTAAACTCTTTATTGGGAAAGTGGTGTGACATGGCTGTTTATGTCTTCCGCGTTGATGCATCTCTTGAGATCGGTTCTGGTCACGTCATGCGCTGCTTAACTTTGGCCGGTGCCCTCAAGGTACAAGGCGCCGAGTGCCACTTCATCTGTCGCGAACACCCCGGTAACCTGATAGAGCACATCAGGAGTAAGGGTTATGGTGTCTATACATTGGCTCAGGCACATCAGGCGCCGGATGGAGGGGCTAGCGTGCTTACGGTTGATGAGGGATCGTGTGAGAAAGTTCACCTAGCCCACACCCACTGGCTAGGTGTTACACAGCATCAGGATGCTGATGACTGTGCGGTGATTCTCCGCAAGTTACAGCCCGACTGGCTGATTGTGGACCACTATGCTCTCGATGCTCGGTGGCAGGCAGCACACAAGCCTTATTACCGCAAATTGATGGTAATCGATGACCTTGCCGATCGCTCGCACCTCTGCGATTTGTTGCTGGATCAGACCTCCGGTCGCAGCTCGGATGATTACAATCCCTGGGTACCTTCTGGATGTACTGTGCTTTGCGGCTCGCAATACGCCCTGTTGCGCCCCGAGTTCGCTGCCCTGCGGCCCTATAGCCTGCGGCGCCGGGAAAGCCCTAAGCTCGAACACCTGCTTATCACCATGGGTGGCGTCGACAAGGACAACGCCACCGGCCAAGTGCTGCAGGCGCTTGCATCCAGTGAGCTGCCGGCCAACTGCCAAATCACAGTGGTTATGGGTGCTACCGCCCCCTGGCTTACCGAAGTTCGTCAACAGGCCGAGCAACTGCCGTGGCCAACCACCGTCAGGGTCGGCGTCAGTGATATGGCGCAACTGATGGCTGACAGCGATCTGGCGATTGGGGCTGCAGGGGCTACTTCCTGGGAGCGCTGCTGTTTAGGACTGCCGACAATCATGTTGGTGCTGGCAGATAATCAGCGCGCTATCGCTCAGGCATTGTGTACTGCTGGTGCAGCGCTCCTGGCAGATTCGGCAATGCTGAAAGAGAGGCGGCTGATTACTCGCCAGCAGATGGAGCCTCGCACGCTTTCGGCAATGAGTGCCTCAGCTGCAACTGTTACGGATGGCCTGGGAACATCGCAGGTCATCACCTTTTTCAATCGACAAGGCTAAACATGCGAATCAGTTTTTTGTGCAGCGACAAGCTGCACCCTGTCAATGAGCATCTCTGCTGCTGGATCGGGCAGCAGCAGGACAAGCATCAAATTGAGTTGGTGCGCAAGAAAAGCGAACTCTCGGGCGGCGACATACTGTTTCTGATCTCTTGCTCGGAGATTGTGGGCGCTGCCGAGCGTGCTGCCTATCGTGCCAGTCTCGTCCTGCACGCAAGCGACCTGCCATCGGGGCGCGGCTGGAGCCCGCATATCTGGCAAATAATCGCCGGTGCAGAAGAAATTACCTTGAGCCTGCTGGAGGCCGAAGACAGGGTAGACAGCGGTCGTATCTGGAAAAAGCTGAAATTCCCAGTGCCCCAACATGCGCTCTGGAGCGAGATCAATGAACGTCTGTTCGATGCGGAGATCGAGCTCATCGACTTCGCGGTTAGCGAATTCGACAACATTGTTCCGGTAGAGCAGGACCCGAACATCGAGCCGACCTACTACCCTCGTCGCTCGCCAACCGACAGCCAGCTAGACCCAACACAAAGCATCGTCAATCAGTTCGACAGGATTCGCGTCTGCGATCCCAATCGATTCCCTGCGTTCTTTGAGCTGCATGGCAAGAAATACAAAATTACCTTGGAGAAAATCAGTGACTAATCGCATCAAGATCGATGGCCGCGAGATTGGTGAGGGCTGCCCTCCTTACGTCATTGCCGAAATGTCCGCCAACCATAACGGCGATCTGAACGCAGCACTGCGCATCATTGAGGCAGCCAAACATGCGGGAGCCGATGCGGTAAAGATTCAGACCTATCGCCCCGACACCATCACCCTCAAGTCGGATCTCCCTGATTTCCAAATCACGGATGGCCTGTGGGCTGGCCGGACGCTCTATGACCTGTATGAGTGGGCGCATACCCCTTGGGAGTGGCACAAGCCATTGTTCGAGCATGCCCGCCAGCACGAAATCACCATCTTCAGCTCACCCTTCGACACCACCGCCGTTGACCTGCTGGAGGGTCTCAACGCGCCGGCCTACAAGATCGCCTCTTTCGAGGCCGTCGACCTGCCGCTGATCAAGTACGTCGCCAGCACCGGCAAACCGATGATCATCTCCACGGGCATGGCCGATGCCGAGGAAATCCAGGAAGCCATCGACGCAGCTCGCGAAGGCGGCTGCAAGGAGTTGGCCATCCTCCACTGCGTCAGCGGTTATCCTGCGCCGGCAGCGGACTACAACCTGCGGACCATCCCCGATATGGTGCAGCGTTTTGGATTGCTCACAGGCCTGTCAGATCACACGCTGGATAACACCACCGCGCTTACCAGCGTTGCCCTCGGAGCTTCGATCATCGAGAAACACTTTACTCTCGATCGTTGCGGTGGTGGCCCTGACGACAGCTTTTCGCTCGAACCGAAAGAGCTGGAAGCTCTGTGTCAAAATAGCAAGACTGCGTGGGAGGCCATGGGTAGGGTGGACTATGGAAGGAAATCTAGTGAAAAAGCTAATATGAAGTTTCGTCGATCACTCTATGTGGTTAAAAAAATTGAGGCTGGAGAAGTTTTTTCTGAAAAACATATAAGAAGTATTCGGCCAGGGTATGGCCTTCCTCCAAAACTTCATTCGGAAATTTTAGGCCGAAAGGCAAAGGTTCGAATTGAAGTTGGCACTCCTTTATCCAGAGAAATCATATCATGGGATTAATGTCGAAATGTACTGATCTCTTACTCTGACTAAAAATGATGGTTTTGACTTTTTAACTTAACATTGTCGAATTTTACTAATATTTTTTAAGGTGCTGATATGGGTCTTTCGGAAGTGGGATTGAATGTTGCTCGAAGTGTATTTAGGGTGTTAATTAATTTGTATTTCCCGGGTAAGCCATATTCTGTTAAAAAAGTGAAAAGATTTGGTAGGGAGTTTCTTGTTTATGTCAATGAGCATGTGGGGAGGAAGATCTATCTAAATATGTTTGAAAAAAAAGAAACAGAATTTCTTTTGAATGAACTGAGGAAGGATGATGTCTGCTTGGATATTGGTGCTAATGTCGGGTATTTTACCTTTTTGTTTTCATCTGTTGCCTCAAAAGTCATAGCGATAGAGCCAATTAGGCAAAATGCAGATCTCATCAAGCTATCTTCCTCGATTAATAACTGTAACCATGTGCAGGTAGTTTGTGCGGCTGTATCTAATGATGTGTCCACGGAAAAATTCGCAAGAACAAGCGATTCATCGTTGTCCTCAGTTTATAGCGATAATTCGCAGAGTGGATATGGCGCTGAAGATATAAGTTTTTATGAGGTACCCGCTATTTCAATAGACTCATTGGACCTTATAAAGCTTGATATCGTTAAAATGGATATTGAAGGGTATGAGTTTTTTGCTCTCCAAGGGATGTCGAAAACACTTCTAGCTTTGAAGCCTCGATTGCTTATGATTGAGGTTGTAGATCGCCATCTTCAAAGGTTCGGTTCGTCGTCGAAGAGTGTAATAGATTTCTTGGGAGCGCATAGCTATTTCCCAAAGGTTCTTAGGGGGGGGGCGTTAATTCCTTATGATGGCCAAGGTGATTTAAATTTGTTCTTTGCTCTAGAAGAACAATGACCATCTTATAGGCGAGGTGGTGACATGTTTACAATTGTATAAGTTGGTTATATGAAGAATCTTGATGTGATTGCAAGTGTTATTTGCTATGTTCGCCCTTGGAACGCTGATCAATTTGCAACTCTAGCCAAAAATATTTTTCCAGAGGCTTCAATTTATTGCTGTAGTGAGCATGCCCGCGTGGATAGCCTGGGATTGAAGCAGGCTTATTACTCAAATCTGAAGGATAATATTCGGGAGGTTGAGGCGGATATAACTGCAGATGAAGCTCAGGACATGATTGTACGCTGCCGTTTGCTCAGAAAGCTCCCATTTTTTGTAGCGCAAAAACATTTGTTCGCGATGGCTGCTGCTATCAAGGGAATTTTAGAGAGAAAAAAACCACAAGTCGTACTTTCATTGACAGTTGACTCGTATGTAATTGATTTGTTGCGCCATTTGAGTGTGCGCCAGGGAGTTCGTTTTGTTGCACTGGTTCCTAGCTTTGTAAACGGTTATTTCCGAGTTACCTCGCGTGGAGAAAGTACTTTAAATCCAGGGTACGACCTTTCAATCATAGATGATTTGAGGCATAAGCTTTTGGATCCTCTTTACACTCCCTCGTTTAATGTCAGTGCACTTAGTAATCCTAATCGTGGTGTTTTTAAGCGTTGGGTGGCCAATCTAGCCAGAGTTCCATATTTCTTTGCAAAGCGTTATTTTTCTGGCGATCGATTTAATTTTCATTATTGGGCCTCGCAACTGGTTTCATGGGAACAATTTAGTATTTTCCTACCTAGGGAGCCTGGAAACCCGAACTGGGAGCAAGTCTTAGCTTCCGACTCCCGACCTGCACTATATATCCCCTTGCAAATGTTTCCTGAGTGCACTGTTGATTATTGGAGTGAAGATGCAGGGGTCATAGATTACTATGCGGCACTTGAGCGTTTTATTGAGAAGCATCATGTGTCGTTTAATATTGTTGTTAAAGAGCACCCTTCCGTTATGGGAGCGAGGCCGTCTGGGTTTTATAGGAAAATCAAAAAAGACGCTCGGATCACGGTAGTGCCTACTTATACGCCGTCAAACCTTGTCCTCGATAAAGTGCAGGGTGTTTTCATATGGACTGGGACGGTCGGGTTTGAGTCGGCGCTTAGAGGAAAGGCTGTGATTACTTTATGTAATCCATACTATGCGTACGGTAAACGCTTTCTGAAAATAACAGAGCAGACTCCTAGCGAAGTACTACTAGACCATGTAAAGGCCATGCAGATCCTTAAGGTTACAAATTGTGAACAAGAAGAACTACTGGCCAATCTGGTTGAGCAGTTATTCCCTGGGTCGTTTAAAAATAATGGGGCCTGGGATTCCAAAAATGTAAGGGATTTGGAAGATCTACAAGATATGGTGCGCGCGTTGACCCCTTTGTTAATGCTATGAGTTTATTTGTTCTTACTTAATGGCTGGGGGTGTCCGATAGTGGCTTTCAGTGGGCTTTGCACTATTTGCTGTTGTGGGCGTATTTTAATTAAGTACTGAATGAGAAATATTTCGCGATGAAGGTTAGCAGGATTGGTGTTGTCATTATATTGCAGTCGATCTTGCTTCCTTGGCTTGCAGTTTTGCTCTTGCGCTATTTTGGACCAATTACCCATCCTTCTGTTGATGGCTTTTCTTTTGTGTTCTTAGCCCTGTTTTTGCTTCCCTTCGTTCTTTTGGTCCCCTTAGTTTTTTGGAGAAATGATGAGTCTAGTTTAAGAAAAAATAAAAGCAATGCGCTTAATCCTCTTGATGAAGGATGGGTTTTTAATTTTGTACTTTCGCTTTCAGTTATTTATTTATTTTCAGTGATTTTGGATAAAATTATTCTTTCTAATGTTTTGGAGACTGGAGTAACTGAGGCACGGTACGCGGCAATGGCCGACGGCCCAAGGGGCTCATTATTGGGGGGGGTACATTATCTTTTAGCTGGGGCTCCAGTGGTTCTTGCATGCTTTTTGTTGTCCAAGGCTAGAAATGAAGGGAAGGAGGCTCTGATTTTTGGATTATGGTTATTCGTGATAATGTGTTTTGCAAGCTTCTTTTTGTCTGGGGGGAGAAATAGTTTTGTTGTCGGTACTTTTTTTATTTTGTCTTATTTTGTTTTGGAGAGGAAAAGAAATATAAAAATTGAGGGCTTTTCAAAAGGTTGTAAGGGAGTTGTAAGATTTCCAAGGTGGGTTAAAGTTTTGTTTGTATTTGGTTTCGTATATGGTATCTATCTATTTGTAGAGCGTGCGGAAATAAGAGGGTTGGATTTAGAGGGGTTTGTGGGAGCTTTGGCAGAAAACTACAATGTTGATATTGAAGTTCCTGGCTGGCTCGGTGGTGCGTGGCTGCAAATATATTATTGCTTGCTGTTCTTGGTTTTCTATGTGTCGCATTCAATCACTTATTTATCTCCTTATTTTGAGTCGGGCTATTCTCCTTTGACCATGGGAGGGTACTCATTTCCTATTTTTATCAAAATTTATGACGGCTTTTTGGGGACGAATTATGTGTCAGAGGTGCTTGATCAGCTAATTTTGTCTGGAGTTTATCTTACATTTCCGGGGTCGGTATATGTGGATTTTGGGCTTTGCGGTGGTATTGTTTCAGGAGGACTTCTTGCGGCACTTTCTTTGGTTTATGTTAGTAAGGCTTTGTGGTGTGGGGGGAGGCATTTGTTGATTGCGGCGTATCTCCTCACTCTTCTCCTGTTGTCACCTGTTTTTAGTGTCCTTAATGTTGGGAATGGATTTTCTATTTTGATGATAATTTTATTAATTCATTTATTTAAGAGGTCGTAGTTTTTCTTAAGATAGTTTTGTTTTTATGGAGGTTGGGGCGAATTCTTTTTATTCTCCATCACAGGGTTAGAATCACCGAGCTCCAGCTGGTCAGCTTTGGCGCCACCATACGCATCTGGAGAGCTAGCGCATGGAATACAGATACGGATGCCATACGGTTTGCCAGATCGAATATCACTTTTGTCTGGTTGTCTAGGTACCGCTACAAGGTGCTGAGTTGGAGGGGCTCGAGTTGGTGAGGCAGACGTGTGAGGCGTTTGAGATCCAGGTCGTGAAAGGTGTGGTGAGCAAGGATCATGTGCACATTCTGGTGAGAAGTCCGCCAAGTTTGACGCCGAGTGAGATCATGTAGCAGATCTAGGGGGGGGCACGGCGGGCACGCTTTTCGAGGAATTTTCGTATCTGAAGAGCGCTATTGGGGACAGTATTTTTGGGGCGCGAGGTTACTTCTGGGCGACGGTTGGGTCGATCACGGAGGAAATGATCAAGCAATATCTTGAGTATCATTTGAGCCGAGCCCGAGCGATAATTTCAGAATGGGGACGGACTGAGGTGACGCGTCGTTCAGCCGGCGCCTATCCGGACTTTCAGTCTGTAAGTTACTAACCCACCGATTTCAATCGGTGGTAGTTAAATTTTCTAGGTTGGTTTGAATTGTTTTTTTGAGCCCTAGAGAGATAAGTTGCTGACTCCGAGAGATCGTTGGTTAGGGTGTTATTTAAATTTGGAGGTTTTCTTGAAAAAAGCTCTGATTACAGGCATCACTGGGCAGGATGGCTCCTACCTTGCCGAATTTCTTCTTGAGAAAGGATACGAGGTGCACGGCATAAAGCGTCGTGCTTCTTCTTTCAATACTCAACGCGTGGATCATATCTACCAGGATCCGCACGTTGACAATCGGAACTTCGTTCTGCACTACGGTGACTTGAGTGATTCTTCCAATCTGACTCGAATCATCCAGGAAGTACAACCGGACGAAGTCTATAATCTAGGCGCTCAGTCCCATGTGGCTGTGAGCTTCGAATCTCCGGAATATACGGCGGACGTGGATGCCATGGGTACCTTGCGGATTCTGGAAGCTATTCGTCTGTTGGGGCTGGAGAAGAAAACTCGTTTCTACCAGGCCTCTACTTCTGAGCTTTACGGCCTGGTGCAGGAAATTCCGCAAAAGGAGTCCACGCCGTTCTATCCGCGCTCACCCTATGCGGTTGCCAAGCTCTATGCCTACTGGATTACGGTGAACTACCGTGAAGCCTACGGTATGTATGCCTGCAATGGCATCCTGTTCAATCACGAATCCCCGCGTCGTGGTGAAACCTTCGTGACCCGCAAGATTACCCGTGGCTTGGCCAATATTGCGCAAGGCCTGGAGAAGTGCCTGTTCTTGGGCAATATGGATGCCCTGCGTGATTGGGGGCATGCCAAGGATTACGTGCGTATGCAATGGATGATGTTGCAGCAAGAACAGCCGGAAGACTTCGTCATTGCTACTGGCGTGCAGTATTCGGTGCGTGAGTTCGTTCGGTGGTCCGCCGCCGAGCTGGGCATCGGCTTGCGCTTCGAAGGGGAGGGCGTTGATGAGAAAGCCATCGTCGAGAGTATCAAAGGCGAAAGCGCACCAGCGCTTAAGGTGGGCGACGTGGTTGTTTCTGTCGATCCCCGTTACTTCCGTCCGGCAGAGGTTGAGACCTTGCTCGGCGATCCGTCCAAGGCCAAGAACAAACTGGGCTGGATTCCGGAAATCACCGTTCAGGAAATGTGCGCGGAGATGGTCCGCGAAGACCTTAAGGTGGCTCAGCGTCATGCTTTGCTCAAGCAACATGGGCATGAAATTCCCGTGGCGGTGGAGAATTGATAGTGGCGAGTGAACTGAATCAGCCTGTTTTCGTTGCGGGCCATCGGGGGATGGTCGGCTCCGCCATCGTTCGTCGTCTTCGCGCTTTGGGCTACGCCAATATCCTCACGGCTGGTCGTGACGAGCTTAACCTGCTGGATCAGCGCGCAGTGGGGGCTTTCTTCGACGAGAATCAAATCGCCCAGGTGTATTTGGCCGCCGCGAAGGTAGGCGGGATTCATGCCAACAACACCTACCCGGCTGATTTCATCTACGAGAATCTGATGATCGAGGCGAATATCATCGAGGCCGCGCATCAGAGTGGCGTACAGAGGCTGCTGTTTCTCGGTTCTTCGTGTATTTACCCCAAGCACGCTGAGCAGCCGATGAAGGAGGAAGCACTCCTCACCGGTACGCTGGAGCCGACCAATGAGCCTTACGCGATCGCCAAGATTGCGGGGATCAAGCTATGCGAAAGTTACAACCGCCAGCACGGTCGGGATTACCGCAGCGTGATGCCTACTAACCTCTATGGCCCTCATGACAACTTCCACCCGGATAACAGCCATGTGATTCCAGCGTTGCTACTCCGCTTTCATGAGGCAGTCCAGCGGGGGGACGACGAGGTTGTGATTTGGGGGAGCGGTACGCCCATGCGTGAGTTTCTACATGTCGATGATATGGCTGCTGCCAGTATTCACGTTATGCAGCTCGATGAGGTGACCTATCAAGCCCATACTCAGCCTATGCTCTCGCATATCAATGTGGGCACTGGGACGGATTGCACTATCCGGGAATTGGCGGAAACCGTGGCCAGAGTGACAGGCTTCCAGGGTAATCTGACCTTCGATAGCAGCAAGCCCGACGGCACCCCGCGCAAGTTGATGGATGTGTCCCGATTGAAAGCATTGGGTTGGGAAGCGTCAATTGGCCTGGAAGAGGGGCTGAATGACGCTTTTCAGTGGTTCCTTGACCATCAAGAGCATTTTCGGGGGCAGGCCTAGTGTTTCTTGACCAAGCGACCTTCCGCACGGTGGTTGCGGCAATTCCACTGATCTCCATTGATCTGATTGTGCAAAATACTGAGGGAAAAATCCTGCTTGGTCAGCGTCTGAATCGGCCTGCTCAGGGGTTTTGGTTCGTACCGGGCGGCCGGATTCTTAAAAATGAGACCCTGGATCTAGCCTTTGAGCGGTTGACTCGGGTGGAGCTTGGCAATTGTTTTTTACGTAATGAAGCCACTTTTATGGGGGTGTATGAGCACCTTTATGCCGACAGCGTATTTGGAGCGAGCCCCGACACTCACTATGTGGTACTGGCTTACCATTTGCTGTTGCCAACTGATGCGCAGCTTAGGTTGCCTCACACCCAGCATGAGCACTTCCGCTGGTCGTCACTAGAGGAAATACGTTCGAGTGAGGAAGTGCATGAAAACACTCGTGCCTATTTGCCAGTTCTGCCGCAAGCGGATGGTTTGAGTAAGAGGTAATGACGATGCTGCTTCCTGTAATTATGGCCGGTGGGTCAGGCTCTCGCCTATGGCCCCTGTCTCGGCAATTGAACCCTAAGCAGTTCTTGGCGCTGGCTGATAACCTCACCATGCTTCAGGCCACGATTGCGCGTCTTGATGGTGTGGTTCATGCCATGCCCTGCTTGATTTGTAACGAACAGCATCGTTTTCTGGCAGCTGAACAACTGCGCCAGATGGGGCTTGAGGGGGCGCAGATTCTGCTTGAGCCCGAAGGACGTAATACCGCACCAGCGATTGCTCTGGCGGCCCTGAACGCTACTGAGCAAGGTGATGACCCGATTTTGCTGGTACTTGCGGCGGACCATCTGATCCGTGATGTGCCTGCTTTTCATGCCGCAGTCCAGGCTGCTCTCCCGCTCGCAGAAGCAGGCAAACTGGTTACGTTTGGCATTGTGCCGATACATCCGGAAACCGGCTATGGATATATCCAGCGTGGGGTCAGCTTGGATACGCACAGTTTTGCTGTTGCCCGCTTTGTCGAAAAGCCGGATTTTGAAACTGCCAAGGAGTATGTCGACAGTGGCGAGTATTTCTGGAATAGCGGCATGTTCATGTTCCGCGCCAGCCGCTACCTGGATGAACTCAAGCGTTTTCAGCCCACTATGCTCGAGGCGTGCCGCGAGGCCTTGGTCAAAGGGCAACAAGATATGCATTTTGTTCGTGTTGACCGTGAAGCCTTTGCTGGATGCCCGCAAGACTCTATTGACTACGCCGTGATGGAGCAAACCGAAAGTGCTGCCATGGTTGCGCTCGATGCTGGCTGGAGCGATATAGGGTCCTGGTCGGCTCTGTGGGATGTGAGTGGCAAGGATGAAGATGGCAATGTATTTAGGGGGGACGTGCTCTCTGAGAGTACTCAGAACTCTTTGGTGTATGCCGAGAATCGCCTTGTAGCCACGGTTGGTGTGCGTAACTTGGTTATAGTTGAAACCAAGGATGCGGTGCTAGTAGCCCACAAGGATGCGGTGCAGGATGTCAAGAAGATTGTCGAGAAAATCAAGACGCAAGGACGTAATGAGCACTTCAACCACCGTGAGGTGTACCGCCCTTGGGGTGTCTATGACTCCATCGACAATGGCGGCCGCTATCAGGTCAAGCGAATTACCGTAAGGCCAGGGGCCAAGTTGTCTGTGCAGATGCACCACCACCGTGCAGAGCATTGGATCGTGGTGAGTGGTACCGCAAAAGTAACCAATGGTGAAAGGACGTATCTCGTAACGGAAAACCAATCGACATTTATCCCAATTGGCCAAGTGCACGCTTTGGAAAATCCTGGCGTGATTCCGCTAGAGCTGATTGAGGTGCAATCTGGCTCGTATTTGGGTGAAGACGACATTGTGCGATTTGAAGATCGCTACGGACGCACGTAGTGTTGATTGCTTTGGATGAGAGATAATTTTGAAGATTTCTATTATCACTGTTTGCTACAACAGTGAGGCTACTGTTCGTGACACTATCGAGTCGGTTCTTTCGCAAAGTTATTCGAATATCGAATATGTCGTCGTGGATGGTGCCTCGAAAGACGGCACCATGGCGATTGTAAATGAATATAAAGATCGCATTGCTCAGATTGTCAGTGAGCCAGATAAAGGTATCTATGACGCCATGAATAAGGGGGTCGGGCTGGCGAGTGGAGATTTTGTAGGTATTCTTAACTCAGATGATATTTTTGCCAGTGCGCACGCGATAGCTGATTTAACAGAGTTTCTTGTGGTGAACCCGCAGTTTGATGGCGTATACGCTGATTTGGTTTTTGTCCAGCGAGAGCATACTGGCAATGTTACACGTACCTATTCGTCGAGAAATTTTGCTCCTTGGAAGATTCGTTTCGGTTTTATGTGTCCGCATCCTACGTTTTATGTGAAACGTAGATTTTTTGATGAGTTGGGATTCTACAGGCTTGGCTACCGTGTTTCGGCCGATTTTGAATTGATGACCCGGTTCATGCGGAATGGTGTAAAGCTCGGTAGAAACCCGCATGTGATGGTGAAGATGCGAGAGGGAGGGATTAGTACAACTGGATTTTGGTGGCGCATTCATCAAAATATGGAGATTGTACGAGCCTGCAAGGAAAATGGGATATATACCAATATCTTTATGGTGGCCCTGAAAATCCCTTTTAAACTGATTGGCTATCTCAAAAGGTAAGTGGATATGCAGACCTTGTTGCTGACAGGAGGGACTGGATTTATTGGTCAGGCATTGATAAAGCGCTTGCTGAGAGATGATTGTTATCAACCTGTCGTGGCTATGCGCCGATCATCTGTTGATGTCCCTCCTGGTACGCTTAGTGTCCAGGTTAGTGAGCTTTCTGAAAATACCGACTGGTCTGCGGCGCTTGTTGGCGCTAAGGTCGTTATTCATGCAGCTGCTCGAGCTCATGTGCTGAATGAAATTGCTGATGATCCGCTTGCGGAATTTCGTGTTGTGAATGTTAGTGGCACATGGGCACTGGCTCAGCAAGCCGCACAGGCAGGTGTTAAACGATTTATTTTTATTAGCTCAATCGGCGTGAATGGTAATCAGAGTGAACATCCGTTCACTGTGGATGATCTACCAAACCCCACAGAGCCTTATGCGGTCTCCAAGTATGAGGCTGAATTGGTGTTGACCCAGTTATCGGCTAAAACCGGCATGGAGGTAGTGATTATCCGGCCTCCATTGGTTTATGGTCCCAATGCCCCAGGAAATTTTGGTCGATTGATAAAGGCTGTTAATAAGGGGCTGCCGCTACCCTTGGGGGCGATCCGTAATCAGCGCAGCCTGGTGGCCTTGGACAATCTGGTCGACCTGATCGTGACCTGCATCGACCATCCCGCCGCGGCGAACCAGACCTTCCTGGTCAGCGATGGCGAGGATCTTTCGACTACCGAGTTGTTTCGCAGGATGGCCGCTGCCTTGGGCAAGCCGGCGCGCTTGTTGCCGGTGCCGAGTCGGCTGCTGGAGATGGCGGCGGCGCTGCTGGGCAAGCAGGCGCTGTCGCAGCGGCTGTGCGGCTCTCTGCAGGTCGATATCGGCAAGACCCGTGAGTTATTGGACTGGACACCGCCGGTCAGCGTCGATGAGGCGCTGCGCAAGACGGCCAAGTATTTTCTGGAACAGCAGAGCAAATGACTATCTGGTGGTTGCTGCCGGCGGTGGCCGGCGTTTCGCTTGTTATGACCGGCGCGCTGCGTCGTTACGCCTTGGCCCGCAGCCTGATGGACATCCCCAACGCGCGCAGTTCGCACTCGGTGCCGACGCCGCGCGGCGGCGGGGTGGCCATCGTGTTGGCCTTCCTGGCGGCTTTGCCGGTCATAGCTTGGGCCGATCTGCTACCTTGGGCCGTAATGTGGGCGCTGTTTGGGGCCGGGGCGGGAGTGGCCGTGATCGGCTTTCTCGATGACCACGGTCATATCCCCGCGCGTTGGCGGTTGTTGGGGCACTTTGCCGGGGCCATCTGGGCCTTGTTCTGGTTGGGCGGGCTGCCGCCGCTGAACCTGTTCGGCATGAGCCTCGACCTGGGTTGGCTGGGCCATGGACTGGCTGCGGTCTACCTCGTGTGGTTGTTGAACCTCTACAACTTCATGGATGGCATCGACGGCATCGCCAGTGTCGAGGCCATTTGTGTGTGCCTGGGCGGTGCGTTGTTGTTTGGGGTGCTGGGTTTCTCGAGCTCGGTACAGCCTACGGCTTGGGTCATGCCGATGCTGTTGGCGGCTGCGGTGGCGGGGTTTTTATTCTGGAACTTCCCGCCGGCCCGGATCTTCATGGGCGATGCGGGCAGTGGCTTTCTCGGTATCACCCTGGGCATCTTGTCTCTGCAGGCGGCCTGGGTGGCGCCGCAGTTGTTGTGGAGCTGGTTGATCCTCCTCGGGGTGTTCATCGTCGATGCCACTTTTACCCTGCTGCGGCGCCTGCTGCGTGGCGACAGGGTGTATGAAGCTCATCGCAGTCATGCTTATCAATATGCGTCCCGGCGTTTGGGCCGCCATCTGCCGGTAACCCTTATCGTGGGGGGCATCAATCTGTTCTGGTTGTTGCCCATCGCGCTTTGGGTTGGTGCAGGAGGGCTGGACGGTTTGACGGGCGTGCTGATCGCCTATGCGCCTCTGCTTTGGCTGGCGGTGAAGTTCAAGGCTGGGGAGCTTGAGTAATACAGGGCGCGACCCCTGGCTTTGCGCTTGCGGTAATCTGCGGGCTCAAGCTGGACAGAGGGCTTGCTATCGAGCCTGCTCCAACAGGTCAGTTTCTCTTGTGCTGCACCCGATGCAGTAATGGCGAAAGCAGTGTGAGGATTCTTGTGTTACGACTTGCCGAAAAACTACGAAACCACTTGGTATGCCTGCCTCGACGCCATAAGCGGCTAATTCAAGTTGCGACGGATGTACTGCTGGTCTGGGCCGCATTGTGGCTCGCCTTTGTCGTACGTCTGGGCGACTCGAAGAGCGTCGAGCCATTCGCGGGGCATGCCTGGCTGTTTGCCGTGGCGCCGCTGATTGCCATCCCGCTGTTCGTGCGCTTCGGTATGTACCGGGCGGTGATGCGTTACTTAGGCAACGATGCGTTGCTGGCCATCGCCAAAGCCGTCACGCTTTCAGCGTTGTTTCTAGCGTTAGCGGTGTATTGGCACCAGGATGCGCCCAAGCTCATTCCGCGCTCGATGGTGTTCAATTACTGGTGGTTGAGCCTGGTGCTGATCGGTGGATTGCGTCTGGTGATGCGCCAGTATTTCATGGGCGATTGGTATTCGCCCGACCATCCCTCCAGGCTCAAGGGACGCGATACGGGCTTGCCGAAGGTCGCGGTGTACGGTGCCGGTGCGGCCGGCAACCAACTGGTGGCGGCGCTAAGAATGGGGCGGGCCATGCGTCCCGTGGCCTTCATCGACGACGACTCCAACATCGCCAATCGGGTGATCGCCGGCTTGCGGGTTTATACCCCTAAGCATATCCAGCAGCTGATCGATGAAACAGGGGCGGACGAGATCCTCCTGGCGATTCCCTCGGCCAGCCGCGGCCGGCGCCGGGAGATCCTCGAGCTGCTCGAGGACTTTCCCTTGCACGTGCGCAGCGTCCCCGGCTTCATGGACTTGGCAAGTGGTCGGGTCAAGGTCGAGGACATCCAGGAAGTAGACATTGCGGACCTGCTTGGCCGTGATGCCGTGCCACCGCAGCAGGTGCTGTTCGAGCGCTGCATCCGCGGTCAGGTGGTAATGGTCACCGGCGCTGGTGGCTCGATCGGCTCGGAGTTGTGTCGGCAGATTGTTACCAGCGGTCCGACGACATTGATTCTGTTCGAGCACAGCGAATTCAATCTCTACAACATACATACAGAACTGGAACAGCGAGCCCGGCGCGAGTCACTTCCCGTGCGCCTGGTGCCTGTCCTCGGGTCGATCCGTAATCCCGGGCGGTTGGTCGATGTGATGCGGACTTGGGCGGTCAACACCGTGTATCACGCCGCCGCCTACAAGCATGTGCCGATGGTCGAGCACAACATCGCCGAAGGCGTGTTGAACAATGTGCTCGGCTCGACGAATACCGCCCAGGCGGCCGTCAAGGCCGGGGTCGAGCATTTCGTGCTGATCTCCACCGACAAGGCCGTACGCCCGACCAATGTGATGGGCAGTACCAAGCGCCTGGCCGAGATGGTGTTGCAAGCCTTGAGCGCCGAATCGGCACCGGTGCTGTACGGCGATGAGGGGGCGGTGCATCGGGTCAACAAGACCCGCTTCACCATGGTGCGTTTCGGTAATGTGCTGGGCTCCTCGGGCTCGGTGATTCCGCGCTTCCATGAGCAGATCAAGCACGGCGGCCCGGTGACGGTGACCCATCCGAATATCACCCGTTACTTCATGACCATTCCCGAAGCCGCGCAGCTGGTCATCCAGGCCGGCGCCATGGGGCAGGGCGGCGATGTCTTCGTGCTGGATATGGGCAAGCCGGTGAAGATCGTCGAGCTGGCGGAGAAGATGATTCACCTCAGCGGTCTGAGCGTGCGTTCTGAGAAGAGTCCGCACGGCGATATAGACATTGAGTTCACCGGTCTGCGGCCGGGTGAAAAGCTCTATGAGGAGCTGTTGATTGGCGACAACGTCAGCCCGACCGACCACCCGATGATCATGCGGGCCAATGAGGAGCACCTGCCTTGGGACGCGTTCAAGAAGGTGCTGGCCGAATTGCTCGGGGCTGTCGAGCGTGACGACTATGATCGGGTGCGTCAGCTGCTGCGTGAAACGGTGAGCGGTTATGCACCGGATGGTGAGATCGTCGACTGGATTCACCAGAAGCGCCGTATCGAGCCGCAATAGCCGGTTCTCTGCAGCGCAACGGCCTTGTTGGGTTAGGAGGCGGTATGCCGGATGATAGGTCCGTTGTCGCTTTGCCAACCGGCGGTATGCTTGCTGACTGCCATCACAGGCGAGTGATGCGGTTGCTGCCAGGGCTGCCGACATGATGGCGGGACTGGCCGCTGACGCGGTGCTGTTGCTGCACCTGCTGTTCATTCTCTTCGTCGTTCTGGGCGGTCTTGGCGTGCTCTGCAGGCGCCGGTTGGCCTGGCTGCACCTGCCCGCCGCGGCCTGGGGCGCGGTGGTCGAGCTGTATCATCTGCAGTGCCCCTTGACGCCCCTGGAGAACAGTCTTCGCCGCGCAGCCGGTGAGGCGGGGTACGGCGGCGGCTTTATCGAAAACTACCTGCTGCCCATTATCTACCCTGCCGGACTGACGCCAGAACATCAGCTCTGGCTGGGCGGCGCGGTGCTGGCCATCAACGGGGCGATCTATGGCCTTGTGCTGTGGCGGGTCTTCGCGGTGCGCTGAAATCCGCTGTCCTTTCGCTCGGCAGTTTGCCTCGCTCATTCAGCAGCCTGATCGTGGATGGGCGTGCGCAGCGCCTTCGCTACACTGCGAGCCATCCACCACTGCAGCGTAAGGCGACTCTGTATGCAAAATCGCATGATGATAACTGGCGCGGGCTCCGGGCTCGGGCGCGAAATCGCCCTGCGTTGGGCGCGGGAGGGCTGGCGCCTGGCGCTCGCCGATATCAACGAGGCGGGGTTGGCCGAATCGCTGCAACTGGTGCGGGCGGCGGGCGGCGAGGGTTTCACCCTGCGCTGTGATGTGCGCGACTACAGTCAGTTGACGGCCCTGGCCCAGGCCTGCGAGGACAAGTTCGGCGGCATCGATGTGATCGTCAACAATGCCGGCGTGGCCTCGGGCGGTTTCTTCGACGAGCTGTCCCTGGAGGACTGGGACTGGCAGATCTCGATCAACCTGATGGGCGTGGTCAAGGGCTGCAAGGCTTTCCTGCCGCTGTTGCAGCGCAGCAAGGGCCGCATCGTCAACATCGCCTCGATGGCAGCCCTGATGCAGGGCCCGGCCATGAGCAACTACAACGTCGCCAAGGCTGGCGTGGTGGCCTTGTCGGAGAGCCTGCTGATCGAGTTGCAGGCCCGGGAAATCGGCGTGCACGTGGTCTGCCCCTCGTTCTTCCAGACCAATCTGCTGGATTCCTTCCGCGGGCCGACGCCGGCGATGAAGGCCCAGGTCGGCAAGCTGCTGGAGAGCTCGCCGATCAGTGCGGCGGATATCGCCGACTACATCTACCGGCAGATCGCCGCGGGCGAGTTCATGATCCTGCCCCACGAGCAGGGGCGCATGGCCTGGGCGTTGAAGCAGCAGAATCCCCAGGCGCTGTACGAGGAAATGGTTGGCATGGCCAGCAGGATGAGAGCCAAAGCCGCTCAGGGCTGAGCCCGGTTGGCGTTGAAAGTTAATCGACCGGTCAGGTTGTACGCGGGTGATGCTTGCCTGGGAGGCGGACTGCCTTTAGGGTGGCGGGCCGCTTCGCCACCCGCCGTCTGGATGTCCTGTGAAACCCAAATCTGCAGTCGCCCTGTTGCTGGCTCTGCTGCTGGCGGCAGTCAACCTGCGTCCCGGCATCACCTCCCTGGCGCCGCTCATCGAGCGGATCGCCAGCGAACTTGATCTCAGTCGCAGCCTGATCAGTCTGACCACCGCCCTGCCGGTACTGTGCATGGGCCTCTTGGCGCCGCTCGCGCCGCGCCTGGCACTCGCGCTGGGGCTGGAGCGGACGGTCACCCTGTGCATGGGGGTGATCGCCGGCGCTTTGCTTTTGCGGTTGCTGGGGCACAGCAGCGCCATTCTGATCGCCAGTGCGGTGCTGCTCGGTGCCGCGATTGCGGTGGCCGGGCCCCTGCTGTCGGGGTTTATCAAGCGCTACTTTATCGGACAGATGGGCAGGGTCGTGGCCTGGTACTCCCTGGGCATGGCGGTCGGCGGAGCGGCGGGCGCGGTGCTGACGGCGCCGGCGACGCAGCTGTTCGGCGACCGCTGGACACAGGGCCTGGCGCTGTGGGCGCTGCCTGCGGCAGTGGCGCTGCTGGTTTGGCTCCGCGTGTCCAACCAGGCCGAGCCGGTCGACCGGCTTGAGGCCGGCGCCGGCTTGCCATGGCATCAGCCGCGGGCCTGGCTGATCAGCTGTTTCTTCGCCCTTCAGGCCGGGATCTTCTACGCCCTGGCGACCTGGGTCGTCGCGCGCTATCACGAGGCCGGCCTGAGTCTGCTGCGCAGCAATGCGTTGTTCAGCCTGTCGATGCTGACCGGCCTGCCCAGTTCCTTCCTGTTTCCCTGGCTCGCCCAGCGTTTCGGCAATCGTTACCTGTTGCTGCAGGGCTGCGGCCTGGTCGCCAGCGTGAGCCTGGCGATGGTGACCTTCGCCCCGACCCTGCTGCCGGAGCTGTGGGCCGTGGCCATCGGCTTCGGCCTGGGCGGTGCCTTCGCCCTGTCCCTGGTATTGCCGCTGTATGAAGCGGAGTCACCGCTGGCGGTCAGTCGCTGGACCTCGATGATGCTCTGCGCCGGCTATGGCATGGCTTCGCTGACGCCGATTCTGACGGGGCTGGCACGGGATCTGGCCGGCGGCTACCGGCCGGCCTTCGCTGCGCTTACCGGCCTCGCCCTGCTGATGACAGCGTTGGCCTGGCGCATGGGGCGGGGCGCCGCTCAGGAATGACTGTGGCGCGGCAGACGGCATGGAAAGCCTCGCAATGTTCGGCAGTTCTACCCGTGTCGCGCGCGGCTGTGATAGAAGGCAGCCTGGATTTTATGGAGTAACGGAATGGAGTCGGAGTCCATCGTCTATGGCTGCATCCGCGATTGGCCGTCGGACCAGGCGGCGGAAAGCCGGCTGCGGCGCGCGATCAATCGTCAGGTGTTGAGCGAGCTGCCGGGCGGCGATGAGTGGTCGTTCCTGGGGCGGGAGATGTTCGCCTGCTGCCAGCAGCCGGGCGAGGGCCTGTACCAGACCCAGGTGATCCATTTCGGCGCCAGCTACCGGGCCGTCGAGTACGAGTGGAGCCTTTGGGTCGAACAGTTCGAGGCGCTGCTCAAGCGCCTGTACTGGGCCAGCGCGGTGGTGCATCTGGAGACCGAACTGAACGGCACCCATACCTTCCGCTGGGAGTCGGACAATGGTTGCCACAGCCCCCAGGAGGGCGAACTGCGCGTACGCTGCGCCTGGGAGCGCGAGGGCGGCCTGCGCGGCTAGGCGGCGCCAGCAGCGGCGCCCGGTTTATTCGGCGAGCGGCTGCAGCCATTCCTTGGGAACGTCGCGCTTGAGCGCCAGCTGGCACTGCTGGCTTTCCGGGTCGAACACGATCACCGCCTCGCCCTTGTCCAAGGCGCGGCGCACGCGCTGCACGCGGGTCTCCAGTGGGGTTTCATCGCCGTTGTCGGTGCCGTCGCGGGTGACGAAGTCCTCGATCAGGCGGGTCAGGGTGTCGGCTTCCAGCAAGTGTGAGGGAATCAGCAAGGTGGGGTTCTCCAGAACGCTGCGCCGATGCTAACGCGCGGCGGGCAGGAGTGCCATGCTCTGCAGGGCGGCCAGGAGGCCAGTACCAGTCGGGCGCGACGTGTTATCCCTGGCGCGCCGTCTCGCAATCAACCATTGCAAACAGCTTTGGCTGACCTGCATAGGGGGCGCCGTGCGCACCGCTGGTCACCGGATATAGGGGGGCGCGCGGCGCGCGCTGCGATCTGCCCAGGCCCGTCAGTCCGCCAGGTCCAGGGGGAAACCGAGCAGGTAGCGGTCCAGGGTGCGGTAGAGCAGAGCGCAGTCCAGCGGTTTGCCGAGAAAGGCGTCCATGCCGGCGGCCATGCCCTGCTGGCGGTGTTCCTCGAAGATGTGCGCGGTCAGGGCGACGATGGGGATCGGCGCCAGGTTGCGCTGGCGCTCCAGGTGGCGGATGCGCCGGGTCGCCTCGAAGCCGTCCATCTCCGGCATCTCGCAGTCCATGAGAATCAGGTGCGTGGCGGCCGGGTCATGCTGGTAGGCGTTGAGCGCGGCCAAGCCGTTGCTCACCAGGCGTACGCTGTAGCCGCGCTTCTTGAGAAAGCCCTGCACCACCATCGAGTTCACCGGGTTGTCCTCGGCGATCAGGATGCAGGGTGCATCCTCGCAGCCCTCGCGCGATTCCTGGGGCTGGCTGGCTGGCTCGATGCTGGGTGACTCATGCAGCTCCGTCAGGGCGGCGCGCAGGGCACTGACCGCCAATGGTTGGACCAGGCTGGCCAGGCGTAGGTCCGCGAGACTGAACTGGGTCCGCCCTTGTTCCGGCGAGGCCAGCTGCAACACCCGCAGTCCGGGCAGCCGGTCCGGGGGCAGTCCATCGAGCCAGTCTCCGAGGTGTCCGGGCCAGGGAGAGAGCAACACCAGCAGGGCAGGCTCGGAATGACCTTGCAGGTGGTCGCGTACTTGCCGCGGGTCCTGGCAGTTCAGGGTGCGCATTCCCCAGCGCTCGAGCAGCCGGCCGAGCGCCTGCGTGCCCTGGTCGTCGAGCGAAGCGAGCAGGGCGTGGCGACCACTGAGTAGCTGCTCCAGCGGGTCCGCTGGCTGCGGTGTCTCCACCAGAGGCAGGTCGAAGACGAAGCGCGAGCCGAGGCCGGCGCTGCTGCTGACCTCGATGCGCCCGCCCATCATCTCCACCAGTTCCTTGCTGATGGTCAATCCCAGGCCGCTGCCACCGTAGCGCCGGGTGGTGCTGGAGTCGCCCTGGGCGAAGGAATCGAACAGCCGCGCCAGTGTCGGCGGGTCGATGCCGATACCGCTGTCGCTGATGGCGAACAGCAGATGGGGGTTGCCCTGGGAGTCGCTGCGGCGGCTGACGTCGAGCGCCACGTGACCGTCGGCGGTGAATTTCAGGGCGTTGCTGAGCAGGTTCATCAGGATTTGCTTGAGTCGCGTCGGATCGCCGCGCATGCGCCTCGGCACGCCCGCCTCCAGGCTGACGTAGAGGCGCAGCTGCTTGTCCAGGGCCTGGCCGGTGAACAGGCTGAGGGTGTCGGAGATCAGCTCCTCGAGGTCGAAGTCGATCTGTTCCAGGCTGAGCTTGCCCGACTCGATCCGTGCGTAGTCGAGAATGTCGTTGATCACGGCCATCAGCGCGCTTCCCGAGCTGGAGATGGTATCGACGTAGAAGCGCTGGCCGCGGTCCAGCGAGGTCTCCCTGAGCAGTTGCAGCATGCCCAGCACGCCATTGAGCGGGGTGCGGATCTCGTGGCTCATCCTGGCCAGGAAGCGGCTCTTGGCCTGGCTCTCGATCTCCGCCTGCTCGGCGGCCCGGCGCGAGCGGAAGCCCTCTTCCTTGAGCAGGTTGATGCGGTCGGCGAGGCCGATCGACAGGGTAATCAGTTCGATGGTCACGCCGACTTTCACCAGCGCCGCGCCGTACAGGCCGAACAGTTCGACGCCCAGGGAGCCTGAGGTGGCGATGATGATCGAGGCCAGCAGAATGCCCCAGGCGAGGATGTAGTACGAACCATGGCGCAGGCCCCGGCGCCAGGCGTAGGTGCCGCTCAGCAGCAGCACCAGCGACAGCGCCAGCACGGTCAGGCTGGCCAGTACGTTCCAGGCGTGCAGGCCGATCAGCGGCATCGACACCAGGCAGCCGAGCAACCCCAGCATGAACAGGCGCAGGCCGAGATCCAGGCGCGGAAAATACTCACGGGTATGCAGGAAATAGCGACTGAACTGGGTGGCGCTGAAGCAGTGCAGGTACATCAGGATATAGATGCTCACCGACTGCAGGTCGGTGTGTTCCGGCAGCAGCTTGAACAGCATGCCGTCGAAGCTGGCGACGAACAGGCCGATGTTCAGGTTGTACACCAGGTACCAGAAGTAGGCCGCCTCGCGCAGGGAGAGGAACAGGAACAGGTTGTAGCAGAACATCGCGAACAGCACGCCGTAGAAGGCGCCGTTGAGGCCCATGAGGTTTTCCTGGGCGGCCGCGCTGGCGTGGTAGGTGCTGAAATACAGCGGCAGATAGAGGGTGCTGGAGGTCTCGACGCGCAACAGCAGGGTGTTGTCGCCCGGTGGCAGATCGAGTGGGAACCAGAAGTTGCGCACCTGTACCGGTCGCTGGGCGAAGGCGTAGCGGTCGCCGCTGTCCTGACGCTGCCAGGTGCCGCCGGCGCCGGACTGGTAGAGCTGCAGGTCATCGAGCAGCGCGTAGTTGACCTCCAGGTAGCCACCGAGCGTGCGGCTCAGGCGGTTGTCCAGGCGAATGCTGAACCACCACACCGAGTCGTTCTTGCCGAGGTTGACGTGATCGCCGCGCACGGGCGTGAAGCGCCCTTGGTCCAGCCGGCTGACCTGATCGGCCGAAAGGCTGCCATCGGGATCTTCCAGGTAGGCGGTGGACGGTGCCAGGGACAGGCGCAGGTCGTCGCTGTCCAGGGCGGCGGGAGGCACTGCCCAGGCCGAGGCACAGAGCCAGAGCAGCAGCACAGCCAGGCAAGCACGAGGCATCCATGATCCTCATCGTTGTTGTTCGAGCCGCCGTGCCGTGACGGCGTTCTACCGGCAGGCCTGGCCAAGGTTAGCAGGCGCGCACGGCCTCGGTTCAGCCGCGCGCCGACTTGTCTGGCGCGGGTCCTGTGGCGCCCACTTACGCCTTTGCGACGGTCACTGTGCCCGGATGCCACGCGGCATTCAAGCGTCCTCGCCGCGCCGGCCGAGCAGGCTGTCGACGGCGGGCACCCGGGTCTCGCTGGCCATCTGCGTGTTGTGCTCGAGTTGGTGGCTGAAGCGATCCAGCGATCCTTGCGCGGGCTTGGCATCGCTGGTGAACACCGGCGGGCTGAGCATGTAGGCGCTGAGCATACGGGTCAGGGCCACCAGGCTGTCGATGTGGGTGCGCTCGTAGCCATGGGTGGCATCGCAACCGAAGGCCATCAGGGCGGTGCGGACATCGTGGCCGGCGCCGACCGCCGACTGCGCGTCGCTGTGGTAATAGCGGAACAGGTCGCGGCGCACCGGGATCTCATGCTCCCTGGCCAGGCGCAGCAGCTGGCGCGAGAGGTGATAGTCGTGGGGGCCGCCGGAGTCCTGCATGGCGACGCTGACGGTGTGTTCGCTGGAGGCCTGCCCCTCGGCGACCGGGGCGATATCCACGCCGACGAACTCGCTGACGTCCCAGTGCAGCGCCGCCGCGGCGCCGGAGCCGACCTCCTCGGTCACTGTGAACAGCGGATGGCAGTCGATCTCCAGCTCGGCGCCGCTCTCGACGATGCCCTTGAGCGAAGTGAGCAGGGCGGCGACGCCGGCCTTGTCGTCCAGGTGACGGGCGCTGATATGGCCGCTCTCGGTGAATTCCGGCAGGGGATCGAAGGCGACGAAGTCGCCGACAGACACGCCCAGGGATTCGCAATCGGCGCGGGTCGCACAGTAGGCATCCAGGCGCAGCTCGACATGGTCCCAGCTGATCGGCAGCTGATCCACCTCGGTGTTGAAGGCGTGTCCGGAGGCCAGCAGCGGCAGCACGCTGCCGCGGATCACGCTGGTTTCGGTGAAGACGCTGACCCGGCTGCCCTCGGCGAAGCGGCTGGACCAGGTGCCGACCGGGGCCAGACCCAGGCGGCCGTTGTCCTGCACCGTGCGGACGATGGCGCCGATGGTGTCGAGGTGGGTCGACACCGCCCGATCCGGGCTGCTCTGCTTGCCCTTGAGGGTGGCGCGAATGGTCCCGCGGCGGGTCAGCTCGAAGGGGATGCCGATCTCCTCCAGGCGCTCGGCGACATAGCGCACGATGGTGTCGGTGAAACCGGTCGGGCTGGGGATGGCGAGCATCTCCAGCAGGACTTTGCGCAGGTATTCGAGGTCGGGTTCGGGCAGTTGCTGCATAGAGAACTCCTTCGCTGAGTGGGCTGTCGGCGACAGGGAAAAGGACTGGCAGTGCATGCTGACCAGCTTAGTCGCCGAGGGTTTCCCCGGCGCGGGTCGCGGTAGTGGGCAGAGGGGCGGGCGCGAGTCGCGCGCCCGCGGTGGCGCAGGGCTAGCCGGTAATCTGGCTGAGGGGGAACAGCAGGTCGACGAAGCGTTCGGCCGTCGGCTGTGGCTCATGGTTGGCCAGGCCGGCGCGCTCGTTGGCCTCGATGAACACGTGCTCGGGCTGATCCGCCGCCGGCACCAGCAGGTCGAGACCGACCACCGGGATGTCCAGCGCCCGGGCTGCCTTGACCGCGGCATCGGCCAGGGTCGGGTGGAGGCTGTCGGTGACGTCCTCGAGGCTGCCGCCGGTGTGCAGGTTGGCGGTCTTGCGCACCGCCAGGCGCTCGCCGATTGGCAGCACGCTGTCGTAGTCGACGCCGGCGGCGTGCAGGGTGCGCAGGGTTTCCGCGTCCTTGGGAATCCGGCTCTCGCCGTCGGTGGCCGCCTGGCGCCGGCGGCTCTGGGCGTCGATCAGCTCGCCGATGCTGTGGCGGCCGTCGCCGATCACCTCGGCGGGGCGGCGGATGGCCGCGGCGACCACCTCGTAGCCGATCACCAGGATGCGCAGGTCGCTGCCCGAGTGGAAGCTTTCCAGCAGCACGCGACCGTCGAACACCCGGGCGCGCTCGATGGCCTCCTGAACTTCGCCCGGGGTGCGCAGGTCCACAGCCACGCCCTGGCCCTGCTCGCCGTCCACCGGCTTGACCACCAGGCTGCCGTGCTCGGCGAGAAAGGCCGCGTTTTCCTCGGCGCTGCCGGCCAGGCGCTGGGCTGGCAGGCTAAGGCCGGCGCGCTCGAGGGCGCGGTGGGTCAGGCGCTTGTCCTGGCACAGGGTCATGCTCACGGCGCTGGTCAGGTCGGTCAGCGATTCGCGGCAACGGATGCGACGACCGCCGTGGTTCAGGGTGAACAGGCCGGCCTCGGCATCATCGACCTGCACCTCGATGCCGCGACGCAGGGCCTCGTCGACGATGATCTTGGCGTAGGGGTTGAGTTCCGCCTCCGGCCCGGGGCCGATGAACAACGGCTGGTTGATGCTGTTCTTGCGCTTGATGCTGAAGGTCTGCAGTTCGCGAAAGCCCAGCTTGGCGTACAGGCCCTTGGCCTGGCGGTTGTCGTGCAGCACCGACAGGTCGAGGAAGCTGAGGCCGCGACTCATGAAATGCTCGATAAGGTGGCGCACCAGCACTTCGCCGACGCCGGGGCGGCCGCAATGCGGGTCCACCGCCAGGCACCAGAGGCTGCTGCCGTTCTCGGGGTCCTTGAAGGCCTTCTGATGATTGAGGCCCATGACGCTGCCGATCACCGCGCCGCTGTCTTCGTCCTCGGCCAGCCAGTACACCGGGCCACCCTGGTGGCGCGGGGTGAGCTTGGCCGGATCGATCGGCAGCATGCCGCGCATCTGGTACAGGCGGTTGATCGCCTGCCAGTCATCGGCATTCTGCGCGCGGCGCACCCGGTAGCCGCGAAAGCCGCGGCGCGCCTGGCGGTAGTCGCTGAACCACAGGCGCAGGGTGTCCGAAGGGTCGAGAAACAGCTGTTGCGGTGCCTGGGCCAGCACCTGCTGGGGGGCGGCGACATACAGGGCGATATCGCGCTCGCCGCGGCGCTCGGTCAACAGCTCGTCGGCCAGCACGGCCGGGTCCGGGAAGGTATGGCCGACCAGCAGGCGGCCCCAGCCGCAATGCACGGCCAGTGACTCGCTGGGCTTGACTCCGCGTTCTTCGGCGAAGCGCGCCTGCAGCCGCTCGTAGGAGGGCGCCTGGCCGCGCTGCAGGCGTTGATTGAAGGTGGTGGCTCGCATTGGCGTGTTTCCTTAGCTGCGCGCATCGCCCGGACAGTTGCCGGGGCGTGAATTCAGTCGTGACTGCTCCGGATCACATCCGGCTACGGCGGTTTGACGCGGCCGGGCGGGAACTCCCGCCCGGGGCGTTGCTAGAGGCCTTGCTCGCTCAGCCACAGGTTGAGCGCCGCCATCTGCCACAGTTTCGAGCCGCGCAGCGGCGTGAGCTGGCCGTGGGGGTCGGTCAGCAGGCGATCGAGCATGGCCGGATTGAACAGCCCGCGGTCCTGGCTCGGATCGACCAGCAGGTCGCGAACCCAGCCCAGTGTAGCCCCCTCCAGGTGCTTGAGACCCGGCACCGGGAAATAGCCCTTCTTGCGGTCGATGACCTCGGAGGGGATGACCTGGCGGGCGGCCTCCTTGAGCACGTGCTTGCCACCGTCCGGCAGCTTGAAGCGCCCCGGAATGCGTGCCGACAGTTCGGCCAGGCGATAGTCGAGGAACGGCGTGCGCGCCTCCAGGCCCCAGGCCATGGTCATGTTGTCGACCCGCTTGACCGGGTCGTCGACCAGCATCACCGTGCTGTCCAGACGCAGCGCCTTGTCCACCGCGGCCACCGCGCCGGGCTGGGCGAAATGCTGGCGGACGAACTCGCCGGCATGGTCGTCGGTCAGCCACTCGGGCTGCACGCACTGGGCGTATTCCTCGTGCTCACGGTCGAAGAAGGCCTTGCGGTAGGCGCTGAAGGCATCCTCGGCGCCGTCCACCAGCGGGTACCAGTGGTAGCCGGCGAACAGCTCGTCGGCGCCCTGGCCGCTCTGCACCACCTTGCAGTGCTTGGCCACCTCCCGGGACAGCAGGTAGAAGGCGATGCAGTCGTGGCTGACCATCGGCTCGCTCATGGAGCGGAAGGCGGCCGGCAGCTGCTCGAGGATCTCGTTCTCGCCGATGCGCAGCTGATGGTGCTGGGTGTTGAAGCGCGCGGCGATCAGGTCCGAGTACTGGAATTCGTCGCCGCGCTCGCCGCCGGCATCCTGGAAGCCGATGGAGAAGGTCGAGAGGTTCTCCACCCCGGCTTCGCGCAGCAGGCCGACCAGCATGCTCGAGTCGACGCCGCCGGACAGCAGTACCCCGACATCCACCGCCGCGCGCTGGCGAATCGACACCGCCTCGCGCATGCCGTCGAGCACCTTGTCGCGCCAGTCATCGAGCTCGAAGGCGATTTCATCGCGCTTGGGACCGAAGTCCAGCTGCCACCAGCTCTGCTGTTCGCAGTTGCCCTGGGCATCGATGCGCATCCAGCTTGCCGGCGGCAGTTTCTCCACGCCAGCGAGGATGGTGCGCGGCGCCGGGACCACGGCGTGGAAGTTCAGGTAGTGGTTGAGGGCGATCGGGTCCAGCGCCTTGCTGATGTCGCCGCCGGCAAGCAGCGCCGGCAGGCTCGAGGCGAAACGCAGGCGTTGGCCGGTGCGCGACAGGTACAGCGGCTTGACGCCGAGACGGTCGCGGGCGATGAACAGTTGCTGGCTGTCGCGCTCCCAGACGGCGAAGGCGAACATGCCGTTGAGCTTGGGCAGCAGGTCCTTGCCCCAGGCGTGATAGCCCTTGAGCAGTACCTCGGTGTCGCCGCCGGAGAAGAAGCGGTAGCCGAGGGCTTCCAGCTCGTTGCGCAGTTCCGGGTAGTTGTAGATGGCGCCGTTGAACACCATGGACAGGCCGAGATCGCTGTCGATCATCGGCTGGCCGGACGCCTCGGCGAGATCCATGATCTTCAGCCGACGATGGCCAAGGGCAATCGGCCCCTGGCTGTGGAAGCCGTGCGCGTCTGGACCGCGCGGCGCTAAATGATGGGTGATTCGCTCGACTGCAGCCAGGTCGGCCGGTCGTTGATCAAAACGTAGTTCTCCAGCTATTCCGCACATAAATTTCCTTACCGGTGTTGCCGTTGGGGAGTCGTCCGGGCTCGCCGAACCTTTTACATGGGAACAAAAAAATGCTTTGATGTCAAAGTTTCCATTCGAGTATGTGTCTGAATATGGGTGAGAAAATAGTTTCTACTGAAATAGATCTGTCATCTGTCATGGCCTTCGAGCTGCCGATGTTCCAGTCCCTGCGGCGCCTGCAGCAGGCGGGTGAGGTGCACGCCAAGCGCCTGACCCGCTTCGGCGGCCTGACGCCCATGCAACTGATGATCCTGCAGGTGCTGGCGGGCGAGGCGCGGTTGACGGCCAGCGACCTGAGTGGGCGGGTGAGCCTGACGGCGGCGACCCTGTCGGGCATGCTCGACCGCCTGGAAGAGCGCGGCCTGCTGCATCGCCAGCGCGATGACCAGGACCGCCGCCGCCAGTGGCTGCTGCTCAGCGATGCCGGACGCGAGCTGGTGCAGCAGGCACCGAGCCTGCTGCCGCCGGAGTTCCGTCAGCGCTTCGCCGCGCTGGCCGACTGGGAGCGGCACAGCCTCACTGCGGCGCTGCTGCGGGCGGCGGAGCTGTGTGGCGAGATGGAGTGAGGTGAGTGTGCGTAGGGTGCGCCATGCGCACGGGTACCTGCGTGGCAGTCTCGGCGGTGCGCGCGGCGCACCCTACCGTTCGGGCCTGGTGGGCGGCGTCTTGCCGGCGCCGCCGTTGCGGATCAGCTGGCGCAGGGCGAAGCGGTTGGGGTGGCAGGCCTCGGCCACCTCGCGCGGCAGGGGCAGGGGCTCGTCGTTGAGCCAGGCGGCCAGCAGCTCGCCGGATAGCGGCGCGCTGATCAGGCCGCGCGAGCCATGGCCGCTGTTGACATACAGGCCGTCGAGCCAGGGGCAGGGTACGTCCGGCACCTGGCGAGCGTCCTTGCCGAGCACCGCATAGGCCCTGCTGAAGGCGTCGCGATCGGCCAGGGGGCCGACGATCGGCAGGTAGTCGGGGCTGGTGCAGCGAAAGGCGGCGCGGCCCGCAAGCAGCGCCGGATCGAGCTGGCGGCTGTGCAGGCGCTCGGCCAGATCCGTGGATATTTCCTCGAGAAGCTGCAGGTTGCCGGCGTGGTCGGCGCTGTTGGGTGTCAGGTCGTCGCTGTCGAAGTCGAAGCTGGCGCCCAGGGTGTGTTCGCCGAGCCGGGCCGGGGCGACGTAGCCCTCGGCACAGACCACGGTGCGCAGCGCCTGGCTCCGAGGGGTCTGCGCCAAACAGCTGATCTGCCCGCGAATGCGCTTGAGCGGCAACTCGGCGCTGTGCGGGAAGCGCTTGATCTCCGCGGCGCCGGCCAGCACCACCACCGGTGCGCTGGCGAGCAACTGGTCGGCGTCCCAGGCCTGCCACTGCGCGCCGTCGCGGCGCAGTTGCACGGCTTCCCGATGCGCCAGCAGGCGAATATTGGGCTGCTCGCTGAGCACTCGGCACAACGCCGGTGGATGGACCCAGCCGGCTTGCGGGTAGAACAGGCCGCCAGCGGGCAGTTCGACCCCGGCCTGGCGCTCGGCCTCGGCCTGCTCCAGCGGATGCAGCAGGTCGGCGGGAAAGGCGGCGGCCAGGCGGGCCTGGCGTTCGGCCTCCTTGGTGTCGAAGGCCAGTTGCAGCACGCCGCAGTCGTCCCAGTCGCGGCCTCTTGGCAGGGCCTCGAGCAGTCGGCGGGTATGGCAGAAACCGCTGACGATCAGTCGCGAGAGGGTCGTGCCGTGGGCCGAGAGCTTGAGGTAGAGCACCCCTTGCGGGTTGCCCGACGCTTCCTGGGCAATCGCGCCGTGGCGCTCCAGCAGGCTGACCCGCCAGCCGCGCGCGGCCAGGCTGGCCGCCGTGGCGCAGCCGGCCAGGCCGGCGCCGATGACCAGCGCGTGCCGTTCGCCGACGTGCCGCGCCGGGCGGGCGTACCAGGGCTTGCTCGTGGTGTCGGCGGCGCCAACGAACTGCCCCTTGAGCACTTCCCACTTCTTGCCTTGGCCGGGCATCCGCTTGACCTCGAAGCCGACCGCCTTGAGGCCGCGGCGCACCACGCCGGCGCTGGTGAAGGTGCCGAAGCTGGCATGGGGTGCGGACAGTCTGGCCAGTTCGGCGAACAGCTCGGGCGTCCACATCTGCGGGTTCTTCGCCGGGGCGAAGCCGTCGAGGAACCAGGCGTCGACCCGGGCGTCGAGCTGCGCGAGCATCTGCTGGGCGTCGCCGATCAACAGGGTGAGGATGACCCGTCCACCGGCGAATACCAGGCGCTGAAAGCCGGGATGGATGGCGATGTACTGCGTCAGCAGCGGCTGGGCGAAGGGCGCCAGCTCCGGCCACAGCGCCAGGGCGCGCTGCAGGTCGGCGCGGCTCAGCGGGTATTTCTCGACGCTGACGAAGTGCAGGTGGGCGCCGGCGGTGGCCTGCTGCTCGAACAGCTGCCAGGCGCAGAGGAAATTCAGTCCGGTGCCGAAGCCGGTTTCGCCGATCACCAGGTGCTCGCCCTCGGTCAGGGCGGCGAAGCGCTCCTCGAGTCGGTTGTTGGCGAGAAACACGTAGCGGGTTTCCGCCAGGCCGTTTTCCTGGGAGAAGTACACGTCGCCATATAGGCGCGACAGCGGCTGGCCCTTGTCGTCCCAATCGAGCTGGGCGGGTCGGGTATCGGGCTGAGGAGAGTCGGACATGCGGGCCACCGGGCTGAACAGGCGCGCATTCTAGCCGATCCCGCCGGGCCGATTGCAGCGGTGCGGCGGTCCGCTAGGCTGGAGGCATTCAGATCAGGGAGTTGCACATGTTCGAGTCCGCCGAGATTGGTCACGCCATCGACAAGGACGCATTCGATGCCGAAGAGCCGCTGCTGCGCGAGGCGCTGCTGGAGGCGCAGTACGAACTGCGTCAACAGGGGCGCTTCGCGGTGATCATTCTGCTCAACGGCATCGAAGGTGCCGGCAAGGGTGAGACCGTCAAGCTGCTCAACGAGTGGATGGATCCGCGCCTGATTGAGGTCAGCACCTTCGATCGGCAGACCGATGAAGAGCTGGCACGACCGCCGGCCTGGCGTTACTGGCGCAAGCTGCCGCCCAAGGGGCGCATCGGCATCTTCTTCGGCAACTGGTACAGCCAGATGCTCCAGGGGCGGGTGCGCGGGGAGATCAAGAACGCCCAGCTGGATCAGGCGATTGCCGGCGCTCTGGCTCTGGAGCAGATGCTCTGCGACGAAGGCGCGCTGATCTTCAAGTTCTGGATGCACCTGTCCAGAGAACAGATGAAGGCGCGCCTCAAGACCCTGCAGGACGATCCCTTGCACAGCTGGCGCCTCAGCCCGCTGGACTGGCAGCAGTCGAAGACCTACGACAAGTTCGTGCGACACGGTGAGCGGGTGCTGCGTCGCACCAGTCGCGACTACGCGCCCTGGTATGTGGTGGAGGGGGCGGACGAGTATTACCGCAGTCTGACGGTCGGGCGCATCCTGCTCGACGGGCTGCAGGCGGCGCTGAAGGCCAAGACGCCGCGGCTGCCCCAGCCCCATGCGGCGCCCTTGATCGCCAGCCTGGACGAGCGCGGCCTGCTGGACAGTCTCGACCTGGGGCAGAGCCTGGACAAGGACGACTATCGGGAGCAGTTGGCGACCGAGCAGGCGCGTTTTTCCGGGCTGATGCGCGACAAGCGCATGCGCAAGCACGCGCTGATCGCCGTGTTCGAGGGCAACGATGCGGCTGGCAAGGGCGGCGCCATTCGCCGCGTGACCGGCGCCCTGGACCCGCGTCAATACCACATCGTGCCGGTGGCGGCGCCGACCGAAGAGGAGCTTGCCCAGCCCTATCTGTGGCGCTTCTGGCGGCATGTGCCGGCCCGTGGCCGCTTCACCCTTTTCGACCGCTCCTGGTACGGCCGGGTGCTGGTGGAGCGGGTCGAAGGCTTCTGCGAGCCGGCCGACTGGTTGCGCGCCTACGGGGAAATCAACGACTTCGAGGAGCAGCTGAGCGAGGCTGGCGTGGTGCTGGTCAAGTTCTGGCTGGCGATCGATCAGGATACCCAGTTGGCGCGCTTCAAGGCGCGGGAGAAGATCCCGTTCAAGCGCTTCAAGATCACCGAAGACGACTGGCGAAATCGCGACAAGTGGCCGCTGTATCGCGAGGCGGTGGAGGACATGGTCGATCGCACCAGCACCGAGATCGCGCCCTGGACCCTGGTCGAGGCCAACGACAAGCGTTTCGCCCGGGTCAAGGTGCTGCGCACCATCAATAAGGCGCTGGAGGCGGCGTTCGCCGCAGATTGAAGCGGGCCTGTGCTACCCACGAAAAACCGCGCCTCGGCGCGGTTTTTCGTTTTTCGTGGGCTGTACTTTCGCCTAGAAGGCCCGGCTCTCGATGATGTCGTTCGCCTGCACCATGCGGCGCACGTACAGGGCGATTTCCCGTTCGGCATCGACGCGCGTGAAATAGGGGCCTTCCAGCGTGCCTTCGCGGGTGGCGAAAAAGTACTGTCCGTTGACCGCGCTGACACGCTCGCTGCGATAGTGCGTGCCGGGGCCTGGATCGATCTGCCGCTGACCAAACATGGGAGTGACCTCACACTGTAAGCCTCCTTCAAGAGTCTAACCCCGGGTCATGGTTGTGAAGGGGTTCGCGACCAGTGGTTGATTTTTCCGCCAAATCGATTCAATTGGCCGAATTTGAAAGTTATTTTGGCGCCAATATCATGGCGATTCCAAAAGGCCATTATGGCGGTAAGGGCGCCGAACACGGCTGCACTGGTGCTGTGCCGCTCGGCGCCGCTGCGTTTAGGACATGCCGGCCCGCCTGTCGCGGGCCGGTGCTCAGGCGTCTACGCCCAGTTTCTCGGCCCGCAGCAGCCAGCTTTGCCGCTGCGCCTCGGAGGATGGGCGCACCGGGGCGAATTCGGCCAGGCGGCGGGTCCTGATGCCGCTGAAACCGAGGATGGTGCGGGTCATCTGGCGGTGCGCCGGCGCGCCGTAGATCCAGCGAAAGTACCAGGGCGGCGTATCCAGGGTCACCAGCAGGTCGGCGGTGCGGCCGTGCAGCAGCTTGTCCCAGGCCTGCGAGCGGCCGCGGTACTTGAAGGCGAAACCGGGCAGGAACACCCGGTCGAAGAAGCCCTTGAGCAACGCCGGCAGGCCGCCCCACCAGACCGGGTAGACGAACACCAGGTGTTCGGCCCAATGGATCTGGCGCTGAGCTTCGAGCAGGTCCGGCTCCAGGTGCTGGCCCTGGTCGTAGCCGTCTCTCAGCACCGGGTCGAAACTCAGTTCCCCCAGCTTCAGTTGCCGCACCACATGGCCCTTGCCGCGTGCGCCCTGGGCGTAGGCCTCGCCCAGGGCATGGCAGAGACCTGCGGCCTTGGGCGTGCCGACTATCATCAGGATGCGCTTGCCATCGCCTTCCAGCGGCGTCGCGCCGCTTTTCGTCTCATTCATGCGTGTCGCTGCCCAGCATGTCCTGCGGGCGCACCCAGGCGTCGAACTGCTCCTCGGTCAGCAGACCCAGTTCCAGGGCCGCGGCGCGCAGCGTGGTGCCTTCGGCGTAGGCCTTCTTGGCGATCTGTGCGGCCTTGTCGTAGCCGATATGCGGATTGAGCGCGGTGACCAGCATCAGGCCGCGCTCCAGGTGTGCGGCCATCTGCGCGGCGTCCGGTTCCAGGCCGGCGACGCAGTGCAGCTGGAAGTTGCGGCAGCCGTCGGCCAGCAGGCGGATCGATTGCAGCAGGTTGTGGATGATCACCGGCTTGAACACGTTCAGCTGCAGGTGTCCCTGGCTGGCGGCGAAGCCGATCACCGCGTCGTTGCCCAGGACCTGGCAGGCGAGCATCGACAGCGCCTCGCACTGGGTCGGGTTGACCTTGCCGGGCATGATCGAGCTGCCAGGCTCGTTGGCCGGCAGGCGCACCTCGGCCAGTCCGCCCCTTGGGCCGGAGCCGAGCAGGCGCAGGTCGTTGGCAATCTTCATCAGCGCCACGGCGAGAGTCTTGAGGGCGCCGGACAGGCTGGTCAGGGGCTCATGGCCGGCCAGGGCGGCAAACTTGTTGGGCGCGCTGACCAGCGGCAGGCCGCTGAGTGCCGCCAGTTCGGCGGCGATGGCCTGGGCGAAGCCCTGGGGCGAATTGAGGCCGGTGCCGACTGCCGTGCCGCCCTGGGCCAGCTCGCAGACTGCCGGCAGGGCATGGCGGATCGCCTGTTCGGCGCAGCGCAGCTGGGCGACGAAGGCCGACAGCTCCTGGCCGAAGGTCACGGGCGTGGCGTCCATCAGGTGGGTGCGTCCGGTCTTGACCAGCTTGGCGTGCCGCGCGGACTGCTCGGCGAGCCCGCCGGACAGTTCTGCCAGCGCCGGCAGAAGGTCGTGCTGGATGGCGCGGGCGGCGGCGATGTGCATGGCGGTGGGGAAGCTGTCGTTGGAGCTTTGCGCCTGGTTGACGTGGTCGTTCGGGTGCACCGGGCTCTTGCCGCCGCGGGCGCCGCCGGCCAGCTCGTTGGCGCGGCCGGCGATCACTTCGTTGACGTTCATGTTGCTCTGCGTGCCGCTGCCGGTCTGCCAGACCACCAGGGGGAACTGATCGTCGTGTTCGCCGGCGATCACCTCGTCGGCCGCCTGTTCGATCAGCCGGGCGATATCCTGGGGCAGGTTGCCGACACGGCAGTTGACCCGCGCGGCGGCTTTCTTGATCAGCGCCAGGGCGTGCACCACGGCCAGAGGCATGCGTTCCTCGCCGATGGCGAAATTGATCGTCGAGCGCTGGGTCTGGGCGCCCCAGTAGGCGTCTTCGGGGACTTCAATCGGGCCGATGCTATCGGTTTCAGTGCGGCTCATGGCGGCTCTCCAGATGCTTTCTAGCAAGCTTAGGCCGCACCGAGCGGTCGAGGGTTCCCTGGCGACCGGCGATTACCAGCGTGTGCGGGTGGTGCCGAGCCAGCCGAGCGCGCCGTTGACCGGCACGTGCTCGCCCGAAGGTGCTCGCAGCACGCCGTCGAAGTGGCCGAACCACTGCTGGTTGTCGGCATAGAACGGTCCCGCCCGTGGACAGGCGCGGTGCCGCTGGCGTGGGGTGAAGGTCAGGTTGACCCGTTCATCGGCGGTGGTCAGGGCCCAGGGCGCCAGGCGACTAGGTGGGAGCTGATCGATGTGTATCGGACTGTCCAGGTGCTGCAGTTCGCCGCCGAACCACAGGGCGTTCTCCGAGAGGCCGCTGTGGTCGGTCCAGCCGGCGCCGAAGTTGCCGGCGATACCGCCCGGCGCGGCGAAGGCGGCGCGGGTCCAGTGGCTGTGCAGGGGCCAGACGCCGCGGCCGAAGTCCAGGGCGGCGAAGCTCTGTCCGGCGCTGCAGGTGTAGTGGCGAGTGCCCAGCTGCACGCTGCCGCTGGCGGGTAGGCCAAGTTGTCGGCAGGTGGCGTGAAAGCCACGATGGGCGAGCGGGGCGACCAGGTTGACCGAGTCCAGGTGGGCGGGTCGCTGGATGTCCAGGGCGACCTGCAGGGGTTGCCCGCCGAGTGGCGTGGCGGCGACCGTCAGGCGCACTCGGCCGGTGTGCTCGGCGACCCGTAATTGCAGGCGCGGGTGGTTGAATTCATGGCTCTGCTGGGGCTGGCTCGGCAGCCGGCAACCCCGTCCCAGCAGGCGCAGGTGGCTGTGGGCCACGGCTTCGCCGCTCTCCAGGTCGAGAAAGTACACGGCGCCATAGCCGAGATAGTCGAGGTCGGCCTGGGTCAGCGAGAGCATCCACTGCGGTGTGGTGATGCACCAGTGGTTCCAGCGTTTGCGGCGGCCGAAGTGGCCGGGCAGGGTGCAGTCGACCTGGGGCCGCGGCGACCAGCCGATGGCCCGCGGATTGAGGCGCCCATGCTCATCGCAGAGGTCGATCAATGCCTGGGGGTTGGGCAGGGTGAAGCTGTTCATCGGACACGTCCATGTGTGCTGGGCGCTGAAGCGTCAGCGCGGTGATCTAGAGAGCCTGGTAATGAATGATAGCAAGCTGTCGAGCATGCCCAGGCGACTTTGTCGGGAGCAAGTACTGGCATTCTGCTTTGGGCGCGGGAGGTGAGCCAGTGCGCAGTTTTCTGTTGCACCTTGCGGCGGCCGAAGCTTGAGTGTGCGCAAGGCTTGGGCACAGAATGTCGGCCCATGGGGGCCATTCGACCCCTTTTTCTTGTCCGGGAGTACTCGATGCCTCGTTTTACCGCCCTCTGTGCTGCGCTGCTGTTGGCGTGCGCCAGTGCCCAGGCGTTCGCCGATGCCGCCAGTCATGCCGCCGATGCCGAGCGCTTCCTCAAGCTCGCGCGCGCCGAGCGGCTGACCGTGCCGGTCTACGCGCAGGTGCAACAGATGTTTGCCCAGCGTTTCGCCGAAAGCCAGGCGCCGGAGAGCCAGCGTGCGCTGCTGGAGCGCTACCAGGCCAAGGCCAATGCAGCCCTGGAAAAGGCGGTGGGTTGGGAGGTGGTCAAGCCGGACCTGGTCAAGCTCTACACCAGCCATTTCAATGAGCAGGAAATGCAGGAGCTGCTGGCCTTCTATCAGTCGCCCCTGGGGCGCAAAGTGCTGGAAAAGATGCCGATGCTCACCGCCCAGTCGGCGCGCCTGACCCAGAACAGGCTGGAGGCGGCGGTGCCGCGGGTGAACAAACTGTTGGCGGACATGACCGCCGAACTGCAACCGAACAAACCGTAAGCGGAGTCATCGATGTCGAAACTGGAGCAACTGCAGGCCGCCTTTGCCGCGCTGCAGCCGCAGCACCTCGAGGTGCTGGACGAAAGCCACATGCACAGCCGTGGCCTGGAGACCCACTACAAGGCGGTCATCGTCAGCCCCCAGTTCAGCGGGTTGAACGCGGTCAAGCGGCACCAGAAGGTCTATGCCAGCCTTGGCGAGTTGATGAGCCAGCTGCATGCCCTGGCGCTGCACACCTACACGCCCGAAGAGTGGGCGCAACAGGGCGCCGCGCCGGACTCGCCGACCTGTCGCGGCGGCAGCAAGCACGACCACTGATCGTACCGGCCGCGTCGGGCTTTGCGGCGGCGAAATGCGTCGCCGAGGGCCGGTCGCGCGGCGGCGCGCCGTCGGCTGAGGCAATTGGCCCCTACACGACAGGCGCCAGGAAACGTAAACTTCACCCTGCGCCGGCCTCGCCGGCGTTTTCGTTTTAGAGGCCCAGTCCGCCCTTTGCGAGGGCGACTACTGAAGGAAGCTGCTCCATGACCGACAAGATCGTCGTGGCAGCGCTGTACAAGTTCGTCTCCCTGACGGACTACCAGGCGCTGCGCGAACCCCTGCTGCAAGCCATGCTGGACAACGGCATCAAAGGCACCCTGCTGCTGGCCGAGGAAGGCATAAACGGCACCGTTTCCGGCAGCCGCGCGGGCATCGATGGCCTGCTCGCCTGGTTCCGTCTCGACCCGCGCCTGGCGGATGTCGACCACAAGGAATCCTACTGCGACGAGCAACCGTTCTACCGCACCAAGGTCAAGCTGAAGAAGGAAATCGTCACCCTCGGGGTGCCGGACGTCGACCCCAACCAGCGGGTCGGCACCTACGTCGAGCCCAAGGACTGGAACGACCTGATCAGCGACCCCGAAGTGCTGCTGATCGACACCCGCAACGACTACGAAGTGGCCATCGGCACCTTCGAGGGTGCGGTCGACCCCAAGACCAAGTCGTTTCGCGAGTTTCCCGAGTACATCCAGGCCAACTTCGACCCGGCCAGGCACAAGAAGGTGGCGATGTTCTGCACCGGCGGCATTCGCTGCGAGAAGGCCTCCAGCTACATGCTCGGGCAGGGCTTCGAGGAGGTGTTCCACCTCAAGGGCGGCATCCTCAAGTACCTCGAAGAGGTGCCCCAGGAGCAGACCCGCTGGCGCGGCGACTGCTTCGTCTTCGACAACCGGGTCACCGTGCGCCATGACCTCAGCGAGGGCGACTACGACCAGTGTCACGCCTGCCGCACCCCGGTGTCGGTGGCCGACCGTGAGTCCGAGTTCTACACCCCGGGCGTCAGCTGCCCGCATTGCTGGGATTCGCTGCCGGAGAAGACCCGCGCCGGTGCCCGCGAGCGGCAGAAACAGATCGAGCTGGCCAAGGCGCGCAACCTGCCGCACCCTCTGGGCTACAACCCCCGCCAATCCTCCGAGGCCTGACCATGCCTGCACGCCTGCTCTACGTGATGGACCCGATGTGTTCCTGGTGCTGGGGCTTTGCCCCGGTGCTCGAGTCCCTCGCCGAGCAGGCGGCCGCCGCCGGGGTGCCGCTGCAGCTGGTGGTCGGCGGCCTGCGCCGTGAGCGCATCGGCGTCGATGCGGCGGCGCGGGTGCGTTACCTGGGCTACTGGCAGGCGGTCAACGCCAGTACCGGGCAGCTGTTCAACTTCGAGCAGGGGCTGCCCGAGGGGCTGGTCTACGATACCGAGCCGGCCTGCCGGGCCCTGGTCACCGCGCGCCAGCTCGACCCCGAGAGCACCTGGCCGCTGGCCAAGCTGATCCAGCAGGCGTTCTACACCGAAGGCGTCGATGTGACCCAGGCCGGGCAGCTGGTGCGCCTGGCCGAGCAGGCCGGGATTCCGCGCATCGAGTTCGCCGAGGCCTTCGACAGCCCGGCTGCCCATGCGGCCACTGCCGCCGACTTTGCCTGGGTGCAGGATCTGGGCATCGCCGGTTTCCCCACACTGCTGGCCGAGCGCGATGGCCAGCTGGCCCTGCTGACCAACGGCTACCAGCCGCTCGACGCTCTGGCGCCGCTGCTCGGGCGCTGGCTGGAGCGCGCCGCCCATGGCTGACCGGCTGAGCTGGGCAGAAATCCGTCGCCTGGCCCTACAGCACAAGAAGCCCCTGGTCCTGGCCAATGTCGTGGCGCTGCTGGCGACCCTGTGCAGCGTGCCGATTCCACTGCTGCTGCCGCTGCTGGTCGACGAAGTGCTGCTGGGCGATGGCGACGCCGCGCTCAAGGTGATGGATCACTTCCTGCCCGGCGCCTGGGAGAGCGCGGCCGGCTATATCGGCCTGATGCTGCTGCTGACCCTGCTGCTGCGCGGCGCGGCGCTGGTGTTCAACGTCCTGCAGGCACGCCAGTTCGCGCGCCTGTCCAAGGACATCGTCTACCGCATCCGCATTCGCCTGATCGAGCGGCTCAAGCGCATCTCCCTCGGCGAGTACGAGAGCCTCGGCGGCGGCACCGTAACGACTCATCTGGTCACCGACCTGGACACCCTGGACAAGTTCGTCGGCGAGACCCTCAGCCGCTTCCTGGTGGCGATCCTGACCCTGACCGGCACCGCGGCCATTCTGCTGTGGATGCACTGGCAGCTGGCGCTGCTGATCCTGCTGTTCAACCCCCTGGTGATCTTCGCCTCGGTGCAGCTGGGCAAGCGGGTCAAGCAGCTGAAGAAGCTGGAAAACGACAGCACCTCGCGCTTCACCCAGGCGCTCACCGAGACCCTGGAGGCGATTCAGGAGATTCGCGCGAGCAACCGCCAGGGCTACTTCCTCGGTCGCCTCGGCGGCCGCGCCCGGGAAGTGCGCGACTACGCCACCGCCTCGCAGTGGAAGAGCGATGCCTCCAACCGCGCCAGCGGCCTGCTGTTCCAGTTCGGCATCGACGTGTTCCGCGCCGCGGCCATGCTCACCGTGCTGTTCTCCGACCTGTCGATCGGCCAGATGCTCGCGGTGTTCAGCTACCTGTGGTTCATGATCGGCCCGGTCGAGCAGCTGCTCAGCCTGCAGTACGCCTTCTACGCCGCCGGCGGCGCCCTGCAGCGGATCAACGAGCTGCTGGCGCGGGCCGACGAGCCGCAGTATGCGGGGCGCATCGACCCGTTCAAGGGGCGCGAGACGGTGGGTATCGAGGTGAAGGGGCTGACCTTCGCCTACAACGACGAGCCGGTGCTGGACCGCCTCGACCTGAGCATCGGCGCCGGCGAGAAGGTCGCCATAGTCGGCGCCAGCGGCGGCGGCAAGAGCACCCTGGTGCAGCTGCTGCTCGGCCTCTACACGCCCCAGGCCGGCACCATCAGCTTCGGCGGCAGCAGCCAGGCGGAGATCGGCCTGGAAAAGGTTCGCGAGCAGATCGCCGTGGTGCTGCAGCACCCGGCGCTGTTCAACGACACGGTGCGCGCCAACCTGTGCATGGGCCGCGAACGCAGCGACGAGGCCTGCTGGCGGGCGCTGGAGATCGCCCAGCTGGCCACCACCATCGGCATGCTGCCGCAGGGGCTGGACACCATAGTCGGCCGCTCGGGCGTGCGCCTGTCCGGCGGCCAGCGCCAGCGCCTGGCGATCGCCCGCATGGTGCTGGCCGAGCCCAAGGTGGTGATTCTCGACGAAGCCACCTCGGCCCTGGATGCCGCCACCGAGTACTCCCTGCACCAGGCCCTGGCGCAGTTCCTCAACGGCCGCACCACCCTGATCATCGCCCACCGCCTGAGCGCGGTGAAGCAGGCCGACCGGGTGCTGGTGTTCGATGGCGGGCGCATCGCCGAAGATGGCGACCACCAGCAGCTGATTGCCGTGGGTGGGCTCTACGCCAAGTTGTATGGGCATTTGCAGCAGCACTGAGTCCCGGTGGGCATCAGGTGTGCGGTTGGCGCTGAGTCAGGGGGCGCTGCGGTTGGCCGCCGGCTTGCCTGCCGATGTCAGCTCGGGCCCCGCGCTCCACTGCTTCAGTTCTTCGGCCCGTGCGCGGCTTTCGGCCAGTGGCTTGTCCAGTATCTCGTTGTAGTAGTCCAGCCAGCTGCGTGAGCCAGGGATCATGCCGGCCAGTTCACCCATGCCGGTTTTCAGGGCGGCAAGGCTTTTCTGGTAGCTCTGTTCCTGGCCGATCAGGGTCTTGGCCACTTGTTGAATGGCGTCCGGACTGTTGACCACAGGTGCGGTCGACAGGGTTTTGCTGCCTTGGGCGGCCACAAGCTGGTTGTTTTGCTGCTCCAGGGCGGCGAGCTTCTTTTCCAGCAGCAGCTGCTGGTTCTGCAGGTCCTGTAGCTGTTGTGCATCGGCGCCGGGGCTTGTCTCGCGGAGTAGGGTCGCGGTTGACCAACTGGCAAGCACAACGACCAGCATCAACGCCAGGCCAATCAGCACGATGCGGTCGACTCGTCGGCCTTTCTCCAGCCGTTCAAGGCGCTGCTCGTCGCTGGGCGGCGCGCTTGCCAGGTCATAGGTTTCTGGGTTGTCGCTGTTCATGCCCGCTACGCCTCCTTGTAATGCTTGTCAGGATAATCGAGAAATTGATGGCCAGGAGCCACTACTTTAAGGTGGTGGCGATTGCCTTCAGGTCGCCTCAGCCGTTTGCTCCATTCTGTTGCTGGCGGTTCTGGGCGTACTGTTCCAGCCCCTGGCTGATCAGTTGCTGCAATTCGCCGTTGTTCCAGGGTTTGTCGATCAGCTGGTGGGCGGCGCCCAGGTTGATCGCTTCGCGGATGGACTGGAAGTCGGTATAGCCGGTGAACAGGATGCGTACCGTCTCGGGGTAGAGCATGCGTACCTGGTTGAGAAAGCGGTTGCCGTTCATGTCGGGCATGCGCTGATCGCTTAGTACCACGCCGACACGATGGCGCGCCAGCAGGTCGAAGGCTTGCGCCGCATTGTTGGCGGTCAGGACCTCGAAGTGCTCGTGGCGGAAGGCGCGGCGGATCGCCGAGGTGACATGTTGCTCGTCGTCGAGAATCAGCACCCGCTTGGCGCCATCATCGCCGGCCGGGGTCGGCAGCGCTGCGGCCCCGGCACGCAGCAGGGGCTCCAGTTTGGCGGCCGGCAAGGGCGGGCTGAAGTAGTAGCCCTGCACCTGGTCGCAGCCGTGGGCCGCCAGCTGTATGACCTGGGCCTCGGTTTCGGCCATTTCGGCCACCACCTTGAGGCCCAGGCGGTGGGCCAGGGCGATGACCGCATCGATGATCGCCATGCTGCCGGCATCGCTGGTGATGCCGCGGACGAAGGAGCCGTCGAGCTTCAGTTTCCCCACCGGGAACAGTTGCAGGTAGCTGAGGTTCGAGTAACCGGTGCCGAAGTCGTCGATGGCCAGGTTGATCCCCAGCTTCCGCAGGCGCTGCATCAGCGGAATGATGTGCTCGGGGTCGTCCATCGACGCGGTTTCGGTCAGTTCCAGCTCGAGGTAACAGGGGTCGATTCCGGTGTCCTTCAGGCAGCGGCTGATCAGCGCATCGAGGCCGGGCTGGGCCGCCTGTTTGGCGGACAGGTTGAGCGCCACTCGCGGCAGCGCGATGCCCTGTTGTTGCCACGCCAGCAGCTGTCGGCAGGCGCTGTACAGGGTCCATTCGCCGATCTGGTGGATCAGTCCGTTGTCTTCGGCGATCGGGATGAAGCGTGCCGGGGAGATGTCGCCCAGCTGCGGGTGGTGCCAGCGCAGCAGTGCTTCGAGACCGCTGAGGCGGCCGCTGCGCAGGTCGATCTGCGGCTGGTAGTAGAGCTCGAATTCATTGTTTTCGAGGGCCCTGTGCAGGGCACTTTCCAGCAGCTGGCGCTCCTGCAGGCGCGCGTGGAGCTCGGGGTTGTAGGCCTGGATGGTGTTGCGCCCGAGTTCCTTGGCCCGGTAAGCCGCGGCGGTGGCGTAGCGCAGCAGGTCTTCGCCGTCGGCGCCGTCGTCGGGGTAGATGCTGCAGCCCAGGCTGCAGGTCAGGCTGAGTTCCTCGCCGGCCAGGGAGAAGGGCTCGGCCAGCCGGCCAAGCAGGCGGGTCAGCGCCGACATGGCGTCCTTGGCGTGCTTGGTGTCGGGCAGCAGCAGGGCGAATTCGTCGCCGCCCAGGCGCGCCAGGGTGTCGGACTCGCGCAGGCAGGCGCTCATGCGCTGGGCCACCATCTGCAGCAGCTGGTCACCCAGCTGGCGGCCGAGGCGGTCATTGAACTGCTTGAAACGGTCCAGGTCGATAAAGGCGATCAACAGCTGACGCTCCTGGCGCTGGGCCAGGATCATGGCCTGCTCCAGGCGATCCATGAACAGCGGGCGGTTGGCCAACCCGGTCAGTGCATCGTGGGTGGACAGGTGCAGCAGTTCGCGCTCGACGCGCAGGCGCTGATCCAGGGCCTGCTGCAGGTGGCGGGTGCGCTCGGCGACATGCTGGTGCAGTTCGGCCAACTGGTTTTGCCGGGCGCGTTGCAGTCGCCACTTCTCGCTCAGGGCGGTGGCCAGTTGCAGGACCTCGATCGGATCGAAGGGCTTGCGCAGGAACAACAGATTGTCCAGGCAGCCCAGGCGATCGACGATCTGCTCCCAGCTGTGGTCGTCGTAGGCGCTGCAGATGACCACCTGCAGATCCGCATCCACCTGCCACAGCGCTTCGATGGTTTGCAGGCCGTCCCAGCCGCCGGGCATGCGCATGTCGACGAAGGCCACGGCATAGGGGCGACCGGCGGCCAGGGCGCTGGCGAGCAGGTCACGGCCTTCGCGACCGTCCTCGCAGTGTTCGACCGTGAAGCGTGGCAGTGGCGCACGGGCCGCAGGCTTGTCGCCGAACAGCGCCGCTTCCAGCGACTCCAGGTTGTGCGCGGCGCTGCGGTCTTCGCCGATCAGAATCTCGCGCATCAGCTCGAGATTGCTGCGGTTGTCGTCGATCAACAGGATCCGCGCAATCGCCTGAGTATCCGCATTCGTCCGTACCGGCAGGGCCGAAGCTGGCACGCTGTCTACACCGCTCGGAACGGCATGGGGGCGCGGCAGCCTTACCGATGCATGAGCAGGCAGGGCGCTGGCGGCATCCGGTTGCTGCAGGAGGGGGCGAACTGATGGGGTCGACATGGCTTAGGCTTCCGTGTTCCCGACAAGGGTGGCTGTATTGAGCGTGCGGCTTTCACTGCACGGAGTGGGTAGCTCGAGGCTGAAACAGGCGCCCTGGTCGGGGCCTTCACTGTGGCAGCTGATGCGCCCGCCCAGGCCCTGGGCCAGGTAGGCGCTCATGTGCAGGCCGTAGCCGTGGCCCTCGCCCTGGGTGGTGGTGCCTTGGTCGAACAGGGTGGCCATGCGCTCGGCGGCGATGCCGATGCCGTTGTCCGCGATTTCCAGGCGCACGCAGTCGGGCCCGCGGGTGGTGCGGATGCTGATGCATTTACCGCCCTCGGGCAGGGCGGCCACGGCCTGGTTGGCGTTACGCAGCAGGTTGAGCAGGATCTGCAGCACCTGATGGCGGTCCGTGAGGGCGATGTCGGCGTCGGAGCAATTCCGTTCGATGCGGATATCGGCGGCCATGAAGGCCGTTTTGGCCATCTGCAGGGCGTTGTTGAGCAGCTCGGCGACCGCTACCGGTTCGCGTGTCTGCAGGTCGGGGCGCAGCAACTGGCGCTGGCTGGCGAGCACGGCCTCGACGTGTTCGACGCAGCTGCGCAGGCGCTCGGCATCCCCCAGCATGGCGCTCTGCTCGGTCTCCAGGTACTCGGCCAGTTGCATGGCGTAGCTGGGGATCTGCCGGATCTGTGCATCAGCGTCGGCAGGCCCGGCCTGCTGCAATAGCTCGGCCAGGCGGCGTACCGAACCGACTTTCGAATGTTGCAGCTTGTCGCGCAGGCGAGCCGAGGACACCGTCACACCGCTCAGCACGTTGCCCAGGTTGTGCAGAATACCCGCCGCCTGCAGGGCCATGCCGGCGTCGTGGGCCTGCTCCTGCAGGCGCTGCTGGGTCTGGCTCAGGCGCAGGCAGCCGCGAACCCGGGCCAGCAGTTCGGCCGGGGAGAAGGGCTTGGCGATATAGTCGTTGGCGCCCGACGCCAGGCCCGTGATGCTGTTGTCCTTGCCGCCGCGGGCGGTCAGCAGGAGTACCGGTAGCTGGGCCAGGCGCGCATCGGCCCTCACCCGGCCGGCCAGGCTGAGGCCATCGAGGCCGGGCATCATCACGTCACTGAGCAGCAGGTCGAAGGGCTGCGTCTGCAGCAGGCTCCAGGCTTGCAGGCCGTCGGCGGCGAGCACCACGGCGCAGTCTTCGCCCAGCAGCTCGCCGATGTAGTGGCGCAGGTCGCTGTTGTCGTCGACCACCAGCACCCGCGCCAGGCTGTTGGGCGCTGCGGCAGATGACTGAACCTGGATCGGGGCCGCGCCGGCGCTCTCGCTCAGGCGGCTGTGGCGCAGCAGCGCCGAGGTCGGGTCAGTGTCCGCGAACGCTTCGTCCTGCTCGGTGGGCTGTTGGCTGCCGCGGGGCAGCTGCACACGGAAGCTGGTGCCCAAGCCAACCTCGCTGTCCACTTCGATGACGCCGCCCATCAGTTCGACCAGCGCCTTGGTCAGGGCCAGGCCGAGGCCGGTGCCGCCATGTTGCCGGGTGGCCGAGTTGTCGAGCTGCTGGAAGCGCTGGAACAGCAGCGGCAGCTGCGCCGGGTCGATGCCCGGTCCAGAGTCGCTGACGCTGATGCTGAACTGCTCATCGTCATTGATGAAGGCGGTCAGCTCGATGCAGCCCTGCGGGGGGGTGAACTTGATGGCGTTGCTCAACAGGTTGAGGAGGATCTTTTCCAGGTGGCCTGGGTCCAGGTAGCCCCGGGTCAGCTGCGGGTCTATCTGCCAGCGCAGCAGGCAATTCTTCTGCATGGCCAGCTGCGCGGCGTCGTCGGCCAGGCTGCTGATCAGGGCATGCAGGTCGACATGCCGCGGGTGCAGCTCGGTCATGCCGGCCTCGGCCTTGGCGAAGTCGAGCAGGTCGTTGACCCGGTTGAGCAGGATCAGGGCATTGCGCTTGATTCGGTCGAGTGCCCGGCGCTCGGCGGGCGCCGCATTGCCCAGCAGCTCCTCGGTCGGCGCCAGAATAAGGGTCAAGGGGGTGCGCAGTTCGTGGCTGACATTGGAGAGAAACTCGCTCTTGGCCTGATTGGCCGCCTCCGCTCGATCCCTGGCCTGCGCCAGGGCATCCGCCAGCTTGCGCCGCTCGGCGATCTCATCCTGCAACCCCCGGTTGGCGCCGGCCAGCTGTTGGCTGCGCGCGCGGTTTGCCCCAAGCAGTGCGACCAGGATGGCGAGCAGCAGGCTGGTGAGCAAGCCGCCGCCCAGTATCATGGCCGGCTTCTGGCGTTCGACCGTGTGCTCGAAGGTCGGCAACGAGGCAAAGTTCAGGGCCCACTGGCGGCCGTTGAAGTTGACGTGGCGGATGCGCGAGAAGAGCGGCGAATCCTGCGCGGCGGCGCCGACGAAGCTGTCGAACATCAGCCACTCGGGGTTGGTCTGCGGGCCGTCGAAGATCTGCAGGCGAATCATGGGCAGCGCCTGGGCGCCGAAAATGCCCTGCATCAGGTCACCCATGCGGAACGGGCTGTAGACGAAACCTTGCAGTGCTTGCCGGCGTGCCTGCAGGTCTGCCGGGGTTTGCCCGTCGCGATAGACCGGCAGGTACATCAGGAAACCGTGCTGGGGCGCCGTCTCGGTTTCCTGCACCAGGCGCACCCGTCCGGACGCAATCGGAGTCGCCAGGTCGCGGGCGCGCTGCATGGCTTCGCGGCGGGTGGCCTCGCTGTACATGTCGAACCCCAGGGCGCGCTGGTTGCGCCAGTTGGTGGGTTCGAGAAAGAGAATCGAACTGTGCGCCTCGCCCTCGCCCTGGGGCCAGATGTCGAAGCTGCTCAGGCCCGTGGTGGTGCGCATCTGCGAGATCAGCGATTGCCGCTCGCCTGGCTGCAGCCATTTGCTGAAGCCCAGGCCGAGGATGCCGGGGTAGTTGCTCTCGAGATGCAGGCTTTCCGTATAGCGCTTCCATTCTGCGGGAGTGATTCGTTCCGACGCGGCGAACAGCCCGGCGCCGCCGCGCAGGACGTGCTCGTAGGCCAGCAGGCGTTGGCGGATGGCCAGCTGGGTCTCGCGGGCCTGGAACTCGAAGCGTTGCAGGGCCTCATCGTGGGCGTGGTCCCGGGCGCTGTGCCACAGGACAAGGGTCAGGCCGATACCCAGCAGCAGGGCGGCGAGGGCGGCTAGCAGATAGGGGACGGGCACAGCAATCCGGCGCATCGATGATCATTACCCAGTCAATGAAGGTCTCGGATTGAAAAAGCCGGCCTGCTTGGTGTTGGACGTATTCGCTCGGTTCCAGGGTGTTCAACCTGATTCCTAACTATGTGTCAAATGTGACATAGGCGACATATGGCAGCAATCGATAATCTTAATTAACCGATAATCGACTCGAGTCGTTATGCTTCGCCCACGAGCAAGAAAGAGGGGGCGCAATGTCCGACGTTCTGACAAGCCGACAGGCCGCCGAGCTGTGTGGGGTGAGTTTTCGCACGGTGATCCGCTGGATCGAACGCGGCCTGCTGCAGGCCTATCGGTTGCCGGGACGCGGTGACTATCGCGTGCCCCGGCAGGAGCTTGAGCTGTTCATGCGGGAAAACGCCATTCCGTTGCCGGGAGAGTCATTGCTGCCGGCGCGGCGGGTGCTCATTGTCGAGGATGACGCCAACATGGCGCGGGCCATCGAGCGGGTGCTGCAGCAGGCCGGTTATGAAACCGCCCATGCCCCGGATGGTTTCGCCGCCGGCGCCATGCTGCACAGCTACAGGCCGGCGCTGATGACCCTCGATCTGCGCATGCCGGGCCTCGATGGCTTGGGGGTACTGAACTATCTGCAGGGTTCGCCCATGCCGTTTCCCTTGAAGATCCTGGTGGTTTCCGCCGACAGTGAGGCGCGCATGGCCCAGGCCCTCACCCTGGGCGCCGATGCGGTGGTGCGCAAACCCTTCGACAACAAGGAGTTCCTGGCCGCGGTCGCGCAGTTGCTGGGGGCCCCGGGCGGTGCGCGCAAGCGGGCCGGGGTGAGCGCGGAAAGCGCCTGAGTCGCCATTCTCGCCCTTGAACCGGGTTCCGCCGGCAGCGCAGCGCACCGCCTTGTAAATTATTCGTTACGAAAGCTGGGCGTTCTGGCGTCGGACGAGCAGGTCCTGCTGTGTTGTAAATAAAAATTGCCGATATTCGTTGCGCCGCTCTGCAACGGGGTTGGCGCGGCCCTTGTGCGTGCGCCACGCCTCAGCTGTGATGAAGGTATTCCATCGCCTCCCGTTGCCGGGCCAGGCGATGTGCCCATCACAACAACGAGGAGGCGCAATGAACGCCGTGAACAAGATCGAGCAGCACAACCCCATCGGCACCGACGGCTTCGAGTTCGTCGAATACACCGCTCCGACCCCCGAAGGCATCCAGCAGCTGCGCGAGCTGTTCACCGCCATGGGCTTCACCGAGACGGCCAAGCACCGCTCCAAGGAAGTCTGGCTGTTCCAGCAGAACGACATCAACTTCGTGCTCAATGGCAGCCCGACCGGCCATGTGCGCGAGTTCGGCCTCAAGCACGGGCCGAGCGCCTGCGCCATGGCCTTCCGGGTGAAGAATGCGGCCCAGGCGGCGACCTATGTCGAGTCCCAGGGCGCCAAGCTGGTCGGCAGCCACGCCAACTTCGGCGAGCTGAACATCCCCTGCGTCGAGGGCATCGGCGGATCCTTGCTGTACCTGGTGGATCGCTACGGCGACAAGAGCATCTACGACGTCGACTTCGAGTACATCGAGGGCCGCTCGCCCAACGACAACGCGGTGGGCCTCAAGGAAGTCGATCATCTGACCCACAACGTCAAGCGCGGGCAGATGGACGTGTGGTCGGGGTTCTACGAGCGCATCGCCAATTTCCGCGAGATCCGCTACTTCGACATCGAAGGCAAGCTCACCGGCCTGCTGTCGCGCGCCATGACCGCGCCCTGCGGCAAGATCCGCATCCCGATCAACGAGTCGGCCGACGACAAGTCGCAGATCGAGGAATTCATCCGCGAGTACCACGGCGAGGGCATCCAGCACATCGCCCTGTCCACCGACGACATCTTCGCCACCGTGCGCAAGCTGCGCGCCAACGGCGTGGACTTCATGAAGACCCCGGACACCTACTATGAAAAGGTCGACGCCCGCGTTGCCGGCCATGGCGAGCCGACCGATGTGCTGCGCGAGCTGAACATCCTGATCGACGGCGCGCCGAGTGACGACGGCATCCTGCTGCAGATCTTCACCAACACGGTGATCGGGCCGATCTTCTTCGAGATCATCCAGCGCAAGGGCAACCAGGGCTTCGGCGAAGGCAACTTCAAGGCCCTGTTCGAGTCCATCGAGGAAGACCAGATCAAGCGTGGCGTGATCAAGGCCGAGCAGTGATGACGCGGGTTTTCATCCGTAGGGTGCGCCGCGCGCACCCGGCATGCTGCGTTATGAGGTGCGCGTGGCGCACCCTACAGGGAGTCTTCTCATGAGCCGCAAATGGATCAGTTTTCCCCTGCGCGAAGGGGAGTGTTCGCGCCAGGCCCATTGCGATTTTCCGCAGGGTACCTTCGAGCGCGAGATGGGCCGCGAGGGCTTCTTCGGCCCGACCGCGCACCTGCACCACAAGCATCCGCCGACCGGCTGGATCGACTGGCAGGGGCCCCTGCGGCCCCACGCCTTCAACTTCAACGACATCGCCAGCGAGCGCGACTGCCCGCTGCTGGCGCCGCTGACGCTGCACAACGGCGATGTGAAGCTGCGCGTGTGGAAGACCCACGGCGCCATGCGCCACCTGGTGCGCAATGCCGACGGCGATGACCTGCTGTTCATTCACGAAGGGGCGGGGCACTTCTACTGCGACTTCGGCCACCTGGAGTACCGTGACGGCGACTACCTGGTGATCCCGCGCGGCACGGCCTGGCGCATCGAGGCCAGCGAGCCGACCTTCATGCTGCTGATCGAGAACACCGATGGCGCCTACCAGTTGCCGGACAAGGGCCTGCTCGGTCCCCAGGCGATCTTCGACCCGGCGGTGCTGGACCATCCGCGCCTGGATGACGCCTTCAAGGCCCAGCAGGACGAAAACACCTGGCAGATCCGGATCAAGCGGCGCGGCCAGATCAGCACCGTGACCTACCCCTACAACCCGCTGGACGTGGTCGGCTGGCACGGCGACAACACCGTGGTGCGCCTCAACTGGCGCGACATCCGCCCGCTGATGAGCCACCGTTACCACCTGCCGCCGTCGGCGCACACCACCTTCGTCGCCAACGGTTTCGTGGTCTGCACCTTCACCCCGCGGCCGGTGGAAAGCGATCCGGGCGCGCTTAAGGTGCCGTTCTATCACAACAACGACGACTACGACGAAGTGCTGTTCTACCACCGCGGCAACTTCTTCAGTCGCGACAACATCGAGGCCGGCATGGTCACCCTGCACCCCTGCGGCTTCCCCCATGGGCCCCATCCCAAGGCGCTGAAGAAGAGCCAGGAGAGCCCGGCCACCTTCGTCGAGGAAGTGGCGGTGATGATCGACACCCGTCGCGCCCTGGAAGTCGGTGAAGCCGCCGCTGCCGTCGATGTCCCCGAATACGTGAACTCCTGGCGTGCGCCGGGCAAGGAATCCTGATGAAACTCGCATCTTTGAAGCAAGGCCGCGACGGCGTGCTGGTCGTGGTCTCCCGCGACCTGTCCCGCGCGGTGAAAGTCCCGCAGATCGCCGCCACCCTGCAGTTGGCCCTGGACGACTGGGCGAGCAAGCGCCCGCAGCTGGAGGCCATCTACCAGCGCCTCAACGACGGCCTGTGCGCCGAGGCCTTCGCCTTCGACCAGGGCGCCTGCCACAGCCCGCTGCCGCGGGCCTTTCACTGGGCCGACGGCAGCGCCTACGTCAACCACGTCGAGCTGGTGCGCAAGGCCCGCGGCGCCGAAATTCCGGAAAGCTTCTGGCACGACCCGCTGATGTACCAGGGCGGCGCCGACGCCTTCATCCCGCCGCATAGCCCGATCCAGCTGGCCGACGAGGCCTGGGGCATCGACCTGGAGGCCGAGCTGGCGGTGATCACCGACGACGTGCCGATGGGCGCCACGCCCGCCGAGGCCGCCGGGCACATCCAGCTGCTGATGCTGGTCAACGACGTGTCGCTGCGCAATCTGATCCCCGGCGAGCTGGCCAAGGGCTTCGGCTTCTACCAGAGCAAGCCCTCCTCGAGCTTCTCGCCGGTGGCGGTGACCCCGGACGAGCTGGGCGACAGCTGGAAGGACGGCAAGGTCCACCGGCCGCTGGTGTCGCACATCAATGGCGCGCTGTTCGGCCAGCCGGACGCCGGCACCGACATGACCTTCAACTTCCCGACCCTGGTGGCCCATGCGGCCAAGACCCGGCCCCTGGGCAGCGGCACCGTCATCGGCTCGGGCACGGTGTCCAACTATGACCGCAGCGCCGGTTCTTCCTGTCTGGCCGAGAAGCGCATGCTGGAGATCATCGAACAGGGTGAGGCCAGGACGCCGTTCCTGAAGTTCGGCGACCGGGTACGCATCGAGATGTTCGATGCCCAGGGCCAGAGCATCTTCGGCGCCATCGATCAGCAGGTCGAGCGCTATGCGCCGTGAGCCCATCGGGCGGAGATTCCCCCATGCTGACGCTCTATAGCTACTGGCGCTCCAGCGCCGCCTACCGGGTGCGCATCGCCCTCAACCTCAAGGGGCTGGCCTACAAGCAGGTGCCGGTGCATCTGGTCAAGGACGGCGGCCAGCAGCACGCCCCCGAGTACCAGGCGCTCAACCCCCAGGAACTGGTGCCGCTGCTGGTCGATGGCGACTGCAAGATTGCCCAGTCCCTGGCCATTCTCGAGTACCTGGAGGAGGCCTATCCGGTGCCGGCGTTGCTACCCCCCGATCCGGCGGTGCGCGCCCAGGTGCGGGCGTTGGCGCTGCACATCGCCTGCGAGGTGCACCCGCTGAACAACCTGCGGGTGCTGCAGTACCTGTCCGCCGAGCTGGGGGCCAGCGACGAGGCGAAGAACGCCTGGTACCGACATTGGGTAGGTACCGGGCTGGCGGCGGTGGAGCAGGGATTGGCGCGCTTCGACGGGCGCTTGTCCCTCGGCCAGCGTCCCGGCTACCTGGAGGCCTGTCTGATTCCCCAGGTGTACAACGCCCGGCGCTTCAACTGTGACCTCGAGGCGTACCCGCGCCTCCTCGCCATGGTCGCCCGCTGCGAGTCCCTGGACGCCTTCAAGCGGGCCGCGCCCGAAGCCCAGCCCGACGCTCAGTAAGAAACGACGTTCGGCGCAGCCAGCTGGCTGCGCCGGATGTCGGCCTCCCGCCACGCCGCGCTCCCCTTGCGCCTGCTATCGCCAGCCTTGAGCGGCTCTGCGGCGCCTGGCGACGCATTTCGCCTTTGTCATTGCCGATTGCCCTCGGCAGAATGCGCGCTGCACTTGAGAAACCCCGGCGCCGGCCGATCAGGGGAACAGCGAATGGCGTCGGACGCCATGCAGTCGTATGGAGATAACAAGAATATGCGTGGGCTCACTGGATTTTTTGCCGACCTTGCCGTGGGCAAGAAGCTGCTGACCGGCTTTGGCGTCGTGCTGTTGCTGACCCTGGTGGTCGCGTTCAGCGGTTTCTATGCCGTGGATGCGGTGCTTTCGCGCAATGCCTACATGAGCCAGATCGGCGAGATCAACCGCCTGGTGCTGCAGGCCCAACGCTATGAAAAGGAGTACCTGCTCAAGTCCGAGGCGCTCTCGGCGAACCTGGTGCGCGAGCTGCTCGCCGAAACCGACCGCCGTTTGGACGCTCTGATCGGCGAGCAGGCGCAGGACAGTCAACGCCTGCGGCAGATGCAGCAGGCGGCTGGCGATTACCTGCAGCGCTTCGAGTCCTCGGTCAAGCTGCAGCAGAGTGCCGGCCAGGCCCTGGCGGTGATGGAGGAGGCCGGGTTGCAGGCGCGCGAGCAGTTCGAGCGCATCGAACTGGTGCTGTATGACGAGGTGCGCGAGATTCGCCTGCGCAACGAAGACCTGCGCGGCAGCGATCCGCTGACCCTGGCGGAGACTGCCTCCGGCCTGTTCAAGCGGATGCTCGACCTGCGTGGCCACGAGAGCCAGTTCATCATCGCCGGCTCGGCCCAGGCCGCCACGGACTGGGAGGCGGTAGCCGATGAGATGCGGGTGATGGCGCGCAACCTGAGCATCTGGCTCAACCCCGAGCAGAAGCGCTCGATCAAGACGGCTGTGGCGGCGTTGCAGACCTATCAGGACGCCTTCGCCGCCTATCGCCAGACCGTTGCCGAGGGTGAAACCAATGCCCGGCAAATGGCCGAAAGCGCGGGCGAGGTGCTGGCCATGGCCGAGCAGGCCAGTGGCGCCCAGGTTACCGCCATGCAGGCCGAGAGCCTGCAGATGGAGCTGTTGCTGGCGGCGGCCAGCCTGGCGGCGATCATTATCGGTGTCGGCGCCTCACTGCTGATTCGCCGCCTGATAGTCGCGCCCCTGCTGCAGACCGTGAGTGCGGCGCAGCGCGTGGCCAGCGGTGATCTCACCCAGGACATTCGGCTCGATCGCCAGGACGAGCTCGGCCAGCTGCAGGCGGCGATGCAGAGCATGACCGGGAGCCTGCGCGGCCTGATCGGGCGCATCGGCGCGGGCGTCGGCCAGATCGCCGCGGCCGCCGAGCAGTTGTCGGCCATCACCGCGCAGACCAGCGCCGGGGTGCAGACCCAGAAGCAGGAGACCGAACAGACCGCCACCGCCATGCATGAGATGGCGGCCACCGTGCAGGAGGTGGCGCAGAACGCCGAGCAGGCCTCCCTGGCGGCGCGCAAGGCCGACCAGGAGTCCCAGCAGGGCAATCGGGTGGTGCAGCAGGCGGTCGGTCAGATCGGCGAGCTGGCCGGTCAAGTGGAGCAGTCGGCCGAGGCGATCACCGCGCTGAATCAGGAAAGCGCGCGTATCGGCGGGGTGCTGGAGGTGATCCGCAATGTTGCCGAGCAGACCAACCTGCTGGCGCTCAACGCGGCCATCGAGGCGGCACGGGCCGGCGAGCAGGGCCGGGGTTTCGCCGTGGTCGCCGACGAGGTACGTGCCCTGGCGCAGCGCGCGCACAAATCCACCGAGGAGATCGAGGCGCTGATCGCCGGCTTGCAGCGCATGGCCCTGGGTGCCGTGCAGCAGATGGAAAGCAGCCGCAGCCTGACCCAGCGCACCGTCACCCTGGCCGGCGAAGCCGGCGATGCCCTGGGCCGTATCACCCAGGCGGTGAGCACCATCGAGCAGATGAACCAGCAGATCGCCGCCGCCGCCGAGGAGCAGAGCGCGGTGGCCGAAACCATCAGTGAAAGCATCACCCGGGTCCGCGATATCGGTGAGCAGAGCGCCAGCGCCAGCCAGCAGACGGCGGCCTCCAGCGCAGAGCTGGCCCGCCTGGGTGTCGAGTTGCAGGGGCTGGTCGGCCAGTTTCGTACCTAGTACGGCTCGCTCATGGGCTGGTGCGGCCGCTATTCAGGCTCGGCGCTGCGCCTGGCCAGCAGCGGCTTGCCCAGCTCGCTGGCCCAGGCCAGCAGCGGCACCTCGGTCTCGGGGTGCCAGATGCGCTGCCACAGCAGGATCAGGCGGCCCAGGTCGCCGCGTTCGATCGGCCAGCGCTCGATCTGCGCCGGCACTCGCCATTGGCCATCTTGCCAGCCGGCGAAATCGAAGCGGAACGGATGGAAGCCGGTCATGCCCAGGCGCAGGTCCGTGACCACCAGGCGCTCGCCGATCTGGTCATAGCGCAGCACGCCGTCGGTGAACCAGGCCAGACGCCGGTGCGCCGGTGAGTCCTCCAGGGCGGCGGCCAGCGCCGTGCCGCGGGGAATGCGCTCGAGCTGCGGCGGTGCGCGGTCTAACCAGCCCACCAGGGCCTCGTGGTAGGCGTCGCCGTCCAGCACTATCACCCGCCACAGCAGGCTGTTGAGCGGCGTCGGGGTGCTGAACAATGCCTCGGCCTGGATGCCCTGGGCGGCCAGCTGCGCCTCCACCCGCTGCTCGGCCATGCTCTTGCCGACCAGGGTCGAGCCCAGGTAGAGGCTCGACAGGGCCAGGGCGAGCAACGGCCATTTATTGCTGCGCTCACGCAGGCCGAACAGCAGCCCGCCCAGCACCGCGCCGAGCAGCGGCAGGGTATACAGCGGATCGATGATGAAGATGCTCGACCAGGCCGTGGGCGTCGGCGTCAACGGCCAGAGAATCTGGGTGCCGTAGCTGGTGAAGCAGTCGAGTATCGGGTGAGTGAGCAGCACCAGGGCCAGGGTGGCCAGCAGGCGCTTGGCCGAATAGCCGGGGTGCGGGTGCAGACGACGCACCAGCCAGGTCAGCAGCAGGGCCAGGGGGCCCAGGAAGAACAGCGAGTGAGTGAAGCCGCGGTGGTAGGTCATGTTCGCCACGGCGTCGCCGTAGTCGATGATCACGTCCAGATCGGGCAGGGTGCCGAGCAGGGCGCCGTAGGCCAGCGCCTTGCGCCCTTGCCAGCGGCCGAGCATGGCGCCCTGGAGAGTGGCGCCCAGCATCGCCTGGGTAATCGAATCCATGACAGGGCCTCAACAACGGGTAGAGGCCTACGTTAACCGAGGCGCCGGCGCGGCGCGGCGGAAAAGTTCAAGCAAAGGTTACGAGGCGAGCGCCGCTCAGAACGCCGCGAGCAGGCGCCCGAGGGCGGCCATGGCCTGTTCGCTGCGGGCGTCCCAGGGATGGCCATGGTTGAGCCGGGCGCAGTTGCCGAAGCGCCGGGTGGCGGAGAAGATCGGGCCGGGGGCGAGGCTGATGCCCTGGGCGAGGGCCAGCTGGAACAGCTGCAGCGAGTCGACCTGGGCGGGAAACTCGAACCAGAGGAAATAGCCGCCGGCTGGCCGGGTCACCCGCGTGCCCGGCGGAAAGTGCCGGGCGGCGGAGGCCAGCATGGCCCCCTGCTGGGCCTCCAGGGCGTGGCGCAGCTTGCGCAGGTGGCGGTCGAAGCCGCCGTGCTGCAGGTAGTCGGCCAGGGCGGCCTGGGCCGGCACCGACGGCGAGATGGTGGTCATCAGGCGCAGGCGGCTGATCTGCTCGGCGTAGCGCCCGCCGGCCACCCAGCCGACCCGGTAGCCGGGGGCCAGGCATTTGGAAAACGAGCCGCAGTGCATCACCAGACCGTCGCGGTCGAAACTCTTCACCGGCCTCGGCGGCTGGGCGCCGAAGTAAAGCTCGGCGTAGACATCGTCTTCGATCAGCGGCACCTGGTGCTGGTGCAGCAGGTCGTACAGCGCCGCCTTCTTGTCCTCGCTCATGCTCGCGCCCAGGGGGTTCTGCAGGCTGCTCATGAACCAGCAGGCCTTGATCGGCAGCCGCGCCAGGCCGCTGGCGAGGCGGTCCAGGTCGATGCCGTCGCGCGGGTGCACGGGAATCTCCACCGCTTTGAGCTTGAGGCGCTCGAGCACCTGCAATGTCGCGTAGAAGGCCGGCGCCTCGATGGCCACCAGGTCGCCCGGGGCGGTGACGCACTGCAGGCACAGGTTGAGCGCCTCCATGGCGCCGTTGCTGATCACCAGTTCGTCGAGCGGCAGGCGCACGCCGCTGGCCATGTAGCGCCGGGCGATCTGTCGGCGCAGGTTGGGATTGCCCTCGGTCATGTCGGCGATCACTGCCTGGGGAGCCAGGGCGCGCAGGCTCTGCGCCATGGAGCGGGCCAGGCGCGCCAGGGGGAACAGCGTCGGGCTGGGAAAGGCCGAGCCGAAGGGCACGGTGTCCGGGTCCTTGAGTGAGCCGAGCACGGAGAACACCAGTTCGCTGACATCGACCTCGGCGGTTTCCGCCTGACGGGTATCGATGTCCGGTTCAGGCAGCGGGCGCTGGGCGTGCTCGCGGACGAAATAGCCGGAGCGCGGCCGGGCCTGGATCAGCCCGCGGTCCTCCAGCAGGTAGTAGGCCTGGAACACCGTGGACGGGCTGACCCCATGGCTGCGGCTGGCCTGGCGCACGGAGGGCACCCGCTCGCCGGGCGCCAGCACGCCGCTGCGAATCAGCGCGGCAATCTGGTCGGCCAATTTCTCGTAGCGTTTCATCGTATCCATAGGGTCTGCAGATCCGCGCACTCTACGGGGAGTCGTCCAGGCATGCGACCTTCAGCGCCCGCTTGGTGCCAGAAAGGTGCTCTGCGTCTGCGCCTGCTCGCTGACATCGGCCAGGTTGTGGATCGCAAAATGCACAGGCATGGCGCTGGCCTCGATCTGTTTGCTCTCCAGCACCACGCTGACCGGTACATCGAGAATTTCCCCAGGTGCCAGTAGCAACTGCTGCGGCGCGTCCAGGCGCAGGTTGGGGCTGTCGACCAGTGCCAGACCATAGCGTTGTGCTTGCTGGGTCTTGTTGATCACCTTGAGCAAGTAGGTGTTCTCGATCTGCCCCAGCTGGTTCTCGCGGTACATGCTGCGATCCTTGGCCGCGTCGATGGACAGCATCGAGCGTGCACTCAAGGCCCAGGCGAAGGCGGTGAGCATCAACGCGAGGGCAATGCCGTAGCCGATCAGCCGTGGGCGCAGCAGGTGGGTCTTGCCACCCTGCAGTTCGCGCTCGGAGTGGTAGCCGACCAACCCCCTGGGATAACCCATCTTGTCCATCACCGTGTCGCAGGCGTCGATGCAGGCGGCGCAACTGATGCAGTCGATCTGCAGGCCATCGCGGATATCAATACCGGTGGGGCAGACCTGCACGCACAGGGTGCAGTCGATGCAGTCACCCAGGCCCTCGGCCTTGTGGTCGCTGTCCCTCTTGCGCGGGCCACGGCCTTCGCCGCGCTTGGCGTCGTAGGCCACCAGCAAGGTGTCATCATCGAACATCGCACTCTGGAAGCGCGAGTAGGGGCACATGTGCACGCACACCTTCTCGCGCAGCCAGCCGGCATTGAGGTAGGTGGCGGCCATGAAGAACAGCACCCACACCAGGGTGGCGCCATCCAGTTGCAGCCGTAGCAGGTCGCTGGCCAGCTCGCGGATCGGTGTGAAGTAACCGATAAACGTCAGCGCCGTGAGCAGGCTGACGGCCAGCCAGATCGCGTGCTTGGCGCCGCGTCGCGCCAGCTTGCTGAACGACCAGGGCGCGGCATCCAGCCTGATGCGCTGGTTACGCTCGCCCTCGGTGATCTTCTCCGCCCACATGAACACCCAGGTCCACACGCTCTGCGGGCAGGTGTAGCCGCACCAGACGCGGCCGGCCACCACGGTGATGGTGAACAGGCCGAAGGCGGCGATGATCAGCAGCGCCGACAGCAGGATGAAGTCCTGCGGCCAGAAGGTTGCGCCGAAGATGTAATAGCGGTGCTCAGCCAGGTTCCACAGCACCGCCTGGCGCCCGTCCCAGTCGAGCCAGGCCGTGCCGAAGAAGATCAGAAACAGTAATCCTGCGCCGTACAGACGCAGATTGCGGAACCGTCCAGTGAAGCTGCGGGTGTGGATCGGGCCGCCGGCCTGGGCGGGCGTCAGGCGGATCGGTCGTGGATCGAGGGTCTCGACGATCCGCGCGGGAATGCGTTCGGTCATGGGCGGTGCCCCGTCTGGCAGTGGTCAGGCGGGGCGCATGATCGGCGCAGGGGCGTTTGCGTAACAGACTCAGGTTGTCGAATAAAAAGCGGATCAGATGGCGCCAGGCGATCCCTGATTGCATGCCGCCAGGGCCTCGGCGAGGAACTCGACGAAGGCCCGCACCTTGCGTGGCACGTGGCGACTGCTGCTGTACAGGGCGTAGATGCTGCGTTTGGCAAACTGGTAATCGGGCAGCACCCGCTGCAGCTGTCCGTTGTCCAGCAAGGGTTGCGCGATAAAGGAGGGCAGGGCGCCGATGCCGGTGCCGGCCAGCAGCAGGTCGCAGAGGATCAGGCTGTTGTCGGCCGAGAAGCGCGCCGGTAGCTGGATGCTGACCTCGCCCTGGGGGCCGAGGAGCTGCCATTGGCCCGGATGGTCGGCCAGGCGGTAGGCCAGGCAGGCATGCTGGCGCAGGTCTTCCAGCTGCGCGGGCGTGCCCTGTTGCGCGAGGTAGGCGGGCGAGGCGCAGAGGACCTGCGCGGTTTCGCCCAGGTGGCGGGCGACCAGCGAGGAGTCGACCAGTTCGGCGCGAATGCGCAGCGAGACGTCGAAGCCCTCGGCGACGACGTCGAGCAGGCGGTCGTCGAGGGTCAGCTCGATGTTCAGGCGCGGGTAGCGCGCCATGAATCGGGCCAGCAGCGGCGACAGCACCTTGTGACTGAAGGACAGCGGCGCGTTGATACGCAGGCTGCCGCTGACCTCTTCCGCGCCTTGGGCGGTGCTGCGTTCCAGGGCTTCCAGCTCATCGAGCAGGCGGCAGCACTCGGCGTAGTAGCGACGGCCGGCATCGGACAGGCTCATGCGCCGGGTGGTGCGCAGCAGCAGCAGGGCGCCCAGGCGCTCCTCGAGCTGGCGCACCTGCTTGCTGACCGCCGCCGTCGACTGGCCGAGGTCTGCGGCGGCCTTGCTGAAACTGTCCAGCTCCACGACCCGGCGGAAGGTGCGCATGGCGCCGAGCAGGTTCATATAATTTCTCCTGGGTTGAATATGTTTTGAAATTTAGCCTGATTATCTAGCTCTTTATAAAAAATACCATGGCGGTACCGCTTTCCGGCGTTGTGTCGGGAGGCCGATCTTCGCAAGGAGTCCGTCATGTTCCAGTTGATCCGAGCAAACCTGAAACTCGGCCGTCGGCAGGCCGCCGCGCTGCCCCTGGCCTTGGCCCTGATCAGTGGCGCGGCCACTGCCGCGCCCGACGTAGGCGTCAGCCCCTGGGGCGAGGCCGATGAGATCGGCCGCCTCAATCTGATCACCCCGCAATCCCGTGCCGCGATCCTGTCGCGGGTATCCGGTGGCCAGGCCTACGACCTGTCGGTGGAGTACTTCATCGGCATGCCGAGCTGGCAGGCCGCGGGCGATCCGCCCTACCAGATGTGGATGACCCACACCCCGCGAGGCAACCAGATCGCCGACCCGATGGGAACTGGCGAGGCGATGAACAGCCATGTCAGCTACAGCGGCTCGGCGGTGTCGATGTATGCGCACATGGGCACGCACATCGACGGCCTCAACCACTTCGGCCTGAACGGCAAGATCTGGAACGGTTTTTCCGCGCATGAGCACCTGGGCGACCGTGGATGGGAAAAGGCCGGCGTCGAGACCATGCCAGCGATCATCGCCCGTGGCGTGATGATCGACATGGCCGCGGCGAAGAACCTGGAAATGCTGCCGGACAACTACAAGGTGTCCGCCCAGGACCTGCGCGACGCCCTGAAAAAACAACGGGTCAGCCTGCAGGAGGGCGACGTGGTGCTGATCCGCACCGGGCGCATGCGTGACTACGCCAATGCCCAGGCCTACATGAGCAATGCCCCGGGCCTGGGGCTGGATGCGGCCAAGTTCCTCATCGAGGAAGGTGGCGCCATGGTGCTCGGTGCCGACAACCTGAGCTTCGAGGCCTTCCCTTCCGAGGTGTCGGGCAACTACATCCCGGTGCACACCTACCTGTTGGCGCAGCAGGGCGCGCCGATCATCGAGCTGGCCAATCTGGAAGAGCTGGCTCGCGACCGTGTCTACGAGTTCGCCTTTATCGGCGCCTCGCTGAAGTTCCGCGGTGCCGATGCGGCGCCGATGCGCCCGGTGGCTCTGCCGATCAAGTAAGGGCACTATGGCGCAAGCGGCCGCGCGCAGGAGGGTCTTACGCGCGGCCGGGGCCGGCCGTCGATTGCCGGCCCGATACCTTGCAGCGGTCGAACGAGGAGCCGGTAGCCATGAAAATGACGGACCCAGCGAGCTTTGCCGACCTGGCCCTGAGCCACTTCGAACTCTACGTGCGCGCCGTGGCGCCGATGGAGACCTTCTATACCGAACGCCTGGGCTTTATCGTCAGCGATCGCGGCGTCGGACCAGACGCCATGGTGTTCCTCAGCCGCAACCCCGGCGAGCACCACCAGCTGGTGCTCAACCCGCGTCCGTCGCGACGCCCCCAGGACAGCCCGCTCGATCACATCTCCTTTCGCGTCGCGGACCTGACCGGCCTGCGCCGCTTCCACGCCGCGCTGAGCGGCCCCGGCGACCTCGCCGTCGACGCCGTGTCCCACGGCACCACCTGGTCGCTCTACTTTCGCGACCCGGAGGGCAACCGCCTGGAAGTCTTCGCCGACACGCCCTGGCATGTCGACCAGCCGTGCAAGTTTGCCATCGATCTGAGCCTCGACGATGACGCGCTCGGTGCCTATACCGAGCAGCGCATCCGCGAGTTGCCCGGCTTTCGGCCGGTCGAGCAGTGGCGCAAGGGGCATGGGGCGGTGCTGGGGGAAGGCTGAGCCGTCGCCGCGGCGCAGGAACCGAGTAGCCAGCTTGGGGTATCCTGAGCCCTCATTCCCGATCAAGATCCCGCCATGCTGGTGATTTCCAACAGCGTCCACCTGCCAGACGACGAGGTCGAGCTGACCGCCGTCCGCGCCCAGGGCGCCGGCGGACAGAACGTCAACAAGGTCTCCAGTGCGGTGCACCTGCGCTTCGACAGCCAGGCCTCGTCCTTGCCGCCGTTCTACAAGGAGCGCCTGCTGGCCCTGCGCGACAGCCGCATCACCGCAGGTGGCGTGGTCATCATCAAGGCGCAGCAGTACCGCACCCAGGAACAGAATCGCGCCGATGCCCTGGAGCGCCTGGCCGAACTGATCCGCAGTGCCGGCAAGACCGAGAAGGCCCGCCGCCCGACCAGGCCGACCCTGGGCTCGAAGAAGCGCCGCCTGGAAGGCAAGACCAAGCGCGGGGCGATCAAGGCCGGGCGGGGCAAGGTGGATTTCTGAGGGCGACGCTTTCCGTGCGCTTTAGTGATCGGCGGCCAGTGTGCCGTCCGCGGTCGTCCGGGTGCTGCCCTGGCGATCCAGGTGGCCGCTCCAGGCAGTCAGGGCCAGGGCCAGCAGCACCACCAGGGCGCCGATCCAGGTGGTGTGAATCAGGCCGAGCTGGCTGACGATCAGTCCGCCGCCCCAGGCGCCGCCGGCGATGCCGAGGTTGAAGGCGGCGATGTTCAGCCCCGAGGCCACATCCACCGCGTGGGGTGCATGCCGCTCGGCCTGGCGTACCACATAGAGCTGCAGGCCCGGCACGTTGCCAAAGGCCACCGCGCCCCACAGCAGCACGGTGCCGAGTGCCAGCCAGGGATTGCTGGCGGTGAACGTGAGCAGCAGGAGTACACCGGCGAGCAGCAGGAAGATCAGCTTCAAGGCCCCTATCGGTCCCTTGCTGTCGGCCAGCTTGCCACCCCAGATGTTGCCGGCTGCAACCGATACGCCGTAGACCAGCAGGGCCAGGCTGACCGACCCGGCGCTGAAACCGCTGATTTCCTGCAGGATTGGCGCGAGGAAGGTAAAGGCGATGAACGAGCCGCCGTAACCAACCGCCGTCATCGCGTACACCAGCAGCAGACGCGGCTGCTTGAGCACCGCCAGTTGCTGCAGCAGTGAGGCCGGCTTGCTGTGGGCGATGTTGTGCGGCACGAAGATCAAACTGCCAATGAAGGCCATCACGCCCAGTGCGGAGACGGCGAGGAAGGTCTCGCGCCAGCCGAAATGCTGGCCGATAAAGGTGCCCAGCGGTACGCCGGTGACCAGGGCCACGGTCAGGCCGGTGAACATGATGGCGATGGCGCTGGCGGCTCTTTCCTTCGAGACCAGGCTGGTGGCGATGGTCGAGCCGATGGAGAAGAACACCCCGTGGGCCAGACCGGTGACGATGCGTGCGGCGATCAGCGACTCGTAGCCGGGCGCCTGCCAGGCCAGCAGGTTGCCGAGGGTGAACAGCACCATCAGCGATAGCAGGAGGATCTTGCGCGGAAGTCTACCCGTCAGTGCGGTTAGCAAGGGGGCGCCAACCGCCACCCCGAGGGCGTAGAGACTGACCAGCAGGCCGGCGGAAGGCAGGCTTACACCGAGATCGGCGGCAATAGTGGGAATCAGACCAACGATAACGAACTCAGTCGTACCGATGGCGAAGGCGCTGAGGGTCAGCGCCAGGAGGGCAATGGGCATGGCAAAAACTCCGGTTCTGGATGAATGGCGCGCAGTGTCCGACGCGGACTCATGCAGAAAAACCGGGTTTCAGGCAGAAGATATTTGATTAATATTCAACAATGAAAAGCACCCTGGACGAGCTGCAAGCCTTTATCCATGTGGTCGACAGCGGCTCCATCACCGCTGCGGCCGAGCAATTGGCGCAGACCACCTCGGGTATCAGCCGTGCCCTGGGCCGCCTGGAAGCCAAGCTCGAGACCACCCTGTTACGCCGTACCACCCGCCGCCTGGAGCTGACCGAGGAGGGCCAGGTGTTCCTCGTCCAGGCGCGGCAGATCGTCGCTGCGGTGGACGAGGCCGAAGAGCAGATGGCGCTGCGCCGCCAGCAGCCGGCCGGGCGCCTGCGGGTGAACGCCGCTGCGCCTTTCATGCTGCATGTGGTGGTGCCGCTGATCGAGGATTTTCGCCGGCAGTACCCGCAGATCCAGCTGGAGCTGCACAGCAGCGAGCGGATCATCGACCTGCTCGAGCAGCGTACCGATGTCGCCATCCGCATCGGTGCGCTGCGCGACTCGAGCCTGCATGCCCGCGCGCTAGGCAGCAACCGTCTGCGTGTGCTGGCCAGCCCGGCCTATCTGGCGGCCCATGGCACGCCGCAGAGCGTCGAGGCGCTGGCCGGTCACAGCCTGCTCGGCTTCACCCAGCCGGACAGCCTCAACCACTGGCCGCTGCGCCATGCGCTGGGCGACAGCCTGGTGATCAGCCCCAGCCTCGCGGCCTCCAGCGGCGAGACCCTGCGCCAACTGGCCCTGGCCGATGCCGGCATCGTCTGCCTGGCCGACTTCATGACCCGGGGCGACCGCGCCCGCGGCGACCTGGTGCAGCTGTTGCCGGACGCCACCGTCGAGGTGCGCCAGGCGATTCACGCGGTCTACTACCGCAACACCGCGCTGGCTTCGCGCATCCGCTGCTTTCTCGACTACCTGAGCACGCGGCTCAGGCAGGCCGACTAGTCAATCGCTGCGTCGCCCGGATCGGCTGCCTCGCCGCGCGCCCGCGGCCTCGATCGCTGCATCAGGCAGTAGGCCGCCGGCAGCACGAACAGCGACAGCAGCGGCGCGCTGAGCATGCCGCCGACCATGGGCGCGGCGATGCGGCTCATCACCTCGCTGCCGGTGCCGCTGCCGAGCAGGATCGGCAACAGGCCGGCGATGATCACCGCCACGGTCATGGCCTTGGGTCGCACGCGCTGCACCGCGCCTTCGCGAATCGCCTCGAGCAGCGCGGTTTCCCCGTGGTGGCCGGCGGCCAGGCGCGCCTCCCAGGCGTTCTTCAGGTACAGCAGCATGATCACGCCGAACTCGGCGGCGACCCCGGCCAGGGCGATGAAGCCGACCCCGGTGGCCACCGACAGGTGATAGCCCAGCAGGTAGAGGAACCACACCCCGCCGGTGAGGGCGAAGGGCAGGGTGAGCATGATCAGCGCCGCCTCGCTGAAGCGGGCGAAGCACAGGTAGAGCAGCACGAAGATGATCGCCAGGGTGGCCGGCACCACCAGCTTGAGCCGCGCGTTGGCCCGTTCGAGGAATTCGAACTGCCCCGAGTAGCTCAGGCTCACGCCCGGCTGCAGGCGCACCTGCTGCTCGATGGCCTGGCGCAGGTCGGCCACCACCGAGGCCAGGTCGCGGCCGCGCACGTCCACATAGACCCAGCCGGACGGCCGCGCGTTCTCGCTCTTGAGCATCGGCGGGCCGTCGCTGACCCCGATGCGCGCCACAGTGCCCAGGGTGATCTGGCTGCCCTGGGGGGTGTAGATCGGCAACTGCGCGAGACCGCTCAGCGAATCGCGCCACTCGCGCGGGTAGCGCAGGCTGATGGGAAAGCGCGCCAGGCCCTCGATGGTCTCGCCGATGTTTTCGCCGCCGATGGCGCCGGCCACTATGGCCTGTACATCGGCGATGTTCAGCCCATGGCGCGCCGCCGCCTGGCGGTCGATGTCGACGTCGACGTAGCGTCCGCCGGTCAGGCGTTCGGCCAGGGCCGAGCTGACCCCCGGCACCTGCTTGGCCACCTGCTCGATGGCCTGGGTGGTCTCGTCGATCTGCGCCAGCTGGCTGCCGGCGACCTTGACCCCGATCGGGCTCTTGATGCCGGTGGCGAGCATGTCGATGCGGTTGCGGATCGGCGCGATCCAGATATTGGTCAGCCCCGGCACCTGCACCACCCGGTCCAGTTCCTCCACCAGCTTGTCAGGGGTCATGCCGGCGCGCCACTGATCCCGGGGCTTGAACTGGATGGTGGTCTCGAACATCTCCAGTGGCGCCGGGTCGGTGGCGGTCTCGGCCCGTCCGGCCTTGCCGAACACGTGCTCGACTTCGGGCACCGTCTTGATCAGCCGGTCGGTCTGCTGCAGCAGCTGCGCGGCCTTCTGCGCCGACAGCCCGGGCAGGGCCGAGGGCATGTACAGCAGGTCGCCCTCGTCCAGCGGCGGCAGGAACTCGCCGCCCAGGCGCGACAGCGGCCACAGGGCGCTGAGAAACACCAGCAAGGCGACCAGCAGCGTGGCCTTGGGCCAGCGCAGCACGGCGTCCAGGGCCGGCTGGTAAAGACGGATCAGCCCGCGGTTCAGCGGGTTGCGCGCCTCGTCGGGAATCCGCCCGCGGATCCAGTAGCCCATCAGCACCGGCACCAGGGTCACCGACAGGCCGGCGGCCGCCGCCATGGCGTAGGTCTTGGTGAAGGCCAGGGGGGCGAACAGGCGGCCTTCCTGGGCCTGCAGGGTGAACACCGGGATGAACGACAGGGTGATGATCAGCAGGCAGAAGAACAGCGCCGGGCCGACCTCCACCGCCGCCGCCGTCATCACCTGCCAATGCTGCTCGCCCTTGAGTGCCTCGCCCGGATGGGCCTCGCGCCAGGCCTCGACCTTCTTGTGGGCGTTCTCGATCATCACCACGGCGGCGTCGACCATCGCGCCGATGGCGATGGCGATGCCGCCCAGGGACATGATGTTGGCGTTGATGCCCTGCTGCTGCATGACCGCGAAGGCGATCAGCACGCCGACCGGCAGCGAGACAATGGCCACCAGGGAGGAGCGCAGGTGCCAGAGGAACAGCGCGCAGACCAGGGCGACGACGATGAACTCCTCGATCAGCTTGTGGCTGAGGTTCTCCACCGCACGGTCGATCAGCTGGCTGCGGTCGTAGCTGGTGACGATCTCCACGCCCTCGGGCAGGCCGGCCTTGAGCGATTCGAGCTTGGCCTTGACCGCGCTGATGGTGGCCCGCGCGTTCTTGCCGCTGCGCAGGATCACCACGCCGCCGACCACCTCGCCTTCGCCGTCCAGTTCGGCGATGCCCCGGCGCATTTCCGGGCCGAGCTGGATGTGTGCGACGTCGCCGAGGGTCACCGGCACCCCGCCGGGGTCCAGGCGCAGGGGAATGGCGCGGAAATCCGCCACCGATTGCAGGTAGCCGGAGGCGCGCACCATGAACTCGGTTTCCGCCAGCTCCAGCACGGCGCCGCCGGTCTCCTGGTTGGCCCGGCCGATGGCCGCCGTGACCTCGGCCTGGGTGATGCCCAGGCTGGCCAGCTTGATCGGGTCGAGCTGCACCTGGTACTGCTTGACCATGCCGCCGATGGTCGCCACCTCGGCGACGTTGGCCAGGGTCTTGAGCTCGAACTTGAGGAACCAGTCCTGCAGGGCGCGCAGCTGGGCCAGGTCATGCTTGCCCGTGCGATCGACCAGGGCGTACTGGTAGATCCAGCCGACCCCGGTGGCGTCCGGCCCCAGTGCCGGTTTGGCGCTGGCCGGCAGACGACTCTGCACCTGGCTGAGGTACTCCAGCACCCGCGAGCGCGCCCAGTAGAGGTCGGTGCCGTCCTCGAACAGCACATAGACGAAGCTGTCGCCGAAGTAGGAGAAAGCGCGCACCGTCTTCGCCCCCGGCACCGAGAGCATGGTGGTGGCCAGGGGGTAGGTCACCTGGTTCTCGACGATCTGCGGGGCCTGGCCGGGGTAGGGGGTGCGGATGATCACCTGCACGTCGGACAGGTCCGGCAGCGCGTCTATGGGGGTGTTCTGCAGCGACCAGACGCCCCAGGCGCTGGCGAACAGGGTGGCCAGCAGCACCAGCAGGCGGTTGGCCACCGACCAGCGGATCAGCGCGGCGATCATGGCTGCATCTCCTGATGGTCATGCTCGCCATGGGCTGGGGACGACAAGCGCTCGATACGCTCGATGCGCAGTCCGTCGTCGGTCTCGCGCACCCCGACGCGCACCTGTTCGTCGGCCTGGATACCCTCGGCCAGGCCCGGGTCGGCGAGGTCAAAACTCATGGTCATGCCGGGCATGCCGAGGGTCTTGAACGGGCCGTGGTCCAGGGTCAGCGACTGGCCGTCGATGGCGATGACCCGGCCTTCGGCTTCATGCAGCGCCGGCTGGGCGGCGGGCGCTTCGGGGCGGTCCAGGCTCTGGCCGAGGATGCCGCGCAGGCTGGCCTCGGAGTCGAGCAGGAACTGGCCGGAGGCGACCACCTGCTGGCCTTCCTGCAGGCCTTCGAGGATTTCGCTGTGCTCGCCGTTCTCGCGACCCAGGCGAACTTCGGTGGGCCGGTAACGCCCGCCATCCTCGGCGAGCATCACCAGGGCGCGGCGGCCGCTACGGATCACCGCTTCGCTCGGCACCAGCAGCACGTGCTGTTCGGCCGGGCGGGTCAGGCGCACCTGGGCGCTCAGGCCCGGACGCAGGCGGCCGTCGGCATTGTCCAGTTCGACCCGCAGGCGCAGCGTGCGGCTGTCCAGGTTGGCCTGGGGCAGGATGCTGTCGATGCGCCCGCTCAGCACCTCGCCGGGCAGGGCCGGCAGGCGCACCTCGACGGCCTGGCCGGGTTCCAGGCCCTGGGCCTGGGCCTCGGGCACCGCGGCCTCGAGCCACACGCTGCGCAGGCCGTTGATGGTGGCCAGCGGCGCGCCCGCGGCCAGGGTCATGCCGGCGCGCACCTCGAGGGTCTGCACGACGCCGGCAATGGGGCTGGTCACCGTCCACAGTGGCTGCGGCTTGCCGCTGCGCGCCACCTGCTCGATCAGCGCGGCGGGCATTCCGGCCAGGCGCATGCGCTGACGTGCGGCGGCCAGCAGCCCGGGCTCGGTCACGCCACGCAGGGCGAGAAACTCCTCCTGGGCCTGGGCCCACTCGGGTACCAGCAGCTCGGCCAGGGGCGCGCCGGCCGCCACCCGATCCTCGGGCGCCAGCGGATAGACGCGCTCGACGAAGCCGCCGGCCCGCGTCTGCACCACGGCGACATCGCGGCCGTTGAAGCCCAGGCTGCCGGTGACCTCCAGGCTGCTGGCCATGGCGCCGCGGGTGGCCGTGGCCAGGCGCATGCCGAGGTTCTGGGTGACGCTGGCGTCGATGCTGACCGCGGCGCTGTCGCCGGCCGCGTCGGCGTAACGGGGTACCAGCTCCATGTCCATGAAGGGCGACTTGCCCGGCTGGTCGAATTTCTGTTGCGGGTACATGGGGTCGTACCAGTACAGCACCTCGCCCTGGGTTTGGGGCGAAGCCGCTTGCATGGCGTCGTCGGGCATCGGTTCGGCGGGCTGCCTGGCCAGCCAATAGCCGCCGGCGGCGCCGAGGGCCAGCGCCAGGCCGGTGAGTGCGGCGCCTTGGAGGATTCGAGTGGGCATCAGCGGGCGTCTCCGTAGGCGAAGTAAAGGCGGGCGTTGCTCAGGGCGCGTTGTTCCTCGAGGTCGATATGCCGCAGGCGTGCCTCGATCAGCTCGCGCCGGGCCGCCACCACCTCGCTCAGCTCGGCGCTGGCAGCGCGGTAGCCGGCCAGGATCAGGGCGAGTTTTTCCTCGGCCAGCGGCAGCAGGCTGTCCTGGCTGCGCTGCACCGCGCGATCCAGGCGCTGGTATTCGGCCAGGTCCTCGGCCAGTTGCGCGGCATGCTCGCGCTCCAGCGCTTCGCGTTCGGCCTGGACGCGGTTGAGTTCGGCATGGCGCGCGGCGACCCTGGGGTTCTGCCGGCTGTCCGCGAACAGTGGCAGGTCGACGCTGAATTGCACGCTGACCATGTCGCCGAAGGCGGGGCCGCGGCGCTGGTAGGCCAGCTCCCAGCTCCAGTCGGGGCGCTTGTCCGCCTGGGCTTCGCGGACCCTGGCCGAGGCTTGCTCGGTCATGGGCGCGAAGGCGCTCAGCTCCGGGTGCTGCTGCAGCTGGCCCTGGTAGTGGCTGGCGTCCACCTTCCAGTCGGGCAGGGCGCCGCTCAGTGGTTGCGCCGCCGCATCGCCGATCCAGCGGCGCAGCGCCGCGCGTTGGCGCGTGCGCAGGCTGATCAGCTGGTCCTCCTGTTCGGCCAGCAAGGCCGCTTCCTGCTTGGGCACGACGCTGTCTGCGCTGGCGCCGCGGCCGCCGGCGATGCGCGCCTGTACGGCCTTGGCCAGCAGCTGGTTCTCCGCGTAGAGGCTGGGGAACAGCCCGAGTTTCTGCTCCACGGCCACGGCCGAGATCCAGGCCAGCGCGGTTTCCCGCCGGACCCTGAGTCGCTCGACCCGTTGCTCGGCGCCGGCGCGCTGGATGCCGGCCTGGGCCACCTCCACCCGCGCCTGGCGCTTGGCGCGGTTGGGCACTTCCTGCATGACGCCGACCATCTGCATGGTCATGAAATCGCGGGTCAGGCTGCCGCGGTCGGAGCCTTCCGCCGGCACGTTCTGCAGGCCGAGCAGCAGCTTGGGATCGGGCAGTTCCCCGGCCGGAATGGCCGCGCTACGGGCGGCATCGATGCCGTGCAACTGAGCAGCCAGCGAAGGCGCCTGTTGCTCGGCCAGCTGCAGGGCTTCGTCCAGGCTCAGGGCCGCGGCCCAGGTTGGCATGGCCAGCAGGCAGGCCGTCAGGACAGCGTGGCGCGCGCGCCTGCTGCGGGTATCGGGTGTTCTCATGGAGGGACGTCCAGTGATGATCCAGCGCCGCCAAGGGGGCGGACGCACAGCCTGCTGCGCGCCTCAGGCGAGGCGCGCAGCAGCGTTCAGAACATGACGGAAGTCAGGCGCGGGGAGGGCGCCAGAGGCCTTCGGGGGTCGGGGAAGGGATGAAGTCGTTGTAGCGGGGCGGTGAGGGCACGCCCGGGGTGACAAGCGCCGGCTTGTCGACCGTCACCTGCAGCAGGCTGCTGCTCTGGCATTGCTGGCCGTTCTTGCACACCTTGCTGCCGAGCTGCGCGCTTTTCTGGGCATCGCAGCAATCAGTCCCGGCTTGAATCAACGCCTCATGGGCCTGTGCGGGCATCGGGCATGGCTCGGCCGGCATGGCCAGCGCCGCCAGCCCATTGAGGGGCAGCGCCAGGCAGAGCAGCAGGCAGAGGATCAGGCGAAGACGCATGGCCATGGGGTTTCTGGTATCGAAGGTCAGCGATTATAACCATACTGCCGGGCAATTAAATGGTCGATCGACAACGCGCCGGGACCCTTGGCGGCGAGGAACAGCAGTACGGCTGCCCAGACCCCGTGGACCGGGTAGGCGTCCGGGTAGACGAACAGCTGGATCACCAGGGTCATGCCGAACAGGGCCAGGGCCGAGAAGCGCGTGGCCAGGCCGAGCAGGATGAGGATGGGAAACAGGTGCTCGGCGAACGCCGCCATGTAGGCCGCAATTTCGGGCGGCAGCAGCGGCACCTGGTATTCGTGCTCGAACAGCGGCACGGCCGAAGCCGAGAGCCTGGGCATGCCCAGTTCGAAGCTGCCGGAGACGATGTCGATGGCCAGCCCCTCGATCTTGGTTTGCCCCGACTTCCAGAACACGGCGGCAATGGAGAAGCGGCCGAGGAAGGCGATCAGGCTGTAGGGGATCTGCTGGCACAGGTCGACCGCCCAGGCGATCAGGCGGGCAGGCGCGGAGGCGGAATTGTTCATGGTTATTGTTCCTCGCTGTCGTACGCGAACTGGGTAATGGCGCCACAGGCCAGCAGTTGGCCAAGGCAGCTGCCAAGGTCGAAGTGGGGATCACGCGCCAGGGCGCGCTCGGCTGCGCGGGCCAGCGCTTGGTCCTGTTGCAGGGCCTGGGCAAAGGTCGCCTCGCCCGGGCGGATGGCCGAGACTTCGACCGTTAGGCCGTGACGGCGCACCAGGGCGCACTCGCCCTGACCGGGATCGACGCGGGCGATCTGCCCTTCGCCCTGATGGGCGGCCCAGAGCGAGACCACCGCGAAGGCCGATTCGAGCACCTGGAGCGAGGGATGCAGCTGGAAGTGCAGGGCGCCGACGCGCTCCGGCGTCGCCAGGGCAGCGGCCAGGGCCTGCTGGTTCACCGGTTCGGCGTCGGCGGCGTGGTAGGCGTGAATGCGCAGCAGCTCCAGGCGTGCCACGTCAGCCAGGTAAGGCAGTCCGCCGGCCGGGGAGAAGCCTTCGATAAAGACCGGGAAGTCTGCGCCGTAGTCGACCACCAGGCGCGAGCGTGGTGGCGCGCTGCGCACATGCTCGGCCGCCATGGCGCGGAAGAAGGTTTCGCCGACCAGTTGCTGAACCACCGGGAAACTGGCGGCCAGGGCATCGATCAGGGAACTGAGTACGTTGTTGCGGTAGACGGCGAAACGCTTCGCCGGGTCCGAGCCGTTCCAGGCGCGCAGCTGTGCCGGGCAATCGAGCTGCGGATCGAGCAGGGCGGCGGCGAACTGCTGCTGCATGCTCATGCCCGGGCCTGCTGCGGGCGCGGCTCACAGGAGTCGAGCAGCGCCTGGGCCTGCTGCGCTTCGCGCACCAGTGCATCCAGCGGCGGCACCGCGTTGTCCCGTTCGAGCAGGGTGGGGGTCGGTCCGATCAGCCCCAGGGCGTCCTCGAAGAGCCTCCACACTGCGTTGTCGACCGGCGCGCCGTGACTGTCGATCAGCAGGCGGTCGCCGGCGCCATCCCGGTCCTCGGTGAAGCCGGCCAGGTGGATCTCGCCCACCGCATCGAGCGGCAGGGCGCGCAGGTAGGCCTGGGCATCCCAGTGGTGGTTGATGCAGGAGACATAGATGTTGTTGACGTCGAGCAGCAGGCCGCAGCCGGTGCGGCGCACCACTTCGTTGATGAAGTGGGCCTCGTCCAGGGTGGAGCCGGCGAACTGCAGGTAGGTTGCCGGATTCTCCAGCAGCATCTGCCGCTGCAGGTGCTGCTGGACCTGATCGACGTGGGCGCAGACCCGCTCGAGGGTCTGTGCGTCGTAGCAGATCGGCAGCAAGTCGTTGAGGAACACCTCGCCATGGCTCGACCAGGCCAGGTGCTCGGAAAATGATTCGGGTTGATAGCGTTCGAGCAGCCTGGCCAGGCGCTGCAGGTGTTCGCTGTCGAGGGCCTGCTGGCCGCCTATGGACAATCCGACGCCGTGAATCGACAGGGGATAGCGCTCGCGGATCAGCCCCAGGTAGTGGTGGAACGGGCCGCCGGCGACCATGTAGTTCTCCGCATGGACCTCGAAGAAGCCAACGGCTGGCGGGTTATCGAGAATCTCCTCGAAATGCTGCGATTTAAGGCTGATGCCGGCCCGGCTGGGAAGCGCGGGCCGAAGCGCAGGGGCGCTGCTGACAGGGGGATTGGGGGTGGGGATCATCAACAGCGCTCCTGCTGGCCGATCAGGACTTCACTTCCTCGAAGGCCTCGAGCTGGCCGAAGCCGGTCGGCGAGGTCGGCGAGGCGATTTCCTTGCAGGTGCCCTCCGGGACGAATTTCCAGGCGTTGCCCTGATAGTCGGTCTTCGCGGTGCCGGCACAGGTGGTACCTGGGCCTGCGGCGCAGTCGTTCTTGCCTTGCATTGATACGCCGTAGCACTTCTCGTTCTCCGCCGCCTGGGCGGTGAGAGGCGCCGAGGAGATCGCCAGGGCTGCCCCCAGAGCGAGAGCGAGACCGGCGGCCGAAACAGCATGGGAAGCAGTGGTTTTCATCGTGGGTATCTCCATATGGTTGATCGGGATGAAGCGCTCAGACTGAGCATAGAACGGTGATCGCCTCGGCTCGACATTATTGGTGCCGAGCCGGGAAGCGAGGTGCCGCTCCTGTTCCATCTGACGGGGGGAGAGTTGTTTTGTTACAGGCGGCCCGCGAAATAGGCCAAAGCTCGCGTCAGATCGCTGCGCCGCGGTTTGCCGGCCTACAGGGCTGCGAGGAGGGGAGCGCCGGGGATATCCCGGCGCCTGTGGCCTATTGGCGGCTTGCGAGGTAGCTGGCGTAGTCCGGGATGCGGTATTCGTGCGCCTGCTCGAGCAGCGCGCTACCGAGCAGGTAGTCGGCGCTGCTTTCGTTGCAGGCGACTGGAATATTCCACACCGCGGCAACCCGTAGCAGGGCCTTGACGTCCGGGTCGTGAGGCTGCGGCTCGAAGGGGTCCCAGAAGAACACCAGGATGTCCACCTGGCGTTCGGCGATACGGGCGCCTAGCTGCTGGTCGCCGCCGAGCGGGCCGCTGATCATGCTCTCGACCGGCTGCTCCAGGCGCTTGCCCAGCAGCAGGCCAGTGGTGCCGGTGGCCAGCAGGTGATGCCTGGCCAGTCGCTCGCGCTGTCGTTCGGCCCAGTCGAGCAGGAAGGCCTTGCAGTGGTCATGGGCGACCAGGGCAATGCGCTTGCGCGCCGGCATGGCGGCCGTGGTAAAGCTGATGCGGCTCATCGGGGCGTCCTGGTTGGGGGCTGACGGGGCGCGAGCCTCAGGCTTCGGGGGCGTTGCACAGGGCCAGGCAGCTGTCGAGCATGCGGTTGGAGAAGCCCCATTCGTTGTCGTACCAGGCCATGACCTTGACCAGCTTGCCGCTGACCTTGGTGTGGTTGGCGTCGAAGATCGACGACAGTGGATTGTGGTTGAAGTCGCAGGACACCAGGGGCAGGCTGTTGTAGCCGAGCACCGGCGACTTCTCGCTGGCGGCCTTGAGCAGGGCATTGACCTCCTCGGCGCTGGTTTCGCGCTTGACCTGCAGGGTCAGGTCGACCAGCGAGACGTTGATCACCGGCACCCGCACGGCCATGCCGGTCAGCTTGCCGGCCAGTTCCGGGAGCACCAGGCCCACTGCCTCGGCGGCGCCGGTCTTGGTCGGGATCATCGACTGGGTCGCCGAGCGCGCGCGATAGGGGTCACCGTGATAGACGTCGGAGAGGTTCTGGTCGTTGGTGTAGGCGTGGATGGTGGTCATCAGGCCCTGCTCGATGCCCAGCTCGCGCTGCAGCACCTGGGCCACCGGGGCCAGGCAGTTGGTGGTGCAGGAGGCGTTGGAGATGATCTGCATGGACTGGCGCAACAGGTTCTGGTTGACGCCGAACACCACGGTGGCGTCGGCGCCCTTGGCCGGGGCCGAGATGATCACCTTGCGTGCGCCGGCAGCCAGGTGGGCGGCGGCCTTGTCGCGCTCGGTGAACAGGCCGGTGCACTCGAAGACCACGTCGACCTGCAGGGCCTTCCACGGCAGTTCGGCAGGGTTGCGGATGGCGCTGACGGCGATGCGGTCGCCGTTGACGGTCAGGCTTTCGCGATCGGATTCGACCTCGCCCTCGAAGATGCCGTGCACGCTGTCATATTTGAGCAGGTGGGCATTGATCGCGCTGTCGCCCAGGTCGTTGATGGCCACGACCTGCAGTTGCTGGCGATAGTTCTGGCTGTACAGGGCGCGCAGGACGTTGCGACCGATGCGGCCGAAGCCATTGATGGCGATTCGTAGGGTCATGGCTGTGGTCTCGTGAATTTGTTGTTGGAATTACAAGATTATATCCGCAGGTATAGAAATCAAGCCTTTTTACTGGCAATATTTTTGTAGTAAGTACAAAATATCGCCATTCGCCAGCCTGGAGTCGACAACATGCATCCCCGCGTCCTTGAGGTAACTGACCGCCTGATCGCCCGCAGCCGCCCCACGCGCGAGCGCTACCTGGCGATGATTCATGCGGCCGCCAGCGAGGGCCCGCAGCGCGGCAAGCTGCAGTGCGCCAATTTCGCCCACGGCGTGGCCGGTTGCGGCAGCCAGGACAAGCAGACCCTGCGCCTGATGGACGCGGCCAACGTGGCCATTGTTTCTGCTTATAACGACATGCTCTCGGCTCATCAGCCGTATCTGGACTATCCCGAGCGGATCAAGCAGGCCCTGCGCGAGGTCGGCTCGGTCGGCCAGTTCGCCGGTGGCGTGCCGGCCATGTGCGACGGGGTCACCCAGGGCGAGCCGGGCATGGAGCTGGGCATCGCCAGCCGCGAGGTGATCGCCATGGCCACCGCCGTGGCCCTGTCCCACAACATGTTCGATGCGGTTGTCTACCTGGGCATCTGCGACAAGATCGTCCCGGGCCTGATGATGGGCGCCCTGCGTTTCGGCCACCTGCCGAGCCTGTTCGTGCCGGCCGGCCCGATGCCGTCCGGTCTGTCGAACAAGGAGAAGGCCGATGTGCGCCAGCGCTACGCCGAGGGCAAGGCGACCCGCGATGAGCTGCTGGAGGCGGAGATGGCCGCTTACCACAGCCCCGGTACCTGCACCTTCTATGGCACCGCCAACACCAACCAGCTGTTGATGGAGGTGATGGGCCTGCACCTGCCGGGCGCCTCCTTCGTCAATCCGGGTACCCCGCTGCGCGACGCCCTGACCCGCGAGGCGGCGCAGCAGATCACCCGTCTGACCAGGCAGAGCGGCCAGTTCATGCCGCTCGGCGAGATCGTCGACGAGCGCTGCCTGGTCAACTCCATCGTGGCGCTGAACGCCACCGGCGGCTCGACCAACCATACCCTGCACATGCCGGCCATCGCCCAGGCCGCCGGCATCCAGCTGACCTGGCAGGACATGGCCGATCTGTCGGCCGTGACCCCGACCCTGGCCCACGTCTACCCCAACGGCAAATCCGACATCAACCACTTCCAGGCCGCCGGCGGCATGGCTTTCCTGATTCGCGAGCTGCTCGAGGCCGGTCTGCTGCACGAAGATGTCAACACCGTGGCCGGCCGTGGCCTGTCCCGCTATACCCGCGAGCCCTTCCTCGAGGACGGCCAGCTGGTGTGGCGCGACGGCCCGAGCAAGAGCCATGACGAAAGCGTGCTGCGCCCGGTGGCCAATCCCTTCTCCGCCGAGGGTGGCCTGCGCCTGATGCAGGGCAATATCGGTCGCGGGGTCATGAAGGTGTCCGCCGTGGCGCCCGAGCACCAGGTGGTCGAGGCGCCGGCGCGGGTGTTCCAGGACCAGCAGGAGCTGGCCGATGCCTTCAAGGCCGGCGAGCTGGAGCGCGATTTCGTCGCGGTGATGCGCTTCCAGGGGCCGCGCAGCAACGGCATGCCCGAGCTGCACAAGATGACCCCCTTCCTCGGCGTGCTGCAGGACCGTGGCTTCAAGGTGGCGCTGGTCACCGACGGGCGCATGTCCGGCGCCTCGGGCAAGATCCCGGCGGCCATCCATGTCTGCCCCGAGGCGTTCGATGGCGGCCCGCTGGCGCGGGTACGCGATGGCGACGTCATCCGCGTCGACGGCAAGAGCGGCGAGCTGCAGGTGCTGGTCGACGCCGCCGAGCTGGCCGCCCGTGAGCCGGCGCTCGACACCCTGTCCAATGCCGTGGGCTGTGGTCGCGAACTGTTCGCCTTCATGCGCCAGGCCTTCAGCTCGGCCGAGCAGGGCGCCACGGCCTTCACCAGCAGCCTGGAGTCGCTGAAGTGAATCTGGCGCTGGTCGGCGATATCGGCGGCACCAATGCGCGCTTCGCCCTGTGGCGCGACGAGCAGCTGGAGTCGGTGCGGGTATTGGCCACCGCCGACTACCTGGGGCCGGAGGCGGCGATCAGCGCCTACCTGGCCGAGCTGGGGTTGCCACTGGGGGCGGTGGAGTCGGTGTGCCTGGCCTGCGCCGGGCCGGTCAGCGGCGACCTGTTCCGCTTCACCAACAACCACTGGCGCATCAGTCGCGCGGCGTTCTGCGAGACCTTGCAGGTGCGCGAGCTGCTGCTGGTCAACGATTTTTCCGCCATGGCCCTGGGCATGACCCGCCTGCGCGAAGACGAGCGGCGCCTGGTGTGCCCGGGCGAGCCCGAGGCGAACCGGCCCTGCGTGGTGATCGGCCCGGGCACCGGCCTGGGTGTCGGCACCCTGCTGGAGTCGGCCGACGGCAGCTGGCTGGCCTTGCCGGGGGAGGGCGGTCATGTCGACCTGCCGATCGGCAGTCCGCGTGAAGCCGAGCTGTGGCAGCAGCTGTATCGCCAGCTCGACCACGTGCGCGCCGAGGACGTGCTCAGTGGCGGCGGTCTGCTGCTGCTCTATCGGGCGATCTGCAGCCTCGACGGCCATGCGCCGCGGCTGCAGTCGCCGGCCGAGATCACGGCGGCGGCGCTGGACGGCGATGCCGTTGCCCTGCAGGTGATCGAGCAGTTCTGCTGCTGGCTCGGCCGCGCCGCTGGCAACAACGTGTTGAGCCTCGGTGGGCGCGGCGGCGTCTACATAGTCGGTGGCGTGGTGCCGCGCTTCGCCGAGCTGTTCCTGGCCAGCGGCTTTGCCCGCTGCCTGCGTGACAAGGGTGTGATGAGTAGCTACTTCGACGGTATACCGGTGTGGCTGGTGACGGCCGAGTACCCAGGGCTGATGGGCGCCGGCGTGGCGCTGCAGCAGGCGCTGGGAAGAGGGTAGGCAGGCCGTCCGCAGGCGAGGGTGTTCGCCGGCGTGGACGGTGCCCGATCGTCTTGGCCGAGGCTGCACCTGCACCCCTGGTCGCGCTAAGCTTGCCGCGCGGCGCGCGCACCGCGTGTCGGGCCGACAACAAGAAGGACGGCGAACTGTGGGTCAACCCGGAAAATCCATTCTGCTGGTCGATGATGACCAGGAAATACGCGAGCTGCTGCACACCTACCTGAGCCGCGCCGGCTTCCAGGTGCGCACGGTCGGCGATGGTGCGGGCTTTCGCCAGGGCCTGTGCGCCGAGCCGGCGGATCTGGTGATCCTCGATGTGATGCTGCCCGACGAGGACGGATTCAGCCTGTGCCGCTGGGTGCGCGAGCACCAGCGTTTCGCCCAGGTGCCGGTGATCATGCTCACCGCCAGTTCCGACGAGGCCGACCGGGTCATCGGCCTGGAGCTGGGCGCCGACGACTACCTGGGCAAGCCCTTCAGCCCGCGCGAGTTGCTGGCGCGGATCAAGGCCCTGCTGCGCCGCGCCCACTTCAGTCACGAGCGCGGCAGCGAGGTGCTGGCCTTCGACGAGTGGCGCCTGGACATGGTCAGCCACCGCCTGTTCCATGCCGATGGCGAGGAGGTGATCCTCTCCGGTGCCGATTTCGCCCTGCTCAAGCTGTTCCTCGACCACCCGCAGCAGATCCTCGACCGCGACACCATTGGCAATGCCACCCGTGGCCGCGAGGTGATGCCGCTGGAGCGCATCGTCGACATGGCGGTCAGCCGCCTGCGCCAGCGCCTGCGCGACACGGAAAAGCCCTCGCGGCTGATCCGCACGGTGCGCGGCAGCGGTTACCAGCTGGCGGCCAACGTCACGCCCTATCTCGGCGATGGCCATTAATCCGCGCCGGCTGCTGCCGGTGCCGCGCTCGCTGCTGGCGCGCATGCTGCTGCTGACCCTGCTGGTGGTGTTGCTGGCCCAGGCGCTGTCCAGCGTGATCTGGGTGTCGCAGCTGCGCGCCAGCCAGATGGAGGGGCTGGTCACCAGTGCGCGCAGCCTGGGCCAGTCGATGGCCGCCAGCGTCGGCTACTTCCGCTCCCTGCCCCTGGGCTTCCGGCCGCTGGTGCTCGACCAGCTGCGCAACATGGGCGGCACGCGCTTCTTCGTGTCGCTCAACGACAAGCCCCTGAACATGCAGTGGATGGCGGAAACCCCGCGCAAGCGCGCGGTGCTGGACGAGGTCGACGCGACCCTGCGCGAGCGGCTGGGCAAGGACCTCGACCTGCTGGTGCAATTCGTCAGCCCGGACGACCTGCTGATCTTCAACAGCGCGCTGAAGCTCGACCAGCTGCCGCGCTCCTGGGCCCATTACGCCCTGAGCCTGGAACCGCTGAACCCGCCGGTGCTGGTCACCCAGATTCAGATCGCGCCGAACGAGTGGCTGTACCTGGCCTCGCTGATGCCCGAGCCCTACGTCAGCCTGGAGCAGCAAGGGCTGCCGGCCCAGCAGCTGTGGTTCATCATCCTCACCAGCAGCTTCCTGTTGCTGTTCATCGGGGTGCTGGTGCATTGGCAGAGCCGGCCGCTCAAGCGCCTGGCCGTGGCGGCGCGGGAAATGTCCCTGGGCAGCGAGGTGCAGCCGCTGCCCGAGGCGGGCGGTAGCGAGGTGGTGGAGGTCAGCCGCGCCTTCAACGCCATGCGCGAGCGCATCGGTCGCTATCTGCGCGAACGCAGCCAGTTGTTCAGCGCCATCTCCCATGATCTGCGCACGCCCATCACCCGCCTGCGCCTGCGCGTCGAACTGCTCGATGACGAGGAGCTGCAGGCCAAGTTCAGTCGCGACCTGGATGAGCTGGAGATGCTGGTCAAGGGCGCGCTGCAGTGCGTCAAGGACACCGACATCCACGAGAACATCGAGCCGGTCGACCTCAACTACCTGTTGAACGGTGTGATCGAACCCTACCTGGCGCCGGCCGGCAACGGTCGGGTGACCCTGGACGGCCGGGCGCTGGCCAGTTATTCGGGCAAGCCGCTGGCGCTCAAGCGCTGCATCGGTAACCTGGTGGACAACGCGCTGAAGTACGGCGAGCGGGCCCACCTGCACATCGAGGACGATGGCAAGGCCTTCGTTCTGCACGTCGATGACGAAGGGCCGGGGGTGCCGGAGCAGCGCCTGGAGCAGGTGTTCGAACCGCATTTCCGCCTGGCCGGGCAGCAGCCGGGCTACGGGCTGGGCCTCGGTATCGCGCGCAACATCGCCCACAGCCACGGCGGCGAGCTGAGTCTGCGCAACCTGCGCGACGGGGGGCTGCGCGTGACCCTGATGTTGCCGCGCCAGCCCGATTAGCGCGCCGCACGTCCAAGCAAGGTGCTCGCCAGGCGCCGTAATCCCTGGCGGCTCAGTCCTGGGCCGACTCCAGCATCACCAGCAGCCGGCTCAGACCGGCATCCAGCGCCGCCAGCTCGGCGGCATCCAGCGGCGCCATGATGCGCCGCTCGTTCTCCACATGGGCCGTCACCGCGCGGTCGATCAGGTCCTTGCCGCTGTCCGTCAGGCGCACCAGCAGGCTGCGGGCATCCTGCGGGTTCGCCTCGCGCTGCACCCAGCCGCTGGCCTCCAGGCTCTTCAGGCGGTGGGTCATGGTGCCCGAGGTGACCATCAGGGTGGCGAACAGCTCGGTCGGCGCCAGGCAGTAGGGGGCACCGGAGCGCCTGAGCGTCGCCAGCACGTCGAATTCCCAGAAGCTCAGGCCAAAGGCGGCGAAGGTTTCGTCCAGGCGGCGGCCGAGCAGGGTGGAGCAGCGCTTGAGGCGGCCGATGGTGCCCATGGGGCCGAGTTGCAGGTCCGGACGTTCGCGGCGCCACTGCTCGAGGATGGTGTCTACCGCGTCCGGTCGTCGATCTGTGCTCATCAGGCGAGCCCTTTTATCTTGATATCAAGATTGTTATGTGGGAGGCTCTGATTTTATCTTGAATTGAAGGTAATTGCATGAGCGCCAAGCAAGCGACTGTGTCCTGGGTCGATGTGCTGATCACCGCGCTGGCCCCGGCCATCTGGGGGTCGACCTATATAGTCACCACCGAACTGCTGCCGCCGGACCGGCCCTTCACCGCGGCCCTGTTGCGTACCCTGCCGGCTGGCCTGCTGCTGGTGCTGTACAGCCGCCACCTGCCGGCTCGCGCGTCCTGGGGACGCCTGGCGGTGCTGGCGGCGCTGAATATCGGCTTCTTTCAGGCCTTGCTGTTCATCGCCGCCTACCGCCTGCCCGGGGGCCTGGCGGCGGTGGTCGGGGCGCTGCAACCGCTGCTGGTGATGGGCCTGGTCTGGAGCCTGGACCACCGCCAGCCGGCCAACCTGGCCCTCGGCGCCGGCGTGGTCGGGGTCGCCGGGATGGCCGCGCTGCTGCTTTCGCCGGGGGCGGTGTGGGACCCGCTCGGCATCGCCGCGGCCTTAGTCGGCACCGCCTGCATGGCGGCCGGGACCTACCTGGCGCGGCGCTGGCGCCCCGAGGTGTCGGTGCTGGCCTTTACCGGCTGGCAGCTGCTGCTGGGCGGGCTGTTACTGGTGCCCGTGGCCTGGAGCCTGGATCCGCCGCTGCCGAGCCTGAGCCTCACCCAGGTGCTGAGTTACGCCTACCTGTCGATATTCGGCGCTCTGCTGGCCTACGTACTGTGGTTTCGCGGCATTGCCCGTCTGACGCCGGTCGCGGTGTCGTCCCTGGGCCTGCTCAGCCCCCTGACGGCGGTGATTCTCGGCTGGGCGTTGCTGGGCCAGAGCATGGACGGGGTTTCCCTGCTGGGCATGGTCGCGGTGCTCGGCAGCATCCTGGCCGTGCAGTGGGCGTCCAGCGCGCCGGCGCCGGCGGCCGTGACGCCTGTCCAGTACCAGCGCTGATCTTCAATCTGGCCGCCACCGGCCACAACGGCCAATCACTGAGGAGGATCTCATGTCCGATTTCATCAAGCAGCTCATCGAAGGTCGGATCTCCACGGGCCGCTACGATGTCGAGCGCGACCTGACGGACGAGCAGGTCAGCGAGCTGGTGCGCCTGGCCGCTCGCGCGCCCTCGGCGTACAACCTGCAGAACTGGAAATTCATCGCCGTGCGTTCGGCCGCCGCCAAGGCGCGCCTGCATGCGGCGGCCTACGGCCAGCAGCAGGTGCTGCAAGCGCCGGTCACCTACATCGTCTGCGGCACACTGGCGGCCCATGAGGGGCTCGCGCGGGCGCTCGAGCCCGCCGTGGCAGCGGGGATCCTGGCACCGGAGTTCGCCGAAGGCTGGGTTGCCGCGGCCACCGATTCGCACCAGGGCAACCCGCAATTGCAGCGTGACGAGGCGCTGCGCTCGGCTTCTCTGGCGGCCATGACGCTGATGCTGGCTGCCGAGGGCGTGGGCCTGGCAACGGGGCCGATGAGCGGCTTCGACGCCGCGGCGGTGTCGCGCGAGTTCGACCTGGCCGCCAATGAGGTGCCGGTGATGCTGGTCACCGCCGGCTACCCGGCGCCCGGCAATTGGCCGCAGAAACCGCGCAAGCCGCTACCCGAGGTCATGGCTTTCGCCTGAGCCTTCCCATCGGGCGGACCTGGGGTGTGGACTCGTCGGCCCGGGACGATCGGTTGCGATCGCCCGGGCTTTTCTTTGTGCGAAGGCCTGCCGCAGCGGCGCCGCTGCCGGCATGACGAGGCCCTGGCGCGTATCATGGCGCTCGGTAGCCCATCCGGCTCGATTCCGTCCTGCAATGCCGACGCTGCGCCGGTTCCGGCTTATGTAACAAGGTCGTGACCTTTGTGCATCCCTTCGTTACCCACGGCACACGAGCCCCTGGATACTATTCAATCCAGCGCAAGCATCAGACTTGCCCGTTGATAACAACAACAAATAGGTGCCATTCATGAATGCGATCTCCCGCCTGACAACTGCTGTTTCTCTCGCCTATCTGCTGCCGCTGGCTGCCCATGCCGGTGAAGTCGAAGTGCTGCACTGGTGGACCTCCGGTGGCGAGAAGCGCGCCGCCGACACCCTGCAGAAGCTGGTCGAAGAGAAAGGCCATAGTTGGAAGGACTTCGCCGTTGCCGGTGGTGGTGGCGAAGCAGCCATGACCGTATTGAAGACCCGTGCCGTATCGGGCAACCCGCCTGCCGCCGCCCAGATCAAGGGCCCGGACATCCAGGAGTGGGGCGAGCTGGGTCTGCTGACCGACCTCAACGGCGTCGCCGAGCAGCAGCAGTGGGACAGGCTGCTGCCCGAGCAGGTGGCCAACGTGATGAAGTACGAGGGTGATTACGTCGCCGTGCCGGTCAACGTGCACCGGGTCAACTGGCTGTGGATCAACCCCGAAGTCTTCGCCAAGGCCGGCGCCACGCCGCCGACCACCCTCGACGAATTCTTCGCCGCCGCCGAGCAGCTCAAGGCCGCCGGCTTCATTCCCCTGGCCCACGGCGGTCAGCCCTGGCAGGACAGCACCGTGTTCGAGGACCTGGTGTTCAGCGTCCTGGGCGCGGAGGGCTTCCACAAGGCCTTCGTCGAGCAGGATGAGGCGACCCTCACCGGGCCGAAGATGGTCGAGGCCTTCGCCGCCCTGAAGAAGCTGCGCGGTTACATCGACGCCAACGCCGCCGGTCGCGACTGGAATGCCGCCACCGGCCTGGTGATCAACGGCAAGGCCGGCATGCAGGTGATGGGCGACTGGGCCAAGAGCGAGTGGAGCGCCGCCGGCAAGGTGGCGGGCAAGGACTATCAGTGCCTGCCGTTCCCGGGCACCCAGGGCAGCTTCGCCTACAACATCGATTCGCTGGCCATGTTCAAGCTCAGCGATGAAGACAACCGCAAGGCCCAGGCCGATCTGGCCGAGACCGTCATGTCGCCGCAGTTCCAGGAGTTCTTCAACCAGAACAAGGGCTCGATCCCGGTGCGTCTGGACCAGGACATGAGCGGCTTCGACGCCTGCGCCCAGGCCTCCATGGCCGACTTCAAGGCGGCGGCCGGCAACGGTGGCCTGCAGCCGAGCCTGGCTCACGGCATGGCCGCTTCCAGCTACGTGCAGGGTGCGGTGTTCGATGTGGTGACCAACTTCTTCAACGACCCGCAAGGCGACCCGCAGCGCGCCGCGCAGCAACTGGCCGCCGCGATCAAGGCTGTGCAGTAAGGCAGCCCTGGCCGCCGGCAAGCCCGGCGGCTTTCCCCAGGTGACTCGGCTTTCCGGGTGCGGTGAAAACCGCGCCCTGGATAGTTGCGCCCTGAATCTGTCCCCTCGACGTGATGGACCTGTGTTATGAGCTCAATCGCAGTCTTTACCAAGGCATCAAAGCTGGATGCGCTGCAGCACTGGCTGCCGAAGCTGGTGCTGTCGCCGAGCATGCTGATCATTACGGTCGGCTTCTACGGCTACATCCTGTGGACCTTGCTGCTGTCGTTCACCAACTCGCGCTTCATGCCCAGCTACAAGTGGGTCGGCCTGGAGCAATACCAGCGCCTGCTGGACAACGACCGCTGGTGGGTGGCGAGCAAGAACCTGATGGTCTTCGGTGGCCTGTTCATCGCCATCAGCCTGGTGATCGGCGTGCTGCTGGCGGTGCTGCTGGATCAGCGCATCCGCCGCGAAGGGTTCATTCGCACCATCTTCCTCTACCCCATGGCCCTGTCGATGATCGTCACCGGCACCGCCTGGAAATGGCTGCTCAATCCCGGCCTGGGCCTGGACAAGCTGCTGCGCGACTGGGGCTGGGAAGGCTTTCGTTTCGACTGGCTGGTGGACCCGCAGTACGTGGTGTACTGCCTGGTGATGGCTGCGGTATGGCAGGCCTCCGGCTTCGTCATGGCGCTGTTCCTCGCCGGCCTGCGCGGCGTCGACCAGTCGATCATCCGCGCCGCCCAGGTGGACGGCGCCAGCCTGCCGAACATCTACCTGCGCATCGTCCTGCCGAGCCTCGGTCCGGTGTTCTTCAGTGCCCTGATGATCCTCGCCCACATCGCGATCAAGAGCTTCGACCTGGTCGCCTCGATGACCGCGGGCGGCCCAGGCTACTCCTCCGACCTGCCGGCGATGTTCATGTATGCCCACACCTTCACCCGCGGCCAGATGGGCCTCGGCGCCGCCAGCGCGATCCTGATGCTCGGCGCGGTGCTGGCGATCCTGGTGCCGTACCTGTACTCCGAACTGAGGAACAAGCGCCATGACTAAGCGTGCTCTGACTCCGGGCCGTGTGGCGATCTACGCGACCCTGCTGGTGGCCTGCGCGGTCTACCTGATTCCGCTGGTGATCATGCTGCTCACCAGCTTCAAGACCCCGGACGACATCCGCACCGGCAACCTGCTGTCCTGGCCCGAGCTGTTCACCGCGATCGGCTGGCTGAAGGCCTGGGACAGCGTCGGCGGCTTCTTCTGGAACTCGGTGAAGATCACCGTGCCGGCGGTGCTGATCTCGACCCTGCTCGGCGCCCTGAACGGCTACGTCCTGGCCATGTGGCGCTTCCGCGGCTCACAGCTGTTCTTCGGCCTGCTGCTGTTCGGCTGCTTCCTGCCGTTCCAGGTGGTGCTGCTGCCGGCGTCCTTCACCCTCGGCCAGCTCGGCCTGGCCAACACCACCAGCGGCCTGGTGCTGATCCATGTGGTCTACGGCCTGGCCTTCACCACGCTGTTCTTCCGCAACTACTACGTGAGCATCCCCGATGCCCTGGTGCGGGCGGCACGGCTGGACGGCGCGGGCTTCTTCACCATCTTCGGCAAGATCCTGCTGCCGATGTCGGTGCCGATCATCATGGTCTGCCTGATCTGGCAGTTCACCCAGATCTGGAACGACTTCCTGTTCGGCGTGGTGTTCGCCAGCGGCGATACCCAGCCCATCACGGTGGCGCTGAACAACCTGGTCAACACCAGCACCGGGATCAAGGAATACAACGTCGACATGGCCGCGGCGATGATCGCCGGCTTGCCCACCCTGGTGGTCTACGTGCTGGCCGGTAAGTACTTTTTGCGCGGGCTGACTGCCGGCGCCGTCAAAGGTTGAGGACACAACAATGGCAACCCTCGAACTACGCAACGTCAACAAATCCTACGGCAGCGGTCTGCCGGACACCCTGAAGAACATCGAGCTGTCCATCGACTCGGGCGAGTTCCTGATCCTGGTCGGCCCCTCCGGCTGCGGCAAGTCGACCCTGATGAACTGCATCGCCGGCCTGGAAGACATCACCGGTGGCGCGATCCTGGTGGACGATGGGGACATCAGCGGCATGAGCCCCAAGGACCGCGACATCGCCATGGTGTTCCAGTCCTACGCCCTGTACCCGACCATGACGGTGCGCGACAACATCGCCTTCGGCCTGAAGATGCGTAAGATGGACCCGGCGGCGATCGAGCAGGAGGTCGAGCGGGTGGCCAAGCTGCTGCAGATCGAGCACCTGCTGGGCCGCAAGCCTGGCCAGCTCTCCGGCGGCCAGCAGCAGCGCGTGGCCATGGGCCGGGCCCTGGCGCGGCGGCCGAAGATCTACCTGTTCGACGAGCCGCTGTCCAACCTCGACGCCAAGCTGCGGGTGGAGATGCGTACCGAGATCAAGCTGATGCACCAGCGCCTGAAGACCACCACGGTCTACGTCACCCACGACCAGATCGAGGCCATGACCCTGGGCGACAAGGTGGCGGTGATGAAGGACGGCATCATCCAGCAGTTCGGCACCCCGCAGCAGATCTACAACGACCCGGCGAATCTCTTTGTCGCGAGCTTCATCGGTTCGCCGCCGATGAACTTCATCCCGCTGCGCCTGAAGCGCCGCGACGGCCAGCTGTGGGCCCTGCTCGACAGCGGCCAGGCCCGCTGCGAGCTGCCCCTGGGGGCGATGGAGGAGGGCATGGAGCAGCGCGAGGTGATCCTCGGCATCCGCCCGGAACTGATCCAGCTGGCCCAGGGCGGCGAATCGCTGCAGCCGAGCATCCGCGCCGAGGTCGAGGTCACCGAACCGACCGGCCCGGACACCCTGGTGTTCGTCAGTCTCAACCAGACCAAGGTGTGCTGCCGCCTGGCGCCGGATCAGGCGCCAGAGGTCGGCGCGACCCTTGAGCTGCAATTCGACCCGGATCGGGTGCTGCTGTTCGACGCCCAGAGCGGCGAGCGCCTGTTGCCGGGCAAGGTTCCGGCTGCCGAGCAGGCGGCCAAGGTGGCTCAGCTCAAGGTCCATTGAGTGCATCGGATCGCGGCCCGAGATCTGCCGATGCGGTGCCTCCGGAGCGGCCGCGGCGAGTCCTAGAATCCTTTTATGAATGTTGTTTTATAACAAGCTATTGCCTTGATTGCGGAGTTTGTTACGTGTATCAATAGCGCGCCTTGTTATGTTAACAACATTACATGGGCCTCTGGGTGGTCTGTGTCAGCAGGCCGGTGGTCGAGGTGGTTTGGCTCAGGGCTCGCGGCGCGCATGGTTCCGCGTCTGCGGCTCCCCTGGCGTTGCCTGGGGCTGAGCTGACTGCGCTAAGTAGTAAACACAATAAAAACAAAACTGGAGTGGATATGAGAGCAGCGAAGAGTCTTGGCCTGGCGATTACCCTGGGCTATCTGGCATTACCGGGTGCCGCACAGGCACTGGAGTTCAGCGGTTATGTGCGCAGTGGCGCCGGCAGTTCCGATGGCGACCGCCAGTCGTGCTTCCAGTTGCCGGGGGCGCTGTCGAAGTTTCGCCTGGGCAACGAGTGCGAGCAGTATGCCGAGCTGGATCTGCGTCAGGATCTGCTGACCCTGGACGACGGCTCGGTGGTCAGCGTCGAGGGCATGGCGCAGTTGTTCAACGAATACGGCCATACGCCGGAGTTCACCGGCGACCATGGTTTCTCGCGGATGTCCCAGGCTTATGCGGAGTGGAGCAAGGTACCGGCGCTGGGTGGCGGCTCGCTGTGGGCGGGGCGTCGCTACTACAAGCGCAACGACATTCATATCAGCGACTTCTTCTACTGGAACCAGAGCGCTACCGGTGCCGGCATCGAGGACTACGAGCTGGGCGGCCTGAAGTACAGCTACGCCTTCTCGCGCAAGGACAGCGTGTTCCAGAAGGAGTACATCAACCGCCACGACTTCAACGTCGCCGGCTTCGACACCAACCCCAATGGCGAGCTGGAGTTCGGCCTGAGCTTTATCGACAAGCCTCGGCATATCGAGGGCGCCCACAGCGGCTGGTCGATCACCGCGCAGCACAAGCAGCAGGACTTCCTCGGCATGGGCGGCAGCAACACCCTGGCCCTGCAGTACGGCCCAGGTCCGGGCACTGCCCTGGGCTCGACCGGCGACGTGATGCTCGATGACAGTGCCAAGCGCTACCGCATGGTGGAGCACTTCGACTGGCAGATCACCCCACGCCTGGGTGGCCAGTTCCTGGTGGTCTACCAGAAGGACAGGCGCGCCGACATGGACGACGAGAACTGGCTGTCGGTCGGCGGCCGCACCAGCTATGCCTTCACCGAGCAGTTCAAGCTGGTCGGCGAACTGGGCCACGACCAGGTCGATGCCAGCGGCGGCACGCGCAAGCTGAGCAAGTTCACCGTGGCGCCGACCTGGTCGCCGGCCGGGCCGGGCTTCTGGGCGCGTCCCGAGTTCCGTCTGTACTACACCTACGCGACCTGGAACCAGGCGGCCCAGGATGCCGCCAGCCAGATGGCGGCCGGCTCGGCGCTGTCCGACAGCGGCGTGTTCGGCAGTGCCCGGCATGGCTCGAACTTCGGCGCCCAGGTCGAGTACTGGTGGTAAGGCGCGATGCCGTCGCTTAGGTCGCGGCTTCAGTCCGGCTTGCCGCAAGGCGAGCCGGCAGCTCAGCCAGGGGGCACCGCAGGGCATCCCCTGGCTGAGCTGTTTCTGCAGGCCGACAGCTCGGCGCTGCGCTGGGTGCACCATCAGGGGCGCGAGCTGCTGCTGATCGAGCACCCCCTTTGCCGGGCGGCGTTCAGCCGTCAGGGCGCGCAGCTCCTGCATTTTCAGCCCAGCGGCGACCAGCCCTGGCTGTGGTGCGCCAGTCGCTGGCAGCCCCATGGTCCCGTTCGCGGTGGTGTGCCGATCTGCTGGCCGTGGTTCGGTCGTCACCCGACCGAGAGCGGCTGGCCCTCCCATGGCTGGGCGCGTTTGAGCGATTGGCAACTGCTATCCAGCGAGGTGCAGGCGCAAGGCGTGAGTCTGCGCTGGCAGTTGGAACTGTGTGACTGGCAGGTGACGCTGGAGGCCGAGCTGGGCGAGGCCATGAGCCTGCGCCTGGTCACCCGGCATGCCGACAGCGAACCCTGCCAGCTGAGCCACGCCCTGCATGCCTACTGGCGGGTCGGCGATGTGGCGCGGGTGGCGCTGCTCGGTCTGGAGGGGGCCTGGGGCCACGACCTGCTGAGCCGCAGCGACTGCCTGCAGCAGGGCGAGCTGCGCATCGAGGACGGCTGCCACCGGATCTTCCGGCGTGCCGGCCTGCTGCAGTTGCAGGACCTGGAGTGGCAGCGGCGCCTGCTGCTGGACACCGGCGGCGGCGCCAACAGCGTGGTCTGGCACCCCGGCAGCCGGCCGCTGACCGATGTCGGCTGGAACGAGGCGCTGGGCTTTCTCTGTGTCGAAGCGGCCAGCTGCGGCCTCGACAGCCTGAGCCTGCAGGCCGGCGAAGAAGGTGCCCTGCGGCTGTACGCACGGCGGGGCTGAGGCTTCTGTCCCTGGCGCCGCCGCTCGCCAGAGCGCCTGCGTCGTCCCTCTGTTCCCACCGACACTGGCTGCAGCCCGTGGCGATCCCGCGCGACGCTGCTTCTGGGGGGCGCTCGGCCGCGCCCGGGCCCAAGCCTTTAACCAGCCACTTCAGTTATGTTGTTTTTATTACAACATTTTGCCTTGATTAATCTATTTAATCCGAGTATCAATAGCTGGGTTTGTTAAAGCAACCATATGGTCAGGGGGTAGATGCTCGCGGCTGCGGGCCCTGTGCGCGCCGCACGCCGGTCCCTGTCGGGTCTGCTCGGGCCCAGGTTTGCCCAGTCCGCTTCACACGTCTTTGAGGACACTCAGCTATGCAGCGAAGAACAAAAATTGTCGCCACCCTGGGGCCGGCCACGCAGTCGCCCGAGGCCATCGAAGGCCTGGTATTGGCCGGGGTGGATGTGGTGCGGCTGAACTTCTCCCATGGCAGTGCCGAAGACCACATCGCTCGGGCCGATCTGGTGCGCGAGATGGCGCGCAAGCACGGTCGTTTCGTCGCGGTGCTGGCGGACCTGCAGGGGCCGAAGATCCGCATCGCCCGTTTCGTCGCAGGCAAGGTGCAGGTGCACAAGGGCCAGGTCTTCGTGCTCGATGCCGGGCTGGACAAGAATGCCGGCGACGAGAACGCCGTCGGCATCGATTACGAGGCCTTGATCAACGACAGCCGCCCGGACGATATCCTGCTGCTGGACGATGGGCGGATCGAGCTCAAGGTGCTGCGGCTCGAGGGCAGCAAGCTGGTCTGCGAGGTGCTGGTCGGCGGCCCGCTGTCCAACAACAAGGGCATCAACCGCAAGGGCGGCGGCCTGTCGGCCTCGGCCCTGACCGAGAAAGACTGCGAGGACATCCGCACGGCGGCGCGGATGCAGGTCGACTACCTGGCCGTGTCCTTCCCCCGCGATGCCGCCGACATGCAGCACGCCCGCCGCCTGATGCGCGAGGCCGGCGGCGAGGCCGGGCTGATCGCCAAGATCGAGCGGGCCGAAACGGTCAATGATCTGCGCGTACTGGATGCCATCATCGAGGCGTCCGAAGGCGTGATGGTGGCGCGTGGCGATCTGGGCGTGGAGATCGGCGACGCCGAGCTGGTAGGGGTGCAGAAGCTGATCATCGAGCGGGCGCGCACCCTCAACCGGGTGGTGATCACCGCGACGCAGATGATGGAGTCGATGATCACCCAGTCGATGCCGACCCGTGCCGAGGTGTTTGACGTGGCCAACGCGGTGCTCGACGGCACCGACGCGGTGATGCTCTCGGCCGAGACCGCCGCCGGTGCCTACCCGATCGAAACGGTCGAGGCCATGCGCCGGGTCATCGTCGGGGCGGAGAAGCATCCGCAGACCCATCGCTCCAAGCACCGCATGGATGAGGTGTTCCACAAGATCGACGAGTCGATCGCCATGGCGGCCATGTATGCGGCCAACCACCTGCACGGGGTCAAGGCGATCATCTGCATGACCGAAAGCGGCGACACGCCGCGACTGATGTCGCGGATTCGCTCGCACCTGCCGATCTATGCCTTCTCGCGCAACCCGCGCACGCAGAACCGCGTGGCCCTGTTCCGTGGCGTGCAGACCATTCCATTCGATTGCGACAGCTTCCCGGTGGACGAGGTCAATGCCCGCGCCGTCGATGAGCTGCTGCGCCGTGGCGTGGTGGAGGCGGGTGATCACCTGCTGATTTCGCGGGGCGATCACGCCAATGCGCAAGGCGGTACCAATTGCCTGCGGGTGATCCGCGTGGGCGACCCGATTTGTTGAGCCAGGGGATTTCTGTGATGAACTCGAGCATGCAAGAACAGGCCAAGGGCGCCGTCGCCGACAGCGAACATGGCTGGCCACGGGATTTCGATTTTCGCGAGGCTTATGCCGAGCAGCGTGAACTGCTCGCCGCGGCGCCCTGTGCCGCGCTGAATCCAACTACTGCCAATGGTGCCGAATACGATGAATAGCAAGACCCTTATCCAGCAGGTCGCGGCCCGGGAAATCCTCGATTCGCGCGGCAATCCGACGGTCGAAGCGGTGGTGACCCTCGAGGGTGGCGCGGTCGGCGTTGCCAGTGTGCCGTCCGGGGCGTCCACAGGTACCCGCGAGGCCCTGGAGCTGCGCGACGGCGCGGCACGTTACCAGGGCAAAGGGGTGATGCGGGCGGTGGCCAACGTCAATGGCGCAATCCGTGACTGCGTGCTCGGCCTCGATGCGCTGCAGCAGCGCGCAGTCGACGCGGCGATGATTGCCCTGGACGGCACCGAGAGCAAGGCCGAGCTGGGCGCCAACGCCATTCTCGCCGTGTCCCTGGCCACCGCCCGGGCGGCCGCCTCGGCCCAGGGCCTGGCCCTTTACGAACACCTGGCCGCGCTCTTCGGCGCGCCGGGCCGGTTCAGCATGCCGGTGCCGATGATGAACATCATCAACGGCGGAGAGCATGCCGACAACAACGTCGATATCCAGGAGTTCATGATCCAGCCGGTCGGCGCCGGCTCCTTCAAGGAGGCACTGCGCATGGGGGCGGAGGTCTTCCACTGCCTCAAGGCGGAGCTGAGCGAGCGCGGCCTGAGCACGGCCGTGGGCGACGAGGGCGGTTTCGCCCCCTCGCTGACCTCCAACGAGGAGGCGCTGGTGGTCATCCAGAAGGCGGTGCAGCGTGCCGGCTACGTGCTGGGCCAGGACATCACCCTGGCGCTGGACTGTGCCGCCTCGGAGTTCTACCGCGACGGCCGCTATGTGCTGGCGGGTGAGGGCAAGAGCTTCGACTCCGCAGGCTTTGCCGACTACCTGGCCGGCCTGTGCGAGCGCTACCCGATCGTTTCGATCGAAGACGGCATGGACGAAAGCGACTGGGCCGGCTGGGCCGCGCTGACCGACAAGCTCGGGCAGCGCGTGCAGTTGGTTGGCGACGACCTGTTCGTCACCAATACCAAGATCCTCGCCCAGGGCATCGAGCGCGGCATCGGCAACTCGATCCTGATCAAGTTCAACCAGATCGGCAGCCTCAGCGAAACCTTCGACGCCATTCGCATGGCGCAGAACGCCGGCTACACGGCGGTGATCTCCCACCGCTCCGGCGAGACGGAGGACACCACCATCGCCGACCTGGCGGTCGCCACCTGCGCAGGGCAGATCAAGACCGGCTCGCTGTGTCGTTCCGATCGGGTCGGCAAGTACAACCAGCTGCTGCGCATCGAGGAAGCGCTGCAAGAGCGCGCCCCCTACAGCGCCGAGGCCTTGCTGGCGCGCCGCCAGATCGGCTAGCGCCGAGCCCTGCGCCGCGGCTGCGGGCCGCCGTCGCAGATGTTGTTCGCACCGGGTGAGGGGCTCCAGTGCGCTGGAGTCTCGCCCACTTGCTCTCAGATGAGGTAATGCCATGACCACCGCAAGCCGTCTCAGCTCGCTGTTTCCGACACTGGCCGAGATTCCCGAGGCCTATCGTCTCGGTGCGCCGATCGAGCAGCGCGAATACCTGGTCGATGGCCAGCTGCGCACCTGGGAAGGTCCCGTGGCGCCGGTGCGCAGTCCAGTGTTTCTGGCGACCGAGCAGGGCGACCGGCAGGTGATACTCGGCAGCACCCCGGAGCTCGACGCCGAGTCGGCGTTGCTGGCCCTGGATGCGGCGGTGCGCGCCTATGACAACGGCCAGGGCGCCTGGCCGACCATGCGCGTGGTCGAGCGCATTGCCCATGTCGAGGCCTTCCTGGTGCGCATGCGCGAGCAGCGCGAGCAGGTGGTAAAGCTGCTGATGTGGGAAATCGGCAAGAACCTCAAGGATTCGGAGAAGGAGTTCGACCGCACCTGCGACTACATCGTCGATACCATTGGCGCGCTGAAGGAGCTGGATCGCCGCTCCAGTCGCTTCGAGCTGGAGCAGGACACCCTCGGCCAGATCCGTCGCGTACCGCTGGGCGTGACCCTGTGCATGGGGCCCTACAACTACCCGCTGAACGAGACCTTCACCACGCTGATCCCGGCACTGATCATGGGCAACACCGTGGTGTTCAAGCCAGCCAAGTTCGGCGTGCTGCTGATCCGCCCGTTGCTCGAGGCGTTTCGCGACAGCTTCCCGGCCGGGGTGATCAATGTCATCTACAGTGGTGGTCGCGAAGCGGTCAGCGCGCTGATGGCCAGTGGCAAGATCGACGTGTTCGCCTTTATCGGCACCCACAAGGGCGCCAGTGCCCTGAAGAAGCTGCACCCGCGCCCCCATCGGCTGCGCGCCGCGCTGGGGCTGGATGCGAAGAATCCGGGCATCGTCCTGCCCGAGGTCGATCTGGACAGCGCGGTCAGCGAGGCGCTCAGCGGCGCCCTGTCGTTCAACGGCCAGCGCTGCACGGCCCTGAAGATCCTCTTCGTCCACGAGGAGGTGGTCGACAGCTTCCTCGACAAGTTCACCAGCAGGCTCGCCGCGCTCAAGCCGGGTATGCCCTGGGAGCCCGGCGTGGCGCTGACGCCGCTGCCCGAGGAGGGCAAGACCGACTACCTCGCCGGCCTGGTGGCCGATGCCGTGGCCAAGGGCGCGCGGGTGGTGAATCCCGGCGGCGGCGAGAGTCGCGGCTCGTTCTTCTACCCGGCCGTGCTCTACCCGGTGGCGGCGGACATGCGCGTGTACCAGGAGGAGCAGTTCGGCCCGGTGGTGCCGGTGGTGCCCTACCGCGACCTGCAGACGGTGATCGACTATGTGCTCGAATCCGACTTCGGCCAGCAGCTGAGCATCTTCGGCAGCCACTCCGCCCAGGTTGGTCGTCTGGTCGATGCCTTCGCCAACCAGGTCGGTCGCATCAACATCAACGCCCAGTGCCAGCGCGGCCCGGACAGCTACCCGTTCAACGGCCGCAAGAACTCGGCCGAGGGCACCCTGTCGGTGCACGACGCCCTGCGGGTGTTCTCCATCCGTACCCTGGTGGCGACCAAATTCCAGGACAGCAACAAGGCGCTGGTCAGCGAGATCATTCGCAACCGCGAATCGAGCTTCCTGACTACCGATTACATCTTCTGAAGGCGATCGGCATGACTACCCGTACCCTGATCATTCTCGACGGCATCGGCCTGCGTCAGGAGGCCGAGGCCAATGCCCTGGCGGCGGCGCATACGCCGACCCTGGATGCCCTGTTCCAGCACTACCCGCACAGCCGCATCGCCACCTCGGGGCTGGCCGTCGGCCTGCCCGAGGGTCAGATGGGCAACTCCGAGGTCGGCCACATGAACCTCGGCGCCGGGCGCGTGGTGTACCAGAACTTCACGCGGATCAACAAGGCCATCGCCGATGGCGAGTTCGCCGGCAACCCGGCGTTGACCGAGCTGCTCGACGGGGCCCGGCGTCGCGGCGGCGCCGTGCACCTGCTCGGCCTGCTGTCGCCGGGCGGCGTGCACAGTCACAGCGAGCAGATCCTGGCTGCTTGCCGGGTGCTGGCCGCCCGCGGCATCGAGCGCTTCTACGTGCACGCCTTCCTCGATGGCCGCGACACGCCGCCCAGGAGTGCCCGGGCGGACATCGCCGGGCTGGAGGCCGAGCTGGCGCGCCTGGGCAAGGGACGTATCGCCTCGCTGATCGGTCGCTACTACGCGATGGACCGGGACAACCGCTGGGAGCGCATCGAGGCGGCCCATGGTCTGATAGTCGAGGGGCGCGCCGAGTACCAGGCGGCCAGTGCCGAGGAGGGGCTGGCGGCCGCCTATGGGCGCGGCGAGTCGGACGAATTCGTCAAGGCCACCGCGATCGGTGAGCCGGTGCGGGTGGCGGACGAGGATGCCCTGGTGTTCATGAATTTCCGCCCGGACCGCGCGCGGCAGTTGTGCCAGGCGTTGATCGATCCGGCGTTCGCGGGCTTCAGTCGCGAGCGGGTGCTGGCCAAGCAGCGTCTGCTGACCCTGACCCGCTACTCGGACCGGCTCGACGGCCCCTGCGCCTTCCCGCCGGAGCGCCTGAGCAACAGCCTGGGCGAGTACCTCGCGGGGCTGGGCAAGACCCAGCTGCGGATCGCCGAGACGGAAAAGTACGCCCACGTCACCTTCTTCTTCAATGGCGGCCGCGAGCAGCCCTTCGCCGGCGAGGAGCGCATCCTGGTGGCCTCGCCCGATGTGGCGTCCTACGACCTGCAGCCGCAGATGAGTGCGCCGGAGCTGACCGGGCGACTGGTCGAGGCGATCGCCAGCCAGGCCTACGACCTGATCGTCTGCAACTATGCCAACGGCGACATGGTCGGCCACACCGGCGCCTTCGCGGCGGCGGTCGAGGCGGTGGAGGCGCTGGACCGGTGCCTGGCTCAGGTGGTCGAGGCGACCCTGGCGGCGGGCGGCGAATGCCTGATCACCGCCGACCACGGCAACGTCGAGCAGATGCTCGATGCCGAGTCGGGGCAGGTGCACACCGCCCACACCCTCAACCCGGTGCCGCTGATTCTGGTCAGTGGCCGGGCGGGACAGTTCGAGCTGGCGGACGGGCGCCTGTGCGATATCGCGCCGACCCTGCTACAGCTGATGGGGCTGGCGCAGCCTGCCGAGATGTCCGGGGTGTCGCTGCTGCGCTCATGAAGGAGTCCCCGGGCATCGCCGCCGCGCGGACGGCGGGCGATGCCGGGTGCGGCTCAGTTGGGCTCTTCGTCGGCCGGGTAGCGGCTGGCGGTGAGGCTTTCCTTGATCTTGCGCAGGTGCGGCTGGAAATCCACGCCGCGGCGCAAGGTCATGCCGGTGGCCAGTACGTCGAGCACGGTCAGCTGGATGATGCGTGAGGTCATCGGCATGTAGATGTCGGTGTCCTCGGGTAAGGGAATGTCCAGGCTCAGGGTGCTGGCCTTGGCCAGGGGCGAGCCGGCGGCGGTGAGGCCGAGCACCGAGGCACCGTTCTCCCGCGCCAGGCGCGCCACCTCCACCAGCTCGCGGGTGCGCCCGGTGTAGGAAATGATCACGAACAGGTCGCCGGTATGGGCCACCGAGGCCAGCATGCGTTGCATCAGCACGTCGGCATGGGCCGAGACCGCCAGGTTGAAACGGAAGAATTTGTGCTGGGCGTCCAGCGCCACCGGGGCCGAGGCGCCGAGGCCGAAGAAGTGGATCTGCCGGGCCTGGATCAGCAGGTCGACGGCGCGGCTGACCATCTGCGGGTCGAGGGCCTGGCAGGCGGCATCCAGGGAAGTGATGGCGCTGCCGAAGATCTTCCGCGTGTAGGCCTCGGGGCCGTCGTCGGCTTCCACGGCGCGACTGACGTAGGCCGCGCCGCTGGCCAGGCTCTGCGCCAGCTGCATCTTCAGCTCCGGGTAGCCGTTGACGTCGAACGAGCGGCAGAAACGGTTGACCGTCGGCTCGCTGACCTGGGCGGCTTGCGCCAGGGCGGCAATACTGAAGCGGGTAGCCTGCTGCGGGTTGTGCAGAATCACTTCGGCCACCTTGCGCTCGGCCTTGTTCAGGCTGTCGAGGCGGCTCTGGATCTGCTCCAGAAGATTTCGCACGCGATCCATTTTTGTTCCTCAGGCGGGCGATGAAAGTGCCGGACTATCGTACTGATCGATCCGGATGGCGACCACAGGAATGTGGTTAAGATAAAAAATGTTGTTTTTATTACTACATTGTCTCTTGTAAAAACCCCGTTTACCGGGTATTTCTAGTGCATCTTGATAGAAGAACAAACATTATGCCAACCATATCTGTTGACTCCTGCACCATTGCCTTGTTCGGCGCGCTGGGCGATCTGGCCCTGCGCAAACTGTTCCCGGCCCTGTATCAGCTCGATCGCGCCGGCTTGCTGAATCCCGAAACGCGCATTCTGGCCCTGGCCCGAGAGGGTGGCGAGGCCCAGCAGCACCTGAGCTCGATTGAGCAGCACCTGTGCCGCCACGTGCCGGCCGGTGAGGTCGATGCCGCGGTCCTGCAGCGCTTCCTGGCGCGCCTGAGCTACCTGAGCATGGATTTCCTCGAGGTCGACGCCTACGAGACCCTGGTCGACCAGGTCGGCGGCGCGCAATCGCTGATCGCCTACTTCGCCACGCCGGCATCGGTGTACGGCGGTATCTGCGCCAATCTGGCGCGGGTCGGCCTGGCCGAGCGCACCCGGGTGGTGCTGGAGAAGCCGATCGGCCATGACCTGGAGTCCTCCCGCGCGGTTAACGATGCGGTGGCGGAGTACTTCCCGGAGTCACGGGTCTATCGGATCGACCACTACCTGGGCAAGGAAACGGTGCAGAACCTGATCGCCCTGCGCTTCGCCAACAGCCTGTTCGAGACCCAGTGGAATCAGAATTTCATCTCCCACGTCGAGATCACCGTGGCGGAGAAGGTCGGCATCGAGGGTCGTTGGGGCTACTTCGACCAGGCCGGCCAGCTGCGCGACATGATCCAGAACCACCTGCTGCAGTTGCTCTGCCTGATCGCCATGGACCCGCCGAGCGACCTGTCGGCCAACAGCATCCGCGACGAGAAGGTCAAGGTGCTCAAGGCGCTGGCGCCGATCACCGCCGAGCAACTGGGGCGCCAGGTGGTGCGCGGTCAGTACGTGGCGGGCAGCAGCGACGGCAAGGCGGTGCCGGGCTACCTGGAGGAAGAGAACTCCAATACCCAGAGCGATACCGAGACCTTCGTCGCCCTGCGCGCGGATATTCGCAACTGGCGCTGGGCCGGAGTGCCGTTCTACCTGCGCACCGGCAAGCGCATGCCGCAGAAGCTGTCGCAGATCGTCATTCACTTCAAGGAGCCGCCGCACTACATCTTCGCCCCCGAGCAGCGCCAGTTGATCGGCAACAAGCTGATCATCCGCCTGCAGCCGGACGAGGGCATCGCCCTGCAGGTGATGACCAAGGACCAGGGGCTGGACAAGGGCATGCACCTGCGCAGCGGTCCGTTGCAGCTGAATTTCTCCGACACCTACCGCAGCGCACGGATTCCCGATGCCTACGAACGCTTGTTGCTGGAAGTGATGCGCGGCAATCAGAACCTGTTCGTGCGCAAGGACGAGATCGAGCACGCCTGGGAATGGTGCGATCAGCTGATCGCCGGCTGGAAACGCCTCGGCGATGCGCCCAAGCCCTATCCGGCGGGCACCTGGGGGCCCATGGGGGCCGTGGCCCTGATTACCCGTGACGGGAGGTCCTGGTATGGCGATCTCTGAGCTCGATCTGCCCCTGGGGGTCGTGGCACGCAACCTGAGCGATGCCCAGCAGCTCGCCGAGACCCTCGCCAGCGACGTGGCCGCAGCCTTGCGCGCGGCCATCGACAGTCGGGGCGCAGCCACCCTGGTGGTATCCGGTGGCCGCAGCCCCATCGCCTTCTTCGAGCAGTTGGCACAGCAGCAGCTGCCCTGGTCGCAGGTGGTGATCAGTCTGGCCGATGAGCGCTGGGTGCCGGTCAATCACGCCACCAGCAACGAAGCCTTGGTTCGTTGTCATCTGTTGCGGGGGCCGGCTGCCGAGGCGCGCTTCATCGGCTTGTATCAGGTAGCCGCCAATCTCGAGCAGGCGGCGCTCAAGGCCGACCAGGCATTGGCTGAGCTGCCGCCGATCGATGTGCTGGTGCTGGGTATGGGGGATGACGGCCATACCGCCTCCCTGTTCCCCGGCAGCCCGAATCTGGCCCTGGCCCTGCAGCCTGGCTGTCCCCGGCGCTGTCTGCCGATGCAGGCGCCGAGCGCGCCCCATCAACGCCTCACCATGACCCTGCCGCTGCTTGCCTCGGCGCGTCTGCCCCTGCTGGCAATTCAGGGGGCGGCCAAGCTGGCGACCCTGGGTGAGGCCCTGACCCTGGACGAAGCGGCACAGATGCCGATTCGCGCCTTCCTGCATTCCCCCCTTGAGATTTACTGGTGCCCCTAGGGGCCGAAGGACCAGCCGATATGAACAACAACGACACCCTCCAGAGCAGCCGCATGGCTGGCAAAATCGCCCAGATCGACAGCATCTGCGCCCGCGCCCGCATCATGCCGGTGATCACCATCGCCCGTGAGGAGGACATCCTGCCGCTGGCCGATGCCCTGGCGGCCGGCGGTCTGACCGTTCTGGAGGTCACCCTGCGCTCGCAGTACGGCTTGACGGCCATCCGCCTGTTGCGCGAGTTGCGCCCGGAGCTGTGCGTCGGCGCCGGCACCGTGCTCGACCGCCAGATGCTCGCCGCGGCCATCGAGGCGGGCGCCCAGTTCATCGTCACGCCGGGTTCCACGGCCGAGCTGCTGCAGGCGGGTCTGGAGTGTGATGTGCCCATGCTGCCAGGTACCAGCAGCGCCTCGGACATCATGCTCGGCTACGGTCTGGGCTACCGGCGCTTCAAGCTGTTCCCTGCAGAGGTTTGCGGCGGCACCGCTGCACTCAAGGCTCTGGGAGGCCCATTCAACGGTGTGCGCTTCTGCCCGACCGGCGGCGTCAGCCCGGAGAACCTGCAGCGCTACATGAGCCAGTCCAATGTCATGTGCGTCGGCGGTAGCTGGATGCTCGACAGTCAGTGGATCAAGAATGGTGACTGGGCGCGGATTCAGCAGGCCAGCGCCGAGGCGTTGCAGCTGCTCGCCTGAGTCTTTTGCCCGGCGTCACCGGTTCGGTGGCGTCAGGGCTATTGCGTTCCCGTCCCGGATCGCGCGCCAAGGAACTTCCTATGACCGACAAAGCCCTCGAGCAGCCGCTGCTGCTCGGCATGATGCGCCTGCTCGACTACCCGGAGCTGGCGGGCCCGCAAAAGTTGCTCGGCTTGATCGAGCGTTGCATGGAGCGGGGTCTGACGGGTTTCGATCACGCCAACATCTATGGGTTGGGGGAGTGCGAAGCGCGGTTCGGAGCGGCTTTGCGCCTACGTCCCGAGCTGCGCGCACGGCTGCAGTTGATCAGCAAGGCCGACATAGTGCCGGCGGCCCAGGATGTCTCGCGCTGGCGGGTCAAGCACTACAGCACGGCTGCGGCCTACCTTATAGAGATGGTCGATGCTTCGCTGTCGCGTCTCGGCGTTGAACGCCTGGATGGCTTTCTGCTACATCGTCCCGACCCGCTGCTGCAGGTCGACGAGGTGGTCGCGGCGTTACAGGCGCTGTTGGCGAGTGGCAAGGTTGGCTGGCTCGGGCTGTCCAATGCCGAGCCGCTGCACTGGCAGGTGCTCGGTCGCCAGCTGCCGCTTCGCTGCAATCAGATCGAGCTGTCGCTGATGTCTCAGCAGACCGCCTGGGATGGTCGATTGCAGGCCATGCAGGCGGATGGCCTGCAGGCTCAAGCGTGGTCGCCGCTGGCTGGCGGTGCCTTTACGCCGGCGTTGAGCAGGGCACTAGAAGAGGTGGCCGAGTTCCTTCAGGCGACGCCGAACCAGGTAGCGTTGGCCTGGGTGCGTCGGTTGCCCGGCAGGCCGCAAGCTGTCCTTGGTAGTCTGCGCTGGTCGCGCATCGAGGAAGCGCTGGCAGGGACGGCACTGCAGTTGGATGCGCCTACCTGGTTCCACCTGGCCGAAGTGGCTCGGGGCGTGAAGACGCCCTGAGTCGTTCTTGGGGGCTGCGAGTGCGTCGCGGGTGAGTTTCTCCGCCAGTCGAAATAAAGCGTTGACCTTAGCTTCGCCGGGCCTATAATGCGCGCCTTCTCCGGCGTAAGCCTCTCGTAAAAGTATTTGTAAAACAGATACTTAGATTTAAATGAGGGGTTGCAAAGCAGCGCAGGCTGCGTAGAATGCGCCGGGCTGACGGGGTGGTTTGTTGATCCTGTCGGTGCTTCGGTCGAGTGGCTCGAAAGCGGTTGCAAGAGGTGGTTGACAGCGGTTTTGAACGCTGTAGAATTCGCCTCCCGCTGACGAGAAGCTGAAGGTTGATCGGAGGCGCAAGTGGTTGAAGTAGAAAAGAAATTTTCGAAACTGCTTGACGGAAGATGAGGCTGCTGTAGAATGCGCGCCTCGGTTGAGACGAAAGACTTAACCAACTGTTCTTTAACAACTGAATCAAGCAATTCGTGTGGGTGCTTGTGAGGTAAGACTGGTAGTCAACTGATTATCAGCATCACAAAGCAACACTCGTTAATTCGAGAGTTAACTCTTACTTCGGTAAGAGGTTTGCGATTGCTGAGCCAAGTTTAGGGTTTTCTCAAAACCCAAGCAGTATTGAACTGAAGAGTTTGATCATGGCTCAGATTGAACGCTGGCGGCAGGCCTAACACATGCAAGTCGAGCGGATGAGGGTAGCTTGCTACCTGATTCAGCGGCGGACGGGTGAGTAATGCCTAGGAATCTGCCTGGTAGTGGGGGACAACGTTTCGAAAGGAACGCTAATACCGCATACGTCCTACGGGAGAAAGTGGGGGATCTTCGGACCTCACGCTATCAGATGAGCCTAGGTCGGATTAGCTAGTTGGTGAGGTAATGGCTCACCAAGGCGACGATCCGTAACTGGTCTGAGAGGATGATCAGTCACACTGGAACTGAGACACGGTCCAGACTCCTACGGGAGGCAGCAGTGGGGAATATTGGACAATGGGCGAAAGCCTGATCCAGCCATGCCGCGTGTGTGAAGAAGGTCTTCGGATTGTAAAGCACTTTAAGTTGGGAGGAAGGGTTGTAACCTAATACGTTGCAATTTTGACGTTACCGACAGAATAAGCACCGGCTAACTCTGTGCCAGCAGCCGCGGTAATACAGAGGGTGCAAGCGTTAATCGGAATTACTGGGCGTAAAGCGCGCGTAGGTGGTTTGTTAAGTTGGATGTGAAAGCCCCGGGCTCAACCTGGGAACTGCATCCAAAACTGGCAAGCTAGAGTACGGTAGAGGGTGGTGGAATTTCCTGTGTAGCGGTGAAATGCGTAGATATAGGAAGGAACACCAGTGGCGAAGGCGACCACCTGGACTGATACTGACACTGAGGTGCGAAAGCGTGGGGAGCAAACAGGATTAGATACCCTGGTAGTCCACGCCGTAAACGATGTCAACTAGCCGTTGGGTTCCTTGAGAACTTAGTGGCGCAGCTAACGCATTAAGTTGACCGCCTGGGGAGTACGGCCGCAAGGTTAAAACTCAAATGAATTGACGGGGGCCCGCACAAGCGGTGGAGCATGTGGTTTAATTCGAAGCAACGCGAAGAACCTTACCTGGCCTTGACATCTACAGAACTTTCCAGAGATGGATTGGTGCCTTCGGGAACTGTAAGACAGGTGCTGCATGGCTGTCGTCAGCTCGTGTCGTGAGATGTTGGGTTAAGTCCCGTAACGAGCGCAACCCTTGTCCTTAGTTACCAGCACGTTATGGTGGGAACTCTAAGGAGACTGCCGGTGACAAACCGGAGGAAGGTGGGGATGACGTCAAGTCATCATGGCCCTTACGGCCAGGGCTACACACGTGCTACAATGGTCGGTACAAAGGGTTGCCAAGCCGCGAGGTGGAGCTAATCCCATAAAACCGATCGTAGTCCGGATCGCAGTCTGCAACTCGACTGCGTGAAGTCGGAATCGCTAGTAATCGTGAATCAGAATGTCACGGTGAATACGTTCCCGGGCCTTGTACACACCGCCCGTCACACCATGGGAGTGGGTTGCACCAGAAGTAGCTAGTCTAACCGCAAGGGGGACGGTTACCACGGTGTGATTCATGACTGGGGTGAAGTCGTAACAAGGTAGCCGTAGGGGAACCTGCGGCTGGATCACCTCCTTAATCGACGACACCAGCTTCCTTATAAGCTCCCACACGAATTGCTTGATTCATTGCGAAAGACGATTGGGTCTGTAGCTCAGTTGGTTAGAGCGCACCCCTGATAAGGGTGAGGTCGGCAGTTCGAATCTGCCCAGACCCACCAATTGTTGTGGGGTTTGGCCTTGTACGAATATGGGGCCATAGCTCAGCTGGGAGAGCGCCTGCCTTGCACGCAGGAGGTCAGCGGTTCGATCCCGCTTGGCTCCACCACTTACAGCGCCGTTGTGTAGAGTTCAGAAATGAACATTCCTGAAATGCTCAGTTGAATGTTGATTTCTGGTCTTTGACCAGTACGAAAATCGTTCTTTAAAAATTTGGGTATGTGATAGAAGTGACTGATTAATTACTTTCACTGGTAATTAGTTTGGTCAAGGTAAAATTTGCGTTGTTCTCAAGTGCAAATTTTCGGCGAATGTCGTCTTCACGTTAGAGACAGTAACCAGATTGCTTGGGGTTATATGGTCAAGTGAAGAAGCGCATACGGTGGATGCCTTGGCAGTCAGAGGCGATGAAAGACGTGGTAGCCTGCGAAAAGCTTCGGGGAGTCGGCAAACAGACTTTGATCCGGAGATCTCTGAATGGGGGAACCCACCCAGCATAAGCTGGGTATCCTGCACTGAATACATAGGTGTAGGAGGCGAACCAGGGGAACTGAAACATCTAAGTACCCTGAGGAATAGAAATCAACCGAGATTCCCTTAGTAGTGGCGAGCGAACGGGGACTAGCCCTTAAGCTTCTTTGATTTTAGCGGAACGCTCTGGAAAGTGCGGCCATAGTGGGTGATAGCCCTGTACGCGAAAGGATCTTAGAAGTGAAATCGAGTAGGACGGAGCACGAGAAACTTTGTCTGAATATGGGGGGACCATCCTCCAAGGCTAAATACTACTGACTGACCGATAGTGAACCAGTACCGTGAGGGAAAGGCGAAAAGAACCCCGGAGAGGGGAGTGAAATAGAACCTGAAACCGTATGCGTACAAGCAGTGGGAGCCTACTTTGTTGGGTGACTGCGTACCTTTTGTATAATGGGTCAGCGACTTATATTCAGTGGCGAGCTTAACCGAATAGGGGAGGCGTAGCGAAAGCGAGTCTTAATAGGGCGTTTAGTCGCTGGGTATAGACCCGAAACCGGGCGATCTATCCATGGGCAGGTTGAAGGTTAGGTAACACTGACTGGAGGACCGAACCGACTACCGTTGAAAAGTTAGCGGATGACCTGTGGATCGGAGTGAAAGGCTAATCAAGCTCGGAGATAGCTGGTTCTCCTCGAAAGCTATTTAGGTAGCGCCTCGTGTATCACTGCTGGGGGTAGAGCACTGTTTCGGCTAGGGGGTCATCCCGACTTACCAAACCGATGCAAACTCCGAATACCAGCAAGTGTCAGCACGGGAGACACACGGCGGGTGCTAACGTCCGTCGTGAAAAGGGAAACAACCCAGACCGTCAGCTAAGGTCCCAAAGTTATGGTTAAGTGGGAAACGATGTGGGAAGGCTTAGACAGCTAGGAGGTTGGCTTAGAAGCAGCCACCCTTTAAAGAAAGCGTAATAGCTCACTAGTCGAGTCGGCCTGCGCGGAAGATGTAACGGGGCTCAAACCATACACCGAAGCTACGGGTTCAACGTAAGTTGAGCGGTAGAGGAGCGTTCTGTAAGCCTGTGAAGGTGAGTTGAGAAGCTTGCTGGAGGTATCAGAAGTGCGAATGCTGACATGAGTAACGACAATGCGAGTGAAAAACTCGCACGCCGAAAGACCAAGGTTTCCTGCGCAACGTTAATCGACGCAGGGTGAGTCGGCCCCTAAGGCGAGGCAGAAATGCGTAGTCGATGGGAAACGGGTTAATATTCCCGTACTTCTAGTTACTGCGATGGAGGGACGGAGAAGGCTAGGCCAGCACGGCGTTGGTTGTCCGTGTTTAAGGTGGTAGGCAGAGTGCTTAGGTAAATCCGGGTGCTTAATGCCGAGAGCTGATGACGAGCGTTCTTTTAGAATGCGAAGTGGTTGATGCCATGCTTCCAGGAAAAGCTTCTAAGCTTCAGGTAACTAGGAACCGTACCCCAAACCGACACAGGTGGTTAGGTAGAGAATACCAAGGCGCTTGAGAGAACTCGGGTGAAGGAACTAGGCAAAATGGCACCGTAACTTCGGGAGAAGGTGCGCCGGTGAGGGTGAAGCATTTACTGCGTAAGCTCATGCCGGTCGAAGATACCAGGCCGCTGCGACTGTTTATTAAAAACACAGCACTCTGCAAACACGAAAGTGGACGTATAGGGTGTGACGCCTGCCCGGTGCCGGAAGGTTAATTGATGGGGTTAGCTAACGCGAAGCTCTTGATCGAAGCCCCGGTAAACGGCGGCCGTAACTATAACGGTCCTAAGGTAGCGAAATTCCTTGTCGGGTAAGTTCCGACCTGCACGAATGGCGTAACGATGGCGGCGCTGTCTCCACCCGAGACTCAGTGAAATTGAAATCGCTGTGAAGATGCAGTGTATCCGCGGCTAGACGGAAAGACCCCGTGAACCTTTACTATAGCTTTGCACTGGACTTTGAGTTTACTTGTGTAGGATAGGTGGGAGGCTTTGAAGCGTGGACGCCAGTTCGCGTGGAGCCAACCTTGAAATACCACCCTGGTAACCTTGAGGTTCTAACTCTGGTCCGTTATCCGGATCGAGGACAGTGTATGGTGGGTAGTTTGACTGGGGCGGTCTCCTCCTAAAGAGTAACGGAGGAGTACGAAGGTGCGCTCAGACCGGTCGGAAATCGGTCGTAGAGTATAAAGGCAAAAGCGCGCTTGACTGCGAGACAGACACGTCGAGCAGGTACGAAAGTAGGTCTTAGTGATCCGGTGGTTCTGTATGGAAGGGCCATCGCTCAACGGATAAAAGGTACTCCGGGGATAACAGGCTGATACCGCCCAAGAGTTCATATCGACGGCGGTGTTTGGCACCTCGATGTCGGCTCATCACATCCTGGGGCTGAAGCCGGTCCCAAGGGTATGGCTGTTCGCCATTTAAAGTGGTACGCGAGCTGGGTTTAGAACGTCGTGAGACAGTTCGGTCCCTATCTGCCGTGGACGTTTGAGATTTGAGAGGGGCTGCTCCTAGTACGAGAGGACCGGAGTGGACGAACCTCTGGTGTTCCGGTTGTCACGCCAGTGGCATTGCCGGGTAGCTATGTTCGGAAAAGATAACCGCTGAAAGCATCTAAGCGGGAAACTTGCCTCAAGATGAGATCTCACTGGAGCCTTGAGCTCCCTGAAGGGCCGTCGAAGACTACGACGTTGATAGGTGGGGTGTGTAAGCGCTGTGAGGCGTTGAGCTAACCCATACTAATTGCCCGTGAGGCTTGACCATATAACACCCAAACAATTTGTTGTTTGTGTGCTCGATGGCTGAAGTCGACAACAAACCGAAAATTTGCCAGAACACGCAATACCACGACATCACATACCCAATTCGGGGAAGCGCCTTAACCGCGAATCCCCTGCTGAATTGCTTGACGACCATAGAGCGTTGGAACCACCTGATCCCATCCCGAACTCAGTAGTGAAACGATGCATCGCCGATGGTAGTGTGGGGTTTCCCCATGTGAGAGTAGGTCATCGTCAAGCACCTATCCCAAACCCCCGATCCGCGCAAGCGGGTCGGGGGTTTGCTTTTAGTGAAAGCCTAAGTTTTGTACTTGGGCGTGAAGCTAAAAGCTGGCGAAAGCCGCTAAGTTTCACCAAGCGGTTGAAGTAGAAAAGAAATTTTCGAAACTGCTTGACGGAAGATGAGGCTGCTGTAGAATGCGCGCCTCGGTTGAGACGAAAGACTTAACCAACTGTTCTTTAACAACTGAATCAAGCAATTCGTGTGGGTGCTTGTGAGGTAAGACTGGTAGTCAACTGATTATCAGCATCACAAAGCAACACTCGTTAATTCGAGAGTTAACTCTTACTTCGGTAAGAGGTTTGCGATTGCTGAGCCAAGTTTAGGGTTTTCTCAAAACCCAAGCAGTATTGAACTGAAGAGTTTGATCATGGCTCAGATTGAACGCTGGCGGCAGGCCTAACACATGCAAGTCGAGCGGATGAGGGTAGCTTGCTACCTGATTCAGCGGCGGACGGGTGAGTAATGCCTAGGAATCTGCCTGGTAGTGGGGGACAACGTTTCGAAAGGAACGCTAATACCGCATACGTCCTACGGGAGAAAGTGGGGGATCTTCGGACCTCACGCTATCAGATGAGCCTAGGTCGGATTAGCTAGTTGGTGAGGTAATGGCTCACCAAGGCGACGATCCGTAACTGGTCTGAGAGGATGATCAGTCACACTGGAACTGAGACACGGTCCAGACTCCTACGGGAGGCAGCAGTGGGGAATATTGGACAATGGGCGAAAGCCTGATCCAGCCATGCCGCGTGTGTGAAGAAGGTCTTCGGATTGTAAAGCACTTTAAGTTGGGAGGAAGGGTTGTAACCTAATACGTTGCAATTTTGACGTTACCGACAGAATAAGCACCGGCTAACTCTGTGCCAGCAGCCGCGGTAATACAGAGGGTGCAAGCGTTAATCGGAATTACTGGGCGTAAAGCGCGCGTAGGTGGTTTGTTAAGTTGGATGTGAAAGCCCCGGGCTCAACCTGGGAACTGCATCCAAAACTGGCAAGCTAGAGTACGGTAGAGGGTGGTGGAATTTCCTGTGTAGCGGTGAAATGCGTAGATATAGGAAGGAACACCAGTGGCGAAGGCGACCACCTGGACTGATACTGACACTGAGGTGCGAAAGCGTGGGGAGCAAACAGGATTAGATACCCTGGTAGTCCACGCCGTAAACGATGTCAACTAGCCGTTGGGTTCCTTGAGAACTTAGTGGCGCAGCTAACGCATTAAGTTGACCGCCTGGGGAGTACGGCCGCAAGGTTAAAACTCAAATGAATTGACGGGGGCCCGCACAAGCGGTGGAGCATGTGGTTTAATTCGAAGCAACGCGAAGAACCTTACCTGGCCTTGACATCTACAGAACTTTCCAGAGATGGATTGGTGCCTTCGGGAACTGTAAGACAGGTGCTGCATGGCTGTCGTCAGCTCGTGTCGTGAGATGTTGGGTTAAGTCCCGTAACGAGCGCAACCCTTGTCCTTAGTTACCAGCACGTTATGGTGGGAACTCTAAGGAGACTGCCGGTGACAAACCGGAGGAAGGTGGGGATGACGTCAAGTCATCATGGCCCTTACGGCCAGGGCTACACACGTGCTACAATGGTCGGTACAAAGGGTTGCCAAGCCGCGAGGTGGAGCTAATCCCATAAAACCGATCGTAGTCCGGATCGCAGTCTGCAACTCGACTGCGTGAAGTCGGAATCGCTAGTAATCGTGAATCAGAATGTCACGGTGAATACGTTCCCGGGCCTTGTACACACCGCCCGTCACACCATGGGAGTGGGTTGCACCAGAAGTAGCTAGTCTAACCGCAAGGGGGACGGTTACCACGGTGTGATTCATGACTGGGGTGAAGTCGTAACAAGGTAGCCGTAGGGGAACCTGCGGCTGGATCACCTCCTTAATCGACGACACCAGCTTCCTTATAAGCTCCCACACGAATTGCTTGATTCATTGCGAAAGACGATTGGGTCTGTAGCTCAGTTGGTTAGAGCGCACCCCTGATAAGGGTGAGGTCGGCAGTTCGAATCTGCCCAGACCCACCAATTGTTGTGGGGTTTGGCCTTGTACGAATATGGGGCCATAGCTCAGCTGGGAGAGCGCCTGCCTTGCACGCAGGAGGTCAGCGGTTCGATCCCGCTTGGCTCCACCACTTACAGCGCCGTTGTGTAGAGTTCAGAAATGAACATTCCTGAAATGCTCAGTTGAATGTTGATTTCTGGTCTTTGACCAGTACGAAAATCGTTCTTTAAAAATTTGGGTATGTGATAGAAGTGACTGATTAATTACTTTCACTGGTAATTAGTTTGGTCAAGGTAAAATTTGCGTTGTTCTCAAGTGCAAATTTTCGGCGAATGTCGTCTTCACGTTAGAGACAGTAACCAGATTGCTTGGGGTTATATGGTCAAGTGAAGAAGCGCATACGGTGGATGCCTTGGCAGTCAGAGGCGATGAAAGACGTGGTAGCCTGCGAAAAGCTTCGGGGAGTCGGCAAACAGACTTTGATCCGGAGATCTCTGAATGGGGGAACCCACCCAGCATAAGCTGGGTATCCTGCACTGAATACATAGGTGTAGGAGGCGAACCAGGGGAACTGAAACATCTAAGTACCCTGAGGAATAGAAATCAACCGAGATTCCCTTAGTAGTGGCGAGCGAACGGGGACTAGCCCTTAAGCTTCTTTGATTTTAGCGGAACGCTCTGGAAAGTGCGGCCATAGTGGGTGATAGCCCTGTACGCGAAAGGATCTTAGAAGTGAAATCGAGTAGGACGGAGCACGAGAAACTTTGTCTGAATATGGGGGGACCATCCTCCAAGGCTAAATACTACTGACTGACCGATAGTGAACCAGTACCGTGAGGGAAAGGCGAAAAGAACCCCGGAGAGGGGAGTGAAATAGAACCTGAAACCGTATGCGTACAAGCAGTGGGAGCCTACTTTGTTGGGTGACTGCGTACCTTTTGTATAATGGGTCAGCGACTTATATTCAGTGGCGAGCTTAACCGAATAGGGGAGGCGTAGCGAAAGCGAGTCTTAATAGGGCGTTTAGTCGCTGGGTATAGACCCGAAACCGGGCGATCTATCCATGGGCAGGTTGAAGGTTAGGTAACACTGACTGGAGGACCGAACCGACTACCGTTGAAAAGTTAGCGGATGACCTGTGGATCGGAGTGAAAGGCTAATCAAGCTCGGAGATAGCTGGTTCTCCTCGAAAGCTATTTAGGTAGCGCCTCGTGTATCACTGCTGGGGGTAGAGCACTGTTTCGGCTAGGGGGTCATCCCGACTTACCAAACCGATGCAAACTCCGAATACCAGCAAGTGTCAGCACGGGAGACACACGGCGGGTGCTAACGTCCGTCGTGAAAAGGGAAACAACCCAGACCGTCAGCTAAGGTCCCAAAGTTATGGTTAAGTGGGAAACGATGTGGGAAGGCTTAGACAGCTAGGAGGTTGGCTTAGAAGCAGCCACCCTTTAAAGAAAGCGTAATAGCTCACTAGTCGAGTCGGCCTGCGCGGAAGATGTAACGGGGCTCAAACCATACACCGAAGCTACGGGTTCAACGTAAGTTGAGCGGTAGAGGAGCGTTCTGTAAGCCTGTGAAGGTGAGTTGAGAAGCTTGCTGGAGGTATCAGAAGTGCGAATGCTGACATGAGTAACGACAATGCGAGTGAAAAACTCGCACGCCGAAAGACCAAGGTTTCCTGCGCAACGTTAATCGACGCAGGGTGAGTCGGCCCCTAAGGCGAGGCAGAAATGCGTAGTCGATGGGAAACGGGTTAATATTCCCGTACTTCTAGTTACTGCGATGGAGGGACGGAGAAGGCTAGGCCAGCACGGCGTTGGTTGTCCGTGTTTAAGGTGGTAGGCAGAGTGCTTAGGTAAATCCGGGTGCTTAATGCCGAGAGCTGATGACGAGCGTTCTTTTAGAATGCGAAGTGGTTGATGCCATGCTTCCAGGAAAAGCTTCTAAGCTTCAGGTAACTAGGAACCGTACCCCAAACCGACACAGGTGGTTAGGTAGAGAATACCAAGGCGCTTGAGAGAACTCGGGTGAAGGAACTAGGCAAAATGGCACCGTAACTTCGGGAGAAGGTGCGCCGGTGAGGGTGAAGCATTTACTGCGTAAGCTCATGCCGGTCGAAGATACCAGGCCGCTGCGACTGTTTATTAAAAACACAGCACTCTGCAAACACGAAAGTGGACGTATAGGGTGTGACGCCTGCCCGGTGCCGGAAGGTTAATTGATGGGGTTAGCTAACGCGAAGCTCTTGATCGAAGCCCCGGTAAACGGCGGCCGTAACTATAACGGTCCTAAGGTAGCGAAATTCCTTGTCGGGTAAGTTCCGACCTGCACGAATGGCGTAACGATGGCGGCGCTGTCTCCACCCGAGACTCAGTGAAATTGAAATCGCTGTGAAGATGCAGTGTATCCGCGGCTAGACGGAAAGACCCCGTGAACCTTTACTATAGCTTTGCACTGGACTTTGAGTTTACTTGTGTAGGATAGGTGGGAGGCTTTGAAGCGTGGACGCCAGTTCGCGTGGAGCCAACCTTGAAATACCACCCTGGTAACCTTGAGGTTCTAACTCTGGTCCGTTATCCGGATCGAGGACAGTGTATGGTGGGTAGTTTGACTGGGGCGGTCTCCTCCTAAAGAGTAACGGAGGAGTACGAAGGTGCGCTCAGACCGGTCGGAAATCGGTCGTAGAGTATAAAGGCAAAAGCGCGCTTGACTGCGAGACAGACACGTCGAGCAGGTACGAAAGTAGGTCTTAGTGATCCGGTGGTTCTGTATGGAAGGGCCATCGCTCAACGGATAAAAGGTACTCCGGGGATAACAGGCTGATACCGCCCAAGAGTTCATATCGACGGCGGTGTTTGGCACCTCGATGTCGGCTCATCACATCCTGGGGCTGAAGCCGGTCCCAAGGGTATGGCTGTTCGCCATTTAAAGTGGTACGCGAGCTGGGTTTAGAACGTCGTGAGACAGTTCGGTCCCTATCTGCCGTGGACGTTTGAGATTTGAGAGGGGCTGCTCCTAGTACGAGAGGACCGGAGTGGACGAACCTCTGGTGTTCCGGTTGTCACGCCAGTGGCATTGCCGGGTAGCTATGTTCGGAAAAGATAACCGCTGAAAGCATCTAAGCGGGAAACTTGCCTCAAGATGAGATCTCACTGGAGCCTTGAGCTCCCTGAAGGGCCGTCGAAGACTACGACGTTGATAGGTGGGGTGTGTAAGCGCTGTGAGGCGTTGAGCTAACCCATACTAATTGCCCGTGAGGCTTGACCATATAACACCCAAACAATTTGTTGTTTGTGTGCTCGATGGCTGAAGTCGACAACAAACCGAAAATTTGCCAGAACACGCAATACCACGACATCACATACCCAATTCGGGGAAGCGCCTTAACCGCGAATCCCCTGCTGAATTGCTTGACGACCATAGAGCGTTGGAACCACCTGATCCCATCCCGAACTCAGTAGTGAAACGATGCATCGCCGATGGTAGTGTGGGGTTTCCCCATGTGAGAGTAGGTCATCGTCAAGCACCTATCCCAAACCCCCGATCCGCGCAAGCGGGTCGGGGGTTTGCTTTTGCACGATAGAAAAGGCCGGCGGTCATGCGGCGGGCTGATTTGCAGGCAGGCCTTCGTGCATGGGCCTATCCGTGCTGCTGCAAATGCTGTTTCAGCGCGGGGCGCGTTGATTAACGCACCTATAAAAAAGCCACCTTAACGGTGGCTTTTTTATAGGTGCGTAGTATCAGTCGCCACGGTATTCGCAGCCACTGGTGCAGGTCTCATGGATGCGAATGCGGGATAGCTCCGGCAGGAGGGGTTTGAGCTGCTGCCAGAGCCACTTGGCGATGACTTCGCTGGTGGGGTTTTCCAGGCCAGGAATATCGTTGAGGTAGTTGTGATCCAGCTGCTCGTAGAGCGGCTTGAAGATCTCTTTGATCTCGGCGAAATCACGGATCCAGCCGGTGTAAGGGTCTATCTCGCCTTCGATGTAGACGGCGACGCGAAAGGAGTGGCCGTGCAGCCGTCCACATTTATGGCCGTCCGGGACGTGGGGGAGGCGGTGAGCGGCCTCGAAAATAAATTCTTTGAACAGTTCCACTACTACATGTCTCTCTTGGGGGCGAGGCTGCAAGGCCGGCTCTGATAAACGCTGATCTTACCAGTTCGGTTCCTGTTTTAACCAATGTCAGGTCCGCTAGCTGTTCTCGTCCTCTCAGGAGCAGGCCTGGGATGCTCTTCGCAATGGGGAGGAAGTCTTGGGATTAGCCGTGGTCTACTTGTCCTGTGGCACGCCGTTTCTCTCGCGACGATAGACGCTTACCACCTCATACACGGCCTTCCGCAACCGGTTCAGGCCCCCGATTGGCCGGTGCTGCGGGAGCGAGTGCCAGGGATTGAAGGACAGGTTGTCGCAAAACCGGTTCTGCTCCGTGCTATCGAAGTCCTGGGCGGGCATCTGAATGTGGGCCACGGTTTGATAAGGCGACACGGCTTCGTCCCACTCGACACTAGGGTCTTCGATCGGCATGTAGTAGGCGGGGTTTTGCTTCTGGACCTGGAGGGCAAAGCAGGCCGGTACGCGGTCCAGTGAGAGTTGCTGGTAGAGGGCGCTACGCAGGAAATTGGGCAGGTCGGTGTTCGGTTCTGGCAGCTTGTAGGCCGGGCAGTTCTCCGGGGCGGGGATGACCCGATACTTGATGTTGTGTGGGCCGAGCTTGAACGGCGCGATGGAGTTGTAGGTCGTCGCCACCGGACTCTGCGGTGCCGGCGCCAGGGTCTTGAGGGCGATGATGAGGTGACGGAGTTCCCACCTTCGTGGGTCCCAGTCGGGGAAGAAGGCCAGGGCCTTCTTGCCGTCGGCCTGGGCGGCGAAGTTGCTTCGGTATTCGGCCACGTCGCGTACGAAGAAAACCGGATGGTTGAACATCACGAAGTCCTGTTCGTTCGCGTGTTCGCTGCCGACCATGAGTTTTTCACCGGGTACATCCAGAAGCTTGATGGCCATGCCGCGGGCGTCGCGAATTCGGTCGAACTGCGGATAGGCATTGCCGTTCGACAGGCGCACCCAGGCCTGCCAGGTTTTCCCCGGTACGCTCAGCACACCATGTCGCAGGCCCGCATCGAGGTCTTCCAGGACGGTCACTTCGGCCTTCACGCAGCCATGGGCCTTGGCATGGGCGTCACGCAGGACACGGGTGTTGTCCCGGTGTTGCTCGACGATACGGATGGCGTCTTCGATTATGGCTTGGGTGTAAGCCGCTTCACCTGGCGGAATCTGCTCGTTGCTGGACACTGGGCCGGCGTGCTTCCAGTTGTAGTAGGCGGTGCTGGCGGCCCAGCCGCCGAGCCCGAGCGCCAGGAGCAGGAGCAGCAGTCTACCGAACAGGCGACCGAGCCAGAGCCAGGCTTGTTTCAACATTGCATCCATCCTTATCCGTTGTTCTGATGTTGGCCTTCACGTTCAGGTCTGCTCTTGGTCGCCTTCGCCAGCACCCACGCTGTCTGCAGGCTGGCACTCGGGGCCGGGGCTCCAAGGTTTGGCCTTGATCGGTTCCAGTTGTTTTTCCACAGCGGAATTGCCCAGGACCTTGAGGTACTCGATCAACGCCAGGCGCTCCTCGGGCTGCAGCGCACGGCCGATCACGCCACCTTGGCGGCAACCATCGCGGAACTCATGGCCGCGGTTGCCGTTGCCGGTGATGCGGGTGTCGTAGAGGAAGCCGCCGGGAAACTCCTCACTGACGAAGCCCGCTTTCTGCGTGTCGTATTCAAAGTTTCCGACCCAGAATTGGGTTTGGCGTTCTGAGACAGGTGAGAGCAGTTGGAACAGGCTGGGTACCGATCCGTTATGCAGGAAGGGCGGCGTGGCCCAGATGCCGTCCAGTGGGCGGGCCTTGTAGCCGCGCTTTTCCTGGACACCGATAGGCAGACCGAAACCGTCCATTCGCCAGCGCTCCCGGGGTTGTATCCCCGCGTCCCGATACGCCCGGTCCTCGACATAGGCGGTGATGTACGCCAGCCCTTTTGCACTGGAGATGTTGTGAACGTCCACTTCATTCAGATCCGCGCCGAACAGGCGAACATCCAGCTTGCTCAGCGCGGCCTTGGTCCAGCCAAGACGGCTGATGTCGAAGCGGTGATCGGCGATGTTGTCGGCTGCGGTCGCGTCGGTACCGACAATCTCGGTCGGCACCACACGCATCTGCCACTCCGGGTCTCGCGCCGGGGCGAAGCGCTTGTCTCGGGGCTTGGGGTCCGGGGCGTGGCAGTAGGCGCAGTTCTCCTGATACAGCGCGCGGCCTCGGCTGGCGAGCGGTCGGTCGATCTGGCCGAATACCGCCTCGGGCCAGGCCGGAGGCTTCAGCTGTTTCAGGGTTTCCTCGAGGCTGTATAGATCGCGCAGGCGGACGCTGGAGGCGTAGCGCTCGGTTTCGGCAACGGCTTGACCATCGGTCTGCGTCAGCTGCAGGGTTGCGCCGACGCCCAGGGCCTCGCCGATATTGCGCGCCATGGGTTGCATGGCCGAGCCGTTCCATTGCACCCAGTCGAACTTCCAGATGTCCCAGACGTGGGGGTAGCTGACCGGTGCATTGGCCACTCGATAGTTGGCCGGGTCGATGGCATCGCCAAATACGCTATTGGCGATGCGCCCGAACGCGTCGGTGCGACCGAAGCCCTCCTCGGTCGGGTAGAGCCCACGATGCCAGTCGTTGTAGGCGGTATCGAGCAGGCGATCGAGTACCTCCTTGAAGTCGCGGCGCAGCTGGGCGCGGCCTTGCGCATAGTCCTCGCCCAGCACCTCTTTGGCGAAACGTCTGAACTTCAGAGGGTTGTAGTAGGTGAAGGCCATGCTCATGCCGAGCGCCTGGCCGAAGCCGCCGCCTCGCAAGGTGGGCACGGTGGACGCGAGCGAGTGCAAGGCTGGACCGCCGTCGATGCGCACGGCCTCGCCACGATAGCGCAGTTCGCCCGTGTGGCAGGCCGCGCAACTGATGTCCAGGTACTGGACGCCGCTTGCGCTATCCTCATGGCGAGCGAAGCCGACGGGAAGGTTGCCCGGGTTGCGTTCGCTCGGTGCCTGCTGCGGGTCGACCAGAAAACCGAAGCGCGCCAGGTAGTCGGGGGTGGCCAACTTGCCCGTGCTCAGGGGCAGTTCGAGGGCGGTGAACCACGCGTAGCGCAATCCCTTCACCCGGGTACCCTGGGGCGTGTAGTAGTAGGTTTGTCGCTGGTCTTCGGTCCACTGGTCCAGGTAGTGGAGGCGTGCCGGCTTCTGGTAGTCGGGGAGGTTCGGGTAGGCAATGAAGTACAGACCCATGCCAAGGCCGAGACCGAGCAACAGCAGAAGACCAAACAGGGCACGACGGAGCATTCGCATCGGGCACATCCTTGTCGAGCATGCATATTGGCCTGAGTTTATGCCAAGCAAGCCCAGTAATGGCAAGCGGCTATAACTATATCCGGCGTGACCGCCGGCAGGGTCGAGCCCGTATCTGGGCGCAAGGTCCGCGAAGTTGTTGTCGCGTGGCGCCACATTCGATGCGGGGCCGCGTCTGCTGGTTGAGCGCTGCGATGGGGCGCGTTAAGCCACGCACTGCATTCGAGCGACGTAGGTGTGCCTCAAGGTGACGGCGGTTTGCAGATGCGATCATTGTCTGGCTACCCTGTGGGCACATCTGACAGGAGTTCGCGATGCATCCCTTCGAAGCCAAGCATCCTCAGCAGCTGGCCATGCACCTGGGCTATGCCGGCCTGATACCTTTCGTCAGCGGCGCCCTGGGCATCTGGATCACGCCGTTCGCCTGGCGCCCCTATGTGATGTCGGCGCTGTTGGACTACGCCGCGGTGATACTGGCGTTTATGGGGGCGATTCATTGGGGGCTGGCGATGCGCGCCGAGGCCAGCGACGAGCGGGCCAAGCTGCAACTCGGCCTGTCGGTGATTCCGCCGATGCTGGGATGGGTCGCGGTCGCCAGCGGTATGCCGTTCGGCTTTGCACTGCCGGTGTTTCTGATTGCCTTCGTGCTGCTGTATTTCGCCGACCTGCATGCGGTCAAGCTGGGGCTGGCGCCCAAATGGTATCCGGCCTTGCGTCGGCCCCTGACCATCGTGGTGACGATCAGCCTGCTGCTCGCCTGGATCAGCCTGCTGCGCCTGTGAGCGGGCAGGTTACCTGGAGCCCCGGTCGAGGCTAGTAGGCGAGGCTGTCGGCCTGACGGTAGAGCATCAACAGCTTGCGGGTGATGGTTTGCTGGATGTCGTCGCGCTCGAAAGTAGAGAGGCGGCTGAGGCGATTGATCTGCAGGCGGTGCAGATGGATATAGGGCATCTGCTGATCGAATTCGCGCAAGTCGCCTTTCATCATGATCGGCAGGAACAGGTCGCCGATCTTCTTCTGGTTGCTGATGATCTGCGCCAGGGCCTGCTTGAAGGGCATGGTCTTGGGCGCCGGACCGCCTTCCTTGATCTGGGTGGCCAATAGCAGACCAGGCTTGCCCAGCAGGGCGCCGGGCAGCACGCAGAGCCCGGTCTTGCGCACGGCCAGGGACTCGATGCCGTGAAGGGTGTCATGGAAGGCATAGGGGTTGGGCAGCACCACCATCTTGCGGCCCTGGTCGCTGGGGAAGTGCAGGTCGTAGTTGGTATAGAGTTGGCGCACGGACTCGGAGTAGACGCACAGGCGATTGGCGAACAGCTGGATGAAACGTTCGGCCAGTTCCCGGCGGGCAATGCTGTCGAGGTCCCAGATCAGGTCCTGGTTTTGTGGCCTGCTGAGGTCGACTTCCTGATGTTCCATGCTGGTCATGCTTGCCTCATACGCGAAACTGCCTCAGTAGCCCGTTGAGTTGCTCGGCCATCTGCACCAGCTGTCGTCCGGCCTCGCTGGATTGTTCGGCCGCCTGGGCATTGTCATGTGCCAATTCTGCTACTTGGGTCACGTTCTGGTTAATATCTTCGACTACCTGCGATTGTTGCAGTGTGGCGCTGGCGATGGAAGCATTCAAGCCGGTTAGATTATGTAATGACTGGGCAATAAGGCCCAGGCTCTCACCCGCCCGCCCGCCCGCCCGCCCGCCCGCCCGCCCGCCTGGCCTGCTAAACGGTCAGCTGGGATGCCCGACTGCTTTCGTTGATGACTTTGACGGCCGCCTCGGAATTATCCTGCAGGCGCTCGATCATGCCCTGGATCTCGGCGGTCGATTGTTGGGTGCGCTGCGCCAGCAGGCGAACCTCATCGGCCACCACGGTGAAGCCGCGGCCCTGTTCGCCGGCGCGAGCGGCCTCGATGGCGGCGTTGAGGGCGAGCAGGTTGGTCTGTTCGGCGATCGAGCGGATCACCTCGAGGACGCTGCCGATCTGGGTGCTTTCCTCGGCCAGGGAGTGCATCACGGCGACCGCCTGGTCGATGGTGCTGGACAACTGGCCGATCTGGCGCAAGCTGGCATCGATATTCTGCTGACCTTGGCGGGCCTGTTCCTCGGCGGTGCGCACCTCAGTGGAGGCGTGTTCGGCGTTTTTCGCCACATCCTGCACGCCATAGGTCACTTGACTGATAGCGGTTGCCGCCAGCTCCATCTGCTGGGGCTGCTGCTGGTTGTGTTGCTGGGCGTTACCGACAATGCCGCCGAGCGCGCGCGGCCTGATCGAGTGTGCGGGCGGATTCGAGGGATTGGCGGATTACCTGGCGCACCTTGCCGGTAAAGGCGTTGAAGTGTCCGGCCCGTGCCGCCAGCTCGTCCCGTCCGGCGCTATCCAGGCTGCGGGTCAGGTCGCCCTCACCGCTGGCGATGTTGGCCATGGCATCCACCGTTTCGCGCGGCGGCCGGGCGATGCTGCGGGCGATGAGGGTGACCAGCCCGGCCATCAGCAGGATGATGATTGCACCTACACCCAGCGCCCCCAGCGCCTGGGACCTGAACTCGGCTTCGACATCGTCGATGTATACCCCGGAGCCGATGATCCAGCCCCAGGGCTTGAACAGTTCGACATAGGAGACCTTGGGCAGCGGCTCGCTGGAGCCCGGTTTCGGCCAGCGGTAGTCGACCTGGCCGGCGCCTTCGGCCTTGCTGATGCGCACCATGTCGTTGAACAGGGCCTTGCCGTCCGGGTCCTTGAAGCCGGAAAGGTGCTGCCCTTCGAGCTTGGGATTGGTCGGGTGCATGATCATGGTGGGCGTCTGGTCGTTGATCCAGAAGTACTCCTGGCCGGCGTAGCGCAGGCCGCGAATCATGTCCATCGCCTGCTGCTGCGCCTGCTCCCGGCTCAGGGCGCCGCTGCTCTCCAGCCCCTGATAGTGCTTGAGGATGCCCGCGGCGCCCTGCACCACATGTTTGGTTTTCTCGCCCTTGGCGGCGTACAGGCCGGTATGCAGCTGCTGCAGCATCAACCCACCCTGGATCGACAACATGAGGATGGCGACGGCCAGGATGAGCCACAGGCGGCGGCTGATGGGCAGGTTTCTTAGGCTGTTCATTGAGCGAGGCTCCCGCTTTTTGTAATTGAGTGCGGGGAGTGGCCTTACAGCACTTCAGGAGTTCGCCTTGCCGGTCCAGCTGCGCAAGACTTGGCACAGATACGAAGATAGTGCGCGGTTCTCTGGTAGCATTTCGGCCCCTGCACGGAAAACCTGAGACCCATTCGACGGATGACCGTCGACCGGGAACCTCACGGCAAAACATGAGTCCGAGACTCGTCCCTTAGCATTCAACAACATCATCGACACGTAATAGCGCGGTCACCGCCGCGCAGCCTAGGAGATTGGATGGAACTGTGGTTGGCCGTACAGGCTTTGATTTTGGGGATTGTCGAAGGCGTTACCGAGTTCCTGCCCATTTCCAGCACCGGCCATCAGATCATCGTCGCGGACCTCATCGACTTTTCCGGCGAGCGGGAGATGGCTTTCAACATCATCATCCAGCTGGGCGCCATTCTCGCGGTGGTCTGGGAGTATCGGCGCAAGATCCTCGAGGTCGTGCTCGGGCTGCCGAAAGAGCGCGTGGCCCAGCGTTTTACCGGCAACCTGCTGATCGCCTTCCTGCCGGCCGTCGTGCTCGGGGTCGCCTTTGCCGACCTGATCCACGAGTTCCTGTTCAACCCCATCACGGTGGCGACCGCCTTGGTCGTGGGCGGGGTGGTCATGCTCTGGGCCGAGCAGCGTACTCACCAGGTGCAGGCCGAGGGCGTGGATGACATGACCTGGCAGCAGGCGTTGAAGATCGGTTGCGCCCAGTGCCTGGCGATGATTCCGGGGACTTCCCGCTCCGGTGCGACCATCATCGGCGGCCTGTTGTTCGGCCTGTCCCGCAAGGCGGCGACCGAGTTTTCCTTCTTTCTGGCGATGCCGACCATGGTCGGCGCCGCGGCATATTCCGGCTACAAGTACCGGGACCTGTTCCAGCCAGCCGATCTGCCGGTGTTCGCCATCGGCTTCGTCACCTCGTTCATCTTCGCCATGATCGCCGTGCGCGCACTGTTGCGATTTATCGGTAACCACGGCTACGGGGCCTTCGCCTGGTATCGGATCCTGTTCGGCCTGTTGATCCTCGCCACCTGGCAGCTGGGGCTGATCGACTGGAGCACCGCTGCAAGCTGAGCCCAAGGCCTCGGCAGTCGGCCAGGGCCTTGCCCGGCCTCAGTCGTCGAGCAACAGGCCCAGCTGCTGGCGTTTGGGTAGCCGGCGCACGACCAGCTGATGGGAGCGGGTCAGTAGCTGGCGTAGTTCGGCGTCGCCCATAGGCAGCTGCGCGCAGCTCATGCTGATCCAGTGGGCCCGCGCCAGATAGGGCGCCGGCCGAATGCCCGGGCGATCGACGTAGCCGAGGAACAGGTCGTCGTCCACCTTGAAGGCCAGGTTATGGCCAAGGAAGTTGAGCACGGCGAACATCTTGTTGCCGGCCACGGAAAACACCTGGTTGTTACCCCACTTGAAGTCCTCGCGGGCGCCAGGGAGTTCAAGGCAGAAACGGGCTATTTCATCCTGGGTCATGTCGCCTCAGCCAGCTGACGGTTCTTCAGCAAACCTAGCAGGCTGAGGCGTAGCCGGCGAGCCGGGGCGCGGCCGTCGCCGTCGCCGTCGCTGTCTCTCGGCTCAAGCGCCTGGGTTGCCGCCACCGCACCGCTGAGTCGTTCAGGGCGTGTAGGGCAGGGTGCGTTTGTGCTCGGTTCTGCGGTACGTCTGGATGATTCGCTGTTCGGCTTCTTCGGCTACGGTGCGACCGAGCAGAAAGTCATCGATCTGTTCATAGGTGCAGCCGTAGGCCTTTTCGTCGGGTTTGCCGGGCTCGAGTTCTTCCAGGTCGGCGGTGGGGGTCTTGTACACCAGTTGTTCCGGCGCACCCAGTAGCGTGGCGATCCGGCGTACCTGGCCCTTGACCAGGCCGGTCAGGGGGGCGAGGTCGCAGGCGCCATCGCCGAACTTGGTGAAAAATCCCATGAGTGCCTCGGCCGCATGGTCGGTGCCAACCACCAGGCCGCTGTTGTAATTGGCCAGGGCGTACTGCGCGATCATGCGGGCCCGTGCCTTGATGTTGCCTTTGACGAAATCGTTCTTGGTGGGGCTGTCGGCCGGTTGCAGGGCGTTCATCAAACCGTCGACACAGGCCGCAATGTTGACCGTCTCGATGCGGTCGGGGTTGATGACCCGCAGGGACAACTGGGCATCGACCTCGTCCTGCTGCTCACGGTAGGGCAGGCGGACGGCGATGAACTCCGCCTGCTGCCCCTCGGCGCGCAGTTCGCTGACCGCTCTCTGGCAGAGCAAACCGGCCGTCAGGGAATCGACGCCGCCGCTGATGCCAAGGACCAGGGTGCTGCAGCCGGACGCCGCAAGCCTGTCCTTGATGAAGGTCAGGCGACGCTCGATTTCCGCGGCGAACTCCTCCGCGGTAGCAAGCGGACGCACACCCAGTGCGCTGCTGATGGTTTGCTGCATGGTCATGGCAAGGCTCCTCGATCGCCGGTACGGTCTGCATTCTTGCGTAGCGTCAAAAGGGCGAATTGTTACAGCGGTCCCCTGGGAGCACAACGTCTGTGTGCCTGATATTGAGCGGTAGGCACCAGGCCGGCGGCGCAGGCATTAGGCCATGCTCCCCCGTCGAACTTCGCGCGGGCGGCGCAAAAAAATGCCCGCATCGATTGATGCAGGCATTTTCGTCATGGCGAGCGTCACGTCGGCGCCTGGTCGGCAATCACTCCTTGGCGATCAGGTTGCCGGCATGCAGCCCGCATTCCTTCTGCGTGGCTTCCTCCCACCACCAGCGCCCTTCACGCTCATGCTGGTTGGGCAGGACCGGGCGGGTGCAGGGTTCGCAGCCGATGCTGATGAAGCCGCGCTCGTGCAGGCTGTTGTAGGGCAGCTCGAGCATGCGGATATAGGCCCAGACATCCTCGCTGCTCATCTGCGCCAGGGGGTTGAACTTGTACAGCGGCTTGTCCGGGGTGGAGAAGGCGCCATCGATCTCCAGCACGGCGACCTGGCTGCGGGTGCCGGGGCTCTGGTCGCGGCGCTGGCCGGTGGCCCAGGCCTTGACCGTGGCCAGCTTGCGGCGCAGCGGGGCGATCTTGCGGATGCCGCAGCACTCCTCGTGGCCGTCCTTGTAGAAGCTGAACAGGCCCTTTTCCTTGACCATCGCCTCCAGAGCCTTGGCCTCGGGCGACAATACTTCGATGGCGATGCCGTAGTGTTCGCGCACCTGGTCGATGAAACGGTAGGTCTCCGGATGCAGCCGGCCGGTGTCGAGGCTGAAGACCTTGACCTGCTTGTTGAGCTTCCAGGCCATGTCCACCAGCACGACGTCCTCGGCGCCGCTGAAGGAGATCCACAGCTCATCGCCGAAGTGCTCGAAGGCGAGTTTGAGAATGTCCTGGGGCGACTTGTTCGCATAGGTCGCGGCCAGTTCGGCTACATCGAAGGGATGGCTCATCGGGCTAGATTCCTGGTTGTGGTCGCTGCAGCGGGGGAGACTCGGCTTGTTTGTGGCAAGCCGGTGCATTCTGTACACGCCCGCCGGCGCTCTGTGCCGGGGATGGTAGCAAAAAGGCGTTATGCGGCTAAATAATCAAATCCCATGTCGACCACTGCATTTGAATATAAGAGGCCGCGTTGCGCGGGCACTGCGGGAGCGGCTAGAGTGCCGCCTTCATTCAAGCCCAAGCTAGGAGTGTGCCGTGGAAATCGCTTGTCTCGACCTGGAAGGCGTACTGGTTCCGGAAATCTGGATTGCCTTTGCGGAAAAAACCGGCATCGAAGCGCTGAAGGCGACCACCCGGGACATTCCCGACTACGACGTGCTGATGCAGCAGCGCCTGCGCATCCTCGACGAGCATGGCCTGAAGCTGGCGGACATCCAGGAGGTGATCGCCACTCTCAAGCCGCTGGAGGGGGCCGTGGAGTTCATCGACTGGCTGCGCGAACGCTTCCAGGTGGTGATTCTCTCCGACACCTTCTATGAGTTCTCCCAGCCGCTGATGCGCCAGCTGGGTTTTCCAACCCTGCTGTGCCACAAGCTGATCACCGACGACAGCGGCCGCGTGGTCAGCTACCAGCTGCGCCAGAAGGACCCCAAGCGTCAGTCGGTGATCGCTTTCAAGAGTCTCTACTACCGGGTGATTGCCGCAGGTGATTCGTACAACGACACCACCATGCTCAGCGAGGCCCATGCCGGCATCCTGTTCCATGCGCCGGACAATGTGATTCGCGAGTTTCCGCAGTTTCCCGCGGTCCACAGCTTTGACGAACTCAAGCGCGAGTTCCTCAAGGCGTCCAATCGGCCGCTGAGCCTGTAAGCGCCTGCCGCTAGAAAAAAGCCCGCGATTGCGGGCCTTTTTCGTCAGTGGCAGAACTGCTCCAGAGTCTCCAGGAGCACCTTCACCTTGGTGATCGACTCCTGGTATTCGGCCTGCCAATTGGAGTCCGCGACTATCCCGCCGCCGCCCCAGCAGCAGATCTGCCCATCCTTGGCCAGCAGGCTGCGGATGGCGATCGAGCTGTCCATTTCCCCGCGAACGTCCAGGTAGAGCAGCGAGCCGCAGTAAAGTGCGCGGCGGGTGGGTTCCAGCTCGTCGATGATCTGCATCGCGCGAATCTTCGGCGCGCCGGTGATCGAGCCGCCAGGAAAGCTGCCGGCGATCAGGTCAAGGGCATCCTTGTCCGCGGCCAGCTCGCCGGTCACCGCGCTGACCAGGTGGTGGACGTTGGGGTAGCTCTCCAGGGCGAACAGCTCTGGTACGCGCACCGAGCCGGTACGGCAACTGCGGCCCAGGTCGTTGCGCAGCAGGTCGACGATCATCAGGTTCTCGGCGCGGTCTTTCAGGCTGCTCATCAGGGCCTCTGCCTGGGCGGCGTCCTGCCGCGGGTCTTCATCCCGTGGCCGTGTGCCCTTGATCGGCCGGGTCTCGACCAGGCCCTGGCTGACGCGCATGAAGCGCTCCGGCGACAGGCTGATGATCGCCCCGCCCGGCAGGGTTTGGTAGCCGGCGAAGGGCGTCGGGCAGGCGCCGCGCAGCGCCCGGTAGGCGCTCCAGGGATCACCCCGGTAGTGGCTGCGAAAGCGCTGGGCAAAGTTCACCTGGTAGCAGTCTCCGGCCTGGATATAGGCCTGGATACGCTCGATGGCCTGGCGATAGCCAGTCTCGTCAAGGTCGGCCTGGAAGGGGCCGAGCAGCTCGAAGGCGGGCGCCTCTTCGGTGGTCACGGATTCGAACAGGGCGATCAGGCGCACACGCTCTTCAGTCGCCAGGGATGGATGAAACAGCAGCTGCGTGGTCGCCCGCTGGTGATCGCTGATCAGGGCCCAGGCGTAGAGGCCGAAGCGGGCATCTCCCAGCCCGAGGTCGTCGACCGCCTGCGCGGGCAGTTTTTCCAGGCGACGACCGAAGTCATAGCCCAGATAGCCGATCAGTCCGCCGGCGAATGGCAGGGGGCAGTCGCTGGGCGGCTCGGCGCTGCCGAGCCCGGCCAATCCATCGCGCAGGCGCTGCAGGAAGTCAGCGGCCGGCTCGTCGGGTGACGGGGCGAACTCGGCCGATGGCCAGGCGCTGATGAGGTCATAGCGTCCGCGCTGCGCCGCCGGACGTCCGGCGTCGAGCAAGACCGCGCCCGGGGCCAGGCGGACGGCGGCGAAATAGTCGGCAGGGTCGGCGCGATAGGGCAGGGGGTGAACGAGACAAGTAGACATTCGAGGTATTCGGACAAGCGCGGACGCCGATTGTAGAACGCCGTCACCATTCATCCTAGGGTTTGCGCGTAGGTTTGCTCGGCCGGTCTCTGCTGATTAGTATGGCCGGTCGGCAAATAACAGGCACGATAGTGCCAGATTATGACCAGTCAAGGGATCAAAGCCATGGAGTCGACGCTCGATCCTGCCGCCGAGAGCCTGCTGCGTTCGAGGCTCTGCGCGCCGGAAGGGGCCATCGATCTATTCCCCAGGCCGCGGATCGAGGCGACCCTGTTGGCGCATCCCCAGGCCCGGGTTTTGCTGTTCTCGGCGCCGGCCGGCTTCGGCAAGACCTGCGCCCTGGGGGTTCTGGCGCAGCAGCGCGCGCAGGCCGGGTATGCGGTGGCCTGGCTGTCGCTGGACGCCGGGGACGACGAACCCTCTCGGTTCTTCCTGCACCTGATCGAGGTCCTCGCCAGGCAGGTCCCGGGGCTCGGCAGCCAGGCCCGTGACTACCTGCAGAACGCCATGGGCGTGCCGGTGGCCGCGCTCATGGAAATCGTGCTGGCGGACCTGGCGCAGGTGCACAGGCCCCTGCTGCTGGTGCTGGACGACCTGCACCTGATCCAGCATGCCGAGCTGCTGGCGGCGCTCAAGCGCTTGATCAGGTATGCGCCCGAGGGCTTCGTGCTGGCCTTGGCGAGCCGCTCGCAACCGGCGCTCGGCCTGGCGACCCTGCGCGCCAAGGGCCTGCTGGTGGAGTTTGGCGAGCGTGATCTGCGTCTGAGCCAGGCGGAAACCCGCGACTATCTGGCGCGCCATGGCCTGCAGCTGGAGGCCGCGGCATTCGCTGCCCTGTACCGTCACACCGAGGGCTGGATGGTCGGCGTGCACCTGGCCAGTCTCTGGTTGCGTCATCAGCCCCAGGCCTGGCAGCAACTGGCCGGGCTGGGTCCCGGCCAGGCAAGCGTCGGCGACTACCTGCTGCACCGCGTGTTCGAGCAGTTGCCGGAGGCGCAGCAGGGCCTGCTGGAGACCCTGGGCGTCGCCCAGCAGCTCTGCGGTGATCTGGCCAACGCCCTGACCGGGCGCCAGGATGGCCAGCAGCAGCTGGAGACGCTGGAGGCCATGCAGCTGTTCCTGTTGCCGCTCGATCGCGAGCGCCGTTGGTATCGTTTCCACAACCTGTTCGCCGAGTTCCTTCGCGGGCGTCTGCGCGGGCGCGCGCCCGAGCGATGCAGGCAGCTGCACTTCAGGGCGAGCCTGTGGTTCGCCAATCACCGTATGCAGATCCTGGCGATCGAACATGCCAGCCTGGCCGAAGACCCGCGGATGCTCGCCGCACTGGTGGATGGTTGCGGCCTGGAGCTGATCAATCGCGGTCAGCTGCACCTGATCCATCGGTGGCGTCAGCGTGTGCCGGACGAGATCGCCGCGGAATTTCCGATGCTGGTGCTGGCCGATGTCTGGACCCGTGCCGCCGAGCTGGGGCTGGCCGAGGCCAACCGTATGCTGGACGCGCAGTTGCGGCGCTGGGACCCGGCGGGCGGCCCCGCGGCGCTCAACGACAGACTGCTGGCGACCCTGACGATCAAGGCGCTGATCGCCCTGCAGAAGGACGACCTGCCTGGCTGTGCGGCCCTGGCGCACAGGGTCGAGCTGCAGCTGGGGCAGCACGCCGCCTTCCTCGAAGTGGCGATGCTGATCGTCGGCGCGCTGGCCAACGTGATGCTGGGGCTGGCCGAAGTCGCCCGCCGCCAGCTGGCCCTGGCGCAGCAGCGGCATCAGTTCTTGCAAGGGCATTACCTGGCCATGCAGATGGCCCACGTGGAAGTCCTTCTGTGCCTGGAGCAGGGGCAGGTCAAGCGGGCTGAGCGGCTGTTCGCGCAGCTGCGTGCGCGGACCATGCCCTGCTTCGCGCCAGACTCCCGCGCACTGGCGCTGCCGACCATCAGCCAGGCGCTGATCGACTACCGCCAGGGGCGCCTGGAAGGCGTCGAGGAACGCTTGCGCTGGGCCTTGGCGACAGTCGACGTGATCAATCCGCTCGACCTGTACGCCCAGGGCATGCTGTGCCTGGCCCAGACCCAGAGGGCCCTGGCCAAGCCGAAGGAAGCCTTCGCCACCCTGAGGCAGATGCAAGACCTGGCAATGGGCAGCCAGGCATGGCGCTTCTATGCCCAGGCAGCCAGCGAGGAGGTGGCGCAGCTGCTCCAGGAGCCCGCTGGCGATCGTCTCAAGCGCGCCGAGCAGCGTTACCAGAGTATCGACTGGAGCGGGCTGGCCGAGCACTACCGGCACATGGGCTGCAATCCGGTGCTCTGGGGTCAGGGGCTGACCCGCATCCGCCTGTTGCAGGCGCGCGCGCACTACAGCGAGGCGCTGCACGAGATCAGCCAGCTGCGCCGCCTGCTGCGAGACGACTGGCACGGCACGCAACGCCTGCGGCTCGACCTGCTGACCGCGCTCAGCCATCAGCACCTGGGCTATCAGGGGCGTGCGCAGTGCTTGCTGGACCAATGTCTGCTGGGTGCCGAACACGAGGGATTGCGCAGCCTGTTCATCGAGGAGGGGGCGCCGGCGCAAGCGCTGCTGCTGCAGCACGAGGCGGCGGAGCGACAACCGGCCTTGCAGGGCTTTATCCGCTCGATCCTGGCGCTCTGGGTGGGGCAGGTCGGCCATCAGAGTCCGCCCCCCCTCGCGGAGGGCTTGACCGAGCGCGAGGACGAGATCGTCCAGCTGGCGGCAGAGGGCCTGTCCAATGTCGCCATCGGCGAGCGCCTGGCCCTGGCCCTGGGCACCGTCAAATGGCACCTGCACAACATCTACGAGAAGCTCGGGGTACGGAACCGCACCCAGGCGGTTCGTCGAGCCCAGGAACTGGGGCTGGTCGGCTCATGAGCCGCGAAGGCCTGCCAGCGCCAGCGTCCCTGCCGCTGCTGCGCACCAAGCTGGCTCCCGGTAGCACCGGGACGGGGCCGCAGTTGCTGCGAACCTGTCTGGTCCAGCGGCTGCTCGCTGCCCGCGACCGGCGCCTGACGATCCTCTGTGCCCCCGCCGGCTTCGGCAAAAGCAGCCTGCTCGGTCAGTTGCGCCTGCGCTTGCAGGCGTCAGGGGCGCGGGTGGCCTGGCTGTCCTGCGATGAAGCCGACAGCGAGCCGCTGCGCCTGCTGCGCTATCTGGTCGCGGCCATCGCCGAGCAGCTGCCGGGGTTCGGCGGTCCACTACCGGGCTTGTTGCTGGAGGGGCGCCAGCCGGCGGAAGTCCTGGTCGACGTTTTCCTCGGCGAGTTGAGGGGGGTCGAAGACGAGCTGTACCTGATTCTGGATGACTTCCACAGTATCCGTCACCCCGGTCTCGGGCCGCTGGCGCAGTGCCTGATCGAGCAACTGCCCGATCAGGTTCGGCTGATCGCCGGCATGCGGCGCCGGCCGGAGCTCGACCAAAGCCGGCTGGCGTCCGGGGTCACGGCCTTCTGGTTGCGGGGCGAGGATCTGCGCCTGCGCCTGGAGGAAACCGCCAGCTACCTTGGCGAATGCCGGGGGCTGCGCCTGAGCAGCGGCGAGGTCGAGCGGCTGCATGAGCGCTGCGAGGGCTGGATCACCGCGTTGCACCTGGTCGCCTCGTCCCTGGCCGGACATGCGGATCCGGCGGCCTACATCGCGCAATTGTCCGGTAGCGAGCGCAACCTCGCCGACTACCTGGGCGAGGATGTACTGGATCGGCTACCCCGGGAATTGCAGCGATTCCTCGAGCTGACCTCGGTGCTCGATCAGCTCAATGTCGAGCTGTGCAACGTGCTCACCGGCCGTGACGATGCCGCGGCAATGTTGCAGCGTTTGCAGCATGAAGAGCTGTTCATCATGCCAACGGGCGAGCAGGGCAAGTGGTTCCGCTACCATCCGCTGTTCGCCGAGTGCCTGCGCGCACGCCTGTTGCGGCGCGGCGATCCTGGTCCATTGCAGCTTGCCGCCGCGCGCTGGTGTGAGCAGCACAACCTGCCGGACATGGCGGTCGAATACGCCTTGCGTGCCCGCGAATACGGGTTCGCGGCCGCTTTTCTGGCACAGCAGGGTACGCGCCTGCTGGCCAATAATCGGCTCTACGGCATCCTCGCAAGCGTCGAGGCGCTGCCGCCGGACGTGGTCCACGAGTACCCGGTGTTCCAGGTTTTCTACGCCTGGCAGTTGGCTTTCGAACAGAAGTACGCCGATGCCGAAGCGCTGATCGAGGACATCGGCGTGCGACTGCAGTCGGGGGCTCAAACGCGGCAGAACGGACAGCCCGGGCTGCTGGTGGTGGCCCAGTTGATCAAGGCCCTGGTGCAGCTCTATCAGGATCGGCTGGAAAGCTGCCTGGCCATCAGCCAGCGTTGGCTCGGCCGGGTGCCGATTGAGCAGCCGGAGATTCGCGCCGGCCTGGCCTGCGTGCAGGCAGCGGCGTATGCCTTGCTCGGCGACTTCGGCGAGGCATCGCGGTCGATAGGCCTGGCCCGAGACAGCCTGCGGCGCGCCAACAGCGAATACCTGCACGCGGTGGTCGGGCTGATCGAAGCGCTGTTGTGCAAGGAGCAGGGGCGGCTGGAGCGGGGCCGTACCCTGGCGGAAGTCGCCCGTGCCCGTGCCGAGCGGGCATTCGGCCGGCGCAGCCGGGTGGATGGCGCGCTGGCCCTGGCCTACGCCGACATCTTGTATGAGCAGGATCTGCACGCTGCGATCCTCGCCGAATTGCCCTTGGCCACCTCCCGGCGGGATCTCGCCACGCCGATCGAGCTGGTCAGCCGTGGCCAGTTGGTGATGGTGCGGGCGCGGTTCTATGGCGGCGAGGGCGAGGCGGCGTTGCAGCAACTCGATGCCTGGCTGGCGGCGCTGAGTGGACCGGGCTATGAGCGCGTCTACGCGCAGGCCATGGGCTGCAGGGTGCAGTTTCTCCTCTGGCTGCGCCGCCCCCACGAGGCCGAACGAACCTCCGCGCAACTGCAGCGGCACCTGGCGGCACTGCCGACAGGGCGCACCGGCGATGCCGCGGTCGCCTCTGTGCTGGGTCAGGCGCGACTGGCCTTGTCCGAGCGCCGGGCGGACAAGGCCGTGGAGTTGCTGGAAGCCTGCCTACGTGAGCAGGCCGCCGAGCACCAGTGCGAACGCCGCCTGCGTCTGTGCCTGTTGCTGGCAGTGGCGTATTGGCGCGCGGAGGGCGCCGAGCGGGCCTTCGCGCTGTTCCAGGCCAGTATGGAGGACGCCTGGCAGAGGGGTTATCGACGCCTGTTCCTGGACGACGCGCTGTGGTTGCTGCCGCTCTGGGATGCCTGGAAGGCGGCCCATCCCGAGCGCGCCAGGGGCTGGCGGAAGTTGGGCGCTCAGTTGCACGAGCAGTGCCTTCGGCTGGGCGTTGATCCGCAGAGTCTGGATGACCATCAGGCAGTCAGCCACAGGGAGCAGGACATCCTGCGCCTGGTCGCCGCCGGCCTGGCCAATCGCGAGATCGCCCAGGCCCTGCATTTGTCGGAGGCGACCATCAAATGGCACCTGCACCGGCTCTTCGTCAAGTTGGGCGTGCGCAGTCGCACTCAGGCGGTGCTCAGGGGCAAGAGCTCGGGCCTGTTGGGCGAGGCCTGAAGTGGGTTGGGACCTGTGAAGGGGGGCGCGATAAGAAAAAAGCCCGGCATTGGCCGGGCTTTTTTCTGCGTCTGCGATCAGATCTCTGCGGTCGGTGCGTGGCCGAACAATTCCTGGGAGAAGCGCATGCGCTCCTCCGGGCTCTCCTGGATGCCCTTGGCCTTGAGTTCGACCAGGCGCGCCTCGACCGCATGGGCGCGGTGGGTGAGGCCGCAGTCGTTGGCGATCTGGATGTTCAGGCCGGGACGGGCGTTGAGCTCCAGGATCAGCGGGCCCTTCTCCTGGTCCAGCACCATGTCCACGCCGATGTAGCCCAGGCCGCACAGCTCATAGCAGCCGGCAGCCAGCTTCATGAAACCGTTCCAGTTCGGCAGTTGCACGCCGTCCACCGCATTGGTGGTGTCAGGGTGCTTGCTGATCTTGTTGTTCAGCCAGGTGCCGCGCAGGGTGACACCGGTGGCCAGGTCCACGCCGACGCCAATGGCGCCCTGGTGCAGGTTGGCCTTGCCGTTGGACTGGCGGGTCGGCAGGCGCAGCATCGCCATGACCGGGTAGCCCATCAGCACGATGATGCGGATGTCCGGCACGCCCTCGTAGCTGATGCTCTTGAAGATCTGGTCGGGAATCACCCGGTACTCGATCAGCGCCCGGTCGCGGTGGCCGCCGAGCGAATAGAGGCCGGTGAGGATGTTGGAGATCTGATGCTCGATCTCCTCGTGGCTGATGATCCGCCCGGAGACCGTCTTGTAACGCTCCTCGAAGCGGTCGGCGATCACCGTGATGCCGTCACCGCCGGCGCCCTGCGCCGGCTTGATGACGAAGTCGCTGCGCCCGTCGATGATCTCCGGAAGCTTGTCGATCTCCTTCTCGGTGGAGATCACCCCGTACATCTGCGGCACATGGATGCCCGCCTCGATGGCGCGCTCCTTGGTGATGATCTTGTCATCGACGATCGGGTACAGGTGCCGTTTGTTGTACTTCAGCACGTAGTCCGCATTGCGCCGGTTGATGCCCATGATGCCCTTGGCTTCAAGGGCCTGCCAGGTTTTCCAGAGACCAAACATGGCTCAATCCTTCAGGAAGGCTTTGAAGCGGAACAACTCGGTCAGGCGGTAGCCGCGGTAGCGACCCATCGCCAGCATGAAGCCCACCAGAATCATCAGCACTGCCGGGAAGGTGAAAATGAAGTAAACCAGTTCCGGAATGCTCATCACCATAAAGGACAGGCTGGCTGCGATCAGGGTGCCGACACCCACCTTGAAGGCATGGGCGCCGCCACGCTCTTCCCAGGTGATCGACAGGCGCTCGATGGTCATGGTCAGAATCACCATGGGGAACAGCGCCACCGACAGGCCGCGCTCCAGGCCGAGCTTGTGGCTGAGCAGGCTGATCGCCGCGATCAGCACCACCACGAAGGTCAGCACCACCGACAGGCGCGGCAGCATCTGCAGTTTCAGGTGCTCGAGGTACGAGCGCAACGACAGGCCGAGGGCGGTGATGATGGTGAACAGTACGATGCCGAAGCCGATCTGGGTTTCGCGAAAGGCCAGGGCAATCAGTACGGGGGTGAAGGTACCGAGGGTCTGCAGGCCACCGAGGTTGCGCAGGATCAGGATCACCAATACGCCAATCGGGATCACCATCATGATCTGGAAGGTTTGCTGGGTGGACAGCGGCAGGCCGTACAGCGAGTAGCCGAGGAAGTCGGCGTCGGTGCTTTCATCGGTCAGCTTGGCCAGGCGGATGGCGTTCAGTTCGCTCTTGTTCAGGCTGAAACTGACCTGGGCCTTCTTGCCACCCTCCAGCTTGACCAGCTCTGCATCGCCATTCCACCAGATCAGGCGGTCGGCTGGCAGGCCCTGTTCGCCGGTTTCCGGGCTGAAATACAGCCACTTCTCGCCGTTGAAGCTGCGCAGCCAGAGCTCCGGGCTCTGCGGTGCATCGGCGTTCAGGCGAATGGTGTGGACACGCTCCATCGGCACATGGGCGATCGACAGCAGCAGGTCGATGGCGTTGGCCTTGTTGGCGCTGGAGGCATCGCCGCCGAGCAGCAGCTTGACGTTGTCGTCGGTGGTGTCATTGACCCGCTTGATGGTTTCGCTGATGAAGGTCTCGACGTCCGCCGAGTGCTGGCGGATCGGCGCCAGCAGGGCTTCGGCGGCGATCTTCTCGGGGCCTTCGAGCGGCAGGCTCTCACGGAAGATCGGGCCCTTGGCCTTGGCCTGCTCGCCGCTGTAGCGCTTGGTCAGCACCAGGCGGTAGTACAGCGTCTGCTTGCCGCTGGCACGGCGCGCGGACCAGGTCACCCGGCGATTGCCGTCGGCGCGGCTGATGCTCACGCCGTAGTTGTTCGAGATGAAGCTCTCGTTGAGGCTGACGTAGTCCTGGTTGAGCGGCGGCACGAACATCTGCAGTTTGACCGGCTCGCGAGGGTTGGCCTGGAACTCGACTTTGGCGTCGATGTTCCACAGGTCGTCCGTCTCGTCCTCGGTCACCGGGATGCCGAGAATGAAGATCTGGTAAGCCGTAATCAGAATGCCCAGGCTCACCAGGAGCGTGATCAGGACTTTCAGATGCAGGGTAAGAGAGCGCATGGGAGTTACTCGCCAGGGTTTGCGTCGGTGGTGCAGCCAGGTTTCCCCGCTGCGTATTTGAGGCTTGGGTCGACCAGTGCACTGAAGCGTTTGAGGGCTTCGGAGCCAATCAATAGCGGGTACTGGAAGGCGCTGCGGTCGGTCAAGTTTACTTCGATGGTGCGCAGGGCTTGGCCCATGCAGACCTTCATCTCGATAACGGGGCGTGCGGTGTAGGTTTTTTCTTCATCGGGATCATAGTCGCCAGCGCGGCGCTTGATCTTGCTGATCCGCGCCAAGGGGCGCTCGATCGGATGCTCATGCGCCTCGTCGATGGCCAGGTAGAACTGTACCCAGGTTTCATCGTCGCGCTTGAAGCGCCTGATGTCGCGAGCGCTCAGGGAGGCGGTCTTGGCTCCGGTATCCAGTTTCGCGGCAACCTCCAGGTCGAGATCGTTCAGCCAGATGTATTCGTTGAGGCCGTAGACGGTCTTGTTCGCGGCGAGCCCCAGGCCTGGCAACAGGAACAGGCAGCAAAGCAGGGCGGAGGGCTCGAGTCTCATAAGTCCTATTGAATGTCGCACAACAATTGAGCGGAAAGACCGGCGGGCGTGGCGCAAGGGCACCGTGCGTCTGGCTTGGAGTTTAGCAGGCCTGGAGCGGGTGCCCGGCCAGGCCCAAACGGGCGGCATTCTAGCATGGCGGTTTTCAGCAGTAACAGACGGTTATAAGCAAATGCGTAGGTGAATTCCGCAAAGGATCGGTAGATCAGGCGTTTCGGTAGATTGTCGACACTGTATTGGTTGTGTTTGACAGGAATGGGTTGTTGGCGTAATTTTTCCCCATCAAAACAAAATAGTGTCGACAATATGCTGGATGCCACCGAGATGCCCCGTAACGTGCAGGATGATTCGGAGACGCTGTCCGAGCATGTCTTCCGGCGCATCCAGGCCGCCATCGTCAAGGGGGAGATCGCCCCGGGCAGTAAAATCTCCGAACCCGAGCTGGCGCGCACCTACGGCATCAGCCGCGGACCGCTGCGCGAGGCGATCCATCGCCTGGAGGGCCAGCGCCTGCTGGTGCGGGTGCCCCACGTCGGCGCGCGGGTGGTATCGCTGAATCAGGCCGAGCTGATCGAGCTGTACGAGATCCGCGAGTCCCTCGAGGGCATGGCCTGTCGCCTGGCGGCCGAGCGCATGAGCCAGGCGGAGATCGACGAGCTGCGGCGGGTTCTGGACACCCATGAGCAGGACGAGGCCTTTCAGTCCGGGCGTGGCTATTACCAGCAGGAAGGCGACTTCGATTTTCACTACCGGATCATCCAGGGCAGCGGCAACCGTACCCTGACCCAGATGCTCTGCGGCGAGTTGTACCAGCTGGTGCGCATGTACCGCATCCAGTTCTCCGCGACGCCCAAACGCCCGCGCCAGGCCTTCGCCGAGCACCACCGAATTCTCGACGCCATCGCCGAGCGTGACGGCGAGCTGGCCGAGCTGCTGATGCGCCGTCACATCGGCGCCTCCAAGCGCAACATCGAGCGTCACTTCAGTTCCCAGGCGGAGCAGGACGCGCAATCCAAGACAGCCAAACCCAGAGGTGAGTCATGAGTCTGAATACGCCCGGCCAGCGCTTCCGCGACGCGGTCGCCGCCGAACATCCACTGCAGGTCGTCGGCGCGATCAACGCCAACCATGCGCTGCTGGCGCAGCGCGCCGGCTTCAAGGCCATCTACCTGTCCGGCGGCGGCGTGGCGGCCGGCTCCCTGGGCCTGCCGGACCTGGGCATCACCGGCCTGGACGACGTGCTCACCGACGTGCGGCGGATCACCGATGTCTGCGACCTGCCGCTGCTGGTGGATGTCGACACCGGATTCGGCAGCTCGGCGTTCAACGTGGCCCGCACCGTCAAGTCGATGATCAAGTTCGGCGCCGCGGCCATTCATATCGAGGACCAGGTCGGCGCCAAGCGCTGCGGTCATCGGCCGAACAAGGAGATCGTCTCCCAGCAGGAGATGGTCGACCGCATCAAGGCAGCGGTGGATGCTCGCACCGACGACAGTTTCGTGATCATGGCGCGCACCGATGCCCTGGCGGTCGAGGGCCTGAATGCCGCCCTGGATCGGGCCGCGGCCTGCATCGAGGCCGGCGCCGACATGATCTTCCCCGAGGCGATCACCGAGTTGGCGATGTACAAGACCTTCGCCGACCGGGTCAAGGCGCCTATCCTGGCCAATATCACCGAGTTTGGCGCGACGCCCTTGTACACCACCGAGGAGCTGGCCAGCGTCGACGTGTCCCTGGTGCTCTACCCGCTGTCGGCCTTCCGCGCCATGAACAAGGCGGCGGAGAACGTCTACACCGCGCTGCGCCGCGACGGCACCCAGAAGAACGTGATCGACACCATGCAGACCCGCATGGAGCTCTACGAGCGCATCAACTACCACGCTTTCGAGCAGCACCTCGACGCGCTGTTCGCCGCCAAGAAATAAGCGGCCCGTCGACAGCCCCTAAACGGACTAGATCAGGAGACAGTATCGATGAGCACGACCACAGGCACCCCCGCTCCGGGCTTCAAGCCGAAGAAATCCGTGGCCCTCTCCGGCACCGCCGCCGGCAACACCGCGCTGTGCACCGTCGGGCGCAGCGGCAACGACCTGCACTACCGCGGTTATGACATTCTCGACGTGGCGACCACGTGCGAGTTCGAGGAGATCGCCCACCTGCTGGTGCACGGCAAGCTGCCCAACGTCGCCGAGCTGGCCGCCTACAAGGCCAAGCTCAAGGCCCTGCGCGGCCTGCCAGCAGCGCTCAGGACGGCCCTGGAGCAGCTGCCGCCGTCCGCCCACCCGATGGATGTGATGCGCACCGGTGTTTCCGTCCTGGGTTGCCTGTCGCCGGAGAAGGAAGACCACAACCATCCCGGTGCCCGCGACATCGCCGACAAGCTGATGGCCTCCCTGGGGTCCATGCTGCTGTACTGGTACCACTTCAGCCACAACGGCAAGCGCGTCGAGGTGGAATCCGACGAGGACTCCATCGGCGGCCACTTCCTCCACCTGTTGCATGGTGAGAAGCCGCGGGACAGCTGGGTGCGCGCCATGCACACCAGCCTGATCCTCTACGCCGAGCACGAATTCAACGCCTCCACCTTCGCCTCGCGGGTGGTCGCCGGCACAGGCTCCGACATGTTCTCGGCCATCGCCGCGGGTATCGGTGCGCTGCGCGGACCCAAGCACGGCGGCGCCAACGAGGTGGCCTTCGAGATCCAGAAGCGTTACGACAACCCTGACGAGGCCGAGGCCGACATCCGTGCCCGGGTCGAGAAGAAGGAAGTGGTGATCGGCTTCGGCCATCCGGTCTACACGGTCGCCGATCCGCGCAACAAGGTGATCAAGGAAGTGGCCCGGGAACTGTCGGAGGAGCAGGGCAACGCCAAGATGTTCGACATCGCCGAGCGCCTGGAGAGCGTGATGTGGGAGATCAAGAAGATGTTCCCCAACCTCGACTGGTTCAGCGCGGTCAGCTACCACATGATGGGCGTGCCCACCGCCATGTTCACCCCGCTGTTCGTCATCGCCCGCACCGCCGGTTGGTCCAGTCATGTGATCGAGCAGCGCATCGACGGCAAGATCATTCGCCCGAGCGCCAACTACGTCGGCCCCGAAGACCTCAAGTTCGTGCCGCTCAAGGATCGCCAGTGATGAACGCCCAATACCGCAAACACCTGGCCGGTACTTCGCTGGACTATTTCGATACCCGCGAGGCGATCGACGCCATCGCGCCTGGCGCCTACGCCAAGCTGCCGTATACCTCCCGCGTGCTGGCCGAGCAGTTGGTGCGGCGCTGCGATCCGGCCACGCTGACCGACTCGCTCAAGCAGCTGATCGAGCGCAAGCGCGACCTGGACTTTCCCTGGTACCCGGCCCGGGTGGTCTGCCACGATATCCTCGGCCAGACCGCACTGGTCGACCTGGCCGGTTTGCGTGACGCCATTGCCGAGCAGGGCGGGGACCCGTCCAAGGTCAACCCGGTGGTGCCGACCCAGCTGATCGTCGACCACTCCCTGGCCGTCGAGCACGCTGGTTTCGATCCGGAGGCCTTCGAGAAGAACCGGGCGATCGAAGACCGGCGCAACGAGGATCGCTTCCACTTCATCGAGTGGACCAAGACCGCGTTCAAGAACGTCGATGTGATTCCGGCCGGCAACGGCATCATGCACCAGATCAACCTGGAGAAGATGAGTCCGGTGATCCAGGCGCGCGGCGGCGTGGCCTTTCCGGACACCTGTGTCGGCACCGACAGCCACACACCCCACGTCGATGCCTTGGGCGTGATCGCCGTCGGCGTTGGCGGCCTGGAAGCGGAAACCGTGATGCTTGGCCGTGCCTCGATGATGCGCCTGCCCGACATCGTCGGCGTCCAGCTGACCGGCAAGCGCCAGCCGGGCATCACCGCCACCGACATCGTCCTGGCCTTGACCGAGTTCCTGCGCAAGGAGCGCGTGGTGGGCGCCTGGGTCGAGTTCTTCGGTGAGGGAGCGGACAGCCTGTCCATCGGCGACCGCGCGACCATTTCCAACATGTGCCCGGAGTACGGCGCCACGGCGGCGATGTTCTACATCGACCAGCAAACCCTCGACTACCTCAAGCTCACCGGGCGCGAGCCGGAGCAGGTGGCGCTGGTCGAGCACTACGCCAAGACCACAGGCCTGTGGGCCGATGCGCTGGTCACTGCCGAATACGAACGGGTGCTGAGCTTCGACCTGTCGACCGTGGTGCGCAACATGGCCGGCCCGTCCAACCCGCACAAGCGTCTGCCGACCTCGGCGCTGCATGAGCGCGGCATTGCCGACGACGCCAAGCTGGCGGCCGCCAGGGCCGAGGAGGCCGAAGGCCTGCTGCCCGATGGTGCGGTGATCATTGCCGCCATCACCAGCTGCACCAACACCTCCAACCCGCGCAACGTGGTGGCGGCCGGTTTGTTGGCGAAGAAGGCCAATGCCCTGGGCCTGCTGCGCAAACCCTGGGTCAAGACCTCCTTCGCGCCTGGCTCCAAGGTCGCCAAGCTGTATCTGGAGGAGGCGGGCCTGCTGAGCGAGCTGGAGCGGCTCGGCTTCGGCATCGTCGCCTACGCCTGCACCACCTGTAACGGCATGTCTGGCGCGCTGGATCCGGCGATCCAGCAGGAAATCATCGACCGCGACCTGTATGCCACGGCGGTACTCTCCGGTAACCGCAACTTCGACGGTCGTATCCATCCCTACGCCAAACAGGCGTTCCTGGCTTCGCCGCCGCTGGTGGTGGCCTACGCCATCGCCGGCACCGTGCGCTTCGATATCGAGCAGGACGTGCTGGGTCATGATCAGCACGGCAACCCGGTGACCCTCAAGGAACTGTGGCCGAGCGACGAGGAAATCGACGCCATCGTCGCCTCCAGCGTCAAGCCGGAACAGTTCCGCCAGGTCTACATCCCGATGTTCGACCTGGGCACTGTGCAGGAAGCCGAGAGCCCGCTCTACGACTGGCGTCCGATGTCCACCTACATCCGCCGCCCGCCGTACTGGGAAGGCGCGCTGGCCGGCGAACGCACGCTCAAGGGCATGCGCCCGCTGGCGGTGCTGCCGGATAACATCACCACCGATCACCTGTCGCCGTCCAACGCCATCCTGCTGGACTCGGCGGCGGGGGAGTACCTGCACAAGATGGGCCTGCCGGAGGAGGACTTCAATTCCTACGCCACCCACCGCGGCGACCACCTGACCGCCCAGCGCGCCACCTTCGCCAACCCGCAACTGGTCAATGAAATGGCCGTGGTCGACGGCCAGGTGAAGAAGGGCTCCCTGGCGCGCGTGGAGCCGGAAGGCCAGGTCATGCGCATGTGGGAAGCCATCGAGACCTACATGCAGCGCAAGCAGAACCTGATCATCGTCGCCGGGGCCGACTACGGCCAGGGCTCTTCCCGCGACTGGGCGGCCAAGGGCGTGCGTCTGGCCGGGGTCGAGGTGATCGCGGCCGAAGGCTTTGAACGCATCCACCGCACCAATCTGATCGGCATGGGCGTACTGCCGTTGGAGTTCAAGCCGGGCACCACCCGTCTGACCCTCGGCATCGATGGCAGCGAGACCTATGACGTGGTCGGTGAGCGCAAGCCGCGTGCGGACCTGACGCTGGTCATCACTCGCCGTAACGGCGAGCGCGTCGAAGTGCCGATGACCTGCCGTCTGGACAGCAACGAGGAGGTGCTGATCTACGAGGCCGGCGGTGTGCTGCAGCGTTTCGCCCAGGACTTCCTCGAGTCGACCGGCAGCGCCTGACCCTTCGGGTTGGACGCCCGCCGAGGGCGTCCAACCTTCTTCGGAGCTTATCCATGAGTCACGTACCCCAGATCAAGATTCCCGCCACCTATATGCGTGGCGGCACCAGCAAGGGTGTGTTCTTCAAACTGGACGACCTGCCCGAGCGCTGCCAGGTGCCGGGGCCGGCACGCGACAAGCTGTTCATGCGGGTGATCGGCAGTCCCGATGCCTATGCCGCGCATATCGACGGCATGGGGGGCGCGACCTCCAGCACCAGCAAGTGCGTGATCCTGTCGAAAAGCAGTCAGCCGGATCACGACGTCGACTACCTCTACGGCCAGGTCTCCATCGACAAGGCCTTCGTCGATTGGAGCGGCAACTGCGGCAACCTGTCGACGGCGGCGGGTGCCTTTGCCATCCATGCCGGGTTGATCGACCCGGCGCGCGTCCCGGAAAGCGGTGTATGCGTGGTGCGTATCTGGCAGGCCAATATCCGCAAGACCATCATCGCCCATGTGCCGGTGACCCAGGGCCAGGTGCAGGAAACCGGCGACTTCGAGCTGGACGGGGTGACCTTCCCGGCTGCCGAGATCGTGCTGGAGTTCCTCGATCCGTCCGACGATGACGAGGAGGGCGGTTCGATGTTCCCCACCGGCAACCTGGTCGATGACCTTGAGGTGCCGGGCGTCGGAACATTCAAGGCCACCATGATCGCCGCCGGCATCCCCACCGTGTTCGTCAATGCCGAGGACATCGGCTACCGGGGCACCGAACTGCGTGAAGCCATCAATGGCGACCCGCAGCAGCTGGCGCGCTTCGAGCAGATCCGCGTGGCCGGCGCGCTGCGCATGGGGCTGATCAAGACGGCGCAAGAGGCGTTGAGCCGCCAGCACACACCGAAGATCGCCTTCGTCGCCCCGCCCGTAAACTACCAGGCTTCCAGCGGCAAGACCGTCCTGGCGAGCGAGGTCGACCTGCTGGTGCGCGCTTTGTCCATGGGCAAGCTGCACCACGCGATGATGGGTACCTGCGCGGTGGCTATCGGCACTGCCGCGGCGATTCCGGGCACCCTGGTCAACCTCGCCGCCGGTGGCGGTGCGCGCAGCGAGGTGCGTTTCGGGCACCCCTCAGGCACCCTGCGGGTGGGTGCCGAGGCCGTACAGGTCAACGGTGACTGGACGGTGACCAAGGCCATCATGAGCCGCAGCGCCCGGGTGCTGATGGAGGGTTGGGTGCGCGTGCCCGCGGATGCCTTCTGAGCTGGTCTAGACTCAAGGAAAGCCCGCGCAAGCGGGCTTTTTCGTTTCTGCGGGCCTGGATGACAGACGCAGGCCCGTGAGCCGTCAGCGAATGGAGCCAGCCATGAGCGTCAACGCCGCACAGAACCAGCGCCCCGATTACGACCAGGTGATAAAGGACGTCGCCGACTATGTGCTGAGCTACCGGGTCGACTCGACGCTCGCGTTGAGCACCGCGCGCCACTGCCTGATGGACAGCCTCGGCTGCGCCCTGCTGGCCTTGCGCTTTCCCGAGTGCACCAAACACCTCGGGCCCCTGGTCGAAGGCACCCAGGTGCCTCACGGGGCGCGGGTGCCGGGCACCCGTTTCGTGCTCGATCCGGTCAAGGCGGCCTGGGATATCGGCTGCACGGTACGCTGGCTGGACTACAACGACACCTGGCTGGCGGCCGAGTGGGGTCACCCCTCCGACAACCTCGGCGCCATCCTGGCGGTGGCCGACCACCTGTCGCAGCGGCGCCAGTCCCGGGGCGAGGCGCCCCTGACCATGGGTGCGGTGCTCGAGGCCATGGTCAAGGCCCACGAGATCCAGGGAGTGTTCGCCCTGGAGAATGCCTTCAACCGGGTTGGCCTGGACCACGTGCTGCTGGTCAAGCTGGCGTCCACTGCGGTCGCCGCCAAGCTGATGGGCGCCAGCCGCGAGCAGCTGTTGTCGGCCGTTTCCCATGCCCTGGTCGATGGCCAGGCCCTGCGCACCTACCGCCACGCGCCCAATGCCGGCTCGCGCAAGTCCTGGGCGGCCGGCGATGCCAGCAGTCGCGGGGTGCGCCTGGCCGATATCGCCCTGCGCGGCGAAATGGGTATACCCGGAGTACTCAGCGCGCCGCAGTGGGGCTTCTACGACGTGCTGTTCAGCCACACCAGCCGGGACCTGGCGACCAAGCCGGCGCAGCAGCGCCGTTTCAGCTTCTCCCAGGGGTTCGCCTGCTACGTGATGGAGAACGTGCTGTTCAAGATCAGCTTCCCCGCCGAGTTCCATGCGCAGACCGCCTGCGAGGCCGCGGTGCTGCTGCATCCGCAGGTCAGGAATCGCTTGGGCGAGGTCGCCAGGATCGTCATCAACACCCATGAATCGGCGCTGCGCATCATCGCTAAGGTCGGTCCGCTGGCCAACCCGGCCGACCGCGATCACTGCCTGCAGTACATGACGGCGGTGCCGTTGATCTTCGGCACGCTGGTGGCCGAGCACTACGAGGATGGCTTCCATGCCGCCCATCCGCTGATCGACGAGCTGCGCGACAAGATGGAGGTGGTCGAGGACCCGCGCTACAGCCGCGAATACCTGGAGGCCGACAAGCGCGCCATCGCCAATGCCGTGCAGGTGTTCTTCACCGACGGCAGCTGCACCGAGAAGGTGGAGGTGGAGTACCCCATCGGCCATCGCCGCCGCCGCGCCGAGGGCATTTCGCTGCTGGAGGACAAGTTCAGGGCCAGCCTGGCGACCCGCTTCCCGGCCCAGCGCTGCGCCGAGATAGTCGCCCTGTGCCAGGACCAGGCGCGCCTCGAGGCCACGCCGGTGCAGCGTTTCATGGACCTGTGGGTGATCTGACTCGCGCGCCAACGAAAAAGCCGGAGCGCGGGCTCCGGCTTTTCGTGTAACGGCGACCCTTACTTGAGGCGGCGCTCGACGCCTTTTTCCACGAGGATCTTCGCCGAAATCTCCTCCACCGAGAAATGGGTGGAGTTGATGAAGGCGATGTTCTCGCGGCGGAACAGGTTCTCCACCTCGCGCACCTCGAATTCGCACTGGGCGAAGCTGGCGTAGCGGCTGTTGGGCTTGCGCTCGTTGCGGATGGCGGTGAGGCGGTCGGGGTCGATGGTCAGGCCGAACAGCTTGTCCTTGTGCTTCTTTAGCGCCGCGGGCAGCTGCAGGCGTTCCATGTCGTCTTCGGTCAGCGGGTAGTTGGCGGCGCGGATGCCGTACTGCATGGCCATGTACAGGCAGGTCGGGGTCTTGCCGCAGCGCGACACGCCGACCAGGATCAGGTCGGCCTTGTCGTAGTAATGGGTGCGTGCGCCGTCGTCGTTGTCCAGGGCGAAGTTGACCGCCTCGATGCGCTCCATGTAGTTGGAGTTGTGGCCGATGGAGTGGGACTTGCCCACCGAATAGGAGGAGTGCGAGCACAGCTCCTGTTCCAGCGGGGCGAGAAAGGTCGAGAAGATGTCGATCATGAAGCCCTCGGACTGGGCCAGCACGTCGCGAATCTCCTGGTTGACGATGGTGTCGAAGATGATCGGTCGCACCCCGTCTTTCTCGGCAGCGCTATTGATCTGTAGTACCATGGCGCGCGCTTTTTCCACGCTGTCGATATACGGGCGCGTGAGCTTGGTGAAGCTGGTGGTATCGAACTGCGCCAACAGACTCTGACCCAGGGTTTCGGCGGTGATGCCGGTACCATCGGAGATGAAAAAAGCGGTTCGTTTCATTTGCGCCATGGGCCTTAAGCTGAGGACGAATCTTGGCTATCATAGGCCCGCTTTTGCCGGCCCGAAGTGGTCGGCATTGTTACTTATTTTCCAGGGCCAGGCCACAATCGCGCGGATTCGCTCCGCCGAACTTTCCCAGCCCCTTGAGCTTTTCCAACACCTAAGTGGAGAGATCACCTTGGTAGAGTACGTAGTTTCCCTCGATAAGCTCGGCGTCCACGATGTTGAGCATGTAGGGGGCAAGAACGCCTCCCTGGGCGAGATGATCAGCAACCTCGCTGGTGCTGGCGTGTCGGTTCCCGGTGGCTTCGCCACTACCGCCCAGGCCTACCGTGACTTCCTCGAAGAAAGCGGGCTGAATGCGCAGATCCATGCCGCACTCGATGCGCTGGATGTCGACGATGTCAACGCCCTGGCCAAGACCGGCGCGCAGATTCGCCAGTGGGTGATGGATGCGCCGTTCCCCGTCGAGCTGGACAAGCAGATTCGCCAGGCCTTCGCCACCATGGCCGATGGCAACGACAACATGGCCGTTGCGGTGCGTTCCTCGGCCACCGCCGAAGACCTGCCGGACGCCTCCTTCGCCGGCCAGCAGGAAACCTTCCTGAATATCCGCGGCGTGGACAACGTGATCCGCGCGGCCAAAGAGGTGTTCGCCTCGCTGTTCAACGACCGTGCCATCGCCTACCGCGTGCACCAGGGCTTCGACCACAAGCTGGTCGCCCTGTCCGCCGGCGTGCAGCGCATGGTCCGCTCGGAAACCGGCACCGCCGGCGTGATGTTCACCCTCGACACCGAATCGGGCTTCCGCGATGTGGTGTTCATCACCGGCGCCTACGGTCTCGGTGAAACCGTGGTGCAGGGGGCGGTGAACCCCGACGAATTCTACGTCCACAAGCAGACCCTGGAAGCCGGCCGCCCGGCCATCCTGCGCCGGAATCTGGGCAGCAAGGCGATCAAGATGATCTACGGCGACGAAGCCAAGGCCGGCAAGTCGGTCAAGGTGGTCGACGTCGACCGCGCCGAGCGCGCGCGCTTCTGCCTGTCCGACGCCGAGGTCAACGAACTGGCCAAGCAGGCCATGATCATCGAGAAGCACTACGGCCGGCCGATGGACATCGAATGGGCCAAAGACGGCGACGACGGCAAGCTGTACATCGTCCAGGCCCGCCCCGAGACCGTGAAGAGCCGCTCCAGCGTCAACGTGATGGAGCGCTACCTGCTCAAGGAAACCGGCACCGTGCTGGTGGAAGGTCGTGCCATCGGCCAGAAGATCGGTGCCGGCCGCGTGCGCGTCATCCAGGACGTTTCCGAAATGGACAAAGTGCAGCCGGGCGACGTACTGGTCTCCGACATGACCGACCCGGACTGGGAGCCGGTGATGAAGCGCGCCAGCGCCATCGTCACCAACCGTGGCGGCCGTACCTGCCACGCGGCGATCATCGCCCGCGAGCTGGGTATCCCGGCCGTGGTCGGCTGCGGCAACGCGACCCAGGTGTTGAAGGACGGCATGGGTGTGACCGTGTCCTGCGCCGAGGGTGACACCGGCTTCATCTTCGAGGGCGAGCTGGGCTTCGATATCCGCAAGAACTCGGTCGATGCCATGCCCGAGCTGCCGTTCAAGATCATGATGAACGTCGGTAACCCGGACCGTGCCTTCGATTTCGCCCAGCTGCCCAACGAGGGCGTTGGCCTGGCGCGCCTGGAGTTCATCATCAACCGCATGATCGGCGTGCACCCCAAGGCGCTGTTGAACTTCGCCGGCCTGCCGGCGGAGATCAAGGACAGCGTGGAGAAGCGCATCGCCGGTTACGACGATCCGGTCGGCTTCTACGTCGAGAAGCTGGTGGAAGGCATCAGTACCCTGGCCGCGGCCTTCTGGCCGAAGAAGGTCATCGTGCGCCTGTCGGACTTCAAGTCCAACGAGTACGCCAACCTGATCGGCGGCAAGCTCTACGAGCCGGAAGAAGAGAACCCGATGCTCGGCTTCCGTGGCGCCTCGCGCTACATCAGCGAGTCGTTCCGCGACTGCTTCGAGCTGGAGTGCCGGGCGCTGAAGAAGGTGCGCAACGAGATGGGCCTGACCAACGTCGAGATCATGGTGCCGTTCGTGCGCACCCTCGGCGAAGCCAGCCAGGTGGTCGAGCTGCTGGCCAGCAACGGCCTGGCCCGTGGTCAGGATGGCCTGAAGGTCATCATGATGTGCGAGCTGCCGTCCAACGCCATCCTCGCCGAGGAGTTCCTCGAGTACTTCGACGGCTTCTCCATCGGCTCCAACGACCTGACCCAGCTGACCCTGGGCCTGGACCGCGACTCGGGCATCGTCGCCCACCTGTTCGATGAGCGTAACCCGGCGGTGAAGAAGCTGCTGGCCAACGCCATTGCCGCCTGCAACAAGGCCGGCAAGTACATCGGCATCTGTGGCCAGGGCCCGTCGGATCACCCGGATCTGGCCAAGTGGCTGATGGAACAGGGCATCGAGAGCGTCTCGCTGAACCCTGACTCGGTACTGGATACCTGGTTCTTCCTGGCCGAAGGCCAGCCAGCCTGATCTGCCGTTAACCACCTTGATCAAGGGCGGGTTATCCCGCCCTTTTTTGTGCCAGAGCGAAGATGCAGAGCAGCAGTCAGCTTTTTCCCGTCGCCTTGATCAGCGCCGAAATTCGTGGCGACCTGAGCGAGGATGTCTATCGGCTCAAGCCCGGCAACAGCCCCGATGCCAGCGTCGAACTGGCGTTGACCCGTCTCGGCCGTTTCGGTCGTGAAGGCGAGCGCGGCGTGCCGGTGGTGCTGCTGCCGGGCAGCTTTTCCAATCGGCGCTTCTGGTACTCGCCCAAGGGTGTCGGGCTCGGCCCCTACCTGGCGCGTGCCGGCTTCGACGTGTGGATCGCGGAGATGCGCGGCCATGGGCTGTCGCCGCGCAACCGCAACTATTCGCGCAACCGGGTCAGCGACTACGTGCGCTTTGACCTGCCGGCGATTGCCGACTTCATCCATGAGCAGAACCCGCAGGTGGCGCACTGGCTCGGTCACTCCCTGGGTGGCATCACCCTGGCCGGCGCCTTGGGCGGACGCTATCTGGACGAGGCGCGGGTGGCCTCGGTGTCGCTGTTCGGCAGTCAGATCAGTCGCATCTACTGGCCGCTGAAGCTGCCCCCGGTGGAGTGGGGTGGGCGCCTGTTGCTGGGGCGTTTCTCGGTGCTGTCCGGGTCGCGGCTTCGGCGCGGGCCCGAGGACGAGCCAATCGGCCTGGCCCTGGAAAGTCTGCGCTGGCATGGCCTGTTCGGCCGTTTCGGCGACGCCGAACGGGACTGGTGGGCGGGACTGCGCGAGGTGCGGGTGCCGCTGTTGGCAGTGGCGGCGGCGGGCGACAGGCAGGATCCGGCCTGGGCCTGCCGCAAGCTGCTCGAGCAGTGCGGCAGCGAGGTGCGCGAGTTCCTCTGCCTGGGCAGGGAACATGGCTTCTCCAGCGATTTCGACCATGTGCAGATGCTGGTCAGCAAAGTGGCGCAGACGGAGGTCTGGCCGCTGGTGGAGCATTGGCTGGGGCACCGCTCGTTGCGCGGGACCGGGGTGCAAAGCGTTGTCCTAGAGCGCCGCGCGGACATACCCACGGAGCCGTCATCCGGTTAACATGTGACGCCAGATTGTTCTCTGGTCATTTCCTGCTGCCGGGAGAGGTTCGATGTTCGTTGCCCTGGAGCGCCTGCTGAACCTCGAAGAGGGCTATCGCCGCACCTTCCGGGTGCAGGGGCGGGACCTGCTGCTACTGGTTGTCGAGGGCCATAGCGTGCTGCTGGAGGACAGTTGTCCCCATCGCGGTGCGTCGCTGCAGACGGCTAGCCTGGAAGGCCGACGGTTGCGCTGTGCGCGTCATGGCATCGAGTTCGACCTGCCCAGCGGGCGTCCGCTCAATGCGGCCTGTGGCAATCTGGTGGTATTGCCGTTGAGCTATGACGGCGACCGTGTCGGCATCGACCTGTGAAGCCTGACGTCCAATTGATAAAAGGAGCTTAGCCATGCACTACATCACCCCCGATCTGTGTGACGCCTACCCCGAGCTGGTGCAGGTGGTCGAGCCGATGTTCAGCAACTTCGGCGGCCGCGATTCCTTCGGCGGCGAGATCGTCACGGTCAAGTGTTTCGAGGACAACTCGCGGGTCAAGGAGCTGGTCGAGCAGCCCGGCAAGGGCAAGGTGATGGTGGTCGATGGCGGTGCCTCGATGCGCTGCGCCCTGCTCGGCGACATGCTCGCCGAAAAGGCGGCGAAGAATGGCTGGGAAGGCATCCTGGTCTACGGCTGTGTGCGTGACGTCGATGTGCTGGCGCAGACCGAGATCGGTATCCAGGCGCTGGCCAGCCACCCGATGAAGAGCAACAAGCGCGGTGTCGGCGAATTCGACCTGGCGCTGACCTTCGGCGGCGTGACCTTCCGCCCCGGCGAGTACCTGTATGCCGACAACAACGGCGTCATCGTTTCGCCCAGCGCGCTGAAGATGCCCGAGTGAGGCGTGTGGCCCGCTAGTCTGGAGTTTCAGGATGCCGATGGAAGACAACGCCCATTGGGGCCTGGTGCACGCCCTGGTGCTCGATGGCCGGGGCGGGGCGCGGGCGGTGCCCCATGAGCGACTGGCCGACCTTGAACTGGGCGAGGGCGAGAGCCTGTGGCTGCATTGGGATCGCAGCCACCCGCAGACCCAGGCCTGGCTGCGCCGCGATAGCGGCTTGAGCGAGTTCGCCTGCGACCTGCTGCTGGAGGAGAACACCCGTCCGCGCCTGCTGACGCTGCCCAACCAGGAGCTGCTGCTGTTCCTGCGCGGAATCAACCTCAATCCGGGGGCGGAGCCCGAGGACATGGTCTCGGTGCGCATCTTCGCCGCCGCCCGCCGGGTCATTTCCCTGCGCCTGCGGCCGCTGCGCGCCAGCGAAGACCTGATTCGCGACCTGCAGGCGGGCAAGGGGCCGAGGACCTCCTCCGAGCTGGTCCTCAGCATGGCCGACTACCTGACCGCCAAGGTCGACGCTCTGGTCACCGAACTGGCCGAGCAGGTCGACGAGCAGGAGGAGCAGATCGATGCCGACGAGCGGCTGCTGCCGAATCACGACCTGCTGCTGCAGATGCGCCGTCGCGCCGCCGGGTTGCGGCGTTTCCTCGCGCCGCAGCGGGAGATCTTCGCCCAGCTGACGCGCAATCAGCAGCCCTGGTTCGTGGCGGACGACACCGACTACTGGAACGAGCTGAACAACCGCCTGACCCGCTACCTGGAAGAGCTGGAGCTCAGTCGCGAGCGGGTCAGCCTGGTGCTGGATGCGGAAAATCGGCGCATGGACGAGCGGATGAACCGCATCATGTACCGCTTCAGCATCATCACCATGGTGTTCCTGCCCATGAGTTTCCTGACCGGCCTGCTGGGCATTAACGTCGGCGGCATGCCGGGGGCCGAAAGCCCGCTGGGCTTCGTCATCGCCTGCCTGATCATGACGGCCATCGGCCTCGCTCAATGGTGGCTGTTCCGCCGCTGGCGCTGGCTCTGATGTGACCCGGTGTCAGCTGATCTCGTCTAGCCGAGACGTCCTGTGAGGTGCTTCATGCACGATCCATTCGAAGAATCCCTGCGCGATCTGCTCAAGTCATCGGCCTCCGAACACGATGACGATGCCTGCCTGCATCGCGTGCTGAAGACCGCCAACCGCCAGGTCGGCGCGGGCGATCTGTTCAGCCTGATGGGCCACTGGCTCGGCGCCCTGATGATCGCTTTGAATAACGGTTCGGCGCACGTCGCGCCGGTCTCCCGTCGTCGTTCTTCTACTCGTTCTACTGATAAGGCTGACTGAAATGGAACTCGATCCCTGGACCCAAAGCCTGATTGCCGCGATGACTGCACTCTGGACCAAGGTCGCTGGCTTTATTCCGAATCTGTTCGTGGCATTGATTCTGGTGCTGCTCGGCTTCGTCGTGGCCAAGCTGCTCGACACCCTGCTGTCCAAGCTGCTCGGTAAGCTCGGCCTGGATCGCCTGATGGCCGGTACCGGCCTGACCAAGCTGCTCAGCCGCGGCGGCATCCAGGTGCCGGTGTCGACCCTGATCGGCAAGATCGTCTACTGGTTCGTGCTACTGATCTTCCTCGTCTCGGCCGCCGAATCCCTCGGCCTCGAGCGGGTATCGGCGACCCTGGACGTGCTGGCGCTGTACCTGCCGAAGGTGTTCGGCGCGGCCCTGGTGCTGGTCGCCGGCGTGCTCCTGGCCCACCTGGTCAGCGGGCTGGTACGCGGCGCGGCAGAGGGGGTCGGTCTGGACTATGCCCATGGCCTGGGGCGCATCGCCCAGGGCCTGGTGATCATCATCAGCATCTCGGTGGCCATCGGGCAGCTGGAGGTCAAGACCGACCTGCTCAACAACGTCATCGCCATCGTGCTGATCTCGGTCGGCCTGGCCGTGGCACTGGCCCTGGGGTTGGGCAGTCGCGAGATCGCCGGGCAGATACTCGCCGGCATCTACGTGCGAGAGTTGTATCAGGTCGGGCAACAAGTGCAGGTTGGTGAGGTCGAAGGGCAGATCGAGGAAATTGGCACGGTCAAGACTATCCTGCTAACCGACGCGGGGGATCTGGTCTCGGTGGCCAATCGCACCTTGCTCGAGCAACGGGTAAGCAGCCGCTAACGCGCCAATCCCTGCTAATGTATGCCGCCAAACCCGCCGCCTGATTCATCAGGCGTTGGCGGCTTGTGTCCCGACTGTCGGCCCGACCCGTTTTGAATAAAGCCCAACCGTTGCCCATGCGATACGACCCCCGCGAGCTCTCTGACGAGGAGCTGGTAGCGCGGGCGCATGGCGAGTTGTTTCACGTCACCCGTGCCTATGAAGAGTTGATGCGACGGTACCAGCGCACCCTGTTCAACGTGTGCGCACGTTATCTGGGGAACGATCGCGATGCCGACGATGTCTGCCAGGAGGTCATGCTCAAGGTCCTCTACGGTCTGAAGAACTTCGAGGGCAAGTCCAAGTTCAAGACCTGGCTGTACAGCATCACCTACAACGAGTGCATCACCCAGTACCGCAAGGAGCGGCGCAAGCGCCGCCTGATGGATGCGCTGAGTCTGGATCCTCTGGAGGAGGCGTCGGAAGAGAAGACGCCGAAAATGGAGGATCGCGGGGGCTTGGATCGCTGGCTGGTGCATGTGAACCCGATTGACCGGGAAATCCTGGTGCTACGTTTTGTCGCAGAGCTGGAGTTCCAGGAAATCGCGGACATCATGCACATGGGCCTGAGCGCCACGAAAATGCGCTACAAGCGCGCGCTAGACCGCTTGCGTGAGAAGTTTGCGCTCGACACCGAAAGTTAGTTCGGGGCATTCAATATATCTGGCGCGACCTGCGGTTCTGGTAAACTCGCCGCCGTTTTGCCTGTCTATCTGCACGCAATTCAATCAATCACCATTAGTGGGGCTTTACGGATGAAACTGAAAAACACCTTGGGCGTAGTCATTGGCTCTCTTGTTGCCGCCTCCTCCATGGGCGCGCTGGCTCAAGGCCAAGGCGCAGTCGAGGTGGAAGCTTTCGGCAAGCGTTACATGACCGACAGCTCTCGCGACCTGTCCAACGGCAATCTGTTCGGTGGTTCCGTTGGTTACTACCTGACCGATGACGTCGAACTGGGCCTGTCGTATGGCGAATACCACGATATTCGTTCGGAAAACGGCACCGGTAACAAGAACATCAAAGGCAACATGGCTGGCCTGGACGCCACCTACCACTTCGGTGAGCAGGGCGTCGGTCTGCGTCCCTACGTATCGGCGGGTTTCGCCCACCAGAACATCAGCAACGTGCCGGCGCGCACCGGTCGTGACCATTCGACCTTCGCCAACGTGGGCACCGGTGTGAAGTACTTCATCACCGAGAACCTGTTCGCCCGCGCCGGTGTGGATGGCATGTACAACATCGACGCCAACGAAGCCGAGTGGGCTGCTGGCGTGGGTGTGGGCATGAACTTCGGCGGCAGCAGCAAGCCGGCACCGGCACCGGCTCCTGTGGCCATGGTCGAGCCGACTCCTGAGCCGGTTCAGGCCGAGGAGCCGATGGAGATGGTTCGCGTCGAACTGGACGTCAAGTTCGATTTCGACAAGGACCGCGTGAAGGAAGAAAGCTACAGCGACATCAAGAACCTGGCTGACTTCATGAACCAGTACCCGCAGACCCGCACCACCGTTGAAGGCCACACCGACGCCGTCGGCACCGACGCCTACAACCAGAAGCTGTCCGAGCGCCGTGCCAACGCCGTTCGCCAGGTCCTGGTCGATCAGTACGGCGTGTCGGGCGAGCGCGTCAACGCGGTCGGCTACGGCGAAACCCGTCCGGTCGCGGACAACGCCAGCGATGCTGGCCGCGCCATCAACCGCCGCGTGGAAGCCGAAGTGGAAGCGCAGATCAAGCAGTGATCGCGCCTAAGCGTTGAGAAAAACCCGGCCTCGGCCGGGTTTTTCTTTGCCCGGAGAAAAGCCCGGTCGGGACCGGGCGCGAAGTGGTCAGGCACTCACCGCCAACGCCAGCGCCTGCTGGGCGGCCGCGACCTCGCCGATCACCAGGATCGCCGGGCTCTTGAGCTCGAAGGCCATGGCATCGCGCTGCATCGCCGCCAGGGTGCTGCGGCAATCGCGTTGCTGGGGCAGGGAGGCGTTCTCGATCATCGCCACCGGCATGTCGGCGGGCATGCCACCGGCCAGCAGGCTCTCGCGGATCTCCGGCAGCTTGGCCACGCCCATGTAGACCACCAGGGTGGTGCCGCCCTGGGCCAGCGCCGACCAGTTCAGCGTGCTGTCGTCCTGGGTGTGGGCGGTGACCAGGGTCACGCCGCGGGCGACGCCACGCAGGGTCAGGGGGATGCCGCAGTGGGTGGCGCCGGCCAGCCCGGCGGTGATGCCGTTGACCATTTCCACCTCGACGCCGTGGGCCTGCAGCCAATCGAGCTCCTCGCTGCCGCGACCGAAGATGCACGGGTCGCCGCCCTTCAGGCGCACCACGCACTTGCCCTGGCGGGCGTAGCGCAGCATCAGCCGGTGGATGAAGGCCTGGGGCGTGGAGCGGCAGCCGCCGCGCTTGCCCACCGGCACCACCCGGGCGCCTGGGCAGTGCTCCAGCACGGCCGGATTGACCAGGTCGTCGATCATCACCACCTGCGCCTGATTGAGGGCCTTGACCGCCTTGAGGGTCAGCAGTTCCGGGTCGCCGGGGCCGGCGCCTACCAGCCAGACTTTTGCGCTCATGCGGCATTCCTCGCGTAGGGTGCGCTGTGCGCACCGAATAGTGGGGGTTGGTGCGCATGGCGCACCCTACGGTTATGCATTGACGGCAAGCGGTCGGCTGGCCAGCAGACGCTTAATTTCGGGGACGCAGGAGCCGCAGCTGGTGCCGCATTGGAGCTCCTGCTTCAGTCCATTGAGGTCGAGACCGCGTGCGATGCCGGCACAGACCGCGTCCTGGCTGACGTTCAGGCAGTTGCACAGGGTCTTGGCGACGTTCTGCGCGCCAGTGCCGCCGGGCGGGGTGGACAGCGGCGCCAGCAGCCAGCGGCGCAGGTCGGCATCGGCCCGGCCCTCGTGCCACAGGTTGTGCAGCCAGTCGCGGGCGGCGGTTTCGCCGGCCAGGCGGATGGCGGTGATGCGCCCGTCCTCGATGCGCACCCGCTTGCCGACGGTGCGCCGGGGATCGTCGTAGGCCAGCACCGGGCCCTCGACGACGTTGAGCAGCGCATCGATCCGCGCCAGCAGCTCGGCCTGCGGCGCCACCGCACTGGCGGCGCGGATCAGCAGGGCCGGGCGCTCGCGGCCGGTCAGGCTCAGGCTGGCGTAGGCGAAGCCGTCGAACAGCGGGCGCAGGGCACTGAAACGCTGCTGCACGTCACCCTCGACCAGGGCGAACAGCTGCCAGGGCAGTTCGACCTTCTCCACTTCGATGCCGGCGTGTTTGAGTTCCGGTTGCTTGGAAAGCGGGTCGAAGGCCGGCAGGGTCAGCACGTTGGTGCCCAGGCCCTTGAGGAAGCGGTCGCCCCAGTGCATCGGCAGGTAGGCCTGGCCGGAGCGCACCGCCTCGTCGCCCTGCACCGGCAGGATCAGACTGCCGCGCCGGCTGCGCACCTTGACCAGATCGCCGGCCTGCAGGCGGCGCCGGCGCAGCTCGTCCGGGTGCAGGCTGAGCGCGGCTTCGGGGGCGTGGCCGAACAGCCGGGCGGCGGTGCCGGTGCGGCTCATGCCGTGCCACTGGTCGCGCAGGCGGCCGGTATTGAGGGTCAGCGGGAAGCGTGCCTCGCGCTTCTCCTTCGGCGCACGATAGGGGTCGGCGTGAAAGTGCGCGCGACCGCTGGCGGTGGGAAAGCGGCCATCGCCATACAGGCGCGCGGTACCCTGACGGGCGCCGGCCGGGAAGGGCCACTGCTGTGGACCCAGCTGATCGATCAGCGCGTAGGAGAGGCCCGACAAGTCGAGGTCGCGGCCCTGGGTCAGCTGCTTGTACTCCTCGAACAGCGCCTCGGGCCGGTCGAAGGTGAACAGGCTGGGCTGGCCGGGGCGCAGTCGGGCTTCCAGGCGGCGGGCGAAATCCGTAGTGATCGCCCAGTCGGCCCGCGCCTGCCCGGGCGCCGGCACGGCAGGGCGCACATGGCTGAGCCGGCGTTCGGAGTTGGTCACCGTACCGTGCTTCTCGCCCCAGCTGGCGGCCGGCAGCAGCAGGTCGGCATAGCGACAGGTCTCGGTGGTGAAGAAGGCTTCCTGTACCACCACAAAAGGACAAGCGGCGAGGGCCTGGTGCACCTTGTTCTGGTCCGGCAGCGACTGCGCCGGGTTGGTGCAGGCGATCCACAGCGCCTTGATCTTGCCGGAGGCCACCGCGTCGAACAGCTCGATGGCGGTCAGCCCGGTGCTGTCTGGCAGACCGTCGACGCCCCAGTAGCCGGCGACCTCGGCGCGGTGCTCGGGGTTGGCGGCGTCGCGGTGGCCCGGCAGCAGGTTGGACAGGCTGCCGGTTTCGCGCCCGCCCATGGCGTTGGGTTGACCGGTGAGGGAGAAGGGGCCGGCACCGGGTTTGCCGATCTGCCCGGTGGCCAGGTGCAGGTTGATCAGCGCGCTGTTCTTCGCGCTGCCTGCGCTGGACTGGTTCAGACCCATGCACCACAGCGACAGGAACGAAGGCGCCCGGCCGATCAGTTCGGCGCAGGCCTGCAGCTGCTCCAGGGCGATGCCGCAGATGTCGGCGACATTGCCCGGCGTGTAGTCGCGCACCAGCTTCTTCAGGGCCTCGAAGCCCTCGGTGTGGGCCTCGATGAAGTCGCGGTCGATCCAGCCTTCCCAGAGGAGGATGTGCAGGATGCCGTGGAACAGCGCCACGTCGGTGCCCGGCAGGATGGCCAGGTGCAGGTCGGCCAGTTCGCAGGTGTCGGTGCGCCGCGGGTCGATGACGATGACCTTCATCTCCGGGCGCCTGGCCTTGGCTTCTTCCAGGCGGCGGAACAGCACCGGATGGGCATAGGCCATATTGCTGCCGGCGATCAGCACGCAGTCGCTCTGCTCGATGTCCTCGTAATTGCAGGGCGGCGCGTCGGCGCCCAGGCTGCGCTTGTAGCCGACCACCGCACTGGACATGCACAGGCGCGAGTTGGAGTCGAGGTTGTTGGTGCCGACCAGGGCCCGGGCCAGCTTGTTGAAGGCGTAGTAGTCCTCGGTCAGCAGCTGGCCGGAGACGTAGAAGGCCACGCTGTCCGGGCCGTGCTCGCGGATGGTCTCGGCGAACACGCTGGCGGCGTGGTCCAGGGCGCTGTCCCAGTCGGTTTGCGTACGCGCCAGGTCCTTGCCCAGGCGCAGCTCGGGATACAGGCCGCGGGCGTCGAGGTCGCCGGTCAGGTGCAGCGTCGAGCCCTTGCTGCACAGCTTGCCGAAGTTGGCCGGGTGGCTGGGATCGCCCTTGACGCCGAGAATCTTCTCGCCGTCGTGTTCGATCAGCACGCCACAGCCGACGCCGCAGTAGCAGCAGGTCGAGGCGGTGATCTGGTTGGTGCTGGCCATGGTTCGGGGCTCCTACAGGCGTGGGGTGGACGACGCTGTGCGGGTCCACCGGTAGGTGGCGGTGGAAACGCCCGCGGCGTAGTCCACCCTGTGGCTCACGCGCACTCTTTCGCGGCATTCAGGGCCAGCAGCACCCGGCCGTTCTCGACTTTCGCCTGGTGCCGGTGGGCGCAACCGACATCCGGGGCCACGGCTTCGCCGCTGGCCAGCTCGATCTGCCAGTTGTGCAGTGGGCAGGCCACGCGCTTGCCGTAGATCAGGCCCTGGGACAGCGGCCCGCCCTTGTGCGGGCAGCGGTCGTCGAGGGCGAAGACTTCATCTGCGGACGTCCGAAAGAGCGCGATGTCGCCTTTCGGGCCTTTGACGATGCGCGAGCCCAGTACGTTGATCTCTTCCAGGGCGCAGATATCCAGCCAGGTCATACGGAGGCCTCCTCGAGCTGCACGACGGTGATGCGGTCGAATTCTTTCTTCAGGTTCGGGGTTTCGATGCGCTCCTTCCACGGGTCCTGCTCGAAGGACAGCGCGTACTGCAGGCGGGCGTTGAGCGCCTTGCGGTTGTCGGCGTCCTCGATCACCGCCTTCTTGATGTGCTCCATGCCCACGCGCTGCAGGTAGTGCACGGTGCGCTCCAGGTAGAAGGCTTCCTCGCGATACAGCTGGAGGAAGGCGCCGTTGTACTCGCGTACTTCCTCGGCGGTCTTGAGCTTGACGAAGAACTCGGCGACCTCGGTCTTGATCCCGCCGTTGCCGCCGATGTACATCTCGAAACCCGAGTCCACACCGATGATGCCGACGTCCTTGATGCCGGCCTCGGCGCAGTTGCGCGGGCAGCCGGAGACCGCCAGCTTGACCTTGTGCGGCGACCACATGTTGAACAGGTCGTGCTCCAGGTCGATGCCCAGCTGGGTCGAGTTCTGCGTGCCGAAGCGGCAGAACTCGCTGCCCACACAGGTCTTCACGGTGCGGATGGACTTGCCGTAGGCGTGGCCGGAGGGCATGTCCAGCTCCTTCCACACCGCCGGCAGGTCGTCCTTCTTGATCCCCAGGAGGTCGATGCGCTGGCCGCCGGTGACCTTGACCATGGGCACCTGGTACTTGTCGGCCACGTCGGCGATGCGGCGCAGCTCGGAGGGGTTGGTCACCCCGCCCCACATGCGCGGCACCACCGAGTAGGTGCCGTCCTTCTGGATGTTGGCGTGGGCGCGCTCGTTGATCAGGCGCGACTGCGGGTCGTCCTTGGCCTCGCCAGGCCAGGTGGAGATCAGGTAGTAGTTCAGCGCCGGGCGGCAGGTGGCGCAGCCGTTCGGCGTGCTCCAGTTCATGAAGGCCATGGCGTCGGCCAGGCTGGTCAGGTGCTGCTCGCGGATGGTCTTGCGGATCTGCCCGTGGTTGAAGTCGCTGCAGCCGCAGATGGCTTTCTCGCTTTTGGGCTTCACATCCGCCGCGCCGCCGACGGTGCTGATCAGGATCTGCTCCACCAGGCCTGCGCAGGAGCCGCAGGAACTGGCGGCCTTGGTGTGCTTCTTGACCTCGTCGACCGAGAACAGGCCGTTCTCCTGGATGGCCTTGACGATACTGCCCTTGCATACGCCGTTGCAGCCGCACACCTCCATGCTGTCGGGCATGTTGGCGGTCTTGTCGGCGCCCTGGTGACCGACGTCGCCGATGGCGCCTTCGCCGAACATCAGGTGGTCGCGGATCTCGCCGACGTTGTGGTTCTCGCGGATCTGGCGGAAGTACCAGCCGCCGTCGGCGGTGTCGCCGTACAGGCAGGCGCCGACCAGCACGTCGTCCTTGATCACCAGCTTCTTGTACACGCCGCCGATGGGGTCGGAGAGGGTGATGGTCTCGGTGCCTTCGCCGCCCATGAATTCGCCGGCGGAGAACAGGTCGATGCCGGTGACCTTGAGCTTGGTCGAGGTGACCGAGCCCTGGTAGCGGGAGTAGCCGAGCTGGGCCAGGTGGTTGGCACAGACCTTGGCCTGCTCGAACAGCGGCGCCACCAGGCCGTAGGCGATGCCGCGGTGGCTGGCGCATTCGCCGATGGCGTAGACCCGCGGGTCGAAGGTCTGCAGGGTGTCGTTGACCAGGATGCCGCGGTTGCAGGCGATCCCGGCCTTCTCCGCCAGCTCGCTGTTGGGGCGGATGCCGGCGGCCATCACCACCAGGTCGGCGGGAATCACCTCGCCGTCCTTGAACTTCACCGCGCAGACCCGGCCCTCGCCGTTGTCCAGCAGTTCGGCGGTGTGCTTGGGCAGGAGGAACTTCAGGCCGCGGTCTTCCAGGGACTTCTGCAGCAGGTCGCCGGCGGTGCGGTCGAGCTGGCGCTCCAGCAGCCAGTCGCCGATATGCACCACGGTGACGTCCATGCCGCGCAGCTTGAGGCCGTTGGCCGCTTCCAGGCCGAGCAGGCCGCCGCCGATGACCACCGCGTGCTTATGGATCTTGGCGGTCTCCATCATCATCTGGGTGTCGGCGATGTCGCGGTAGCCGATCACCCCGTCCAGGTCCTTGCCGGGAATCGGCAGGATAAAGGGGTTGGAGCCGGTGGCGATAAGCAGACGGTCGTACCCGGCCTCGCTGCCGTCGTCGGCGATCACCTTGCGCGCCTTGCGGTCGATGTCGACCACCTTGCGCCCCAGCCGCAGGTCGATGCCGTTGTCGGCGTACCAGGCCAGGTCGTTGAGGACGATCTCCTCGAAGGTCTGCTCACCGGCCAGCACCGGCGAGAGCAGGATGCGGTTGTAGTTCGGGTGCGGCTCGGCACCGAATACCGTGATGTCGTACAGGTCCGGGGCGAGCTTGAGCAGCTCTTCGAGGGTTCTGACCCCGGCCATGCCGTTGCCGATCATCACCAGCTTGAGTTTCTTCATGGGTTCTCACCGTCACCATTAACCGGAAAACAAAAAAGGCGTCCCGCCAGCAAGCTAGCGAGGACGCCTTTGTCCAGGTCCCGTTCTCTCGGGAAGCGCGACCTTCCACGTTGAAGGTCGCGCCTTATTTAATTTGTACAAATGCTTTAGCAGGCTCTGTGCCAACTCCAGGAACTGCCCGACTCATGGGGCTTTCAGCGTTCTACGCGGCTGTCAGTAGCGGGGCTGGACTGCTGCCGGCGCACCTGATTAAGGCGAGTTGCGCCGTTATGGTGCATCTTTCGGTGGTTTGCCTAGCTGAGCAGCAGCACCAGCAGGACCAGGTTCAGCAGCAGGGAAACCAGGGCCACGGTGCGCCAGACCAGCAGCGGCTCGCGCTCCAGCAGCGGTCGGGGCCGGTTGCTGAGGGCCTGGCGGTCGCCCTGCTCCAGGACCAGCAGCCATTCCTCGGCGGTCTCGAAGCGCTGCTGCGGGTCGACGCTGACCGCACGGCTGAGGCTCTCGTCCAGCCAGCTGGGCAGGTCGGGGCGATAACGGCTGGCCGGGGTTGGGTTGGCGAAGCGCGGGTGCTGGAAGGCCTCTATCTCGCCATAGGGATAGTGGCCGGTAAGCAGGTGATAGAGGGTCACGCCGGCCGCGTAGAGGTCCTGGCTGGCGCTGGGCGGGCTGCCGGCGAAGGCTTCCGGGGCGATATAGCTGGGGGTGCCCGGCAGGCTGCCGGCCTCGTCGCGGGACAGCCCCGGGCAATAGGCCAGGCCGAAGTCGAGCACGCGCAGCTCGCCGTCATTGCCCCACAGCAGGTTCTCCGGCTTGATGTCGCGGTGCAGGATATTGCGCCGGTGCAGCAGGCCCACGGCCTTGATCAGGCGCGGGGCGATGTCCAGCCACTGTGGAAGGGGCAGCGGGCCGGACAGGCGCAGGTGCTCGGCCAGGGTCTGCCCGGCATATTCGCGCTGCACGTAATACAGGTGCTGACGCTGCGGCAGCGGGTGCACTTCGGCGAAGTGGCGACCGGCCACCCGGCGCAGGAACCACTCCTCCTGCAACAGCGCCGGGCCGGCCTGGGCCTCGTCGGCGCGGCTCGGCGGCAGGGTCTTGAGCAGCCAGCGTCGTGCCTGGCTGTCGCGCACCCGGTAGACCAGGGACTGGCGCGACTCGCCGAGCAGGCGTTCGACCTGCCAGTCCTCGAAGACCTGGCCCTCGCGCAGCCTGGGCGGCAGCGGCCAGTGGGCCAGCTGCGCCAAGGTATCGGCCAGGCCGCTCTGCGGCAGGCCGTCGACCCGCACCAGCAGGGCGCTGGCATTGTCCTGGCTGCCGGCCAGGTGGGCGGCGCTGACCAGCGCCTCGGCGGCCGCAGCCGGGTCCGGCTCTTCGTGCAGGATGCGCTGGATGCCGGTGTCACCGAGCACCGCCCAGACACCGTCGCTGACCAGCAGGAAACTCTCGCCCTGGCGCAGCTCGCCGTCCAGGTAGTCCACCACCAGGTGCTGGTCCAGGCCCAAGGCGCGCTTGAGCACATGCTGCATGCCTGGCTGCTCCCAAACATGGTCTTCGCTGAGGCGCTCGAGCTGCTGGCCGTGCCAGCGATAGGCGCGGCAGTCGCCGACATGCGCCAGGGTGAAGCGGCGGCCGCGCAGAACCAGGGCGCTGAGGGTGGTGAGCAGCGGCTGGCCGCCGCCATTGGCCAGCAACCAGCGGTTGTGGGCGACCAGCAGGCGATCCAGCGACTGCGCCACCGCCCAGGTTTCCGGGGTCGCGTAGTAGTCCAGGGCCAGGGCCTGCAGGGTCGCCCGGGCGGCCAGGCCGCCATCGGCGCATTGGCTGACACCGTCGGCCAGGGCGAACAGGTAGCCCTTGCTCGCCGCCAGGGCCGGCGCCGGCGTCACCACCCGCAGGGCGTCCTGGTTCTCTTCCCGGGGGCCGGTGGCGGTCGCTTCGCCGAAGCTCAGTTGCAGGGCCATCGGGCTCTCTCGTGTGCGGACAGGGGAAACGCAGAGGGGCGATCTGCATCGCCCTTGTATAGCACGGCGCTAGCCGCCTCAGACCCGCGCCGCGGTGACGGCGGCCGAACCCCAGGTGGTGCGCCAGCGCTGCTTCACGCCGTACAGGCCGAACCAGGCCAGCAGGCCGAGGCTGGCGAACAGCCACAGGGCCAGCTGGTAGTCGCCGGTGTGCTGCTTGATCGCGCCCAGCCCTGCGGCCAGGAGGAAGCCGCCAACCCCGCCGGCCATGCCGATCAGGCCGGTCATCACGCCGATTTCCTTGCGAAAGCGCTGCGGCACCAGCTGGAACACCGCACCGTTGCCGGCACCGAGGCCGAGCATCGCGGCGACAAACAGCGCCAGCGCGGCGGTCGAACTGGACAGGTTGAAGCCCACCGCGGCGATGCACAGCGAGGCGACGGTGTACATCATCAGCAACGAACGGATCCCGCCGATGCGGTCGGCCAGGGCGCCGCCCAGGGGACGCAGCAGGCTGCCGGCGCAGACGCAGGCGGCGGTGTAGTAGCCGGCGGTGACCGGGTCCAGGCCGTATTGGTCGTTGAAGTAGCCGGGCAGGGCGCTGGCCAGGCCGATGAAGCCACCGAAGGTGACGCTGTAGAAGAACATGAACCACCAGCTGTCGCGGTCGCCGAGGGCCTTGAGGTAGTCCGCCAGGGCCTTGGGCTTGGGCCGTTCCGGGGCGTTCTTGGCGACCAGGGCGAACACCACCAGGGTGATCAGCAGCGGAATCAGGGCCCAGCCGAACACGTTCTGCCAGCCGAACAGCGCGGCCAGGCCCGGGGCGAAGATGGCCGCCAGTACGGTGCCGGAGTTGCCGGCGCCGGCGATGCCCATGGCCTTGCCCTGGTGCTGCGGCGGGTACCACTGGGAGGCCAGGGGCAGGGCGACGGCGAAGGCCGCACCGGCGAAGCCGAGGAACAGGCCGAGCAGCAGGGCGTGCTCATAGGTCTGGATGCCGATCTGCCAGGCGGCGAACAGCGAACAGATCACCACCACCTGGCCGATCAGGCCGGCGCTCTTGGGCGACAGGCGATCGGCCAGCAGCCCCATGAAGATGCGCAGCACGGCGCCGGCGAGGATCGGCGTGGCGACCATCAGGCCGCGTTGCTGGGCGGTCAGCTCGAGGTCGGTGGCGATCTGCACGGCGAGTGGGCCGAGCAGGTACCAGACCATGAAGCTCAGGTCGAAATAGAGAAAAGCGGCGAACAGCGTGGGGGCGTGACCGGCTTTCCAGAAACTCGTATTCATCGAACACCTCATCGGCTAAATAGGGTCCCGGCCGGGGCGCGGCAGACCGTGGTCGTGGACACGGTGGCCGCAGCCCGCCGGGGAGGCGCAGCACTTGTGGTGCCGCGCCCTGCGGCCGAAGCCACAGCTGGGTTGAGAGAGTTGCCCGCAAGGCCCCTGGATCGCAGGGGCATCACCATCCCCAAACGCTGGGGCGAAAACGAAAAACGCCGCCCGACCCTGTCGCTGACTGGCGAAGGGTGGGGCGACGTCTTTGTCGTTTCTGAGGCAGCCGCCGTTGGCTGCCCGCCTGGAGGTATTAGCAAGACCTGCGCCAACCCTTTGAACAGCGTGGAATCAGGCGTTGAGAAGCCGGGTTGGCCTGGGTGGGCGAGTCAAAATGGGGCGCGCGCGCCGAGCGTGCGCGGTTACGGGGCGCCGCGGTGCGCGGCCAGGGTTCAGTCGGCGGCAGGCGGTGTCGGAAACAGGATCACCGGCTCGGGCGGCGGCTGCCCCGGGGGCAGGGCGGCGGGAGCCGGGACACCGGCCGGGCCGAGGTGCTTGACCAGCTGGTAGATGGCCAGCAGGTCCTCGTCGGTCATGATGTGCAGCTTGTCGTTGGGCATGGGCGGCCGGTAGTTGGCGTTGCGCGCCAGGGTCAGCCACTGACGCTCGCTGAGGTGCGGCAGCAGTAGACGCAGATTGCTCGGGTAGGTGGTGCCCCAGGGGCCGCTCCAGCCCAGTCGGTCGCCCTTGAGCCACTCGCTTTCCGGGATGGCGCCGGGCGCCATCAGGTAGCCGGCGGTGTGGCAGTCGTTGCAGCCGCCGATGGTGACCAGGTAACGGCCGCGCTCGAGCTGGGCCTCGTCGGAGAGTACCGTGGGGCTGGCGGTCAACAGCGCGGCCAGCAGGGCACGTGGCGCCGGATGGGGGCGCTTGGCGAACATGGCAATAACCTCCTGCGCGTGGGCCAGCATCGACGGGCGCTGCCCTTAGGTATAGCGCAGTGGACCGACTCCACCGGCGGCCAGGCGGCGCGCGTCAACCCAACCAGTTGGCCTGGGGGAACTTGGCGCTGAAGGCCGCCGGCATTTCCACCACCTGGCCACGCTTGTAGTCGAAGAAGACGAAGCCGGACTTGGCCATCGCCACCAGGGTGGCGTCCTGTGGGCGGCTGATGCGGAAGGTGATATCGCCGCCGTAGCGGTTGAAGTCCATCACCCCGACCTCGAACAGCAGCTGGTCGCGGGCATGGGCTTCGGCGCGGTAGGTGGTGGCCAGGTCGGTGACGATGATGCCGATGCCGTCCTCGCGGGTTTCCTCGACGCCGAACTCGAAGAGAAAGCGCGCCCGCGCCTCGGAAATCATCGAGATCATCGAGTCGTTGCCCAGGTGATTGGCGGCGTTGATGTCGGTGACCCGCACGGTCAGGTGGGTGCTGTAGCAGTACTGGTCTTCGGGGAACTCGAGGGTCAGGCGGGCCATGGGCGGGTCTCGTTGCGTGGGGGGCGGCGCCAACTGGGCGCGCGGCGAGTATACGCGCGCCCAGGACCGAGGCCGCTTCCCTATAGGCCAAATGTCAGGCGAATCGCCCGCCGTCGCGCCGGTTCAGGCCGCCGGGCGCTGCTGCTTCTGGTAGAGGAACTCCAGCACGGCCGCGCGGTAGTCGTGGTAGCGCCCATCGTGGGCCAGGGCCATGCGCTCGCGCGGGCGCGCCAGGTCGACCTCGAGGATATCGCCGATGGTCGCGGCCGGGCCGTTGCTCATCATCACGATGCGGTCGGACAGCAGCACCGCCTCGTCGACGTCGTGGGTGATCATGATCACCGTGTTGCCCAGCTCGGCATGGATCTCCATCAGCGAATCCTGCAGATGGGCGCGGGTCAGGGCATCCAGGGCGCCGAACGGCTCGTCCATCAGCAGTACCTTCGGCTGCATGGCCAGGGCGCGGCCGATGCCGATGCGCTGCTTCATGCCACCGGAGATCTCGCTGGGGCGCTTGTCGCGGGCGTGGCTCATGTGCACCAGCTCGAGGTTGTACTCGATCCACTCGCGCATCTCGGCCTTGCTCTTGTGCCCCTGGAACACCTGGCGCACCGCCAGCTCGATGTTCTGGTAGCAGCTCAGCCAGGGCAACAGGCTGTGGTTCTGGAATACCACGGCGCGCTCGGGGCCGGGCGAGTCGACCTCGCGGCTGTCGAGTATCACCCCGCCGGTGCTGGCCTGATAGAGGCCGGCGACGATGTTGAGCACGGTGGATTTGCCGCAGCCGGAGTGGCCGATCAGCGAGACGAACTCGCCCTTGGCGATCTTCAGGTTGACGTGCTGCAAGGCGCAGTACAGCCCTTTGTCGGTGGGAAAGCTGATGCCGACGCCGGTCAGTTCGAGGTGTGCAGTGTGCATGGCGGACTCCTGAAGTTGGGCGTTTAGCGCAGGTCGGCGTGCTTGTCCCAGCTGGCACGGCGCTGGAGCATGAGCATGAGGCGGTCGAGGACGAAGCCGATCAGGCCGATGACGATGACCGCCACCATGATCCGGCCGAGGGAATTGGAGCTGCCGTTCTGGAACTCGTCCCAGATGAATTTGCCCAGCCCCGGGTTCTGCGCCAGCATCTCGGCGGCGATCAGCACCATCCAGCCGGTGGCCAGGGATAGGCGCAGGCCGGTGAAGATCATCGGCACGGCGGCGGGCAGCACGATCCGCCGCACGTGGGACAGCGGCGACAGGCTGAGCACGCGGCTGACGTTCTGCAGGTCCTGGTCCAGGTTGGCCACGCCGACCGTGGTGTTGATCACCGTCGGCCACAGGCAGCACAGCGCCACGGTGATCGCCGAGGTGACGAAGGACTTGGCCAGCAGCGGGTCGCTGCTGGTGTAGACGGCGCTGACCACCATGGTCACCAGGGGCAGCCAGGCCAGCGGCGACACCGGCTTGAACACCTGGATCAGCGGGTTGACCGCGTTGTAGATCGGCTTGCTCAGGCCGCAGACGATGCCCAGCGGAATGGCCACCAGGGAGGCGATGACGAAGCCGGTCAGCACCGTGTAGAGGCTGGTGAAGATCTGCTTGAAGAAGGTCGGCTTGCCGGTATAGGGGCGCACCTTCACCTTGGCGTCGGGGTTTTTTACCAGCCTGGCGGCGTTGCGCGCCTCCTGGCGGGCGTAGAAGGCATCGGCCCTGTCCTGTTCGCGCTGGTGCTCGCTGACCAGGGCGCCGAACTGGCTGGCGACCTGGGCGGGGCCGGGGAACTTGCCCAGGCTGGTGTCGATGCTGCCGGCGGCGACCTGCCAGAACAGCAGGAAGGCGAGCACGCCGATCAGCGGCATCAGCACGCTCGGCAGCCAGCGCCTGAAGGCCGCGCTGCGGGCGGACTTCAGGGTTTCCTGAATGGGTTGTACGACTGCGGGGTTGCTCATCTTCTAATCCTCGAAGCAGAGGGGCGCCCGAGAGGCCGGCGCCCATGGCTGGGGCCGGGTTAGAGCGCGGAGTCGGCCTTCAGGCCAATGCTGAACTGGTTGATATAGGCGTTCGGCTGGCGGCCGTCGTAGGTCAGGCCATCGATGAACTCGTTGCTGGGGGCGCGGAAGCCTTCTTCGCTGGCGGCGGGGAAGTCCGTGCTCTTGGCCAGGCCGTCGGCCACCAGTTCGGCGGCGGCGTTGCGGTAGATGTCCGGCAGGTAGACCTGCTTGGCCACATCCAGGTACCAGCTGTCCGGCTTGGCCTCACCGATCTGGCCCCAGCGGCGCATCTGGGTCAGGTACCAGATGGCGTCGGAGTAGAAGGGATAGGTGGCGTGGTAGCGGAAGAACACGTTGAAGTCCGGCACTTCACGGGTGTCGCCCTTCTCGTACTCGAAGGTGCCGGTCATGGAGTTGGCGATTACCTTGGCGTCGGCGCCGACGTACTCGGGGCGGGCGAGGATCTGCACGGCCTCCTGGCGGTTGGCGTTGCCGTTCTCGTCCAGCCACATGGCGGCGCGGATCAGCGCCTTGACCAGGCGCTTGTGGGTCTCCGGGTTGGCATCGGCCCAGGTCTTGGAGACGCCGAAGACTTTCTCCGGATTGTTCTTCCAGATCTCGTAGTCGGTGATCACCGGCACGCCGATACCCTTGATCACCGCCTGCTGGTTCCACGGCTCGCCGACGCAGTAGCCGTCGATGGTGCCGGCTTCCATGGTCGAAGGCATCTGCGGCGGCGGGGTGACCGAGAGCAGCGCGTCGGCATTCAGGGTGCCGGTGATGTCGCCCTTGGCCGGCGCGTAATAGCCCGGGTTGATGCCGCCGGCGGCCAGCCAGTAGCGCAGCTCGTAGTTGTGGGTCGAGACCGGGAACACCATGCCTAGGTTGAAGGGCTTGCCCTGGGCCTTGTACTGCTCGATCACCGGCTTGAGGGCATCGGCCTTGATCGGGTGCACCGGCTTGCCGTTCTCCATCGGCACGTGCTTCTTCATCTCTTCCCAGACGCTATTGGAAACGGTGATGCCGTTGCCGTTGAGGTCCATGGAGAAGGCGGTGACCACCTCGGCCTTGGTGCCGAAGCCGATGGTGGCGCCCAGCGGCTGCCCGGCGAGCATGTGGGCGCCGTCCAGTTCGCCGGTGATCACCCGGTCCAGCAGCACCTTCCAGTTGGCCTGGGCTTCCAGGGTGACGTACAGGCCTTCGTCCTCGAAGTAGCCCTTCTCGTAAGCGATGGCCAGCGGCGCCATGTCGGTCAGCTTGATGAAGCCGAGCTTGAGTTCGTCCTTCTCCGGCTCGGCGGCCCGGGCCATTTGCAGGCTCAGGGGCGTCAGCAGGATAGCCGCGGCGCAGCCGAGGCCGGCCAGGGTTCTTTTCAGCAGGGAGCGGCGAGCGATGGATGGATGCATGGTGATTCCTCAGGTCTCGAAAACGAAAAAAGACGTCACGGACAAGCCGGCCCGTGGGGGGCTGGATGCCTGAGACGTCTTTGTCTATTCGTCTCGATCACCGCCGTTGGCGATCCGAAGACGTTTGCTGAGGAGGGATTTGCAAGGGGCTTGCCAGCTTTCCCGAGGCGCCCCTTGCAAGCCGCGTGCGGTGCCTCGCCGGCAGTCCGGGACTGGAGATAAAAATCTTCTAAAACAGTGGCATATGGAGATGTCGCGGGCTGTTTTGGCGGCTACAGAGCGCACAACGAGCGGCTCGCCGGCCCGCCAGGCGCCGCCCATGCGGCCCTGTTGCTGAGCCATCGCTGTGCGCCGTGGCCATGTCCTGTGCGCTTTTGGTTCGGTTTCGCAGGCGCCGCCGGGTTAGCGCACGGCCGGCTGCGCCCGGGCCTCCTCGACGAACTCCTTGAGCCAGCGCAGCACGTCCACCGCGTCCCAGCGCGCCGGATCGAACATGGCGTAGGCCAGGCCCTGGTAGCCGACCACGTCCAGTTGCCTGTGGTAGCCGGCACGCTGCAGCAGGGCTTCGATCTCGGCGAAACAGGTATTGAAATGCACGCGGTTGAAGGGGGTCTTGCCCTCGGTGACGATGCCCTCGAGCTGCAGCTCCTCGACCGTCGCGCGAACCCGCTCCAGCGGCATGCGGTTCACCGTGTGTTTCAGTTGCAGTACGTCCAGCATCGCGTCGCTCCTGATTGATGCGCCGAATTGGCCGGCCCCTGGCGCTGACGCGCGCTGGCCTGTGATGCAAAACAGTCTACTGGAAAAGTACTGTACAAATAAACAGTATTCGACAATAGTAAGACCGTCGCTTTCCTGAACTCACTCGTTCGCCGGGGCCTCCGTGTTCGGACCCGGCGCTCTGCAGAGGAGCAAGTAGCAATGCAACAGACCTTGATGACGATTGTGCTGTTGGCCCTGTTGAGCGGTTGCGCCCAGCCGCAGGTCGAGCAACCCCGGGCCAATGGCACCTACCTGGTGATCGAGAATGGCCAGGCCTGGGCGGTACTGGTGGCGGACGGCAAGCGCAGCGAGGAGCGGGGTACCGTGATCGATGCGATCAGGCTGCCCAGCGAGCATGGGGCGGTGGCCGCCAGCTATGTGATCGAGACGCCCAATTGCGGGCGGGTGCAGTGGCTGACCGAGCGGCGTGACACCGCCGAGGGCGTGACCAGCCTGATGTCGCTGCACGACAACCAGCGCCTGGGCGAGTCCGGCTGCGTGATCGGTGAGGGCTTGAGCCGGGTGTGGACGGTGCTGGACTATTCCGGCTGACGGTCCGGCTGTGCCCGGCAGCATCGCTGCCGAGCACCCTGGATTGTCGCTTCAGGCGTCGGGGACCTTGCGCGGCTTGGCCGGTGCGGCCTGCAGCAGGCCATCGGCGCGGAACATTGCCTTGATGCCGCGCACGGCCTGACGAATGCGGTCCTGATTTTCGATCAGGGCGAAGCGCACATGATCGTCGCCATAGTCGCCAAAACCCAAACCCGGCGACACGCAGACCTTGGCCTCGGCCAGCAGCTTCTTGGCGAACTCCAACGAGCCGAGCGCGGCGTACTGCTCGGGAATCTTCGCCCAGACGTACATCGAGGCCTTGGGGTTCTCCACCATCCAGCCGATCTCATGCAGCCCCCTGACCAGTAGATTGCGGCGCTGGCGGTATTGCTCGGCGATGTCCCGCACGCACTGCTGGTCGCCCTCCAGTGCCGCGATGGCAGCCACCTGCAGGGGGGTGAAGGTGCCGTAGTCGTGGTAGCTCTTGATCCGCGCCAGGGCGTTGACCAGCTCCGGGTTGCCGACCATGAAGCCGATGCGCCAGCCGGCCATGTTGTAGCTCTTGGACAGGGTGAAGAACTCCACGGCGATGTCCTTGGCGCCCGGTACCTGCATGATCGACGGCGCCTTCCAGCCGTCGTAGACGATGTCAGCGTAGGCCAGGTCGTGGATCACCAGCACGTCGTACTGCTTGGCCAGGGCCACCACGCGCTCGAAGAAGTCCAGCTCCACGCACTGGGCGGTGGGGTTGGAGGGGAAGCCGAGAATCATCATCTTGGGCTTGGGGATGGATTCGCGGATGGCCCGCTCCAGCTCGGCGAAGAAGTCCACGCCGGGCACCAGCGGTACCGAGCGCACCTGGGCGCCGGCGATCACCGCGCCGTAGATGTGGATCGGGTAGCTGGGGTTGGGCACCAGCACGGTGTCGCCGTGGTCCAGGGTGGCCAGCATCAGGTGGGCCAGGCCTTCCTTGGAGCCGATGGTGACGATGGCTTCGCTTTCCGGGTCGATATCCACCGCGTAGCGCTCCTGGTACCAGCGCGAGATGGCGCGGCGCAGGCGCGGAATGCCGCGCGAGGTGGAATAGCCGTGGGTGTCGTCGCGCTGAGCGACGGTGCAGAGCTTCTCGACGATGTGCGGTGGGGTGGGGCCGTCGGGGTTGCCCATGCTGAAGTCGATGATGTCCTCGCCGCGGCGGCGGGCCGCCATCTTCAGCTCGGCGGTGATGTTGAACACGTAGGGGGGGAGTCGATCGATGCGCGCAAAGCGGCGCGAAGCTTGATCAGCCATGCTGTCCTCGAAAACGTAAGCGCCCGGAACCGTCCGAGCGACGTTGGCCAGTGCGCTGGCCAGGCGCCGAAGATAAGCGCAGCGCCTGGCGCTTGTCGAGTGACTTGTTTGAGTGACGTGGTCAGGCCGGGATGCTGCGCTTGAGTTCGCCCAGCAGTTCGATCAGCACCTGGATGTCGGCATCGCTGGTGCGCCAGGACGACAGGCTGAGGCGGAAGGCCGGGCGCCCCTGCCAGAGGGTCGGGCCGAACCACACCTGTCCGGAGGCCTGGGCCGCCTGGCGGATGGCCAGGGTCTGCTGGTCGGAGTCGGCGCGCACCAGTACCTGGTTCAGCGCGGCGCGGTTGAGCACCTGATAGCCCTGGGCGCGCAAACTGCTGGCGAGGTGGCCGGCCTGGCGGATATGCCGGTCGATCATCTCGCGCAGGCCGGCGCGGCCGAGGCTCGACAGCGCCGCCCAGATCGCCACCCTGCGGGCGCGGCGGGAAAACTCCTGGGTCAGGTTCTTCTGCGCGTCCCTGGAGGCGGTGGCATAGGCCGCGTCGCTGTTCATCGCGCTGTCCAGGGCGTCGCCGTCGAAGTCCCAGCCCTTGCGGGCCAGGAGCTTGCGCCGGACGGCGGACCGGCAGGCCAGGGTGCAGGCGGTGACGCTGGTGCCGAAGCCCACGGCGCTCTTGGGCGGCAGGCCGAGCGCTTCGCAGACCCAGCGCCGGCGATGCGCTCCAGGGTATCGGCCGCCGGCGAGCTATCGGACGAGGAGGCGCACTGGTCCCAGGCCAGCACCAGGCGCTCCGCGGCGGCGGCGGGCAGGGTGGCGCCGATGACGAAACCGAAGTAATGCGGGCCGTTCGGCGGTACGGCTGGCCGCCGGGCGGTGATCGGGTGGCCGGCGACCGCCCGAAGGCCTTCAGTCGCCGAGCATGTCGTGCATGGCGATGATCCGCTCGGCGACTGAGAGAGGCGTTTAGGGCTCCGTGGCCGTTGCGGCGCTGTCGAGAGGCGGCATTAGCGCCCGTTCGGCAGCCGCCACGATTTGCTCGGCCATCTCGGGGCTCTCCACCGCGCGCGCCAGCGTCACTGCCCCCGCCAGCATCCCCAGTGCCGCCAGCGCGGCTGTCGCGTCCGCCGGGGCGCTGTGCGATGCCGGGCCGGCCGCGATCATCTCCGCCACCTCGCGTAACTCGACCTCGAATGCAGCACGTACGCAGGCATCGGAACGCACCACCTCCGGAGCCAAACTCTGCAGAGCGCAACTCTCGGCCAAATCGCACCGCCGTTTTGCACCCAGGTAGAAGCGTACAAACTCCGGCCACCAGTGCTCGCCGTACTCGACCTGAAAGTGGTGCACGCCATCTTTCAGGCCCTCCATTCCCTGTGCCACGGCCGCACGGAACGCCGCCGCCTTGGAACCGAAGTGTACGTAGAACGCACCCGAGGTCACCCCGGCTTCCTTGGCTAGGCCATCTACACCAACCCCACCAAAGCCGCCTTTGCGAAAACCGCGACCCGCCGCATCGAGGATGCGCTGGTGGGTCTGCCTTTTTTGTTCCGATCTAGACATAGCCCTTGATCACTTGAGTTCGAAAACAAGAATTCTACTTGAACGGATAACGAACGTTATGCGAAATTGCATCACGGTCGTTATCTGCGACCGCGCTGATCGTTGGAACGACAGCCATCTCTTGCTCCAGGAGCCCAGTCATCAGCCACCGTGCCTATGTATATACCGAGCTACAAATCTCCGCCCAGTTCGAGGATGTGCCTTGGGAGCGCATCAATAGGTCCATCAAGGAGCAGCCAGGCTTTATCAACAAGACTTGGCTGGCCGGGGTAGGAAATGATTCGGCGGGGGGGTTCTATGTGTTCGATACGATCGAAAACGCACAGAAGTTCGTGACCGGGTACTTCCCAGCGGAGGCCCGAGTTTTTGGCGTGGCTCAAACCACGCGCGTATTCGATGCCATGGCAACCGAAGCGGCTAGCCTGGACATGAACTCAGCGCACCATTCCGGTCACGTCAGCATCAAACCCGGCGCCTTTGTCTATACCGAGGTGCAGTTGCATGCATTGCCCTTCGATCAAGTCGCACCGTGGCGAGAACTCAATCCGAAGCTCAAGCAGCAACGCGGTCTGCTGTCGAAGACCTGGCTTTCCGGCCTGCACACCGGCACGCCGGGGGGGCTATACGCGTTCGATACGCTTGAGAATGCCCGCAAGTTTGCCGTGGAGTATTTCCCGACCGAGGCGGCCGACCTGAATGCAGCGTTCTACACACGGGTGTTCGATGCGGATGTGACGGAGGAGGCCAGCCGCGGTATGGGGTCGCCGTTCTATCGCTGAACATTCACAACAGGCAGCGATGCAGGATAGGTTCCGGCTTCATCAAGGGAGGGCACGGTGCCCTCCCGCAGCGCCCGGGATTTGTCGAGCGACTTGTTTGAGTGACGTGGTCAGGCCGGGATGCTGTGCTTGAGTTCGCCCAGCAGCTCGATCAGCACCTGGATGTCGGCATCGCTGGTGCGCCAGGACGACACGCTGAGGCGGAAGGCCGGGCGTCCCTGCCAGAGGGTCGGGCCGAACCACACCTGCCCGGAGGCCTGTGCCGCCTGGCGGATGGCCACGGTCTGTTCGTCGTTGTCGGCGCGCACCAGCACCTGATTCAGCACGGCGCGGTTGAGCACCTGATAGCCCTGGGCGCGCAAACTGCTGGCGAGGTGGCCGGCCTGGCGGATATGCCGGTCGATCATCTCGCGCAGGCCGGCGCGGCCGAGGCTCGACAGCGCCGCCCAGATCGCCACCCCGCGGGCACGGCGGGAAAACTCCAGGGTCAGGTTCTTCTGCGCATCCTTGGAGGCCGTGGCGTAGGCGGCGTCGCTGTTCATCGCGGTGGCCAGGGCCTCGGCGTCGCGGCAGATGGCCATGGCGCCGTCGTAGGGGGTGTTCAGCCACTTGTGGCCGTCGGTGGTCCAGCTGTCGGCCAGCTCCACCCCGGCTGCCAGGTGGGCCGAGGACGAGGCCCGGGCCCAGAGACCGAAGGCGCCATCGACGTGTACCCAGGCGCCCGCCGCCTTGGCCCTGGGGATCAGTTCGGCGAAGGGGTCGAACTCGCCGGTGTTCACCTCGCCGGCCTGCAGGCAGAGGATGGTCATGTCATCCAGCGCCGGCAGCTGCTGCGGATCGACCCGTCCTTCGCCATCGGTCGGCGCGACGATCAGCCGGTTCACGCCGAAACCGAGGATACGCAGGGCCTTCTTCACGGTGATGTGGCAGCTGGCGGAAACCACCACCCGCACTTCCGGGGCGCCGACCAGACCGTCGCCGTCGAAGTCCCAGCCCTTGCTGGCCAGCAGTTTGCGCCGGGCGGCGGACAGGCAGGCGAGGGTGCAGGCGGTGGCGCTGGTGCCGAAACCCACGGCGCTTTGCGTCGGCAGACCGAGCAGCTCACAGACCCAGCGACCGGCGATGCGCTCCAGGGTGTCGGCGGCCGGCGAGTTGTCGAACGATGAGGCGCACTGGTCCCAGGCCAGCACCATGCGCTCCGCCGCGGCGGCCGCGGGCAGGGTGGCGCCGATGACGAAGCCGAAATAGCGCGGGCCGTTGGAGGCGACGGTGGCCGGCGAGCCGATCTCGTCCAGGCGCCGCAGCACGTCTTCGGCCGCCATGCCGTGTTCCGGGGGCGCCTGCTCGAAGGCTTTCAGGTCGGCGATGGCGGCGGGCGTCGGGAATACCGGGCGGTTGGCAATGCCATCGAAGTAGCTGAGGGCGCGGCGATCGGCGTCGGCCAGAAGTTGGCGTTCTTCGCTGGGGCTGGTCATGCTGGCGGGTCTCGCTGTGGGTTGGACAAGGGCCTCCAGCTTAGCCAGTGCTATCGAGGTGCAGCAGGCACAATCGGCCGATGAAACGGACGTACAGCGCCCGCTACAGGCGGTACGAGGTCGCACACAGTTGCCTTTCGGCCAGTACAGTTGCGCGGCGGGCTGGGTTCAACCGCCGAGCATGTCGTGCATGGCGATGATCTGCTCGGCGACCTGGATCAGCTTCTGCTGGCGACTCATGGCCTGGCGGCGCATGAGGGTGTAGGCCTCCTCCTCATTGCAGCTCTTCATCTTCATCAGCAGGCCCTTGGCCAGTTCGATGCGCTTGCGCTCGGCCAGCTGGGCGTCGCGCGCCTGCAATTGCGCGCGCAGGGCCTGATCGCTCTCGAAGCGGGCCATGGCCACGTCGAGAATCGGCTGCAGGCGCTCGGCCGCGATGCCTTCGACGATGTAGGCGCTGACCCCGGACTGGATGGCCTGGCGCATGACCTTGGGGTCGTGCTCGTCGGTGAACATGACGATGGGTCGAGGCTGGTCACGGCTGACCAGCACCACCTGCTCCATGACGTCGCGGCCGGGCGATTCGCTGTCGATCAGGATGACGTCGGGACGGACCGCCTCGACCCGCTCGGGCAGGTCGATGGTCAGGCCGGACTCGTCGATCACCTCGAAGCCGGCTTCGATCAGGGCGGCCCTGAGTCGGCCAACCTTTTTCGGTGTGTCGTTGATCAGGAGAATGCGCAGCATGGTGGTGTCGGTTCCGCGGGGTCAGAGGGCTGAGGTCAGGCTGGCATCGGCCAGGGCGTGCAGGGCGAAGCTGCGGGCGTAGCCGGCGGGGTCGGAGCCATCCCAGACCTTGCCGTCGAGAAGCGTGGCGCTGCGCAGCGGCGACGCCGGCACGACGATGGCCAGCGCCGCGGCCGCCTCCTGATACAGCTTGAGCTGCTGGACCTGGCGGGCCACCTCGAAGTAGTCCGGGTCCTCGCGCAGCAGGCCCCAGCGCCGGAACTGGGTCATGAACCAGAGGCCGTCGGACAGGTAGGGCATGTTCACCTGGCCCCCGTCGAAGAAGCGCAGCCGATGGGCATCCAGCCAGGCATGGCCGTTGCCATCCTCGTACTGCCCGAGCAGGCGCGGCTGGATGGCGTTCAGCGGTGCGTCCAGGTATTCGCGAGCGCTGATCAGCTGTGCCGTGCTGCGCCTGTTGTCGTCGCTCTGGTCGATGAAGCGGCTGGCTTCCAGCACCGCCATCACCAGGGCGCGGGCGGTGTTCGGGTAGGCGTCGACGAACGCCTGGGTGCAACCCAGGACCTTTTCCGGATGATCCGCCCAGATCGACTGGCTGGTGGCCAGGGTAAAGCCCTTTCTTTCGGCGATCGCCTGGGCGCCCCAGGGTTCGCCGGCGCAGAAGCCGTCGATGCGCCCGGCCCGCAGGTGGGCGACCATCTGCGACGGGGGGACGACCAGGGTGCGCACATCCTCGAGGGGGTGAATGCCCTGGCTGGCCAGCCAGTAGTAGAGCCACAGGGCATGGGTGCCGGTGGGGAAGGTCTGTGCCAGGGTGAGCTTTGCACCCTTTCCGTGCACCCGTGCGCGCAGCGCTTCAGGATGGGTCACCCCGGCCGCTTGCAGAGGCTGCGAGAGGTTGATGCTCTGGCCGTTCTGCGACAGCCCCATGAGCACCGCCATGTCCACCGGCGGCGTGCCGCCGATGCCCAGGTGCACGGCATAGAGCAGGCCGTAGAGGCCCTGGGCCGCGTGCAGCTCGCCGCTGAGCAGCTTGTCGCGCAGGGTTGCCCAGGAGGCCTGGCGTTGCAGGTTGAGGGTCAGGCCATAGGGCTGGGCGAAGCCCTGGGTGGCGGCAACGATCAGCGAGGCCGAGTCGGTGAGCGCCATGAAGCCGAGGTTCAGGGCGCTCTTTTCCGGGGCATCACTGCCATTGACCCAGGCCAGGGCGTCGTCACGGGGTACAGCGTGTTCGCTCATCGCGCATTCCTTTCTCAACACCTCGGGTCGCCTGCGCTGCGCACAGCCAGCGGAACGACGCCCTTGCCATAAGGCCGACTGCCGCGTTGGCGCGGGCCTGTTTAGTGTGTTTAAGCAAGCGATATGCCACGGCCACGGAATGTCGCCCATAAAAAAGCCCCGCACGGGGCGGGGCTCTTTCGACGCGGGTAACGCTTAGGCTTGAACGACCGGGATCTGGGCGTTGGCAGCGGCTTCGCGGAACTCGGCGATCTGGTCGAAGCTCAGGTAGCGGTAGACGTCCGCCGCCATGCTGTCGATGTCCTTGGCGTAGACCATGTACTCCTCGACCGTCGGCAGCTTGCCGGTGATCGCGGCGACCGCTGCCAGTTCGGCAGAGGCCAGGTACACGTTGGCGCCATCGCCCAGACGGTTGGGGAAGTTGCGGGTCGAGGTCGAGACCACGGTGGAGTTGGCGGCGACCCGTGCCTGGTTACCCATGCACAGCGAGCAGCCCGGCATTTCCATGCGTGCACCGGCCTTGCCGTAGATGCCGTAGTAGCCTTCCTCGGTCAGCTGGTGGGCATCCATCTTGGTCGGCGGCGACAGCCACAGACGGGTCGGAATGCCGCCCTTGACCTTGTCCAGCAGCTTGCCGGCGGCGCGGAAGTGACCGATGTTGGTCATGCACGAACCGATGAACACCTCGTCGATCTTCTCGCCCTGAACGCTGGACAGCAGACGGGCGTCGTCCGGATCGTTCGGTGCGCAGAGCACCGGCTCCTTCAGCTCGCTCAGGTCGATCTCGATGACTTCGGCGTACTCGGCGTCGGCATCGGCGCTCATCAGCTCCGGGTTGGCCAGCCAGGCTTCCATGGCCTGGGCGCGGCGTTCCATGGTGCGGGCATCGCCGTAGCCTTCGCTGATCATCCAGCGCAGCAGGGTGATGTTCGACTTCAGGTACTCGGCGATGGCCTTTTCCGGCAGCTTGATGGTGCAACCGGCGGCCGAACGCTCGGCGGAGGCGTCGGACAGTTCGAACGCCTGCTCGACGGTCAGTTCGTCGAGACCTTCGATCTCCAGGATGCGGCCGGAAAAGGCGTTCTTCTTGCCCTTCTTCTCGACGGTCAGCAGGCCCTTCTGGATGGCGTAGTAGGGGATGGCATGGACCAGGTCACGCAGGGTGATCCCGGGCTGCATCTTGCCCTTGAAACGCACCAGGATGGATTCCGGCATGTCCAGCGGCATGACGCCGGTGGCGGCGGCGAAGGCCACCAGGCCGGAACCGGCCGGGAAGCTGATGCCCATCGGGAAGCGGGTGTGCGAGTCGCCGCCGGTGCCGACGGTGTCCGGCAGCAGCATGCGGTTCAGCCAGCTGTGGATGATGCCGTCGCCCGGACGCAGGGACACGCCGCCGCGGGTGCGGATGAAGTCCGGCAGGGTGTGGTGGGTGGTGACGTCGATCGGCTTCGGATAGGCCGCGGTGTGGCAGAAGGACTGCATCACCAGGTCGGCGGAGAAGCCCAGGCAAGCCAGGTCCTTCAGCTCGTCGCGGGTCATGGGACCTGTGGTGTCCTGGGAGCCGACGGTGGTCATCTTCGGCTCGCAGTAGGTGCCCGGACGCACGCCGGTCACGCCGCAGGCCTTGCCGACCATCTTCTGCGCCAGGGTGAAACCCTTGCCGCTGTCAACCGGCTGCTCCGGCTTCTTGAACAGGTCGGAAGAACCCAGACCCAGTTCGGCGCGGGCCTTCTCGGTCAGGCCGCGGCCGACGATCAGCGGGATACGGCCGCCAGCGCGGACTTCGTCGAGCAGCACCGGGGTCTTCAGTTCGAAGGTGGTGATGACCTCTTCGCTGCCGTGCTTGCAGACCTTGCCGGCATAGGGGTAGACGTCGATCACGTCGCCCATGTTGAGGTTCGACACGTCGAACTCGATCGGCAGGGCGCCGGCGTCTTCCATGGTGTTGTAGAAGATCGGGGCGATCTTGGAGCCGAAGCAGAAGCCACCGGCGCGCTTGTTCGGAACAAAGGGGATGTCGTCGCCGAAGAACCACAGCACCGAGTTGGTGGCGGACTTGCGCGAGGAACCGGTGCCGACCACGTCGCCGACGTAGGCGACCGGGAAGCCCTTGGCCTTGACCGCTTCGATCTGCTTGAGCGGACCGATGGCGCCTTGCTGCTCGGGCTCGATGCCGTCGCGGGCCATCTTCAGCATGGCCAGGGCGTGCAGCGGGATGTCCGGACGCGACCAGGCGTCGGGCGCCGGGGACAGGTCATCGGTGTTGGTTTCGCCGGGGACCTTGAACACGGTCAGGCTGTATTTCTCGGCGATCGCCGGGCGCTTGGTGAACCACTCGCCATCGGCCCAGGACTGCAGCACGGCCTTGGCGTGGGCGTTGCCGGCCTTGGCTTGTTCGGCGACGTCGTGGAAGGCGTCGAACATCAGCAGGGTGTGCTTCAGTTGCTCGGCGGCGACGCTGGCCAACTCGGCGTCATCCAGCAACTCGACCAGGGTGGCGATGTTGTAGCCGCCCTGCATGGTGCCGAGCAGTTCGACGGCGCGCTGCTTGTTGATCAGCGGGGAGGTGGCTTCGCCCTTGGCCACGGCAGAGAGGAACCCGGCCTTGACGTAGGCGGCTTCGTCGACGCCTGGCGGCACGCGGTTGGTGATCAGGTCAACGAGGAATTCTTCTTCGCCAGCCGGCGGGTTTTTCAGCAGCTCGACCAGGCCTGCGGTTTGTTCGGCGTTCAGCGGCTGGGGCACGATACCCTGAGCGGCACGCTCTGCTACGTGGTTGCGATAGGCTTCAAGCACAGTTATTACCCTCATCAGTGGTCCCAAAGGGTTGTCCGGGACGCGTATCCAGAAAACACCGAATCAAGCGCTTCGTGGCTTTTTGAGCCGCTCGGCCGAGATTTCAGGGATTCCTTCCAGAAGCTGCTTTCAAAGTTTTACGCCGGCAGGACGGGGTAGATGAGGGCTGGCGCAGACGCTTGAAGGGGGGTTCAAGAGCCGGCGCCAACATCGTACCTGCAGGATCGACTGTGCTCGTGACGCTTTGAAAACAGCTTCCAACGGACATTGGCGCCTATAAAAGGCGCGCCGATACTACTGCAAAGCGCGGGCAAAGTTAAGCGATTGCCGTCGGCCGGATGGGGATGATCTGGCTTGGACAAAGGGCTAAGATGCCAGGCCGTTTCGCCTTCGACGCCGTTCTCGCCATGTCCAATCACCGCATCAAGACCCCCTGTGTAGGCCTGTGTTCGACCGTCTACGGTGACCTGGTGTGCCGCGGGTGCAAGCGCTTCCACCACGAGGTGATCCAGTGGAATGGCTACAGCGAGGAGGAAAAGCAGGCGGTCTGGCGGCGCCTGGAGCTGCTGCTGGAGCAGGTGATGGTGGCCAAGCTGGAAGTCTTCGATGAAGATCGCCTGCGTACGCAGCTGGAGCAGCGCCAGGTCCGCTTCGTGGCGCAGCAGTCGCCCTACTGCTGGGCGTACCAGTTGATTGCCCGTGGCGCACGGGTGATCAACCAGCTCGAGGCCTACGGCATCGTGCTGCTGCCGGAATTCCGCGACTGGGCCCTGCCCGAGCTGCGTGATGCCATCGACCGCGAGTTCTTCCTGTTGTCCGAAGCACACTACGGCCGCTATATCGCGCCCAGGTTTCTCCACGACACCAGATAGTCGTCGGCAATTCTCTGCAGGCGCTCGGCGTCGCCGGTTTGCCTGGGGCTGGCCTGCCGTTCCTGGTCCTGCCGACCCTCCAGGGGTTCGAGCAGGTGCACCGCCGGGTCGTGAGGCTTGAGCACCAGCACGTCGCTGTCGACCCGGTCGAGCACGGCCTCGGCCGTGTTGCCGATCAGCGCGCCCGACAGGCCCGTGCGGGCCACCGTACCGATGACCGTGATGGCCGCCTCCAGCTCGTGGGCATACTGCGGGATCACCGACCTGGCCGGGCCTTCGGCCAGGTGCAGTTGATGGTCGCGCAGGCCGTACTCGTCCTGAAACCAGCGGCTGGCCTCCCAGCACTGCGCGGCCTTGCCGTCGAGTTTGGGGGCGCAAGGGTCGGCGGCCAGGGCAAAGCCGCCGGAATAGGCGGTGACCGCGTGCAGCGTGCCATGGATCAGGCTGGCCAGGTCAGCGGCATGGCCGATGATGCTGCCCTGCAGGTCCAGGTGTTCGCCCTCGTGGTTATCGACGTCCATGGCCGCCAGCACCAGGCCGCCGTCCCAGGCGCGCTCGGTCTTGGTCATCAGCACGGGCACCGGACAGTCGCGCAATAGTCGCCAGTCTTGCGGCGGGATCAGCGTCTTGGTCAGCGGGTTGTCCGGGTAGTGCTGCTTGATCACCAGGTCGCAGCCCTGGCTCTTCTGTGTCGCGAGGATGGCGCCGGTCGGGTGCAGGTGGTCACAGTTTTCCTGTTGCGTGGTTACGCTGAAGCCCTCGCCGCTCAACTGTGTTTCGAGCTGCTTGAGGAGCGCGCTGTAGTGCTGCCTTTGGTCGCAGAGCAGCAGATGCAGATGGGCGTTGATGGCGGTGGCGATCTGTTTGGCTCGCCTCAGGGCGAGGCTGTCGGTGTGCACCGGATTAAGCACGACCAGAATTCGGCGAATGCGTTGCATGGCTATTTCCCTCGACGTTGATCCGTGAGGTCGCGCAGCCGCGATCGGAGCCTGCCTGGGGTTGCCTCGGTGTTACCGGGGGGCGCTGATCGGGTGCGCAGCCGTATCAGCATGGCCGCTAAATTCACCTCCTGCCATGGCCGTATGTCAGCTGCGCTCAGGCCTGCACCGCAGGGCGGCACAGGCCGAATTCAGGCGTGCAGGGTTGCTCAGCGCTGCGCGACCAGTTCCTCCAGGTGGGCGATGATGTCCGCCGGCTTGAGCACCAGGATGTCGCTCTCCAGCGAGTCCAGCACCACCTCGGCGGTATTGCCGATCAGCGCGCCGGACAGGCCGGTGCGAGCCACCGTGCCGATCACCGTGACCACGGCGGCGAGTTTGCGGGCCATCTGCGGGATCAGGGCGTCGGCCGGCCCTTCGGCGATGTGCAGGCAGTCGTCGGCGATCTCGTATTCGGCCTGGAACGCCTTGCACTCTTCGCGGTAGCGCGCCTCGATGGTTTCCTTGAGCTGGAAGGTCGGGTCGGCGGCGGACAGCATCGGCGCCGGGTGGGCGCTGATCACATGCAGCTTGGCCTTGGCCAGCGCGGCGATGTCATGGCCATGGCCGATGATGCTGGCGTGCAGGGTACGGTGCTCGACATCGGCATTGCCGACATCCACGGCCGCCAGGACGATGCCGCCGGCCCAGGGCTTGTCGCTTTTCACCATCAGCACCGGGGAAGGGCAGTAGCGCAGCAGCTTCCAGTCGTCCGGGGTAAGCAGGGCCTTCTTCAGCGGGTTGTCGGGAAAGTGCTGCTTGATCACCAGTCCACAGTCTTCGGCCTGCTGGACGGTGATCACGGTCTGGTGCAGGTTTTCATGCCAGGCCTGCTGGCAGGATGCGTTGTAGCCCTCCTGCTCAAGGGTGTTGCTCAGGTCGTGCAGATAGGCCGAGTGATCATGCTTCTTGTCGCAGACCAGCAGGTGCAGCTGAGACTGCGTCACCCCGGCGATCAACTTGGCCCGCTTCAGGGCCAGGCCTTCTGGCTGCTCCGGCTCCATCACCACCAGAATGCTGCGAATAGCTTGCATGAACGTCTCCCTGTGAAATGGCTGCTTCTCCAGACAACTATAGATGGTGCAGGTCAGGGCGTGTCTTGACCCGTATCAACGGCCCGGCTGGCTGTTCCCCGCGCCATTCGTATAATGGCCGGCCTTGCCCGCCAGCCGGCGCCGCCAACCCTATCGTGAGCCTATGCACCTGCTACCCGAGATCGAAGCCTTCCTGCTCTGTCCCACGCCTGACGCCTGGATCGCCCAGGCCCTGCAGCATCAGGACATCCTGCTGATCGACCACGCCAACTGCGAGAAGAAGGCGGCGTCCACAGCCATGACCCTGCTGTTCCGTTATATAGAGAAGGCCGATCTGCAGTACAACCTGTCGCGCCTGGCCCGCGAGGAACTGCGCCACTTCGAGCAGGTCGCCGCCCTGATGGCCAAGCGTGGTATCGTCTATCGCCCGGTCAGCGCCGCCCTGTATGCCCAGCGCCTGCACAAGCACATGCGCACCTCGGAGCCGCACAAGCTGGTGGATACCCTGATCGTCGGCGCCTTTATCGAGGCCCGCTCCTGCGAGCGCTTCTTCCGCCTGGCGCCGCACCTGGACGAGGAACTGGGGCAGTTCTACCGCTCATTGCTCAAGTCCGAGGCGCGGCATTACCAAGGCTATCTGAAGATGGCCCGGGACTACGCCAGCGAGCCGATCGATGAGCGGGTGGCGTACTTCGCCGAGGTGGAGCGCGAGGCGATCCTCACGCCGGACAAGGAGTTCCGCTTCCACAGCGGCGCCGCCGCCTGAGGGGGCGAAGCGGACCGCCGCCAGTCGGGCTGGCGGCGGCGGTCGTCGTGCTGCTATCAGAAGGCGCCAGCAGTTGGCGGGATGATCGGCAGCACCTTGCGGTTGCCGCGCAGGATGACGATGGCCAGGACCACCAGCAGCAGGGAGGCGGCGGTCAGCACGAAGAACACGTCATGCAGCGAGCCGGTCGTCTCGCGAATATAGCCCGCCAACAGGTTGCCCAGGGTCCCGCCGAGGCCGAAGGTCACCATGCAGATGCCACTGATCTGCATGGTTGCGGTGGATGAGTAGTGCTGATTGACCCAGCCGGCGACGATGCCCCACATCGGAAAATACATCAGGCCGTAACCGAAGCCGGCGACCAGCGCGAATTTGCCCGGATCGAGGATGAATGCCAGCAGGCCCAGGGCGAAGCCACTGAAGATCACCATCAGCGCGGTGCCATGGCCCCTGCGGTCGGCCAGCTTGCCGGTGATGAAGCCGGCCACCATGCCCGTGCCCCCGACCGTCGCCCAGGTGTAGCCGCCCAGGGCCGCGGGCAGGCTCAGTTCATCCAGGTAGGTGTTGAGCCAGTAGGAAAAGGGCATGGTGGTGAAGCCCACCAGCAGGCAGATCAGGCAGGCGAACAGCGCGGTGCGCTCGCCGATGATGGTGGCGAACAGCTTGGAAGTCGGGATCGCGGCGTCGATCGGGCTGGGGCCGGCAGTCGGACTGGCGGGTGCGCTCTTGAGGTCGCGCAGCATGTGCCAGGTCAGGGCCACCACCAGCAGACCGAACAGCCCGGCGACCTGCCAGCTGGCCTGCCAGCCGAGCAGCGGCACCACCACCAGGATCAGCAGGCCGTTGATGGCGTAGCCCCAGGCCGTGCCGCTGGACGCGCAGGACAGGTAGGTCGAGCGCGACTCGGCACGGGCACAGCGGCTGACGATCTCGACGATGCAACCCCAGCTGATCGCCGCACTGGCGGCCAGGCAGGTCAGGGTCAGGGTGATCAGCACGGGGTCGCGCAACTGCGCCATGACGAACAGCAGGCTGCTGCTGGTGATGCCGGTCAGCAGGGCCAGGCGGCCGGTGCCGAGGCGGTGGCCGACCAGCCCGAGCAGCATGGCGCCGCCCAGGTAGGCCAGCTGGGTCAGGGCGCCGATGGTCGCCAGCTGCCAGGCGCTGATGTCGATGGACTCGCGCATGAACGGCATCAGGGCGGCAAACAGGAACATGCCAAAGCCGTGGCTGACGATCTGGTTCATGCCGAAGGTAGTGGGCATCCGCATTGATTCAGGCTCCGTGACAGCTCGCAGGGAATCGGCAGGGGGTGAGCTGGATGCCGGCTAAAATAGAGGCTTGCCAGGCTTCAGGAAAACGATAAATATTGATCACCACCTTCAATAAGGTTGAATTCTGTGATGCGTGACCTGCCCATAGCCTTGCTGCGCACCTTTGTAGTGGTCGCCGAGACGCTCAACCTGACCACGGCGGCCGCTCGCCTGCACCGCGCGCCGTCGACCATCAGCATGCAGCTCAGCCGGCTGGAAGAGCTGGTTTCGGCCGAGCTGCTGCAGCGCGGCCAGTACGGCGTGCGGCTGACCCAGGCCGGCGAACAGTTGAAGTCCTGCGCCCCGCAGCTGCTCAACCTGCATGACCGCATCCTGGGTACATTCCAGCATGCCGAGGTGGGTGGCCAGGTGCGCTTCGGCACCCACGATCAATACGCCACCCGCAGCCTCACGCCGCTGCTGGAAGCCTTCGTGCTGAGCTACCCGGAAGCCTGCCTGGAGGTGGTCTGCGACCATCGCCCCGAGCACCTGGCGGCGCTGGTGGCCGATGGCAAGCTGGACCTGGCCCTGGTGGAGATGCCGACCTCGTCCACCGGCGGTCGTCGTCTGTTTCGCGACGAGCTGATCTGGGTGGGGGCAGAGGCCCACTTGACCCATGAGCGCGCGCCATTGCCGCTGGCGGTGTTCGTCGAGGGCTGCTATCACCGCGCCTCTGCGGACAAGGCCCTGGCCGAGGCACAGATTCCCTACCGCGTCGCTTTCACCAGCCAGAGTCGGGCCGGCGTATTGGCGGCCGTGCGCGCCGGGATAGGTGTGGGGATCATTCCGCGTTCGACCCTGGAGCCGGGTCTGCGGGTGATCGAGGACGAGCTACCGCCCCTGCCGGGCACGGACATCACCCTGTTCGTCGCCGATCAGGTCAACGAGGCGACCCAGCGCCTGGCCCAGACCATCGAGGCGAGCCCGCAATACCAGCGCTATGAGCGCCAGGCCGCACTGCAGCGCTAGGGGTGATCAGCCGAGGGGGAAGGGCGCCAGCTGCCAGCTCGGCCCGTCGATCTGCAGGGCCCAGCCCTGGCGGTCCCAGTCGCCCAGCACGATGCGTCGCGCGGGCTGACCTTCGACCCGCAGTTCATGCTCCGCCGGTCGGTGGGTGTGGCCGTGAATCAGCGTGCGTACGCCGTGGGCCGCCATTACCCGTGGCACCTCGCCGGGGGTGACGTCGACGATCTCGCTGGCCTTCATGGCGGTCTGGGTGCGGCTTTCCTTGCGCAGCTTGCGCGCCAGCTTGTGCCGGGTGGCCAGTGGCAGGTTGCGCAGGATGAACAGGCTCAGCGGGTTGCGCAGCCAGCGGCGCATGCGCATGTAGGCCTCATCCTGGGTGCAGAGGCTGTCGCCGTGCATCAGCAGCACCAGTTCCCCGTTCAGTTCGACCCGGCTCGGGTCCTTCAGCAGGGTGCAGCCGGCCTCGCGGCAGAATGCCTGACCGATCATGAAATCGCGGTTGCCGTGCATCAGGTAGATGCGTGTGCCGCTGTCGCTCAACTGGCGCAGGGCCTGGGCGATGGAGCGCTGGAAGGGGCTGATGGCATCGTCGCCGATCCATGCCTCGAAGAAGTCGCCGAGTATGTACAGCGCCTCGGCCTGGGTGGCGCGGGTCTTCAGGAAATGCAGAAACGCCCGGCTGATGTCCGGGCGCTCCTCTTCAAGATGCAGGTCGGAGATCAGCAGGATCACTCAACGATCTCGGCACGCTCGATGATCACGTCGTCGACCGGTACGTCCTGGTGGCCGGACTTCATGGTGGTGGCCACGCCCTTGATCTTCTCGACCACGTCCATGCCTTCGGCCACTTCGCCGAACACCGCATAGCCCCAGCCCTGCACGGTCGGCGCGCTGTGGTCGAGGAAGGTGTTGTCGGCGACGTTGATGAAGAACTGCGCGGAGGCCGAGTGCGGCTCCATGGTGCGGGCCATGGCGACGGTGCCGACCTTGTTGGAGACGCCGTTGTTGGCTTCGTTCTTGATCGAGGCGCGGGTCGGCTTCTGCTTCATGCCCGGCTCGAAACCGCCGCCCTGGATCATGAAGTTGCTGATCACGCGGTGGAACACGGTGTTGTCGTAGTGGCCGGCCTTCACGTACTCCTTGAAGTTGGCCACGGTTTCCGGGGCCTTGTCTTCGAACAGGTTGAGGGTGATGACGCCGTGGTTGGTGTGCAGCTTGATCATGTGAGATTCACTCTGTCGAGAAATTCGAAGGCCTGTCAGGGGGTTGACAGCTTCGGCTATGATAAGCGCTTTGTTTTAGTCGGCCTACCCTGCGCCGTACCTGCATGATCAAGGACCCCATGAGCAAGCCAGAGACTCCCGCCGCTACGAACTTTCTGCGCCCCATCGTCCAGGCCGACCTGGACTCGGGCAAGCACACGAAGATCATCACCCGTTTCCCGCCGGAGCCTAATGGTTACCTGCACATCGGCCACGCCAAGTCGATCTGCCTGAATTTCGGCCTGGCCAGGGAGTTCGGTGGCGAGTGCAACCTGCGCTTCGACGACACCAACCCGGCCAAGGAAGACCAGGAGTACATCGACGCGATCAAGAGCGACGTGCAGTGGCTGGGCTTCCAGTGGGCCGGCGAGGAGCGCTACGCCTCCAACTACTTCGACCAGCTGCACGACTGGGCCGTGGAACTGATCAGGGCGGGCAAGGCCTACGTCTGCGACCTGTCGCCGGACCAGGCCCGCGAGTACCGCGGCAACCTCACCGAGCCGGGCAAGAATAGCCCGTTCCGCGAGCGCTCGGTCGAGGAGAACCTCGACCTGTTCGCCCGTATGAAGGCCGGCGAGTTCGCCGATGGCGCCCGCGCCCTGCGCGCCAAGATCGACATGGCCTCGCCGAACATGAACCTGCGCGACCCGATCCTCTACCGCATCCGCCACGCCCATCACCACCAGACCGGCGACAAGTGGTGCATCTACCCCAGCTACGACTTCACCCATGGCCAGTCGGACGCCATCGAGGGCATTACCCATTCGATCTGCACCCTGGAGTTCGAGGACCATCGTCCGCTGTACGAGTGGTTCCTGGCCAACCTGCCGGTGCCGGCGCAGCCGCGCCAGTACGAATTCGCCCGCCTCAACCTGAACTACACCATCACCAGCAAGCGCAAGCTCAAGCAGCTGGTGGATGAGAAGCACGTCGAGGGCTGGGACGACCCGCGCATGTCGACCCTGTCCGGCTATCGCCGCCGCGGCTATACCCCGGCGTCGATCCGCACCTTCTGCGACATGATCGGCGTCAACCGGGCCGGTGGCGTGGTCGACATCGGCATGCTGGAGTTCGCCATCCGCGAAGACCTCGACGCCAATGCCGCGCGCGCCATGTGCGTGCTCAAGCCGCTCAAGGTGGTGATCAGCAATTACCCCGAGGGCCAGGTCGAGAACCTCGAACTGCCGCGTCACCCCAAGCAGGACATGGGCGTGCGCGTGCTGCCGTTCAGCCGCGAGCTCTACATCGACGCCAGCGACTTCGAGGAAGTCCCGCCGGCCGGCTTCAAGCGCCTGGTGCCAGGCGGCGAAGTGCGCCTGCGCGGCAGCTACGTGATCCGCGCCGACGAGGCGATCAAGGATGCCGACGGAAATATCGTCGAGCTGCGCTGCAGCTACGACGAGAACACCCTGGGCAAGAACCCCGAGGGCCGCAAGGTCAAGGGCGTGATCCACTGGGTGCCGGCCGCCGAGAGCGTCGAGTGCGAAGTGCGCCTGTACGATCGGTTGTTCCGTTCGGCCAATCCGGAGAAGGTGGAGGAGAGCGCCAGCTTCCTCGACAACATCAATCCAGAATCGTTGACTGTGCTCAAGGGCTGCCGCGCCGAGCCGTCGCTGGCCCAGGCGCAGCCCGAAGAGCGCTTCCAGTTCGAGCGCGAGGGCTATTTCTGCGCCGACCTCAAGGACAGCCAGCCGGGCGCTCCGGTGTTCAACCGCACCGTGACCCTGCGCGACTCCTGGGGAGGCCAATAATGGCGCTGTCGATCTACAACACCCTGAGCAAGACCAAGGACGTCTTCAAGCCGCTGGTGGACAACCAGGTGCGCATGTACGTGTGCGGCATGACCGTCTACGACTTCTGCCATATCGGCCATGCGCGGGTGATGGTGGCCTTCGACGTGATCGCCCGCTGGCTGCGCCATAGCGGCTATCAGCTCAACTACGTGCGCAACATCACCGACATCGACGACAAGATCATCAAGCGTGCCCAGGAAAACGGCGAGCCGTTCGAGGCCCTGGTCGAGCGCATGATCGCCGCCATGCACGAGGACGAAGCCCGCCTGTCGGTGCTGCGTCCGGACCAGGAGCCCCGCGCCACCGGGCATATCGCCGGCATGCACCAGATGATCCAGACCCTGATCGACAAGGGTTTCGCCTACGCCCCGGGCAACGGCGACGTCTACTACCGGGTCGGCAAGTTCGTCGGCTACGGCAAGCTGTCGCGCAAGAAGATCGAGGACCTGCGGGTCGGCGCCCGTATCGAGGTCGACGAGTCCAAGCAAGACCCGCTGGACTTCGTCCTGTGGAAGGGCGCCAAGCCGGGCGAGCCGAGCTGGGATTCGCCCTGGGGCAAGGGGCGGCCGGGCTGGCACATCGAGTGCTCGGTGATGTCCACCTGCTGCCTGGGCGAGACCTTCGATATCCACGGCGGCGGCCCGGACCTGGTGTTCCCCCACCACGAGAACGAGATCGCCCAGAGCGAGGCGGCCACCGGCAAGCTGTACGCCAACGCCTGGATGCACGCCGGCGCGGTGCGGGTGGACGGCGAGAAGATGTCCAAGAGCCTGGGCAACTTCTTCACCATCCGCGAGGTGCTGGAAAAGTACCACCCCGAGGTGGTGCGCTACCTGCTGGTCTCCAGCCACTACCGCAGCCCGATCAACTACTCCGAGGACAGCCTCAAGGAAGCCAAGGGCGCCCTGGAGCGTTTCTACCACGCCCTGCGCGGCCTGCCCGAGGCGGCGCCGGCCGGCGGCGAGGCCTTCGTCGAGCGCTTCAGCGCGGCCATGGACGACGACTTCAATTCCCCGGAAGCCTGCGCCGTGCTGTTCGAGATGGTGCGCGAGGTCAACCGCCTGCGCGACAGCGACCTGCCGGCCGCTGCTGCCCTGGCGGCGCGCCTCAAGGAACTGGCCGGGCTGCTCGGCGTGCTGCAGCTGGAGGCGGATGCCTTCCTCCAGGCCGGCGCCGAAGGCAAGGTCGACGCCGCCGAGGTCGAGGCCCTGATTGCCGCGCGCCTGCAGGCCCGTGCCGAGAAGAACTGGGGCGAATCCGACCGCATCCGCGATCAGCTCAGCGCCATGGGCGTGGTGCTGGAGGACAGCAAGGGCGGTACCACCTGGCGCCTGGCCGAATAGCCAAGCTGTGCAGACAATGAAAAAGGCCGCTGTTGCGGCCTTTTTTGTTTGGCTTGAGTGGCGTTGCCCGGTCCTGTAGTCACCTAACCGTGGACGCGAGCTCCTCGTCCCTGGCTACGCATAGGCGCCGGCGGAGTAGGTCAGCTCGTAGCTGTGGCTGTAGATCTCCAGGATGTTGCCGAAGGGATCTTCCATGTAAACCATGCGGTAGGGCTTCTCGCCCGGGAAGTATTCGCGCACCGGCATGCGCTGCTTGCCGCCGGCGGCGACTACCTTGGCCGCCAGTCCTTCGACGTCCGGGTCCTGCACGCAGAAGTGGAACACCCCGGTCTTCCAGTACTCGAAGTTGTCCTGCGGCTTCTCGGCGTTGCGGAACTGGAAGATTTCCACGCCGATGCGGTCGCCGGTGGACAGGTGGGCAATGCGGAACGAGCCCCAGCCCGCACCGAACACGTCGGTACACATCACGCCGATGGCCGAGTCGTCTTCGCTGATGGTGGTCGGCGGCATGATCAGGTACCAGCCCATGACCTCGGTGTAGAACTTGACGGCGGCTTCGAGATCGGTGACCGACAGGCCGATGTGGGAAAAGCTGCGGGGGTAGGTGTTGGGCATGACCATGTCCTCTGGGAGTGAAGAGTGGTCAGTCTAGGTCCGCATAGCCATAATCAAAATAATCGCCAGGTTATGGTTTTGATAAGAGATCGTTATGCTTAATCCGCAATGGCTACGCTCCTTCGCCACGCTCGCGGAGCAGGGCAGTTTCACCCGCGCCGCCGAGCGCCTGGACCTGACCCAGGCCGCCGTCAGCCAGCATGTGCAGCGCCTGGAGGAGCGCCTGGGGCCCTTGTTGATCCGTCGCCCGCGGCAATTCGAGCTGACCCCGGCCGGTCGCGCCTTGATCGATTACTGCGCGGAGGTCGGCGCCGCCGACCAGCGCCTGCAGCAGCGGCTGTCCGAGGCCGACGCCGAGCAGGGGGAGATCGGCCTGATCAGCCCCGGCAGCATTGGCCTGGCCCTGTACCCGCAGCTGCTGGCGTTGCAGCAGGCGCATCCGGGCCTGAGCATCCGCCATCGCTTCGCCCCGGACCGCGAAGTGCTCGAGGCCGTGCTGGACAATCGTTTCGAGCTGGGCCTGGTGACCCTCAAGCCGGACGACCCGCGCCTGAGTGTCAGCCGCTTCGCCGAGGAGCCCCTGGAACTGGTGGCGCCGGCCGGCGAGCCGGTTCGCGACTGGGCCGATCTCGAGCGCCTCGGCTTTATCGACCACCCGGATGGTCAGGCCATGGCCGGGCGCCTGCTCAGCCGGCGTTTCCCCGGCGCCCCGGGCGTGCGCAGCCTGCCGTGCCATGGCTTCACCAACCAGATCGGCCTGATCCTCGAACCGGTGGCCCGCGGCCTGGGGTTCACGGTGATTCCGCGCTATGCGCGCCTGGCCTTTTCCCGACCAGAGGCCATCCAGGTCATCGATGGTGCGCCTCCGGTGGTCGATACCCTGTGGCTGTTGCATCGCGCCGAATGGCCGCTGACGGCCCGCGCCCAACTGCTCTTGCGGCGGATCAGGCGCCACTTCTCGACGAGCGAGGGGGAGGCCGTCTGAACAGTGTCGGGGCGGGTCAGTCGGCAGGCTTGGCGGTAGGGGCGAGTTCAGCGGCCTCGGCTATCAGCCAGGCGATCTCCGCGCCCAATACGAGGTCGCTGACCTTGCCGAAGTAGTGCTGACGGATGAAGCCTTCGGCATCGATCAGAATCAGCGTTGGCGTACCTTGCATCGCGTATGCAGCCATGGTCCGCGGTACTGAGCGTTGCGGGTCCGGCAAGTCGACGGCGACCGGGAAGTCGATGCGGTATTCGTGCAGGAAGGCCTCCAGGGAGACCGGCGTCATCGCCTGATGGTGTTCGAACACCGTGTGCAGGCCGATGACGGCCACCTGCTCCGGGGAGAAGGTGGCGTGCACCCGCTTCGTTTGCGGCAGGCCTTCGCTCACGCAGCCGGGGCAGAGCATCTGAAAGGCTTCGAGCACGATCACCTTGCCACGCAGGCTCGCCAGGCTCGGCGGCTGTTGGCTATTGAACCACTGCGCCGCCTGCCACTCGGGGGCGCGTGTGCGTGAAGTGTCCATATCCGCCTCCCGTGTCAGCTTTACCAAAGGGTAGCGCGTGCAAGGGGCTGCGGGCTGCTTTCGTCGGATGGGCCTCAGGCGTCGCGCAGCAGGTCGTGGGCGTTGAGCAGCTCGTAGGCAATCTCCGGGTGTTTTTCCAGTCCGCGGCGTATGGCCGTGGGGATCGACTGGCGGGTCTTGCGGCAGAGGCCGGGCAGCGCCTCGATGCGGATGGCGATGCCACGCATGCTGCGCACTTCGTTAGGCCCTGGGGCGACTGTCAGGCGCAGGCCCAGTTGCTCGTACAGGCGCCGTTGCAGGTGCTCGAGATCGCTCAGACTCTGGATATTCTCCAGGCGCTCGAGCAGGCGCAGCTCTTCCTGGCGAGTCAGGCGCAGGATGCGCAAGTCGGCACCGGGCTCATCCAGCAAGCGTTCGCGCTCGCAGTTGCAGGCACCGGGCGGGCAGGGTTGGCGGAGCGGAATGGAGTGCGTCATGGAGTGCGATCATAGCGATCCTGGATCGCGGTTGCCCATCGGCCTGGTCGAGACTTGCGCATCAAGGTCATCCTGCTGAACAAGGGGTTCGTGCTGCTTGAATCTGGGCGGCAAACGCCACTTCGATCCTCAGACCTTCAGGCCCTGCTCGCGCAAGCGTTTGTACAGGGTGTTGCGACTCACCCCCAGGTTGCGCGCCAGGTGGGAGATGTTGCCGCCGCAGGCCTGGTACCGACTGGCCAGGTCATCGCTGTCGTCCGCGGCGCCCTGCTGCCCTGGCGGCTGGCCGAGGGGCTCGCCCGGCGTCGGCGAATCCTGCAGGTCGTCGAAGAAGTCCTCCGGCAGGTGTTCGGCCCGAATCGGCTGGTCGTCGGCCATCGCCAGGGCGATCTGCAACACGCTGCTGAGCTGGCGCAGGTTGCCCGGCCAGGGATGACGCAGGAACAGTGCCTCCACCTCGCGGCTGATGCCGGCCCGTTGTTGCGACTCCCGGTGGTAGTCCCAGACGCGCTGAAACAGCGCGACCTTGTCGGTGCGTTCGCGCAGCGGCGGCAGCGACAGATTCAGGCCGTTGATGCGGTAGTAGAGGTCCTGGCGGAACAGACCGCTGTCGACGTCCTGGCGCAGCGGGCGATTGGTGGCCGAGATCAGGCGGATGTCCACCGGATACAGCTCGCAGCTGCCCAGGGGCTGTACGCAGCGCTCCTGCAGCACCCGCAGCAGGCGGGCCTGCACCCGTAGCGGCATGTCGCCGATCTCATCGAGGAACAGTGTGCCCTTGTGGGCCTTGCGGATCAGGCCAATGCTGCCTTTCTGATTGGCGCCGGTGAAGGCACCCTTTTCGTAACCGAACAGCTCGGATTCCACCAGTTCGGCGGGGATGGCCGCACAGTTCACCGCAATCAGCGCCTGGCTGGCGCGGGAGCTGGCCTGGTGCAGGGCCTTGACGAAGACTTCCTTGCCGACGCCGGTCTCGCCCTGGACCAGGAGCGGAATGTCCTTCTCGAGCAGGCGTTCGGCCTGGCGCACCGCCTTGGCCACCCGTGGGTCGCCGAGGTTGATCGAGGCCAGGGTAAAGCCCTTGGCGCGTTCGTCGGCCGGACCGGCTGGGCGAAAGTCGCGGGCCTGGATAGGTGCCGGCTGTTGCGGACGCTTGAGTTGGGCGTGAAAGCTGAAACCACCGGCCGAGCGCAGCTTGAAGGGCTGGGCCTGGGGCTGGTTGAGCAGTTGCTGCAAGGCAATGTCGAACAGGCTGTCGAGGTTCACCCGGGCCAGGCCGACGCCGAGCAGGTTGTCGGCGCGGCGATTGGCCGAGACCACCTGGCCCTGATCGTCGAAGATCAGCAGCCCGGCCCAGGGACTGTCGAGGTTGTTCAGGCTGGTGTTGAAGGTGAGCTGGAAATAGCGGCCGCTGAACAGGTTGAGAATCAGCCGGTTCTCCACCGACTGGCTCATCATCTTCACCATGCCCAGGGTGTGGGCGGGTGGCAGGTAGCTGTCGCTGGAGACATCCAGCACCGCGATCATCTGCCGCTGCTCGTCGAAGATCGGTGAGGCCGAGCCGGTCATGAAGCGGTTGGCCTTGAGGAAGTGTTCGTCGTGCTGGATGTGCACGGCCTGGCCGCAGTTGAGCGCGGTACCGATGGCGTTGGTGCCGGTATAGCGCTCCAGCCAGTTGGCGCCGGGCTGGAAGCCACGGGCCGAGTCCGCTTCGACGAAGCGCTGGTCGCCCCAGGATTGCAGCAGCTGGCCCTGGTTGTCGGCCAGCATGATCAGGCAATTGGAGTTGGCGAGAATGTCGCCGTAGTAGGGCAGCACCTCCCGCTGGGTGGTCTGCACCAGGGCGTGCTGGCTTTCCAGCAGGGCCGATACCTCGCCCTCGGCCGGCAGGCCGAAACTGGGCGTGGACTGGTGGGTCAGGCCGAACTCTCGGCAGCGCGCCCAGGAGTCCTGGACGATGGTGTCATGGGAGCGATCCGCTTCAGGCATGCCAAGTGTTCCGCTTGTTGTTCTTATCGTTATGGCGCTCCGGTCTGTGCCGGGCATGAGCCAGTGTCGTTGATGACTGTTCAATGTCAACAGCGAAGCTGTTCATTTGTTCACTTTTGGCTGTTCAGAACTGTTCAGTTCCGAACCGACCGATGGTTTCTTGAACCGAGTAAAGCTATGTAAAACAAACTGTTATGTATTGATTGTGTGTTCTGGCACAGAACTGGCTATGTCAAATGGAAACGGCTGAGGGCCGTGAATGGCACAACAACAAAAGGACAGGCCATGTCGCTTACGCTGGAACATGTCAGCCGTACCGTCGACAACCAGGTGCACATCAGCGATGCGTGCCTGAGCTTCGAACCCGGCTCCTTCAACGTCCTGCTGGGGCGCACGCTGGCGGGCAAGACCAGCCTGATGCGCCTGATGGCCGGCCTGGATCGCCCCGACAAGGGACGCATCCTGATGAATGGTGCGGACGTCACCGGCGTGCCGGTGCGTCAGCGCAACGTCTCGATGGTCTATCAGCAGTTCATCAACTACCCGACCCTGACGGTCTTCGAGAACATCGCCTCGCCGCTGCGCCAGGCGGGTGTGGCCGAGGCCGAGATCATCGACAAGGTCCAGGCCACCGCGCAGATGCTGCGTATCGACGGCTTGCTCAAGCGCTATCCGCTGGAGCTGTCTGGCGGTCAGCAGCAGCGCACGGCCATGGCCCGGGCACTGGTCAAGGACGCCTCGCTGATTCTGTTCGATGAGCCGCTGGTCAACCTCGACTACAAGCTGCGCGAGGAGCTGCGCCAGGAGATGCGTGAGCTGTTCCAGGCGCGCCATACCATCGCCATCTACGCCACCACCGAACCGAACGAGGCGCTGGCCCTGGGCGGCACCACCACCATCCTGCACGAGGGGCGAGTGGTGCAGAGCGGGCGCACCGCCGAGGTCTATCACCGGCCGCAACAGGTGCTGGCGGCCGAGCTGTTTTCCGAGCCGGCGATCAACCTGATGCCGGGGCGCATCAGCGAAACCGAGGTGAGCTTTGCCGACGCCGTGCATTTCCCCCTGAACCCGGACCTCAAGGACATCGCCGTGGGCGAGTATCGCTTTGGCGTGCGCCCCAGCCACATCGGCCTGGTGCCGTCGAACGATGACGACCTGGAACTGGCGGTGAGCGTGGAGCTGGCCGAAATCAGTGGATCGGAGACCTTCCTGCATGTGCGCAACGAGCAGTTCGTCCTGGTGCTGCACCTGCCGGGCGTGCACGAGTACGACGTGGATGCTCCCATCCTCATCTACATCCCCACGCACAAGCTGTTCGTCTTCGATGCCCAAGGGCAGTTGGTCCAGGCGCCCACCCGGCGCACAGGGAGGAGTGCCTGATGGCCGAGATACGTTTGCGCAACCTGGCGCACAGCTACAGCCGCGAGCCCGCCGGCGCCGAAGACTACGCCATCCGCGAGATGAACCACGTGTGGGCGCAGGGCGGGGCCTATGCCTTGCTGGGGCCATCCGGCTGCGGCAAGTCGACACTGCTCAATATCATTTCCGGGCTGCTCAAGCCGTCCCACGGCGAGGTGTTGTTCGACGCCAAGGCGGTCAACGCGCTACCCCCTGAGCAGCGCAACATTGCCCAGGTTTTCCAGTTTCCGGTGGTCTACGACACCATGACGGTGTTCGACAACCTGGCCTTCCCCCTGCGCAACCAGGGCATGGCCGAGCCTCAGGTGATGAGCAAGGTGTACGAGATCGCCGAGGTGCTGGAGCTGCACCCGCTGCTGCACCGGAAGGCGCGCAACCTGACCGCCGACGAGAAGCAGAAGGTCTCCATGGGCCGCGGCCTGGTTCGCGACGATGTCTCGGCGATCCTCTTCGACGAGCCGCTGACGGTGATCGACCCGCACCTGAAGTGGAAGCTGCGGCGCAAGCTCAAGCAGATCCACGAGCAGTTCAACATCACCATGGTCTATGTCACCCACGATCAGCTGGAAGCCTCGACCTTCGCCGACAAGATCGCGGTGATGTACGGCGGCCAGATCGTCCAGTTCGGCACGCCGCGCGAGCTGTTCGAGCGGCCCAGCCACACCTTCGTCGGTTATTTCATCGGCAGTCCGGGCATGAACCTGATCGATGTCAGCCCCTGCGAGGGGGGGGTGCGCTTCGCCGATACCCAGGTGGCGCTCAGCGCGGCGCTGACGCGGCGGCTGGCCGGCATGACCTGGAAGAACCTCAAGATCGGCATCCGCCCCGAGTTCGTGCATGTCTGGGACGGGCCCTACGAGGGCGCCCTGCGCGCCGAGGTGCTGCATGTGGAGGATCTGGGGACCTACAAGATCCTCAGCCTGCAACTGGATGGCCAGCCGATCAAGGTGCGCCTGCAGGAAGATCAGGCGGTGCCGCAGAAGCTCGCCTATATCAGCTTTCCGGCGCAGTGGCTGATGCTCTACGCCGACGACTATCTGGTCGACGAAGGCCAGGCGGAGGTGGCGCCATGAGCAAGGTGCACAACAACAAGGCCTGGTGGCTGGTGCTGCCGGTCTTCCTGCTGGTGGCGTTCAGCGCCATCGTGCCGATGATGACGGTGGTCAACTACTCGGTGCAGGACATCTTCGACCAGTCCAGCCGCTATTTCGTCGGCGTCGACTGGTTCCGCCAGGTGCTGCAGGACACCCGCCTGCATGACTCGCTGCTGCGTCAGTTCATCTATTCGGGCTGCGTGCTGCTGATCGAGATCCCCCTGGGGATAGGCATCGCCCTGACGATGCCGACCAAGGGGCGTTGGGCTTCCCTCTGCCTGATCCTCATGGCCATCCCGCTGCTGATCCCGTGGAACGTGGTCGGCACCATCTGGCAGATCTTCGGGCGCGCCGACATCGGCCTGCTGGGCTGGAGCCTGAACGAGCTGGGGGTGGACTATAACTACGCCTCCAACACCGCCGACGCCTGGGTCACTGTGCTGATCATGGACGTCTGGCACTGGACCTCGCTGGTGGCGCTGCTCTGTTACTCGGGGCTGCGGGCGATCCCCGATGTCTACTACCAGGCGGCACGCATCGACCGCGCCTCGGGCTGGGCCGTTTTCCGCCATATCCAGCTGCCCAAGCTCAAGAGCGTGCTGTTGATCGCGGTGATGCTGCGCTTCATGGACAGCTTCATGATCTACACGGAGCCCTTCGTGCTCACCGGCGGCGGGCCGGGCAACTCCACCACCTTCCTCAGTCAGACCCTGACCCAGATGGCGGTCGGTCAGTTCGACCTGGGCCCGGCGGCGGCGTTCTCCCTGGTGTACTTCCTGATCATCCTGCTGGTGTCCTGGCTGTTCTATACCGCCATGACCCACGACGACAAAAATCGCTGAGGCCGACCATGACCACACGCAAACGTCTGGTGCTGCTGTGCTACCTGCTGTTCCTGCTTGTGCCGATCTACTGGCTGCTGAACATGTCGTTCAAGAGCAATACCGAGATACTCGGTGGCCTGAGCCTGTGGCCACAGGGTTTCACCCTGGACAACTACCGGGTGATCTTCACCGATCCCAGCTGGTACGAGGGCTACCTCAATTCGCTGTACTACGTGACGCTCAACACCCTGATCTCGCTCAGCGTGGCGTTGCCGGCGGCCTACGCCTTCTCGCGCTACCGCTTTCTCGGTGACAAGCACCTGTTCTTCTGGCTGCTGACCAATCGCATGGCGCCGCCGGCGGTGTTCCTGCTGCCGTTCTTCCAGCTGTACTCCTCGATCGGTCTGTTCGATACCCACATCGCCGTGGCGCTGGCCCACTGCCTGTTCAACGTGCCACTGGCGGTGTGGATTCTCGAGGGTTTCATGTCCGGGGTGCCGAAGGAGATCGACGAGACCGCCTATATCGACGGTTACAGCTTCCCGAAATTCTTCGTGAAGATCTTCATTCCGTTGATCGGCTCGGGCGTCGGTGTCGCGGCGTTCTTCTGCTTCATGTTTTCCTGGGTCGAGCTGTTGCTGGCGCGCACCCTGACCTCGGTGGATGCCAAGCCCATCGTCGCGGTGATGACCCGCACCGTGTCGGCCTCGGGTATCGACTGGGGGGTACTGGCCGCCGCCGGGGTGCTGACCATCCTGCCGGGGATGCTGGTGATCTGGTTCGTTCGCAACCACGTGGCCAAGGGCTTCGCCCTCGGTCGGGTTTAAGGAGAAGGCATATGGATTGGATGGCTTGGACCTTGCCGACCGGCCTGTTCTTTGGCGCGATCGCCTTGCTGCTGGCGGGCATGACGGTCTGGGAAATACGCTCGCCCTGTGTCGAGCGCAAAGGGTTCCTGCCGATCAGCACGACCCGTGGTGATCGGCTGTTTATCGGTCTGCTCGGCAGCGCCTACCTGCACCTGCTGGTGGTGGGCGCGACCGACTGGAGCGTCTGGATAGCCTCGTTGCTGTCTTTGCTGTGGCTGTTTGCAGTGATGCGTTGGGGTTGATCCGCCTGCGTGCGTGCGGCGCCGGATGGCGGCGCCGGGCGGCAGTCGTGTTACCTCTCATAAAACCTGAGATGGAGGTCTCTATGTTCGACAATAACAACAAAACCCGACATAGCATGGCGCTGGCCGCCTTGCTGGCGTTGTCCGGGCTAAGCGGTGCGGCCTGGGCGGATGCCTACGAAGAGGCGGCGAAGAAGTGGATAGCCGAGGAGTTCAACCCCTCGACCCTGACGCCGGAGCAACAGCTGGCGGAGTTGCAGTGGTTCATCAAGGCGGCCGAGCCCTTCCGCGGCATGAGCATCAGCGTCGCCTCGGAAACCATCGCCACCCATGAGTACGAGTCCAAGGTCCTGGCCAAGGCGTTCAGCGAAATCACCGGCATCCAGCTCAAGCATGACTTGATGCAGGAAGGCGACGTGGTCGAGAAGCTGCAGACTCAGATGCAGTCGGACAAGAACATCTACGACGGCTATATCAACGACTCGGACTTGATCGGTACCCACTTCCGCTACGGCAAGGCGGTGGCGATCAGCGACATGATGGCCGGTGAAGGCAAGGCGGTGACCTCGCCGACCCTGGACCTGCCGGACTTCATCGGCACCTCCTTCACCACCGGGCCCGATGGCAAGCTGTACCAGTTGCCCGACCAGCAGTTCGCCAACCTCTACTGGTTCCGCGCCGACTGGTTCGAGCGTCCGGAGCTGAAGACCAAGTTCAAGGAAATCTACGGTTACGAGCTCGGCGTGCCGGTCAACTGGTCAGCCTACGAGGACATCGCCGAGTTCTTCTCGGTGCACGTCAAGGAAATCGACGGCCAGCGCGTCTACGGTCACATGGACTACGGCAAGAAGGACCCGTCCCTGGGCTGGCGCTTCACCGACGCCTGGTTCTCCATGGCCGGTGGCGGCGACAAGGGCCTGCCCAACGGTCTGCCGGTAGACGAGTGGGGCATTCGCGTCGATGGCTGCCGTCCGGTCGGTTCCAGCGTCGAGCGTGGCGGCGACACCAACGGCCCGGCAGCGGTCTACGCGACCACCAAGTATGTCGACTGGATGCGCCAGTACGCGCCGCCGGAAGCCCAGGGCATGACCTTCTCCGAGGCAGGCCCGGTGCCGGCCCAGGGCAACATCGCGCAGCAGATCTTCTGGTACACCGCCTTCACCGCCGACATGACCAAGGCCGGGTTGCCGGTGGTCAACGAAGACGGCACGCCGAAGTGGCGCATGGCGCCATCGCCCAAGGGCCCTTACTGGGAAGAAGGCATGAAGCTCGGCTATCAGGACGCCGGCTCCTGGACCTTCCTCAAGTCCACGCCGGAGAAGCAGCGCCTGGCGGCCTGGTTGTACGCCCAGTTCGTCACCTCCAAGACCGTGTCGCTGAAGAAGACCCTGGTCGGTCTGACGCCGATTCGCGAATCGGACATCCAGTCGCAAGCCATGACCGACGCCGCGCCCAAGCTGGGTGGCCTGGTGGAGTTCTATCGCAGCCCGGCGCGGGTGCAGTGGACGCCGACCGGCACCAACGTGCCGGACTATCCGCGCCTGGCGCAGCTGTGGTGGCAGTTCATCGCCGAAGCGGCCAGCGGCGACAAGTCGCCACAGCAGGCGCTGGACGGCCTGGCAGCCGCCCAGGACACCATGCTCGGGCGCCTGGAGCGTTCCGGAGTGCTCGGCGAGTGCGGCCCGAAGCTGAACGAGAAGCGTGACCCGCAGTACTGGCTGGATCAGCCGGGCGCACCGAAGCCCAAGCTGGCCAACGAAAAGCCCAAGGGCGAAACCATCAACTACGACGAACTGCTGAAGTCCTGGGAGCAGGGGCGCAGCTAAGCACTGGTCGACCAAGAAAAACGGCACCCTGGGGTGCCGTTTTTTTTCGAGCCCTTGCACTCAGTCGTGCAGGTGTTCCGCCGCGTGCAGGGTGTTCTCCAGCAGGCCGGCACGGGTCATGGGGCCGACCCCGCCGGGAACCGGGGTGATCCAGCCGGCGCGGGGCAGGGCGGTCTCGTAGACCACGTCGCCGATCAGCTTGCCGTCGTCCTGGCGATTGATGCCGACGTCGATGACGATGGCACCTGGCTTGATCCATTCCCCCTCGACCAGTCCCGGCTTGCCGGCGGCGACCACGACGATGTCGGCCTGCGCCACGTGGCCTGCCAGGTCCTTGGTGAAGCGGTGGGTGATGGTGACGGTGCAGCCGCCGAGCAGCAGCTCCATGGCCATGGGGCGGCCGACGATATTGGAGGCGCCCACGACGACCGCATGCAGGCCGTAGAGGTCGACACCGGTGCTCTGCAGCAGGGTCATGATGCCTTTCGGCGTGCACGGGCGCAGCAGCGGCATGCGCTGGGCCAGACGGCCGATGTTATAGGGGTGGAAGCCGTCCACGTCCTTGTCGGGGCGAATGCGCTCCAGCAGCAGGGAGGCGTCCAGGTGCTCCGGCAGCGGCAGCTGCACCAGGATGCCGTCGATGCTCGGGTCTTCGTTAAGGCGGTCGATCAGCGCCAGGAGTTCCGCCTGGCTGGTGCTGGCCGGCAAATCATAGGCCTGGGAGAGAAAGCCCACTTCTTCACAGTCTTTGCGCTTGTGCGAGACATAGACCTGGGAGGCAGGGTCGCTGCCGACCAGGATCACCGCCAGGCCAGGAGCCCGCAGGCCCTGCTGGCGTCGCTCGGCAACGCGTTGGGCAATCTGCTGGCGGAGGCTGGCGGCGATCGCTTTGCCGTCGATCAGTTGTGCGGTCATTGCGCTAGATTAACCATTGGAAAAGATTGAAAAAGGACGCGCATTCTCGCATGGCGCGCCGGTGCGGCAAAGGCGCCAGCCCAGGATTTTCGCGTAACCCCTTTATCTCGCTGAATTTTTTTTGATTTTAGTGTTGACGACCCATGGCACCCTCTATAACATGCGCCCCGCTTGTCGAGCACAGCCAGTCGCTGGGTAAGACGGCAAACGCGGCGATCGAAAGGTTGTCGCCGGAGCCGAAAGCTTTAAGTCTGCGCTTGCAGATGGATAGGCGCCCGTAGCTCAGCTGGATAGAGCATCCGCCTTCTAAGCGGATGGTCGCAGGTTCGAGTCCTGCCGGGCGTGCCATTTGGCAGCTTTGGCACAAGCAAAAAAGTAATATGGTGGGCGTAGCTCAGTTGGTAGAGCACAGGATTGTGGCTCCTGGTGTCGTGGGTTCGATTCCCATCGTCCACCCCATATTCCAAAGCGCCAGGCCGAAAGCCTGGCGTTTTTGTTTTAGAGTCTGACCACGCGGACGTGGTGAAATTGGTAGACACACCAGATTTAGGTTCTGGCGCCGCAAGGTGTGAGAGTTCGAGTCTCTCCGTCCGCACCATCTTCTTTCCCTCCCGATTGCCGCCTGCATCTAGGGTGACTTCTGCAAATTGACCCTCTAGAATGCATGCCCTTGATCTGGGGCCGGAAACGGCCGGCTTATGTCTGTGCAACGAGGAATATCCATGCAAGTTTCTGTTGAAAGCACTTCTGCTCTTGAGCGCCGCATGACTGTCGGCGTTCCCGTCGAGCGCATCGAGACTGAAGTCAACAAGCGTCTGCAGCAGACTGCCCGTCGCGCCAAGGTTCCTGGCTTCCGTCCCGGCAAAGTGCCGATGAGCGTGATTCGCCAGCGTTACGAAGCCTCGGCACGTCAGGAAGCCCTGGGCGACCTGATCCAGGAAACCTTCTACGAAGCCGTTGTCGAGCAGAAGCTGAACCCGGCCGGTGCACCGGCCGTCGAGCCGAAGACCTTCGAGAAGGGCAAGGACCTGGAATACGTGGCCACCTTCGAGGTGTTCCCGGAGTTCGAGGTTCAGGGTTTCGAGTCGATCGCGGTCGAGCGTCTGCAGGCCGAAGTCGGTGATGCCGACCTGGACAACATGCTGGACATTCTGCGCAAGCAGAACACTCGCTTCGAAGTCGTCGAGCGCGCCGCCGAAAGCGGTGATCAGCTGAACATCGACTTCGTTGGCAAGATCGAAGGCGAAGCCTTCGCCGGCGGCTCCGCCAAGGGCTCTCAGCTGGTGCTGGGCTCCGGTCGCATGATTCCAGGCTTTGAAGATGCCCTGGTCGGCGCCAAGGCCGGCGAAGAGCGCGTGATCAACCCGACCTTCCCCGAGGACTACCAGAACCTGGACCTGGCCGGCAAAGTGGCCGAGTTCACCGTCACGGTCAACAGCGTCTCCGCTCCGCAGCTGCCTGAGCTGAACGACGAGTTCTTCGCTCAGTTTGGCGTGAAGGATGGCGGTCTGGACGGCTTCCGCACCGAAGTACGCAAGAACATGGAGCGCGAGCTGCGTCAGGCCATCAAGTCCAAGGTGAAGAACCAGGTCATGGACGGTCTGTTGGCGGCCAACCCGATCGAGGTGCCTAAGGCGCTGCTGGGCAACGAGGTCAATCGTCTGCGCGTTCAGGCGGTCCAGCAGTTCGGCGGCAACATCAAGCCGGAGCAGCTGCCTGCCGAGCTTTTCGAAGAGCAGGCCAAGCGCCGCGTCGTGCTGGGTCTGATCGTCGCCGAAGTGGTGAAGCAGTTCGAACTGAAGCCGGATGAAGACCGCGTGCGCGAGCTGATCCAGGAGATGGCTTCGGCCTACCAGGAGCCCGAGCAGGTAGTGTCCTGGTACTACAAGAACGACCAGCAGATGAACGAAGTGCGTTCGGTTGTGCTGGAAGAGCAAGTTGTAGATACTGTTTTGCAGAAGGCCAACGTGACCGATAAAGCGGTCTCTTACGAAGAAGCTGTCAAGCCGGCGGAAGCGCCCAAAGCCGACTGATTCTTTACCTCGTTCGAACACGCCATAAGCCAGCCTCCGCGCTGGCTTATGCGTATTTGTGACATGACTATTTAGGGAGCGAGTGCAAGCATGTCCCGCAATCCTTTTATGCAACAGATGCCAGATATCCAAGCTGCCGGCGGCCTGGTGCCGATGGTAATCGAGCAGTCGGCCCGCGGTGAGCGCGCCTACGACATCTATTCGCGCCTGCTCAAGGAGCGCGTGATTTTCCTGATCGGTCCGGTCGAGGACTACATGGCCAATCTGGTGGCGGCGCAGCTGCTGTTCCTCGAGGCCGAGAACCCGGACAAGGACATCCACCTGTACATCAACTCGCCGGGCGGCTCGGTGACCGCGGGGATGTCGATCTACGACACCATGCAATTCATCAAGCCGGATGTCTCCACCATCTGCATCGGCCAGGCCTGCAGCATGGGCGCTCTGCTGCTGGCTGGCGGCGCAGCAGGCAAGCGTTATTGCCTGCCGCATTCGCGGATGATGATCCACCAGCCGCTGGGCGGCTTCCAGGGCCAGGCATCGGACATCGAGATCCATGCCCGGGAAATCCTGACTATCCGTGAGCGACTGAACAAGATTCTTGCCGATCACACCGGTCAGCCGATCGAAGTGATCGCTCGCGACACCGACCGCGACAACTTCATGAGCGGCGAAGACGCGGTGAAATATCGCCTGATCGATCAGGTGCTGAGCAAGCGTCAACTGGCGGGCTAAGCGGCTTATCTAGGGAGCGGCGGGGCATTCCGACCGCTGTGCGGGCTTGAAAACGCCCGCATTTGCCTTCATCTTGTGTTTCAAGCCTACCGTATTGGATTGATCGAATGACTGATACCCGCAACGGCGAGGACAACGGCAAGCTGCTTTATTGCTCCTTCTGCGGCAAGAGCCAGCACGAAGTGCGCAAATTGATTGCCGGGCCCTCTGTCTTTATCTGCGACGAGTGCGTCGACCTGTGCAACGACATCATCCGCGAGGAGGTGCAGGAAGCGCAGGCCGAGAGCAGCGCGCACAAGCTGCCTGCACCCAAGGAGATCAGTACGATCCTGGATCAGTATGTGATCGGTCAGGAGCGTGCGAAGAAAGTCTTGTCGGTGGCGGTGTACAACCACTACAAGCGCCTCAACCAGCGTGAAAAGAAGGACGACGTCGAGCTGGGCAAGAGCAATATTCTGCTGATCGGCCCGACAGGCTCGGGCAAGACCCTGCTCGCCGAAACCCTGGCGCGCTTGCTCAATGTGCCGTTCACCATTGCCGACGCCACCACCCTCACCGAGGCTGGCTATGTCGGGGAAGATGTCGAGAACATCATCCAGAAGCTGCTGCAGAAGTGCGACTACGATGTGGAAAAGGCCCAGATGGGCATCGTATACATCGACGAAATCGATAAGATTTCGCGCAAGTCCGACAACCCCTCGATCACCCGCGACGTGTCGGGCGAGGGCGTGCAGCAGGCTCTGCTGAAACTGATCGAAGGCACCGTGGCCTCGGTTCCTCCGCAGGGCGGGCGTAAGCACCCGCAGCAGGAGTTCCTGCAGGTCGACACTCGCAACATCCTGTTCATCTGCGGTGGCGCCTTCTCCGGGCTGGAGAAGGTCATCCAAGGCCGCTCCACCAAGGGCGGCATCGGCTTCAATGCCGAGGTGCGCAGCAAGGACCTGGGCAAGAAGGTCGGCGAGTCGTTGCGCGAGGTCGAGCCCGATGACCTGGTGAAGTTCGGCCTGATTCCCGAATTCGTCGGCCGCCTGCCGGTCATTGCGACCCTGGAAGAGCTGGACGAAGCAGCGCTCATGCAGATCCTGACCGAGCCGAAGAACGCCCTCACCAAGCAGTACGCCAAGTTGTTCGAGATGGAAGGGGTGGAGTTGGAGTTCCGTCCGGATGCGCTGAAAGCGGTGTCGCACAAGGCGCTGGAGCGCAAGACGGGTGCCCGTGGCCTGCGTTCGATCCTCGAAGGCATCCTGCTCGACACCATGTACGAGATCCCTTCGCAGTCCGAGGTGAGCAAGGTGGTCATCGACGAAAGCGTCATCGACGGTTCGTCCAAACCGCTGTTGATATACGAGAACAGCGAGCCGCCTGCCAAGGCTGCGCCTGACGCGTAACCGTTTCATCCTGAATGCAAAGGGGCCTGCGGGCCCCTTTGCATTTCCAGTGGTAACGCTTGTTTTTTGCTGGGGCTACCCCCATCTTAGGGCCAAGGGTAATCCCAACTGTTTACGGCCGTATGGCCGCCGTAGAGCCGAAATCATGAAGACAACCATCGAATTGCCTCTCTTGCCGCTGCGCGATGTCGTGGTCTATCCGCACATGGTGATCCCGCTTTTCGTCGGGCGCGAGAAATCCATCGAAGCCCTCGAGGCGGCGATGACCGGTGAGAAGCAGATCCTGCTGCTCGCCCAGAAGAACCCCGCGGACGATGATCCGGGTGAGGAGGGGCTCTACCGAGTCGGGACCGTGGCGACGGTGCTGCAGCTGCTGAAACTGCCGGACGGCACGGTCAAGGTGCTGGTCGAGGGCGAGCAGCGCGGCGAAATCGAGCGCTTTATCGAGGCCGACGGACATTGCCGCGCCGAAGTGCAGCTGCTCGACGAGGTCGAGGCTGCCGAGCGCGAGTCGGAAGTCTTCGTGCGCAGCCTGCTCAGTCAATTCGAGCAATACGTGCAGCTCGGCAAGAAGGTGCCGGCCGAGGTGCTGTCGTCGCTCAACAGCATCGACGAGCCCAGCCGCCTGGTCGATACCATGGCCGCGCACATGGCGCTGAAGATCGAGCAGAAGCAGGAAATCCTCGAGATCACCGATCTGTCTGCCCGGGTCGAGCACGTATTGGCCCTGCTGGATGCCGAGATCGATCTGCTGCAGGTCGAAAAGCGCATCCGTGGGCGGGTGAAGAAGCAGATGGAGCGCAGTCAGCGCGAGTACTACCTGAACGAGCAGATGAAGGCCATTCAGAAGGAACTCGGCGACATCGACGAAGGCCACAGCGAGCTGGATGAGCTGAAGAAGCGCATCGAGAATGCCGGCCTGACCAAGGAGGCCTACGACAAGGCGCAAACCGAGCTGAACAAGCTCAAGCAGATGTCGCCGATGTCGGCCGAGGCCACGGTGGTGCGCTCCTATATCGACTGGTTGGTGAACGTGCCGTGGAAGGCCCACAGCAAGGTGCGCCTCGACCTGGCACGGGCCGAGGCGATTCTCAATGCCGACCATTATGGCCTGGAAGAGGTCAAGGAGCGCATCCTCGAGTATCTCGCCGTGCAGAAGCGGGTGAAGAAGATCAAGGGGCCGGTGCTCTGTCTGGTTGGTCCGCCCGGTGTGGGTAAGACCTCCCTGGCCGAGTCGATCGCCCACTCGACCAATCGCAAGTTCGTGCGCATGGCCCTGGGCGGCGTGCGGGACGAGGCGGAGATCCGCGGTCACCGGCGGACCTACATCGGCTCCATGCCGGGTCGACTGATTCAGAAGATGACCAAGGTGGGCGTGCGCAACCCGCTGTTCCTGCTCGACGAAATCGACAAGATGGGCCAGGACATGCGGGGCGATCCGGCATCGGCCCTGCTCGAGGTGCTCGATCCCGAGCAGAATCATAATTTCAACGACCATTACCTGGAGGTCGATTACGACCTCTCCGACGTGATGTTCCTCTGCACCGCCAACTCCATGAATATTCCGGCACCCTTGCTGGACCGCATGGAGGTGATTCGTCTGCCCGGCTACACCGAGGACGAGAAGGTCAATATCGCCATCAAGTACCTGGCGCCGAAGCAGATCCAGGCCAATGGCCTGAAGAAGGGCGAGCTGGCGTTCGAAGAGGCGGCGATTCGCGACATCATCCGTTACTACACCCGCGAAGCCGGTGTGCGTAGCCTGGAGCGACAGATCGCCAAGGTCTGTCGTCGGGCGGTGAAGGAGCATGCCCGCGAGAAGCGCTTCGAGGTGCTGGTCACCGCCGAGTCGCTGGAGCACTTCCTCGGCGTGCGCAAGCATCGCTATGGTCTGGCCGAGCAGGAAGATCAGATCGGTCAGGTCACCGGGCTGGCCTGGACCCAGGTGGGCGGCGAGTTGCTGACCATCGAGGCGGCGGTCGTGCCCGGCAAGGGGCAGCTGATCAAGACCGGCTCGCTGGGCGATGTGATGGTGGAGTCGATTACGGCCGCGCAAACCGTGGTGCGCAGCCGCGCCAAGAGCCTGGGCGTGCCCCTGGATTTCTATGAGAAGCGTGACATCCATATCCACATGCCCGAGGGGGCAACCCCCAAGGATGGCCCCAGTGCGGGTGTCGGCATGTGTACCGCCTTGGTCTCGGCTCTGACCCAGATCCCCGTGCGCGCCGACGTTGCCATGACCGGCGAAATTACCCTGCGTGGTCAGGTCCTGGCGATTGGTGGTTTAAAAGAAAAACTGTTGGCCGCCCACCGCGGCGGAATCAAAACCGTGATCATTCCCGAAGAAAATGTGCGGGACTTGAAAGAAATTCCGGAAAATATAAAGCAGGACCTGCAGATTAAACCGGTTAAATGGATTGACGAGGTCCTGCAAATTGCGCTGCAATACGCCCCGGAGCCCTTGCCCGATGCGGCTCCGGAGCTGGTTGCAAAGGATGAAAAGCGCGAGTCTGATTCCAAGGAGCGAATCAGCACGCATTAGCCGGGGGGCTTCCTTGACACAATTTTAGAGCCCTTGTTATAAAGCGGCTCTTATTGTGTCGGCACGCCGCCCAACACCGCTTTGCTTACACTAAAAATCAAGAAACAAACTCAACAGAAATTAAGGGGACTTAGAGTGAACAAGTCGGAACTGATCGATGCTATCGCTGCATCTGCTGATATCCCGAAAGCTGTTGCCGGCCGCGCGCTGGATGCAGTGATTGAATCTGTCACTGGCGCCCTCAAAGCTGGTGACTCCGTTGTACTGGTTGGTTTCGGCACCTTCGCGGTCAAAGAGCGCGCCGCTCGCACCGGTCGTAACCCGCAGACCGGCAAGCCGATCAGCATCGCCGCTGCCAAGATCCCAGGCTTCAAAGCCGGCAAAGCTCTGAAAGACGCCGTCAACTAAGCGTCCTTCGGGCCTCGCCCTTCCAGGTTGGCTGAAAGGCTGATCTGGCAGCGGAGCGGTAGTTCAGTCGGTTAGAATACCGGCCTGTCACGCCGGGGGTCGCGGGTTCGAGTCCCGTCCGCTCCGCCAGTTACGCGAAGGCGCATCCTCGGATGCGCCTTTCTTCTATCCGGATTTTACCCACACTGCACGGCTGCTTATTTTTCGTACAGCCGTTCTGGGGGAAGCATGCTGCAGAACATCAGGGACAACTCACAGGGTTGGATCGCCAAAACCATCATCGGCCTTATCGTCGTGCTGCTCGCGCTGACTGGCGTCGAGGCCATCTTCACCGGTACCAGCAACAGCCAGAACGCCGCCGAAGTCAATGGCGAGAAGGTCAGCTTGAATCAGCTGGGGCAGGCGGTCGAGATGCAACGCCGCCAGCTGCTGCAGCAGCTCGGCAAGGACTTTGACGCATCCTTGCTGGATGAAAAGCTGCTACGCGAGTCGGCGCTGAAAGGCCTGATCGAGCGCACCTTGCTGCTGCAGGCGGCTGGCGATGCCGCGTTCGCCTTTTCCGAGCAGGCGCTCGATCAGCTGATCCTGCAGACGCCTGAGTTTCAGGTCGATGGCAAGTTCAGCGCCGAGCGCTTCGACCAGGTTATCCGCCAGCTGGGCTATAGCCGCTTGCAGTTCCGCCAGATGCTCGAGCAGGAAATGCTGATCGGCCAACTGCGCGCGGGTCTGGCCGGCAGTGCGTTCGTTACCGATGCCCAGGTCGAGGCCTTTGCCCGGCTCGAGAAGCAGACCCGTGACTTCGCCACGTTGAAGCTGCCGGTCGATAGCGCGGCGGTGCAGCTGAGCGATGACGACGTCAAGGCGTACTACGAGGCGCAGGCCAGTCAGTTCATGAGTCCGGAACAGGTGGTTCTGGAGTACCTCGAGCTGAAGAAGGATGCCTTCTTCGACCAGGTCGAGGTGGCCGACGAAGACCTGCAGAGCGCCTATGAGAGCGAGATCGCCAACCTGGCCGAGCAGCGCCGGGCGGCCCACATCCTGATCGAGGTGAGCGACGCCCTTGACGATGAGCAGGCCAAGGCCAAGATCGAGGCGGTGCAAGAGCGTCTGCAGCAAGGCGATGACTTCGCGGCGCTGGCGAAAGAGCTATCCAATGATCCGGGTTCGGCCGCCGAAGGCGGTGATCTCGGTTATGCCGGGCAGGGCGTCTACGATCCGGTATTCGAGGAGGCTCTGTATGCCCTGGGCGAGAACGAGGTTAGCGCGCCGGTCCGCACGGAGTTCGGCTGGCACCTGATCAAGCTGCTGGGCGTGCAGGCCCCCGAGGTTCCGAGCTTCGAGAGCCTGAAGAGCAAGCTGGTGCGGGATCTGAAGGCACAGCAGGTAGAGCAGCGCTTCGTCGAAGCCGCCAAGCAGCTGGAAGACATTGCGTTCGAATCCTCCGACCTGACTCAGCCCGCCCAGGAACTTGGGCTTGAAATCAAGGTCAGTGAGGCGTTCGGGCGTGAGGGTGGCGAGGGCCTGACGGCCAACCGCCAGGTCATTCAGGCGGCATTCAGCGCCGAAGTGCTGGAAGACGGCGCCAACAGCGCAACCATCGAGCTCGATCCCAGCACAGTGGTGGTGGTGCGTGCCAAGGAGCACAAAAAGCCCGAGCAACTGGCGTTGGAGCAGGTGGCCGACAATATCCGTACACACCTGACCCAGGTTCGCGCGAGCGAAGCGGCCAAGGCCAAGGGCGAGGAGCTGCTGGCGGCCCTGCGCGATGGCAAGACACCGGCTGGCCAGGCCGAAGCCTGGCAGGTGGTCGAGGCTGCATCGCGTAGTCAGGATGGCGTGGAGCCTAAGGTGCTGCAGGCAGTGTTCCGCATGCCCAAGCCGAATGATGCCGGGCTGCCGACCTTTGCTGGCGTTGGCCTCGACAATGGCGATTTCGTGGTGATTCGCCTGGACGGGGTGAGCCAGCCGAAGGAAGCCTTGGCGGAGGAGGAGAAGTCCATGTACCAGCGTTTTCTGGCATCGCGCAGCGGCCAGCAGGACTTTGCCGCGTTCCGCAAGCAGCTGGAGGCACAAGCGGATATCGAGCGCTTCTGATAACGCTTCACCGACGACAAAAAAGCCCGCGTAGATGCGGGCTTTTTTCTGCCTGACAGGTCTAGCGCTGTTGGTCCTGCCGCGGAAACAGCGGATGGCCACAGCGCGTGCAGAACGCCGCTTCCAGTTCGTGAAGGTCCTTGGCGCAGCCGGGGCAGTCGCGCTTGAGCTGATCGGCGCCGCGCATGGCAGCGGCCAATTCGGCGCTGAAGATACCGGTGGGCACGGCGATGATCGAGTAACCGGTGATCATCACCAGGGTGGAGAGCATCTGCCCGGCCGGCGTCTGCGGGGTGATGTCGCCGTAGCCCACGGTGGTCAGGGTGACCACCGCCCAGTAGATACTGGTGGGAATGCTGGTGAAGCCATTGGGTGGCCCTTCGATCACGTACATCAGGGCACCGAACACCGTGACCAGGGTGGACACGCTGACCAGAAACACCGTGACCTTCTGTCGGCTGCCGCGCAGGGCGGTGAGCAGGAAGTTGGCCTGGCTCAGGTACTGGCGCAGCTTGAGCACGCGAAAAATGCGGATCAAGCGCACGGCCCGCACGATCATCAGGTACTGGGCGTCGGCGAAGAACAACGAAAGAATCGCCGGCATCACGGCCAGCAGGTCTACCAGGCCGAAGAAACTGAAGGCGTAGCGCAAGGGTTTCGGCGAACAGTACAGGCGCAGGCCGTACTCGACGGCAAACAACAGGGTGAAGGCCCACTCCAGGCTATCGAACAGCGAGGCGTACTGTTGCTGGTAGGCGACCACGCTGTCGAGCATGACCACCACCAGACTGGCCAGGATGACCAGCAGCAGCCAGTTGTCGAAGCGTTGCCCGGCTGGCGTGTCGGTGTGGAAGATGATGACGTAAAGACGCTGGCGCCAGGTATCCAAGGCGAACTCCCTGCTTGTGAGAGCGCAAAGCCTATGCAGGATGGACCGGGGCTGGCAAGGGTTTATCTCGGGCGCTGGCCGAATGCCGTTTGCGGGGGCCCAGCCGGCAGAGACGGCTTGCGCAACAGCACGTTGCTCAAGCGAGGCGGGCTGTGTCGCCCGCGCTTACGCCCGTCTTACCGGCGAGACGTAAGCGCGTCGTTATCAGTCGACCGCCAGGTAGTGCTTGGTGAAGCTGTCGCTGACGACTTCCCACAGGGTGGGGGTGCCGCTGGCGACGAAGAAGGAATCGCCAGCCTTGTAGTGGGCGGTCTCGCCGGTCTGCTCGTTGGTGATCTTCACCTCGCCGAGGGTCACAACAGCCTGCTCGTGGAAGGTGTAGGGCAGGCGGAAACGGCTGCGGCGTACACCGAAGTAGCCGGCGCTGACCGACTCGTCTTCGGTGGCGAAGGTGGTCAGGGCGAACATGGCGTTGTCGCCTTCGATCATCTCGACGCCAATGTCTTCGAGGGTGCCGCTGGGTTCCAGTTCTTCTAGGGTGATGCCTTGCTTGATGCTGTGCAGCATGTCGTTCTCGCTCGCTGGAGGGTGGGCGCTCGGACCCGGAGGGATGGGTTTCTACGCTAGCAGGGCGGGTCGCCTGTGCCATGCGCATACACGACACCCGCAGCCGGGGAAGCGCCGCGCTCTAGGCAATTGTACGGGCGACGGGCAGCGGCCTCTGCCCTCGGAGCTGCACTGAGCGATCTTTAGGCCTATAGGCCAAGTGCCTGCTCAGCGAGATTGCCTTCCGGGCGCGCGGGCCTTTAGCGCGAGTTGCCAGCGTTGTGCGCTCGTTTGGATCAGCCAGCAGGCCAGGATGAACGGCAGGGTCAGGGTCGCCAGCCCCAGGCGGTGGAAGCCGTACTGCAGGAGCAGGGCCAGCAGCGCGCCCAGCAGGGGCACCCAGTGCTGCCGGTGCACCTGGCTGAGGGCGATCGCTGCCAGGACGCCGTTGAAGCCGTAGAGGCCGGCGAGGCAATGCTCCTGGGGCGCGTCCAGGAGCAGCGCCAGGCCCGTTCCGGCGCTGGCGCCGAGCAGCGCCCAGCATGCGGCGCGGCGGTCGGCCAGTAGCAGGCCGACCAGCAGCAGCGCTCCGGCCCAGGGTTCGCTCAGAAAGGCGACCTGGGCGAGCCCCAGGGACACGGCTGTCACTGCATCCAGCCAGCCCAGGGTCGAGGCCGCAGACACTGCGCCCGACTGCGGCTGGAGGCCCAGGGCCGGTGCCAGGCACAGCAGCAACCCGCTCAGGACCACGAATGGCAAGGTGAAGGCCGGCAGCCACTGGCGCTCGCGCATGCGCCGCATCCAGGGTTCCAGCATCAGGCTGGACAAGCCGCCGCCGAGCATGATCAGCAGCGGCAGCAGGGGCGACCAGGTTAGCTTCAGGCTGAGCAGCAACCCGAGGAGGATGCCGTTGTAGCCGTACAGCCCGATGTCGATATCGGCCATCGGATAGCCGCGGCGCTGGGCGGTGAGCATGCCGCTGAGGCCGCCGAGTAGGGCGCCGCCGAGCAGGCCGGGTGCGCTGGCGGCAATGGCCACGACCAGCAGCAGGCCGAAGCCGGGATGGGCCTGCAGGAAGACCTGGCTGAAGCCATTGAGCAAGGCGCGCAGACCCCGCAGGGCGTGGGTTGGCGAGGGCAGCTGGTGCATGGGCGAATGGTCTGAATAAAAAGAGGCGCCCGCTGCCGCAGCAGGGGACGCCTGAAATCTGGCAATGCCAGCGTGGGAGCTTTTCGCTCGTTAGCCGGAGTCTACCCTGACCACGTATGCATCGGTCAGCGCAGCGTTTCGATGCGCAGGCTGTTGGTGCTGCCCGGTTGGCCGAAGGGTTCGCCGGCGGTGATCACTAGGGTGTCGCCGGTCTTCGCCAGTCCGGCGGCGTGGGCAATCTCCAGTGCGGTGCGGGTCACATCCTCGACCTGATGCAGGCGCTCGTTGACCACCGAATAGATGCCCCAGGCCACGGTGAGGCGGCGCGCGGTGTCGAGGTTCGGGGTCAGGCTGAGGATCGGCGCCTTGGGCCGCTCGCGCGAGGCGCGCAGGCTGGAGGCGCCCGACTCGGTGTAGTTGACCAGTGCGGCCACCGGCAGGATGGCGCTGATGCGGCGGATCGCGCAGCTGATGGCATCCGAGGCGGTGGCCTCGGCCTGCGGCCGGCTGACGTTGAGCTGGGCCTGGAAGTCCGGGCCGCCTTCCACCTGTCGGATGATCTTGCTCATCATCTGCACGGCCTCCAGCGGGTAGTCGCCGGAGGCGGTTTCGGCCGACAGCATTACCGCGTCGGCACCCTCGGCCACGGCGTTGGCCACGTCGGTGACCTCGGCACGGGTCGGCGCCGGGGAGAAGCGCATGGATTCGAGCATCTGGGTGGCCACCACCACCGGGCGACCGAGCTGGCGGCAGGTGCGGATGATGTCCTTCTGGATGCGCGGCACGTTTTCCGCCGGGACTTCCACGCCCAGGTCGCCGCGGGCAACCATGATCGCGTCGCAGAGTTTGGCGATATCTTCCAGGTGCTGCACCGCCGAGGGTTTTTCGATCTTGGCCATGAGGAAGGCCTTGCCCTGGATCAGCTCGCGGGCCTCGAGGATGTCTTCGGGGCGCTGCACGAACGACAACGCCACCCAGTCGACGCCCAGTTCCAGGCCGAAGCTCAGGTCGCGGCGGTCCTTTTCGGTCAGCGGCGACAGCTGCAGCACGGCTTCGGGGACGTTGACCCCCTTGCGGTCGGACAGTTCGCCACCGGCGATCACCCGGGTGTCGACGGCATCGGCGTGCTTGGCCGTCACCTGCAGGCGCAGGCGCCCGTCGTCGAGCAGCAGGTTCATGCCCGGCTGCAGGGCCTCGATGATCTCCGGATGGGGCAGGTTGACCCGCCGGGCATCGCCGGGAGTCGGATCCAGGTCCAGGCGCAAGGCCTGGTCGCGCTCCAGGTTGACCTTGCCGTCGGCAAAGCGGCCGACCCGCAGTTTGGGCCCCTGCAGGTCCATGAGGATGCCGATCGGCATGCCCAGCTGTTGCTCCACTTCGCGGACCCAGCGGTAGCGCTCGGCGTGGTCGGCGTGCTCGCCGTGGCTGAAGTTGAGGCGGAACAGGTTCACCCCGGATTCGACCAGCTGGCGGATGTCCTCGATGCCGGCGATTGCCGGTCCGAGGGTGGCGAGAATCTTTACTTTCTTGTCGGCGTTCATGGGGCTGGGCTCTCGAGAATAAGAATGGCGCGGAAATCGTTGACGTTGGTGCGGGTCGGGCCGGTGACGATCAGCTGATCCAGGGCGGCGAAGTAGCCGTAGCCGTTGTTGTCGTCGAGCTCATCACTGGCGGACAGGCCCAGGCGGTCGGCCCGCCCGTAGGTGTCCGGGGTCATGAGGGCGCCGGCGTTGTCTTCCGAGCCGTCGATGCCGTCGGTGTCGCCGGCCAGGGCGTAGACACCGGGCAGGCCCTTGAGGCACTGGTTGAGGCTGAGCAGGAACTCGGCGTTGCGCCCGCCGCGGCCGTTGCCACGCACGGTCACCGTGGTCTCGCCGCCGGACAGGATCACGCAAGGCGCCTTGAGCGGCTGGCCGTGCAGCACCACCTGGCGGGCGATGCCGGCGTGGACCTTGGCCACTTCCCGTGCTTCGCCTTCCAGGTCGCCGAGGATCAGGGTCGCGAAGCCGGCGGCCTTGGCCTTGGCGGCGGCGGCCTCCAGCGACTGCTGAGGCGCGGCGATCAGCTGGAAGTGGCTGCGCGACAGCACCGGGTCGCCGGGTTTGACGGTTTCCGAGCACGGGTCTTGCAGCCAGGCGCGGACGTTGGTCGGGATCTCGATCTGGTAGCGGGCGAGGATGGCCAGGGCTTCCACCGAGGTGGTGGGGTCGGCCACCGTGGGCCCGGAGGCAATCACCGTGGCCTCGTCGCCGGGGACGTCGGAAATCGCGTAGGTGTAGACGCTGGCTGGCCAGCAGGCCTTGGCCAGGCGGCCGCCCTTGATCGCCGAGAGGTGCTTGCGCACGCAGTTCATCTCGCCGATGGAGGCGCCGGATCGGAGCAATGCCTTGTTGATCGCCTGCTTGTCGGCCAGGCTGATGCCCTCGGCCGGCAAGGCCAGCAGGGAGGAGCCGCCGCCGGAGAGCAGGAAGATCACCCGGTCGGACTCCTCCAGGTTGCTGACCAGTTCCAGTACCCGTCGCGCCACCCGTTCGCCGGCGTCGTCCGGCACCGGATGGGCGGCTTCCACCACCTCGATCTTCCGGCAGTCGGCGCCGTGCTCGTAGCGGGTCACCACCAGGCCGCTGACTTCGCCCTGCCATTCCCGCTCGATCACCTCGGCCATGGCCGCGGCGGCCTTGCCGGCGCCAATGACGATGACCCGGCCACTGCGATCGGCAGGCAGGTGGTCGGCCAGCACCTGGCGTGGGTGGGCGGCGTCGATGGCGGTGGCGAACAGGTCGCGCAAAAGGCTTTGCGGATCGATGGACATGGCGGGCTCCCGAGTCTGGACTCTTGTTATGGGCTGCAAGGCGCGTGGGACGCTCGCAGCTTTGGCCGATTGCAGTCCGCAGCGGCCGCGAGGCAGCGGCTGGGGACTAGAATCGACCCACCCGGCCGGCAGGCCGTGACACCGCCAACCGGGCAGATCGAAAGGGGCATCGACTGACTGGCCCAACCTACCTTGGGTCAGCCAGCCGATGTGTTGCGCGTGGCCGGCCTCAGTCCTTGCGGATCGAGAAGTTGGCCATGTGCTCCAGGCCCTTGATCAGGCCGGAGTGGTCCCAGTTGCTGCCGCCGAGGGCCGCACAGGTACTGAACACCTGCTGGGCGTTGGCGGTATTGGGCAGGTTGAGGCCCAGCTCGCGGGCACCGGACAGGGCCAGGTTGAGGTCCTTCTGGTGCAGGCTGATGCGGAAGCCCGGATCGAAGGTGCCCTTGATCATGCGTTCGCCGTGGACCTCGAGGATCTTCGAGCTGGCGAAGCCGCCCATCAGCGCTTCACGCACCTTGGCCGGGTCGGCGCCGTTGCGAGCGGCGAACAGCAGCGCCTCGGCGACGGCCTGGATGTTCAGGGCGACGATGATCTGGTTGGCCACCTTGGCGGTCTGGCCATCGCCGTTGCCGCCGACGCGGGTGATGTTCTTGCCCATGGCCTGGAACAGCGGCAGGGCGCGCTCGAAGGCCTGCTCACCGCCACCGACCATGATCGACAGGGTGGCGGCCTTGGCGCCGACCTCACCACCGGAGACCGGCGCGTCCAGGTACTCGGCGCCGCTGGCATTGATCTTCTCGGCGAACAGCTTGGTGGCCGAAGGCGAGATCGAACTCATGTCGATCACCACCTTGCCGGCGCCCACGCCCGCGGCCACGCCGTCCTGGCGGAACAGCACGTCCTCGACCTGGGGGGTGTCCGGCACCATGACGATGATGAATTCGGCTTCCTGCGCCACTTCCCTGGGGTTGGCCAGGGCGACGGCGCCGGCCTCGACCAGATCGGCCGGGGCCGGATCGTGGTGCTCGGAAAGGAACAGGGTGTGGCCGGCCTTCTGCAGGTTCTGGGCCATGGGCTTGCCCATGATGCCGGTGCCGATGAATCCGATTTTTGCCATGAGATGCACTCCTAAATAGTGGGGCTCAGATTGCGTTGTGCGCTTTCATCCAGCCGAGGCCAGCAGCGGTGGTGGTGGCCGGCTTGTATTCACAGCCGATCCAGCCCTGGTAGCCGATGCGGTCCAGGTGTTCGAACAGGAAGCGGTAGTTGATCTCGCCGGTGCCTGGCTCGTTGCGGCCCGGGTTGTCGGCCAGTTGCACGTGGTTGATCGCCGCGAGGTTGCCTTCCACGGTGCGCGCCAGGTCGCCCTCCATGATCTGCATGTGGTAGATGTCGTACTGCAGGTACAGGTTGTCACTGCCGACCTTGTCGCGGATGGCCAGGGCCTGCTTGGTGTTGTTCAGGTAGAAGCCGGGAATGTCGCGGGTGTTGATCGCCTCCATGACCAGCTTGATGCCGGCGGCGGCCAGCTTGTCGGCGGCGAACTTGAGGTTGTCGACGAAGGTCTGTTCGACGCTGGCGCAATCGGCGCCCTGCGGACGGATGCCGGCCAGGCAGTTGATCTGCTTGTTGCCCAGTACCTTGGCGTAGGCGATGGCCTTGTCGACACCGGCACGGAACTCCTCGACTCGGTCGGGGTGGCAGGCGATGCCACGCTCCCCCTTGGCCCAGTCGCCGGCCGGCAGGTTGAACAGCACCTGCTCGAGGCGGTTGGCGTCCAGGCGTGCCTTGATCTCCTCTGCGGAAAAGTCATAGGGGAACAGGTACTCGACACCGGTGAAGCCGGCTTCGGCGGCGGCGGCGAAACGGTCCAGGAAGTCCACCTCGGTGAACAGCATGGACAGGTTGGCTGCAAAGCGGGGCATGGGATGCTCCTTCAAATGGTCGGGTAGGGCCCGAAGCGACTCCGGGCACAGTTACGGGTCAGTCGAGGGCCATGATGCTGGTCGGCGCGTCTGCGCGGCTGCTGGCCAGTTCCTCGAACTCGTTGATGGCGTCGATCTCGGTGCCCATGGCGATGTTGGTCACCCGCTCGAGGATCACTTCGATCACTACCGGCACCTGGTGCTCGGCCATCCAGGCCTCGGCCTGCTCGATGGCCGGACGCAGTTCCGCCTGGCTGCGTACGCGGATCGCCTTGCAGCCCAGACCCTCGACCACGGTGATGTGGTCGACGCCGTAACCCTCGATCTCATCGGCGTTGATGTTGTCGAAGGCCAGCTGCACGCAGTAGTCCATGTCGAAGCCGCGCTGGCTCTGGCGAATCAGGCCGAGGTAGGCGTTGTTCACCAGGATGTGGATGTACGGCAGCTTGAACTGCGCGCCCACGGCCAGCTCCTCGATCATGAACTGGAAGTCGTAGTCGCCGGACAGCGCGACGATCTTGCGCTGCGGGTCGGCTACCCGCACCCCCAGGGCCGCCGGAATGGTCCAACCCAGCGGGCCGGCCTGGCCGCAGTTGATCCAGTGGCGCGGCTTGTACACGTGCAGGAACTGGGCGCCGGCGATCTGCGACAGTCCGATGGTGCTGACGTAGCAGGCATCCTTGCCGAACGCGTTGTTCATGCACTGGTAGACGCGCTGCGGCTTCATCGGCACGTCTTCGAAATTGGTCTTGCGCAGCAGGGTGGTCTTGCGTTCGCGGCAATCGGCGGCCCAGGCGCTGCGATCCTTCAGCCGACCGGAGGCCTTCCACTCGCTGGCCACCTGGACGAACAGCGCCAGGGCGGCGCCGGCATCGGAGACGATGCCGTAGTCCGGCGAAAAGACCCGGCCGATCTGGGTCGGCTCGATGTCGACGTGCACGAACTTGCGATCTTTTGTGTACACCTCGACCGACCCGGTGTGCCGGTTGGCCCAGCGGTTGCCCACGCCCAGCACGAAGTCGGACGCCAGCATGGTCGCGTTGCCGTAGCGGTGGCTGGTCTGCAGGCCGACCATGCCGGCCATCAGCGGGTGGTCGTCGGGTATGCAGCCCCAGCCCATCAGGGTCGGGACCACCGGTACGCCGACGATCTCGGCAAACTGCTGCAGCAAGGCTTCCGCACCGGCGTTGTAGATGCCGCCGCCGGCGACGATCAGCGGGCGCTCGGCCTGGTTGAGCATCTCCAGGGCCTTTTCGATCTGGGCCCGGGTGGCGCTAGGCTTGTAGGCCTGCAGCGGCTGATAGGTCTCGACGTCGAACTCGATCTCGCCCATCTGCACGTCGAACGGCAGGTCGATCAGCACCGGGCCGGGACGGCCCGAGCGCATTACGTGGAAGGCCTGCTGGAACACCCGCGGTACCAGGGCCGGCTCGCGCACGGTAACGGCCCACTTGGTGACCGGCTTGGCGATCGACTCGATGTCGACGGCCTGGAAGTCCTCCTTGTGCAGGCGCGCGCGCGGCGCCTGGCCGGTGATGCAGAGGATCGGGATGGAGTCGGCGGAGGCCGAATACAGGCCGGTGATCATGTCGGTGCCGGCCGGTCCCGAGGTGCCGATGCACACGCCGATATTGCCGGCCTTGGCGCGGGTGAAGCCTTCGGCCATGTGCGAGGCACCCTCGACGTGACGGGCCAGAATGTGGCGAATGCTGCCGTCGGCCTTGAGTGCGGAATACATCGGGTTGATCGCCGCGCCGGGCACCCCGAAGGCCACTTCAATGCCTTCCTTACGCATTACCGCAACTGCGGCATCGATTGCTCTCATACGCGCCATGATTAAATCCTCCAGGCTTTATTCGATATTTTTTGTACGTGGCCGAAGCATGCCGTCCGCGTGGTTATGGGGTAAATTGCAGGTCTGTTTATTTCTGTCGATATCTGAGGTATCGAATGGACCGTCACACCCTGCTGCACAGTTTTGTTCTGGTGGCCGATCACGGCAGCTTCGCGGCTGCCGCCCTGGCTGAAAGCGTGACCCCTGTGGTGATGGGGCGGCGTCTCGATGCCCTCGAACGTCACCTGGGGGTCAAGCTCATGCATCGCTCTACCCGAGGCCTGTCGTTGACCGACCTGGGCGAGCAGTACCTGGAGCGCGCTCGCGGCTTGCTGCGCGACTTCGACGAGGCCGACGCGAGCATCACCCACGGTGGCCATTCGGTCAGCGGCCACCTGGTGGTTTCGGCGCCCGCGGCTTTTGGCCGGCGCCACATCGCTCCGCACGCGCCGGCATTTCAGGCGCGCTACCCGGAGCTGAAGCTGTCGTTCAATCTGACCGACAGCGTCGTCGACCTGGTGCGCCAGGGCTACGACATGGGAATTCGTATCGGCGAGGTCACCGACCCTAACTACGTGGCGATCAAGTTGTTTCCCAATCGCCGCGTGGTGTGCGGTGCACCTAGCTACTTTCAGCGCCATTCGGCGCCGCAGACCCTGGAAGACCTGGCCCAGCACAACTGCCTGGCGTTCAACCTGCAGGGGGGGCAGCAGCGAGGCTGGACCTTCCTGCGCGACGGCAAGCAGGTGGCGGTCAAGGTCTCCGGCAATCTGGACTGCAATGATGGCGAGCTCCTCTACAACTGGGTGAAACAAGGCCTGGGCATCGGCTGGCGTTCGACCTGGGAGATCCAGGCCGAACTCAAGCGCGGGCAACTGGTCACCGTGCTCGATGAATTCGCCCTTCCGGCTTACGACATCCAGGCCGTCTATCCCCAGCAACGCTACCTCCCGGCCAAGGTGCGGTTCTTCATCGATTACCTGAAGGCGATCTACAACACGCCGGGTTACTGGGAAAACTGAAGTGCGATAATGTATACAAAAGATTCATCTAAAATGTAAACAATAAAATTATCTTTGTGTACAGTTATTGCGTTCCTGTGCCCGGGTCGTCCTGCCATCTCGGCGGCGTCGCGGGGAGTCGACAGGGTTTCGGATCGTCAGCCTGAGAGAGGACAACTCATGAGTACCTTGAACCTGCATACCGCCACCGCCATCAGCAACCGGGCCCTGGCCGTCGGCCGCGAGCTGTCGGCGGCGCCTCTGACCGTTGCCGTGCTGGACGCTGGCGGTCACCTGATCTGTCTGCAGCGGGAGGACGGCGCGAGCCTGCTGCGCCCGCAGATCGCCATCGGCAAGGCCTGGGGCGCGGTGGCCCTGGGCAAGGGCTCGCGGCTGATCGCCGCCGATGCACAGCAGCGCCCGGCGTTCATCGGTGCAGTGAATGCACTGGCCGACGGCAAGCTGGTACCGGCGCCGGGGGGCGTGCTGATTCGCGATGAGACGGGTCAGGTAGTCGGGGCCATCGGCATCACCGGCGACACCTCGGACCTCGACGAGCAGTGCGCCATCCGGGCGGTAGAGTCCCTGGGGCTGACGGCCGATGCAGGCATCGCCGGGTAGGGGAAGGAGGCGGGGCGGCGAAGCCGTCCGCTTCGCGCGCAGGCGGGTTCTGCGCCGCGGGTGCGGCCCTAGCGGGCCGTGACCTGCTCGGAGGGGCTGGTGGTGCTCGGGTCGATTTCGCAGCCCTTGATCACCAGGCGGATGATGGTCTGCGCGGCGGCTTCGTAATCCTCATCGCTGAGGTTGGCCTTGCCGGTGACGATGGAGATCTGCCAGTCGAAGTCGGCGTAGGTCTGGGTGGCCGCCCAGATGCTGAACATCAGGTGGTGCGGGTCGACGGGCGCCATCAAGCCCTGATCGATCCAGCGCTGGATGCAGGCGATGTTGTGCTTGGCCTGGGCGTTGAGCTCCTCGGCCTGCTCCGGCGCCAGGTGCGGGGCGCCGTGCATGATCTCGCTGGCGAACACCTTGGAGGCGAAGGGCAGTTCGCGGGAGATGCGGATCTTCGAGCGAATGTAGGCGGTGAGCACCTCGGCCGGACGCCCTGGCTGATTGAAGGGCTCGGAGGCGGCGAGCAAGGGCTCGATGATGCTTTCCAGCACCTCGCGGTAGAGGTTTTCTTTCGACCTGAAGTAGTAATAGACATTGGGCTTGGGCAGTCCGGCCTTGGCGGCGATGTCGCTGGTCTTGCTCGCCGCGAAGCCCTTGTCGGCGAATTCTTCACTGGCCGCGCGCAGAATCAGCTCTTTGTTGCGCTCGCGAATGCTGGTCATAGGCCCTTTCGATATCCTTGTGTCGCCCGGCGCCGGGCGGCGGGTCGGCATGGTAGCACCGGCCTCGCGCAGGGCTCAAGCCGCCGGCTGGCGGGCCTGTCGGTGAATTACCTGACCATGCGGTCAATTTACTGTATACAAAGTGTCATTTTTCTGTTTCCATCCTGGTCCAGGCAGTTCATGACAAGAAACGTCTCGGCTCCTTGAGCACCAGGAGACTCGCTGTGCACAACTCCCAGCTGGTCGACCCCTTCGGTCGGCGCATCACCTACCTGCGGCTGTCGGTCACCGACCGTTGCGATTTCCGCTGCACCTACTGCATGAGCGAGGACATGGTCTTCGCCCCCCGCGCGCAGATCCTCAGCCTGGAGGAACTCTACGCCGTGGCCGATGCCTTCATCGATCTGGGGGTCAAGCGCATCCGCATCACCGGCGGCGAGCCCCTGGTGCGCAAGAACCTGCTGAGTCTGCTGACTCGCCTGGGGCGACGCGCCGAGCTGGAAGACCTGGCCATCACCACCAACGGTTCGCAGCTGGCCGAGCTGGCGCCGCAGCTGCGCGCGGCAGGGGTGGCGCGGCTGAACATCAGCCTGGATTCGTTGCGGCGCGAGCGCTTCGCCGCGTTCACCCGCCGCGACCGCCTCGAGCAGGTGCTGGCCGGCATCGAGGCAGCGCGGGCCGCGGGCTTTCGCCGGATCAAGCTGAACAGCGTGGTGCAGAAAGGACGCAACAACGACGAGGTGCTCGATCTGCTCGAGTTCGCCATGGCGCGCGATCTGGATATCAGCTTCATCGAGGAAATGCCCCTGGGCGAGATCTCCAGCCACAGCCGCCAGGCCACCTTCTGCTCCAGCGACGAGGTACGTCGGCAGATCGAGCAGCGCCATGGGCTGGTGCGCAGCAATCAGGTCACCGGCGGCCCGTCGCGCTACTGGCAGGTGGCGGGCAGCGCGACCCGGGTGGGTTTCATCTCGCCGCACAGCCACAACTTCTGTGGCGACTGCAACCGGGTGCGGGTCACGGCGGAGGGCAAGCTGGTGCTCTGTCTCGGCCATGACAATGCCTTGGACCTCAAGGCCCTGATCCGTCGCTACCCGGGCGACCACGAACGCCTGCGCGAGGCGTTGCTCGACGCCTTGCGCCTCAAGCCCGAGCGCCATCATTTCGCCAACGATGAACAGGTTCAGGTGGTGAGATTCATGAGCATGACCGGCGGCTGATTCGCCCTGCCAGGGCTGTTTGTCGGCCCCTTGCCGCTGCGCTACCCCGATCCCAACAAAAAGAAGGAGGGTTGCTGTGAAGTTCACTCGCGTCTGCAGTTTACTGACGGTTCTGCTCGCCTCCGGCGCCAGCGCCGAGAGCTATGTGATTGGCGTGGAAGAGTTGGCCTTCGCCCCGCACTACAGCGTCGACAAGCAGGGCCAGTACCAGGGCTTTGCCCGCGAACTGTTCGATGCCTTTGCGGCCGACAGCGGTATCCAGCTCAGCTACAAGCCACTGCCCGTGGCAGGACTGCTGCCCGCCTTGCTGGCGGGCGAAGTCGACTTCAAGTACCCGGACAGCAGTCTGTGGGCCCAGGCGCAGAAGGCCGGACAGGACCTGGCCTATAGTCAGCCGGTGGTCAACTATGTCGATGGCGTGCTGGTTGCGCCCAAGCGCCAGGGTAAGCCGCTCGAGCAGCTCAAGCGCCTGGCCATGGTCGATGGATGGACACCCTGGGGCTACCAGGAGCGCATCGATGCCAAGCAGGTTCAGCTGACTTACAGCGACGACCTGCGCAAGATGATCCATCAGGCGCTGAAGCAGGACACCGATGGTGCCTACTTCAACGTGGTAGTGGCCACCCACTACCTCGACAACATCCGTGCCCGTCCGGGTGCCCTGGTGTTCGACCCCGAGCTGCCGCACACCCGCGGCACCTTCCACCTGTCCAGTCTCAGGCATCCCGAACTGCTGCAGCGCTTCGACCGCTTCCTGATCGAGCGGCATGCGGAGGTGGCGGCGCTGAAGGACAAGTATCGGGTCGAGGCGAATCTGGACTCGGAGTACATGGGCATGGAGCAGTGGAAGGTGGACTTCCTGAAGCGGCAGAAGGCCAAGCAGGTGGCGCAGTGAAGCCATACCTGCGCCTGCTGCCGCATGGGGACCGGAATCGCCCATGCGGCAGCGACGGTTCAGCTGCGGAAGCGCTGGCAGGCCGACCAGTGACGCATCAGCAGGTAGTAGGTCAGGCCGGCCGGAACCAGGCTGGCGTACCAGGACACCGAGGACAGGCAAAGGGCCACCGCGGCACCCAGCAGGGAGGCGATGATCGCGGCGTAGTTGACTCCGCGGTAGGGGCCGTTGGCATCGTACAGCTTGCCGATATCCAGCTGGCGCCGGCGGATGATGAAGTAGTCCACCACCATCACGGCGAAGATCGGGCCGAGGAACGCCGAGTAGGTCTGCACGAACATTTGCAGCCCGGCGGACGACTCTTCCTTGACCAGCTCCCAGGGGAAGGTACCGAAGGCCAGCAGGCCGACGATGATGGTCGAGGTGCGGAATGGCAGCTTGAACACGTCCATCAGGATGTAGGTCGGCGGCACCACGTTGTTCAACACGTTGGTGGTCACCTGGGCGAAGGCGATGAACAGCAGGGTGGTCACCAGCAGGGGCGTGTTGTCGACTGCGCTGGAGAACACCTGGATCGGGTCGTTGACGCCGGTCGCGCCGGATACCATCAGGCCGATCAGGCCCATGAACAGGGTGCAGGGCAGAATCGACATGGCATAGAGGGTAGTCAGCAGGCCCGGGCCGCTGCCCTTCTTGAGCTCGCGGGAATAGTCACTGACATTGAGCATCATGGTGCTGTAGATGCCGAGGAACAGCATGGTCGCGCCCCAGAACGGCAGGCCCCAGGTGCCCTCGACGTTGACCAGGTTGGTCATGATCTCGTCACCGTAGCGGTTGATCACGCTGTAGAACATGTAGACCAGCGAAACCAGGATGAAGCCGCTGCCCACGTTCTCCAGCCACTTGATGCCCTGGAAGCCGAACATCGACAGGCCTATCTGCAGCAGCTGGAACACCACGAAGTAGAACACCATGTTGTCGAAGCCCAGCAGCGTCGCCGACACGGCGTTGATCGCCGCCGCCCCGACCCAGCTCTGAAAGCCGTACCAGACGATGGCCGGCACCGCCCTGACCAGTCCGGGGAAGCGGGTGCCGGCGAAGCCGAAGGCGCTGCGCGCCTGCACCATGAAGGGAATGCCGTACTTGTAGCCGGCCGCGCCGTTGAGCGCCAGGGCGATGCCGATGACGAAGCAGCCGATGCCGATGGCCAGGGCCGTTTGCAACAGGTTGAGCGTGCCGACGATGCTCGAGCCCATGGCGAAGGTGCCGATCGACACGCAGCCGCCGAACCAGGCCAGCAGGTAGGACACCCTGCCCATGATGCGTTTTTCTTGCGGCGCCAGTGACTCGTCACCGGCGGGTTTGCTGGCTGCTGGCTGTGCGTAGTCCAGAGCCGGTGAGGCGACAGTTTCGTTGTGCATGGAATGAACCTCGGTACAGGGAACGGCTGGGGTTCCCGCTGTTATTGTTGTGTCGTTACCCGATTCCATCTTCGCAGCGCGCCTGGCCGTCACTGGCCGGCGTTGTGTCGGGCCCTACTGGCCGTGAGAAAGGAATTCGAACTGTCCGCTGAAGGCCTTCGCTCGCGGAAAGTCGAGGTCGCCGAACTTGCTGGTGCCCAGGCCCAGGCTGACCAGCGACTCGGCCAGCTTCACCGCTGCCGTGACCCCTTCGATGATCGGCAGGCCGACCGCTTCGCTGATCTGCGCGGTCAGGTCGGCCATGCCGCCGCAGCCCAGCACGATGGCGCCGATGTTGTCCTCGGCCTTCGCCCTCAGGCATTCGTCGATGATCCGGTCCAGGGCCAGGGCACCGTTATCCTCGAGATCGAGCACCGGAATCTCCGCGGCGCGTACCCGCCGACAGTGGTGGGCGAAGCCATAGCTCTGCAACAGATGCTCGGCAATGATCCCGGTGCGACCGAGGGTGGTGACGATGGAGAAGCGCGTGCTGATCAGCGTGGCCAAGTGGAAGGCCGCCTCGGCAATGCCGATCACCGGGGCGCGGGTGATCTCGCGGGCGGCCAGCAGGCCGGGATCGCCGAAGCAGGCGAGAATGTAGGCGTCGGTGTGCTCAAGCTCCCCGGCGCGAACCTCTTCGATGACGCCGACGGCGCTGATCGCTTCGTCGAAGTGGCTTTCGATCGACACCGGCCCGCTGCGCGGATTGCTCGCCACTATCCGGGTGCCAGGTGCCGCGACGCGGGCGGCGGCCTCGCCGATCTTCTCGGTCATACCGGCGGTGGTGTTGGGGTTGATGACGCGAATCTTCATGGCTGCCTCTTCTTGGTGAGTGGTTGTGCCTAAAGTTGTACACAATATAACTGCAAATGAAAACGTAAAAATTACGTTTGTGGGTACAAAAGTGTCGGAAAATGTGCTAGGAAACTGACCTTGTGGTCAGCTTTGTGTTCTTGTATGAGACATATTCGTATGTAATTCAATGTTTTATATGTAATTGACAAGCTGTCGACAGGCTTCGCCAGAAAGTGGCGCTGGCGGTCTGGCGAGGGGGCAGGGGAGGTAGGTTGGGGCAGGCGATCGGCGGCGAGGCGTACGGTCAGCCTCGCTCTGTGGGGCGGGCAGGCCGCTCCGATGGCAGTCCATGCCTTGGCGGGTGACCGAAAAGGGACGAGCTTTACGATTGCCGCCTTGGCCGCGCGTTTAGCGGGCAGAGGTGACGCGCGCTGCGCGGCGGTCGCAAGTGCAAGGTGCCCTGCCGCGACCAGGGGCGCGGCAGGGCGGGGGCGGGACGGCTAGCTGTGGCTGCTGACGGGCGTGGTGCGCTGCTTGGTGTCGCAATGCTTGCGCATCAGCAGGTAGTGGAATGCCGCACCGAGCAGGGCGCCGAAGATCCAGGAGTAGCCGGACAGGCTGCTCAGCGCGGGGCTCCATACCGAGGCGACGGAGAACAGCGAGGCGACGCCGAAGGCAATCATCGCCTTGCGGTTCCAGCCGCCATCGTAATGGTAGCGAGTGCCCGGTTCGGCGGAGAACAGCTGCTGCAGGTCCAGATGCTGTTTGCGCACCAGGTAGTAGTCCGCGACGATGATGCCGTAGAGCGGCGCGAGTACCGCACCGAGGGTGTCGACGAAGGCGGCGATACCGACGTTGCTGATGAACGAGACCCACAGCGCGCCGATGAAGAAGGCGATGGCCGCGGTGATGAAGCCACCGGTGCGGGCACTGATGTGGGCCGGGGCCAGGTTGGCGATGTCGTAGGCCGGCGGAATGAAGTTGGCCACCAGGTTGATGCCGACCGTGGCCGCGAAGAAGGTCAGTGCGGCGATCACGGTCAGGGTCAGGTTATCGACCCGGGCGACGATGTCGGTGGGATTGGTCAGGGTTTCGCCGAACACCACCACGGTGCCGGCCGTGATGACCAGGGCGATCATCGAGAAGAATGCCAGGCTGACCGGCAGGCCGAGGAAATTGCCAGCGGTCATCTGCTTCTCGTTCTTCACGAAACGGGCGAAATCGCCGTAGTTGATCACCACCGCGGCGAAGTAGGCGACCATGGTGCCGACCACCGCGATGAAGGCCGCCACCGGGCCGGCGGCGTATTCGCCGGTGCCGCGGAAGATGCTGCCCAGTTCGCTGAGCAGGCTGGGGCCGGCCTTGTACCAGATCATCAGCATCAGCGCGATCATCACCAGGTACACCAGCGGCCCGGCCCAGTTGAGGAACTTGGTGATCCAGTCGATGCCGCGAATGAACAGGGCGACCTGGAAGACGCAGACGATGACATAGGAGAGCCAGCCGACGGCGGTCATGCCCAGAAAGGTCGCGCCCGCGCCGCTGGCATTGCCCATCAGCGAGTTGATCAGCAGCGCCACGGCGGTGGAGGCGAAGTAGGTCTGCACGCCGTACCAGAAGATCGCCACGATGCCGCGCACCACGGCGGGGAAGTTGGCGCCGCGCACGCCCATGCTGGCGCGGGCCATGACCGGGAAGGGAATCCCGTACTTGACGCTGGGCTTGCCGGTCAGCTGCACCAGACCCATGACGATGAAGCCGGCCAGCACGATGCCCGCCAATACCGCCCAGCCGTTCAGCCCGTAGGAGATGAACAGCGTGGCGGCCAGGGTGTAGCCGAACAGGCTCTGGATGTCGTTGGACCAGACGTTGAAGATCTCGAACCAGCCCCATTTGCGCTGCGCGGGCGGCAAGGGCGCCAGGTCCGCGTTGTGCAGCGAGGTGTCGATCTGTTTGATGTGGAACTCTTCTGAGGACATGGACAGCTCCTGGAATCTTGTTGTTGGGCGCTCTCTATCGGCGCGTCTGAGGAGGATTGTCGGCACGTTCCGTTCGGATTTCGCCTTTCTGGTCCCAGGGGTGCGTCGAGGCAGCGCCGGGCCGAATGGCGAACAGTGGAAGGATCGTCTGCATGTTGTACACATAAAAAATAAGCTGAACATAAAAAAATACAAAAATGTGCACAAAAAAATGTCTTTGTGGGCACAATAACTTGACTTGATGGTCAGTTTGCTCTCGCGCTTCTCGCGCTGCGCGGCCTGCGAGCCGGCACCAGTCCTGGCTTCTGTCGCGTTGTCGGGTGCAGGCGAGCGCCTTGCAAAGCCTGCCAACCGGCCCAACGAAAAAGCGGGGTCACGCCGTGCGTAACCCCGCCTTGGAAACTGTCCGCCGCCTACCCGGCAGCGGGCCGATGGCCCTTAGAAGTGATACTGAACCAGGGCCTGTACGGCGGTCTGGTCGAAGCCGTCGGTGGACCCGTCGATCGGTTTCATGCCGTACTTGTTGTGCCACATGTTCAGCTCGGTGCCGACATAGAGCTGGCGCTCCTTGCCGAACAGCGCCTTGCCGGCGTCCCATTTGACCTGGATCGAGGAGCCGAGCGAGGTCTGGGTGTTGGCCTCCTTCGAGGGCGAGCGCCAGTCGATGTAGCCGTCGACCACGAAGTCCTGATTGCCGACGGCGAAGGGGTAGGCACCGGCCACGGTCAGCTGGGTGGCGTAGCCGTTGCCGGCGTCGCTGGCCTTGAAGTCGTGGTCGAAGAAGATGTGGTTGTTGATCTTGACCCGGTACAGGTTGGTGTTGAAGAAGGCGAAGCCGGGGACGTCCCAGTCCAGGCCGATGCCGTACAGGTAGTTCTCGGTGCCGGGACCGCCGTTGCCCTTCTCATAGGTGAAGGCCGCCTTGACGTCCTTGAGCGGTCCGACCGAGAGGTCCTGGCCGGTCAGCCAGCTGAGGCTGATGCGTGGCTTGAACTCCATGTAGTAGAAGCTGCTCTTGTCCTTGACCTCGAGGTTGCCGTAGCTGCTGCCGCGGTACTGGACGTTGTCCGCATCCACGTAGTCGAGGAAGTAGAAGACATCGCCCCAGACCCAGCCGCTGGCGTGCTCGAAGGTGTAGGTGGTCTGCGAGCGCTGCTCTTCGCCATTGAAGTTCAGGCGCTGGAAGTTGCTGCCGTGGAGGTAGGTCAGGCTGTTGTCCTGCCAGAACATCAGGTCGCCGGCGTTGGCCTGGTTGCCGGCCAGCAGGCCGGCGGACAGCACGAGGCAGTGGGGAAGGTACTTGAGCTTCATCGTGGTTTCCTCATTTTTAGGACAGACAAGGTTTTCCACCCCGCGCCTGGGCGCGGGGTTGTACGGGAAAGGTTGTGTGGGCGGCCGGCCTAGCTGGGGCGGCTGACTGCGTCCAGGCCGTCGTCGAGCCCAGCGTCCTGGCGGCTCTGCAGCACGCTGTGCAGCTGCGCCTCAGGCTCGAAGTCGCTCTCCTGCTCGGGCTGTTCTTCCGGGAGAAAGACATTGAGCAGGATGGCGCTGAAGGCGCCGATGGTGATCGGTGAGCCGAAGATGTTCTTCAGCGCATCGGGCATCTGCGACAGCGCCTCCGGTACGCCGGCCACGCCCAGCCCCAGGCCCAGGGAGATGGCCACGATCAGTACATTGCGACGGTGCAAGCCGGCCTCGGTGAGAATCTTGATGCCGGCCACGGCGACCGTGCCGAACATGATCAGGGTGGCGCCGCCGAGCACGGGCTTGGGCATCAGCTGCAGCACCGCGCCAACCGCCGGGAACAGGCCGAGCAGGACCAGGATGCCGGCGATGTAGAAGGCCACGTAGCGGCTGGCCACTCCGGTCAGCTGGATCACCCCGTTGTTCTGGCTGAAGGTGGTCATCGGCAGGCTGTTGAACATGGCCGCGACGGCCGAGTTGCAGCCATCGGCGAGCACCCCCGACTTGATCCGGCGCAGGTACAGCGGGCCCTTGACCGGCTGTTTGGAGATGATCGAGTTGGCGGTCAGGTCGCCGGCGGTTTCCAGCGGGGTGATCAGGAAGATCACGGCAATGGGTACGAAGGCCACCCAGTCGAAGCTGAAACCATACTTGAACGGCAGCGGCACGCTCACCAGTGGCACCTCGGCCATGTTGGCGAAGTCCACCTGGCCGGTGAACCAGGCCACGCCGAAGCCCATCAGTAAACCGACGATCACCGCCGACAGGCGCACCACCTGCGACGGGAAACGGTTGAGGGCGACGATGGTGCCGAGCACCAGCGCGCCGAGGCCCAGGTGGTGCAGGGCGCCCAGGTCCGCCGCGCCGAAGCCGCCGGCGATATCGGTCATCGCCACCTTGATCAGCGACAGGCCCATCAGGCAGATGATGGTCCCGGTGACCACCGGGGTGATGACCTTGCGCAGCTTGTTGATGAACTGGCTGAAGGCGATTTCGACGAAGGCCGCGCAGAAACACACGCCGAAGATGGTCGAGAGGATTTCCTCCTCGCTGCCGCCGCGTCCTTTGACGATGAAGCCGGCGCTGAGAATCACGCTGAGAAAGCCGAAGCTGGTGCCCTGCAGGCACAGCAGGCCGGAGCCGACCGGACCGAAGCGTTTGGCCTGGACGAAGGTGCCGAGGCCGGAGACGAACAGCGCCATGCTCACCAGATAGGGCACATGGGCGCCGAGGCCGAGGACGCTGCCGATGATCAGGGTCGGGGTGATGATGCCGACGAAGCTTGCCAGCACGTGTTGCAGGGCGGCGAACAGGGCCGGGGCGAAGGCGGGGCGGTCATCCAGCTGGTAGATCAGGTCGTTGCTACCAGCAGACGGAGCTGTGGCGTTGGGCGTACGAGTCGTGGTCATGTCAGAGCCTGCCAGTTGTTTTTATATGGTCATGGGCTTGCACGAGGCTTCACGGCGCCTCTTCCCGAACTTCAGAAGCTGTCTGTATGGTCAGGATGTGCCGACTATAGCAACTTGACTACATGGTTAAAAACAATTTATTTGCAGATTGTGCACAAATTTCTGGCCGTTGGTCGTCTCGTGATACCGCCGGTGCCCGAGGATTGATCGCGCAGTCGCGCGCTACCAACGGTCTGCAAGGCGTTGGTTAGTGTCTATCTGAAGGGCGCAGGGGGCGGTCAGTCGTCCGGGCGCAGCTCATTGGCGACGTGCTCGGCCAGGCCGGCGCCGGCTTCGCTCATGGTCAGGTAGGTGCGGTCGGCGCCGGCGTCGAGGATGCGCTGGGCGATGTCCTCGTACATGGCATGGGAGGCGATCAGCCCGGGGAATCCCCGTTCGCGCAGCTGGCCGATGGAGATGATCTTGGTCTCGGGGTCATTGAGCGCCAGGATCACCGCTTTGACGCAAGGCATGTCCAGGCGTTGCCAAAGGAACTGGTCCTCGCCGTCGGCGAACAGCGCGCGGCGCCCGGCCTTGTCACAGGCCTCGATGACCACCGGGTCCGAGTCCAGCCCGACCACCTTGAAGCCCTTGCCCTTGAGGTAGTCATAGGCGGCGCGCCCGGTGCGGCCCATGCCCATGATCAGGATCTGCGCATCGCCGAGCGACACCGGCTGTTCGTCGGGGTGGTGGGTATCACGCTCCAGCGGGATCAAGTGGCCGGCGAGGCGCTCGTAGAGCGGGTGGGCGAGGCGGCTGAGGGGCGCGGAGATGGCGAAGGACAGGGCCACGGTGATGGCCAGGGGAATCAGCCATTGCGGCAGCACCACGCTGGCGACTATCAGGCCGAATTCGCTGTAGTTGGTCAGGCTGACGCTGCTGAGAAAGGCGCTGCGCGCGCGCAGGCGAAACATCACGAACAGCAGGAAGAACAGAAAGCCCTTGAGCGGCAGCAGCAGCGCCATGACCACGGCGAAGGCCAGGGCGTCGGCGCCTGGCAGTCCGCTGATGCCGATCTGCAGGAAGAAGCCGACCAGGAACACCTCCTTGATGCTCCACAGTGCGTTGGACAGTTCGATGGCGCGCTTGTGCTTGGCCAGCATGGCACCGAAGGCCAGGGCGCCGAGCTCGGAGCTGAGGCCGAGGGATTCGAAACCGTAGCCGCCGATGACCAGCGCCAGCAGCAGGCCCAGGAGCACCATCAGCTCCTCGTGGCCACTGGCGTCCAGCAGGCGAAACAGCAAGGGCCGCAGCAAGGGCAGGGCGAATACCAGTAGTGCCCAGGGCGACGGCGCATCGCCGTTGGCCAGGCTCATCACCACCAGGGCGATGAGGTCCTGGATGATCAGCACGCCGATCGCCAGCCGGCCGTGAAACGAACGCAATTCGCGCTTGCTCTCCAGTACCTTGGCTGCCAGCACCGTGCTGGAGAAGGACAACGCAACCGAAAGCAGCAATGCCTCGCGCCAGTGCAGCTCGAGGATCAGCACGATGGCGGCGAGAAACAGCAGGCTGGAGATGAAAAAGTGCAGCAGGCCGCCGCCAATCACTTCGCGCCGCACCAGGTTGCTCAGTTTCAGCTTGAGTCCGACGGTGAACAGCAGCAACAGGACGCCAAGGTGGGAGACGTGGGTGAGTATCGAGCTGTCCAGGGGGCCAATGCGCAGGTATTCGCCCAGACCTGACAGGGTGAAGCCGGCGGCGAGGTAGCCGACCAGCGGCGGCAATCCGATGAAGCGCGCGCCCAGGCCCATCACGAACGCGAAGGCGATCCAGCTGGCTTCTAGCATCGGCAACTACCTATCGGCTATCGCGTGAGGGTACTCCCGTCAATTGTAGCGGGCCGGTCCTGGCCGGCTTCGATGGTGTGGCCGAAGCCGCAGTTTGGGGGCGCGCGAAGCAGAAACGGCGGGCCTGTGAACGGCAAGAGCCCGCCATGGGGCGGGCTCTTGCGCTCTTTGGGGCGAGTGGAGTGTCGCTAGTTGATCTGCGCGCCCTTGGCGATCCAGGCGCCGATCAGGTCACGCTCTGCCTGGGTCATCTGGGTGATGTTGCCTAGCGGCATGACCTGGCTGGCGACGGTCTGTGCGTGGATCTTCGCCGCCTGCTGCTGGATCTGCTGCGGGGTGTCGAGCATCAGGCCGGCCGGGGCGCTGCTGAACATCGGGCTGCTCGGGCTGGCCGAGTGGCACACGGTGCAGCGTTCCTGGATCACGCTGTTTACCTTGGTGAAGGCGGCGTCGCCGGCCGCAGCTGCAGCGGGTGCGGCGGGCGTCTCGCTGGCGGCGCTGGCCGCCGGTGCAGGACTTGCCTCCTCGACCTTGGCGACCATGGCTGCCGGTTCGCTGCTCGCCACGGCGACCGGCGCGGCGGTCGGTGCCGGGCGTACCGGCGCGGTGACGTAGGCCAGGCAGATCATGCCGAGGGCCGCGGCCGGCAGGGTCCAGGCGAACCTGTTGCTGTCGTGGCGGGTGTTGAAGTAATGGCGCACCAGCACGGCGAGGATGGCAATGCCGGCCAGGATCAGCCAGTTGTACTGGCTGCCGTAGGTGCTCGGGAAGTGGTTGCTGATCATGATGAACAGCACCGGCAGGGTGAAGTAGTTGTTGTGGCGCGAGCGCAGCAGGCCCTTGGCCGGCAATACCGGGTCGGGCTCGCGGTTCTCTTCGATGGCCTTAACCAGGGCACGTTGCGCCGGCATGATGGTGAAGAACACGTTGCCGACCATGATGGTGCCGATAATGGCGCCGACGTGGATGTAGGCCGCACGACCGCTGAAGATCAGGCTGAAGCCCCAGGCCGCGGCGATCAGCAGCACGAACAGCACTGCGCCGAGCAGGGCCGGGCGCTTGCCCAGGGCCGAGTCGCAGAGCAAGTGGTAGGCCACATAGCCGGCAATCATCGAGCCGAAGCCGATGACAATGGCCATCGCCGGTGCCAGATCGACGCCAGGCTTGACCAGGTACAGGCTCGGGTTGAGGTAATAGACCACCAGCATCAGGGCGACGCCCGACAGCCAGGTGGCGTAGGCCTCCCATTTGAACCAGTGCAGGTTGTCCGGCATCTTCGGCGGGGCCAGCTTGTACTTCTCCAGGTGGTAGATGCCGCCGCCGTGGATCGCCCAGAGGTCGCCGGACAGGCCGTCGCGGGGGTTGCTGCGGTTGAGGTTGTTCTCCAGCCAGACGAAATAGAAGGATGCGCCGATCCAGGCGATGCCGGTGATCATATGGATCCAGCGGATGCCCAGGTTCAGCCATTCAGTCAAATGTGCTTCCACAGTGTGTACCTCTTTCCCAGTGCCGGCGTGCCGGTCCCCTGGGCTTCTCTTATTGGTGGGGGTCGAGGAGCAGTTGCTCTGTCTCGGTAAAGAAATGCTCATCGCAGTTGTTGCCAGAACCACTGCGATCAACCACCAGGAAGTCATCCCGCTTTTCGATCGTCAGCACCGGGTGGTGCCAGACGCCGCGATGGTAATTAATGCCCTGCCTGCCGTTGCTGCGGAAGGCGCGGACCAAGCCTGATACAGGTGCATCGCCAAGTGGCGCGACCACGATCAGAAAGGGGTGGCCGAGCAGCGGCACGAAGGCCTGGCTGCCCAGCGGATGGCGCTCCAGCATGCGCACGGTCAGCGGCATGTCCAGGGCCTCGGCACTGAAGATGCTGATGATCGCCTGATCCTGCGGCTCGGCCGTCTCGACCGTCGCCAGCTTGTGGTAGCGGCGAGTCGACCCGTTGTTGATCATGAAGAACTCGCTGCCGTCGGTTTCGATAACGTCGCCGAAGGGGGCGAAGGTTTCTTTGCTCAAGGGCTCGATGATCAGTTTACGCATGTCGGTCTACTTGTTCTCTGTTGCATGAAGGCCCCCGCAGCCGCAGCGAGGGGGCCAGGGGCTTACTTGCTGACTTTGCCGAACAGGCGCAGACGGCTGATGCCGCCGTCGGGGAGCACGTTCAGGCGTACATGGGTGATCGGGCCGAGGGCCTGGATCTGCTCGACGAACTCGTGCTCGGCGTGCATGGACAGTTTCTGGCTCGGCAGCAGCTCGCGCCAGAACAGACTCTGGGTTTCGATCTGGCTGTCGGTGCCGCCCTTGACGAAGGCGCCCTGGATCGAGCAGCTGTCCGGATAGTTGCCCTTGAAGTGCAGGGTGTCGACGACGATGCGCTCGATTTCGCCGGGATGGCCGAGGGCGACTATCACCCAGTCGTTGCCCGGGGTGCGGCGGCGCGCGGTCTCCCAACCATCGCCCATATTGATGCCGCGGCCCGGGTTGAGGATGTTGCTCATGCGGCCGAAGTGCTCATCGGAGCAAGCCAGGGCGCGTCCGCCATTCAGCGCGGCGGCCAGGTCGACCTGCTCGTTGTCGCCGACCGAGGACCAGTCGCGGAACGGCACGCCATAGACGCGCAGACGGGCGACGCCGCCATCGGGGTAGATGTTGAAGCGCAGGTGGGTGAAGGCCTGGGCGTTGGCGATCTCGTGGTAGTGGTGGTTGTTGCCCTGCAGCTCCACCGCCGGCAGCACCTCGGTCCACTCGGTGGCGTCGGTCGGGTCGCCCTCGGCGACGAAGCAGCCTTCCAGGGAGGCGGACGGCGGGAAGTTGCCGGTGAAGAAGCTGGTGTCGATGTCCACGCCCTTGATCGAGCCGGGCACGCCCAGGCGGATCACCGCGCTGTCATAGCCTTCGAAGCGCTTGCGCCGCGATTCCCAGCCATCCATCCACTTGCCGTTGTCGTCGAACACGCCTTCCTTCCACACCGCGGGCGTCGGCTGGAACAGGCGGTTGACGTCGGCGAACCAGTCGTCGGTGACCGAGATGGCCTTGGTGCCGAGGCGGGCGTCGGCGAGGTTGACGTATTTCTCGAAGGGTACGGCGTAAGCTTTCATGGATGATCTGCCTTAACGGTTGGCGTGAATTGGGGGCGTTGCGCGCGGCTAGAGTTGCTGCAGGCGGAACAGCGCGATCTTGTTGATCTCGGCCAGGGCGCGGGTGAACTCCTGCTCCGGCGAGTTGTGGATGCGCTCCTCGAAGGCCGCCAGGATCTGATGCCGATCGCTGCCCTTGACCGCCATGATGAAGGGGAAGCCGAACTTCGCCTTGTAGGCGTCGTTCAATTCGGTGAAGCGGGCAAACTCTTCGGCGGTGCACTGGTTGATCCCGGCGCCGGCCTGTTCGGAGGTGCTGGAGGCGGTCAGCTCGCCGCGTACCGCAGCCTTGCCGGCCAGATCCGGGTGAGCGTTGATCAGGGCCAGCTGGGCTTCGCGGCTGGCGCTGAGCAGCAGGTCGGCCATGCGCTGATGCAGTCCGTCGACTTCGTCGAGGCCGCTGTCCAGGCCCAGGTCGTAGGCCTGTTCGGCCACCCAGGGCGAGTGTTCATAGATGTCGGCGAAGGCTTGGACGAAGTCCGCGCGCGAGAGTTGCGACGGCGTCAGGGTCTGAAAGCGGCTCATTGTGCGCGCTCCTCTTTGAACGGGTGGGCGGCGTGCCAGTGACGGGCGATGTCGACGCGGCGAGCGAACCAGACCTTGTCATGGCCCTTGACGTAGTCGATGAAGCGCGCCAGCGCGGCCATGCGCGCCGGCCGGCCGAGCAGGCGGCAATGCATGCCGATGGACAGCATCTTCGGTGCGCCTTCGGCCCCTTCGGCGTAGAGCACGTCGAAGGCGTCCTTCAGGTACTTGAAGAAGTCGTCGCCGGTATTGAAACCCTGCACCTGGGTGAAACGCATGTCGTTGGTGTCCAGGGTATAGGGGATCACCAGGTGGGGATTGGCCGCGGTGCTGGCCGGGTCCCAGTAGGGCAGGTCGTCGTCATAGGTGTCGGAGTCATAGAGGAAGCCACCTTCCTCGCGGACGATGCGCCGGGTATTGGGGCCGGTGCGTCCGGTGTACCAGCCCAGCGGCCGCTCACCGGTCAGATCGGTGAGGATGCGAATGGCTTCGAGCATGTGCTCGCGCTCCTGGGCCTCGTCCATGTACTGGTAATCGATCCAGCGGTAGCCATGGCTGCAGATCTCATGGCCGGCTGCAGCCATGGCCTTGATCACGTCCGGATGGCGCTGGGCGGCCAGGGCCACGGCGAAGATGGTCAGCGGAATGGCGTGCTTGTCGAACAGCTTGAGCAGGCGCCAGACACCGGCGCGGCTGCCGTACTCGTAGAGCGACTCCATGCTCATGTTGCGCTCGCCTTGCAGCGGCTGTGCAGCCACCATCTCGGAGAGGAAGGCCTCGGACTCCTTGTCGCCGTGCAGCACGTTGCGCTCGCCGCCTTCCTCGTAGTTGAGCACGAACGACAGGGCGATCCGGGCATCGCCCGGCCAATGCGGATGCGGAGGGTTGTTGGCGTAACCGATCAGGTCGCGTGGGTAGTCGGCACTCACTGCAGTCTTCCTTCTTGGCGATGTGGCGGTCTCTGCGTAGCCCATGGGTTTCACGGCTACGCAACCGTGATGGAGTAATTGTATACAAAGATGTTGGATTTTTGTAAATACAAAATTTGACTCGTTCTTTTCCTCCGGCCGTGGGAAGTCTTTCCGTACTGCCAGGCCAGGCGTCCACAAGCGGTCGATGACTGATTTCAGTGTGCTGCCCATGGTGCCGCAGGCGGCGGCCCGGCGCGGGATGGGTAGCGAGGATTATTGTGTACAATAAGCACTAAAAACTGTTCCATATTTAGTTTTCCGTGCTATGCTCCGCCCAGGTCAAGGTCGCTCGAGTCCGTGCGATCCGGTGATTTTCGACAAGAGTAGAGGAGGTGTGGCGTCCAGGTGGCCTGCGGCCGCTGCGGATGCCCAGAACCAATGGGACGATTGACGACACATGTTCTGGATGCGGCGCACGGCTGCCCCGGCAGCGCGCTGAAGATCGAGTTGTACCGCGTCGAAGGCGAGCAGCTTGAGCTGCTCACCAGTGTGCAGACCAACCATGATGGCCGCTGCGACGCGCCGATTCTGCAGGGCGAGGATTTCCGCAGTGGCGTCTATCAACTGCATTTCCATGCCGGCGACTACTACCGTGGGCGCGGCGTGGCGCTGCCCAGTCCCGCATTTCTCGATGTGGTGGTGCTGCGCTTCGGCATCGATGCCGACCAGGATCACTACCACGTGCCGCTGCTCATCTCGCCTTACAGCTACTCCACCTACCGCGGAAGCTGAAAGCAATGCTTGTCACCCTCTGACTCTTAGCACGAGTCGTTAGCCCGCACCTAGCGGGCTTTTTTATGGCTATGTACCAACGATGTGTTGCGAGTACTAATCTAAACGGCAGAGTTCCAATCAGGAGGTCTGCCGATTATGGATACTCAAGCCTTTCACCACTGGCTGGCTCAACTGAGCCAACTCAGCGCCCATCAGAAATCTACGCTTCATCAGGCACTGCGGAACCCGCCGGCGACAGAAGTGCTCGATTGCCTGCCGGCGCTGCAGCGTTGCCCGCATTGCCAGACCAATGCGAATCAGCTTGCGCCCTGGGGTTGGTCGCGCAGTCTGCGCCGCTATCGTTGCCGTAGTTGTCGACGGACTTGCACCGCGCGCTCAGCAACAGGCCTTGCCCGCCTGCACTACCCCGAACGCTGGAAAGACTACGCCCAGGCACTGATTGACGGGCTTAGCGTGCGCAAGGCGGCCCAGGCATGCGGCATCAGCAAAAACACCGCTTTCCTCTGGAGGCACCGCTTCCTGGCTGCAGCGGCTGAGCATCACGCCACGCATGAGGCAGGGATTGTCGAAGTGGATGAGACGTTCTTTCTGGAGTCCTTCAAGGGCCAGAGGCAGTTGCCTCGGCCGCCCCGTAAACGAGGTGGGGTGAGCGTGACCCGCGGCACGGGTAAAGACCAGATCCCGGTGATGGTGGTGCGCGACCGGGAGGGCCACACCGCTGACTTCAAGTTGGCCAAGCTCGATGCCAATCATGTGCGAGAGGCGTTGATGCCGCTGATCGACCGGGAGGCCGTGCTCTGCAGTGACGGGGCGGCAGTCTATGCCAGCTTTGCCCGGGCACAGGGCATCACCCATCAGGTCGTGCATGCCCGCCCCGGCCAGCGAGTGCGCCAAGGCGCTTTCCATATTCAGAACGTCAACGCCTACCACAGCCGCTTGAAGAGCTGGATGACCCGCTTTCACGGCGTGGCCACCCGCTACCTCCCGAATTACCTGGGCTGGCGCCGCATGCTAGAGCGCTATCAGCGGAATATTCGGCCGGCTCACTGCATTCAGGAGGCGGTAGGCAGAACCCTGCAACACGCTATTGGTACATAGCCTTTTTTATGGGCGAGCGGGGCTGGCGAGGCGACTGGGCCAGAGACGCAAAGGCCGGCTGCGATGCCGGCCTTCTTGCCTGTTTCGAAAGGTTTGCACGAATCCGCTACCGGTCTCGCGCAATCCTGGTGCCTCAGGTGCGGAAGCGCTGAACCAGGCGGTTGAGCTCCTCGGACAGGCCGGACAGGTCCTGGGAGTCGTTGCGTGCCGACTCCGCCAGGCCGGCCACCAGCTGGGCGTCGCCGTGAATGCGCGTGATGTGCCGGTTGATGTCTTCGGCCACCTGGTGCTGCTCCTCGGCGGCGGTGGCGATCTGCGCATTCATGTCACGGATGACATCGACCGACTCGCGGATCAGGCCGAAGCTCGAGCTGGCCTCGTTGATGCTGGCAACGGTGCGCTGCGACACCTCGAGGCTGGCGTGCATCTGCTTGGCCATCTCGCGGGTGCGTTGCGCCAGGCCGCTGAGCAGGCCATCGATCTCCGAGGTCGAGTCGGCGGTGCGCTTGGCCAGGGCACGGACTTCATCCGCGACCACGGCGAAGCCGCGACCCTGTTCCCCGGCGCGAGCCGCTTCGATGGCGGCGTTCAGGGCCAGCAGGTTGGTCTGCTCGGCGATCGAGCGGATGGTGCCGAGAATCGACTGGATGTTGTGGTTGTCCTGCTCCAGCTGCTGCATCGCGGCGGCCGACTGGGAGATCTCCCGGCTCAGCTGCTCGACACTGTTCACCGCGGCGTCGATTTGCTGCTGGCCGACGTGCGCCTGCTGTTGGCCGCTGTCGGCGGACTCGGCGGCCTGGCTGCAGGAGCGGGCCACTTCGTTGGCGGTGGCGACCATCTCGTGGAACGCGGTGGAAACCATGTCCACCGATTCGCGCTGGCGTCCGGCCGCCTCGGCCATGTCGGCGGAAACCTGGGCGGAGGTGCCGGAACTCTGGTGAATTTGCCGCGCGGCCTGGCCGATGTTGAGGATCAGTTGGCGAATGCTGGCGAGGAACTGGTTGAACCAGCCGGCCAGTTGCGCGGTTTCGTCCTGGCCGTTGACGGTCAGCGAGTGGGTCAGGTCGCCTTCGCCCTGGGCGATGCCTTCCAGGCCCGAGGCCACGGCGCGGATGGGGCTGACGATCAGGCTGGCGAAGCTGGCGCCGACGAAGGCAAACAGCAAGGCCAGCAGTGCGGCCATGCCTGCGATGATCCAGGTCAGCTGGGTGACGCTGCTCATCACGTCGTCCTGGCGAATCAGGCCGATGAAGCGCCAGCCCAGGCGCTCCGAGGTCCAGACGTTGGCCATGTAGCGCACGCCGTCTAGCTCGACTTCGACCAGGCCCTGGTCGGCCTGCGCCAGCTCGCTGTAACCGGCGCCCAGGTCACCGAGCTTCTTGAAGTTGTGTTCCGGCTGGCTCGGGTCCACCAGCACGGTGCCGTTGTTTTCCATCAGCATCAGGTAGCCGCTTTCGCCCAGCTTGATGCCCTTGACGATATCGGTCAGCTGATTGAGCGACACATCGATGCTGAGTACGCCACCCGGGTTGCCCAGGCCGTTGGCCACGGTGCGCACGCTGGCCACCAGCGTCGCGTTGTCGTTGGCCCAGTAGTAGGCGTCGGTGCGCACGGTCTTGCCCTGGCCGCTGATGCCGGCCTGGTACCAGGGCCGCGGACGCGGGTCGTAATTGCTCAGGGTGGTGTCGTTGGGCCAGCTGACATAGCCGCCATCGACGGTCGCGGTGGTGATATAGGCATAGGCCGGGTGGCTGGCCGCGACGTCGGCGAACAGCGCCAGGAGCTTCTCGCCGTACTCGCCCAACGGAGCCTGGGCGGCATTGGCGTCCATGTACTTCTTGATGTTGCCATCGACCCCGGTGACCAGGGGGTGCTTGGCCAGGTAGTCGACGTTCTGGCTGATGCCGTCGAAGAACAGCTGCATGGCGTTCTCCACCTGGCGAATCTCGCGGGAGCTGCTGTCGACGAATTCGTCGCGGGCATCGCTGCGCAGGTTGAGGATCACCAGGCTGGCGACCAGCATGATTGGCACACAGGCGATGATCGCAAAGGCCCAGGTCAGTTTTTGTTTGATGTTCATAGGGGGTCCCTGCTCGATAGGCAACGCGGTCGGGTGGAGGCGGTTGCCATTCTGTCGGCTGGGCAGGATCAAGCTTTATCGAATGCGACCGCTATTGTCGCAAGCGCGCGCGGACGGTCGCATTTGCGACACTTTTCGGGTGATCCGGGATGGGCCACGGCCGAGCCGTGCCGCGGGGCGCCAGCGCCCGGCACCGTCAGCGGCTTAGCAGGGAGGCGGTAGCGGCACTGGCGAACAGCCCGGCACTGACCCGGTTGAACCAGACCTGGCCCTTGCCCGAGCGCAGGTAGCGCGCGGCGCCGTGGGCACTGAGTCCGTAGAACAGCTTGCAGCCAAGGTCCAGCACGGCCCAGGTGATGATCAGCACCAGCAGCTGGCTGAGGATCGCCTGCTCGGCGCTGATGAACTGGGGCAGGAAGGCGGCGAAGAAGAGGATGTCCTTGGGGTTGCTGGCGCCCAGGCCGAAAGCCTTCCAGAACATGCTGCGGAAGCTCGGATTGACTGGCTGCTCCTGGGCTTTGGCCGGCGTGGCGGCCTGGCGCGACTGCTGCCAGCTCTGCCAGGCGAGGAAGAACAGGTACAGGGCACCGATCAGCTTGAGCAGCGTGAACAGGCGTTCCGACGCCAGCAGCAGGGCGCCCAGGCCCAATGCCGAGGCGCTGAGCAGGCAGATCGAGGCCGAGACCCCGCCGAGGAATGCCGGCAGGGAACGACGCAGGCCATAGTTCAGGCTGTTGCTGACCATCAGCAGGGACAAGGGGCCGGGGATCAGAATCACGATCAGTGCGGCGCTTGCGAACAGCAACCAGGTTTCCAGACTCATTGCACAGGCTCCACAAGTGGCAAGGCCCCGGTGCTTGCGCGCCGGGGCCGGGTGCGGTTCAGGCCAACCTTACAGGAAGGCGAACTTGGCGATAAAGATGATGCACAGCACGTAGAGGCTGACTGAAACCTTGTCGCGCTGGCCGGTCAGCAACTTCAGCGTGGCATAGGTCAGGAAGCCCAGGGCGATGCCGTTGGCGATGGAAAAGGTCAGCGGCATCATGACCACGGTGACGATGGCCGGGATGGTGTCGGTGAGGTCTTCCCAGTCGATGTGCGCCATGCCGCTCATCATCAGCATCGCCACATAGATCAACGCACCGGCGGTGGCATAGGCCGGAATCATCCCGGCCAGCGGGGCGAAGAACATGGCGGCGAGAAACAGCACGCCGACGGTCACCGCGGTGAGGCCGGTGCGGCCGCCGGCGGCCACGCCCGAAGCGCTTTCCACGTAGCTGGTCACCGGCGGGCAGCCGACCATGGAGCCGATCACGCTGGAGGTACTGTCGGCCTTGAGGGCCTTGGACAGGTTCTGGATCTTGCCGTCCTCATCCACCAGATTGGCGCGGTGGGCGACGCCCATCAGGGTGCCGGCGGTGTCGAACATATTGACGAACAGGAACGCCAGGATGACGCTGACCATGGTCACGTTGAAGGCGCCGGCGATGTCCATGGCCAGGAAGGTCGGGGCCAGGCTCGGCGGCATCGACACCAGACCGTTGTATTCGACCAGGCCCAGGCCCCAGCCGATGGCGGTGACGCCAAGCATGCTGAAGAGGATGGCGCCGAACACGTTGCGGTGGCTGAGCACGGCGATCAACAGGAAGCAGACCGCGGCCAGCAGTGCCGAAGGCTCGCCGAAGGAGCCCATGGTCAGCAGGGTGGCGGGGCTGTCGACGACGATGCCGGCGGTCTTCAGGCCGATCAGCCCGAGAAACAGACCGACCCCCGCGCCCATGGCGAAGCGCAGGCTCATGGGGATGCTGTTGAGCAGCCATTCACGGATGCGCGACAGGCTCATGATCATGAACAGGATGCCGGAAATGAACACCGCGCCCAGGGCGACCTGCCAGCTGTAGCCCATTTCGCCGACCACGGTATAGGTGAAGAAGGCATTGAGCCCCATGCCCGGCGCCAGACCAACCGGCCAGTTGGCGTACAGGCCCATCAGGAAGCAGCCCAAGGCCGCGCCGATGCAAGTGGCGACAAATGCCGCACCGTGGTCGACACCGGCGTTGGCCATGATGTTGGGGTTGACGAAAATGATGTAGGCCATGGTGACGAAGGTCGTCAGGCCGGCCAACAGCTCGGTTTTGATACTGGTGCGATGCTCGGTCAGCTTGAAGAAGCGGTCGAGTAGGCCAGGGTTCGCCAGCCTTTGGGTGTGAGTCGCAAGTTGTTCTTGTTTAGCGCTTTCCACAGCAGGTACTCCTCATCTCTCTTGTTGTGTACCACCCAGAGCATGGGCGCGACAGGCTTTGGCTCTCTGAGGCAGGTGGTGCGTTTGGGGGTGCTCGCTGGCTTAGTTGTTGACCGAGCGGTCAGGAAGTCACCCAGTCGCGATTATGCGTTTGTATACAAAAAAAGCAAATAATGTTTTTGCTGTTTCTGTAATCGAGCCGATGGCTTCCGCGCGGGTGGGCGTGGCGCTTTTCTGTGATGACGAGGTGCTGTGAATAGTTAAAAAAACTAGTAATAACAATGTGATAGAGATAGATCTTGGGCTTCTGGCCGAACTGCTGAGCGCGGTCGGCTGAGGACGAAGTGCAGCGGAGACGGGGCGGTTTCTAATCGAATGGCGACGAAAAGAATGCTTCTTATAAGAAATGGATTTAGCGAAATCCGGGCGGGGTGGCTCGAATCGATCCTTCCGAGCGTCATCAGTCCGGCGCTATGGGCAAGACCCCTGGCGGTGTGAAAGCTGTGTGGGCTGGTTAAGTTGTGTACAATGCCGGCATTGCCGTCCTGTGACTTTCACCCCGCAGATGCTTGCCAGATATGGGGGGAAACGCAGTAGAGTTCCCGGTACCGGCCGACCCTCCTTAGACGCGAGTCAGAATGAACGAACAATTGCAGCCCCTTAAGAAGCAGCCGCGCGCGGGCAAGAGCAGCCGCAGCGGGACTCAGGACGACGTCGTTTACGCCCATATCTTCGATGCCATCCTCGAACAGCGGCTTGCGCCCGGCACCAAGCTGAGCGAAGAGGCCCTGGGCGAGATTTTCGGCGTCAGCCGCACCATTATCCGGCGTGCCTTGTCGCGCCTGGCCCACGAGGGCGTGGTGCTGTTGCGGCCGAATCGTGGCGCGGTGGTGGCCAGTCCAAGCGTCGAGGAAGCCCGGCAGATTTTCTACGCCCGGCGCATGGTCGAGCGCGCCATCACCGAACTGGCGGTGCAGCACGCTACCGCCGAGCAGCTGGCCGAGTTGCGCCAGATGGTCGAGGATGAACACGCAAGCTTCGCCCGGGGTGATCGCGGCGCCGGAATCCGCCTGTCTGGCGAGTTCCACCTGAAGCTGGCCGAGGCGGCGAAGAATGCTCCGCTGATCAGCTTCCAGCGCAGCCTGGTGTCGCAGACTTCGTTGATCATCGCCCAGTACGAGAGTGGCAGCCGGTCGCACTGCTCCTACGACGAGCACAACCAGCTGATCGATGCCATCGAGGCCCGCGATGCGGCCAAGGCCGTCAGCCTGATGATGCACCACATGGACCATATCGACGGCAAGCTCAACCTCGACGAGGAGAGCGCCTCGGACGATCTGCACGCGGTGTTCTCGCACGTACTGCAGACCAAGAAGAAGCCTGGGCGAAACGGCGCCAGTCGCTGATCGCCCGGCCCCCAAAAGCCCCGCTGCTCGCGCAGCGGGGCCTTTTTTATGCCGTTCTGCTCGGCCCGAGGGCCGCGGGCGCTTCAGTCGCGGCGGTGCACGGACTGGCCGGCTGCGAAGGTTTCCCTCACCGCACGGTCGTCGCCGAGGATGGTCAGGGCGAACAGTTTCTCGGCCAGAGTCTTGGCCTGCTGCATGCGGTAGGCGATCAGGGGAGTGGCCTGATAGTCGAGCACCACGAAGTCGGCGTCTTTGCCGCTTTCGAAGTTGCCGATCTTGTCGTCCAGGTACAGGGCGTTGGCGCCCCCCAGGGTGGCCAGGTACAGCGACTTGAACGGATCGAGCTTCTTGCCCTGCAACTGCATCACCTTGTAGGCCTCGCTCAAGGATTGCAGTTGGCTGAAGCTGGTGCCGGCACCGACGTCGGTGCCCAGGCCGACGCGCACGCCATGCTGTTCCAGGGCCTGCAGGTCGAGCAGGCCGCTGCCCAGGAACAGGTTGGAGGTGGGGCAGAAGGCCACGGCGGAGCCGGTCTCGGCCAGGCGTTTGCATTCCTCGTCACACAGGTGCACGCCGTGGGCGAACACTGAGCGCGCGCCGATCAGCTGGTAGTGGTCGTACACGTCCAGGTAGCCCTTGCGCTCGGGAAACAGCTCCTTGACCCATTCGATTTCCTTGCGGTTCTCGGACAGGTGGGTGTGCATGTACAGGCCCGGGTATTCGCGATACAGCTTGCCGGCCAGCGCCAGCTGCTCCGGCGTGCTGGTCGGGGCGAAGCGCGGGGTCACCGCGTAGTGCAGGCGGCCCTTGCCGTGCCAGCGCTCGATCAGCTCCTTGCTGTCGGCATAGCCGGACTCCGGGGTATCGGTCAGGTAATCCGGGGCGTTGCGATCCATCAGCACCTTGCCGGCGATCATGCGCAGGTTCAGCGCCTGGGCCGATTCGAAGAAGGCATCCACCGACTGCTTGTGCACGCTGCCGAACACCAGGGCGGTGGTGGTGCCGTTGCGCAGCAGTTCCTTGAGGAAGATGCCGGCGACGTCGCTGGCGTGGGCCTTGTCGGCGAACTGCTGCTCGGTGGGGAAGGTGTAGGTGTTCAGCCAGTCCAGCAACTGCTCGCCGTAGGAGGCGATCATGCCGGTCTGCGGATAGTGGATGTGGGTGTCGATGAAGCCCGGCGTGATCAGCGCGTTGCGATACTCGACCACCTCCACGGCCTTGTGCTTGGGCAGCAGGTCGGCCGCATGGCCGAGCTGAACCACCTGGCCGTCCTCGACCAGCAGCAGGCCGTCTTCGAAATATTCGTAGGATGCTTCGACGCCGACCACCGCCGGGTCGGCAAGGCTGTGCAGGATGGCGGCGCGGTAGGCTTTCAGGTTCGTGCTCATGAGGTTCTCGGGACAATCCTTGGGCGCGGCACCGCGGGCGCGGAGCGACGCCGATATTGAATGATCAGGCTTGGTTTCTGCGGGAGCTGGGCAGCAGCCGGGTCACCGGTTCGGCTTTCTTGCGTTGTTCGCTGCGCTTGTGCTCGCCGAAGGTGGCGTTGTAGGTGGCTATCACCTCGCCGGCGATGGACACGGCGATTTCCACCGGCAGCTTGCCCTTGACCTCGGCCAGGCCCATGGGGCAGCGCATGCGCTGCACCACGTCGGCGGCGAAACCGCGGTCGCGCAGGCGGTGTTCGAACTTGGCGCGCTTGCTCTTGGAGCCGATCAGGCCGTAGTAGGCGAAGTCGTTGCGCGCCAGAATGGCGGCGGTCAGTTCCAGGTCGAGCTGATGGTTGTGGGTCATGACGATGTAGTAGCTGCCGGGCGGCATGCTGTCGACTTCGTCGACCACCTCGTCATTGACCACTTTCTCAACGCCTGGGGGAATCTGCGCGGGAAACTCGTTCTCCCGCGAGTCGATCCAGCGCACCCGGCAGGGCAGGCTGGCGAGCAGTGGCACCAGGGCGCGACCGACATGGCCGGCACCGAACACGGCGATCTGCGCCTGTGGCTGGCCCATGGGCTCGAACAGCAGGACGGTGGCCCCGCCGCAGCACTGGCCGAGACTGGCGCCGAGGCTGAAGCGCTCCAGGCGGGTGTCCTGGCTGCGGTTTTCGAGCATGTCGCGGGCCAGTTCCATCGCCTTGTATTCCAGGTGGCCGCCGCCGATGGTCTCGAAGATCCGCTCGGCGGTGACGACCATCTTCGAGCCGGCGTTGCGCGGAGTCGAGCCACGCTCCTCGATGATGGTCACCAGCACGCAAGGTTCGCCTTGCTGCTGCAGTTCGGCCAGGGCGCTGATCCAGCTCATTTGCTCAGTCTCCAGGTCGGCGGCAGTTGCCCCGGGCGCGGCAGGCGCCAGTTGCTCGGCGAGGGTTCCAGCAGCGGAACCGGCGCCGGTCGTGCCGGTTGGGTTTTCGCTTCGGTGTGTTTTGTCATTGTTCTACACCTGTTTGATTCGGGGCACAGGGTGGAGATCGCCATGGGCTTCTCCACCCTGAACCAGTGTTTCAGGCCGGCTCGACAGTCACCGCGGTGGCGGATTTGGCCGGCTCCTGCAGCCGCTTCATCTGCTCCACACCCCAGAGTACGCGCTCGGGGGTGGCCGGGGCGTCGATCGCCGGCTGCACCCGATAATCGGCCAGGCTGGCCACCGCGTCCTTGATCGCGCACCACACGGCGATGCCGAGCATGAACGGCGGCTCGCCCACGGCCTTGGAGTGGAACACGGTGTCTTCTGGATTCTTGCGGTTTTCCACCAGCTTGACCCGCAAATCCAGCGGCATGTCGGCGATGGCCGGGATCTTGTAGCTGGCCGGGCCATTGGTCATCAGCTTGCCCTTGGCATTCCACACCAGCTCTTCCATGGTCAGCCAGCCCATGCCCTGGACGAACGCGCCCTCGACCTGGCCGATGTCGATGGCCGGGTTCAGCGAGGCGCCGACGTCGTGCAGGATGTCGGTGCGCAGCATCTTGTACTCGCCGGTCAGGGTGTCGACCAGTACCTCGGCGCAGGCGGCGCCGTAGGCGAAGTAGTAGAACGGCCGGCCGGCCGCCTTGTCGCGGTCGTAGTAGATCTTCGGCGTGCGGTAGAAGCCGGTGCTGGAGAGCGACACCTGGGCGAAGTAGGCCTTCTGGATCAGCTCCTCGAACGACAGGAACTGCTCGCGCACCCGTACCTGGCCGTTGCGGAACTCCACGTCTTCCGGGGTGACCTTGTACTCGCGCACCAGGAAGTCCACCAGGCGCTGCTTGAGGGTCTCGGCGGCGTTCTGCGCGGCCTTGCCGTTGAGGTCGGCGCCGCTGCTGGCGGCGGTCGGCGAGGTGTTGGGCACCTTGTCGGTGTTGGTCGCGGTGATCTGGATGCGCGAGATGTCGACCTGGAACACTTCGGCCACCACCTGGGCCACCTTGGTGTTGAGGCCCTGGCCCATCTCGGTGCCGCCATGGTTGAGGTGGATGCTGCCGTCGGTGTAGATGTGGATCAGCGCCCCGGCCTGGTTGAGGAAGGTGGCGGTGAAGCTGATGCCGAATTTCACCGGGGTCAGCGCCAGGCCCTTCTTCAGCACCGGGCTCTTGGCGTTGAAGACGCGGATGGCCTCGCGCCGCTGGGCGTACCCGCTGCTGGCCTCCAGCTCGGCGGTCATCTCGGCGAGCATGTTGTGCTCGACGGTCTGGTGGTAATGGGTGACGTTGCGCTCGTGCTTGCCGTAGTAGTTGAGCTTGCGCACCGCCAGCGGGTCCTTGCCCAGGGAGCGGGCGACGTGATCCATGACCTGCTCGATGGCGACCATGCCCTGGGGGCCGCCGAAGCCGCGGTAGGCGGTGTTCGAGGCGGTGTTGGTCTTGCAGCGGTGGCCGTTGATGGTGGCGTTGCCGAGGAAATAGGCGTTGTCCGAGTGGAACATCGCGCGGTCGACGATGGAGCCGGACAGGTCGGGCGAGTAGCCGCAGTTGCCCGCCAGTTCCATCTGGATGCCGTGGAGCAGGCCGTCGTCGTCGAAGCCGACGTCGTACTCGACGTAGAAGGGGTGACGCTTGCCGGTGATGGTCATGTCTTCCATGCGCGGCAGGCGCATCTTGGTCGGCCGGCCGGTGAGGTGGGCGATCACCGCGCAGAGGCAGGCCGGCCCGGCGGCCTGGGTCTCCTTGCCGCCGAAACCGCCGCCCATGCGGCGCATGTCGATGACCACCTTGTGCATGGGCACGCCGAGGACTTCGGCGACCAGCTTCTGCACTTCGGTGGCGTTCTGCGTCGAGGTGTAGACGATCATCCCGCCATCTTCGGTGGGCATCACCGAGGAGATCTGCGTCTCCAGATAAAAGTGCTCCTGGCCGCCGATGTGCAGCTTGCCTTGCAGGCGGTGTGGGGCGCTGGCCAGGGCCGCGGCCGAATCGCCGATGCGGTGCTGGTGGCTGTCGAGGACGAAGTGCTTCTTGCGCAGCGCCTCTTCCACGTCCAGCACCGGCTCCAGGTCCTCATACTCGATGATCGCCGCCATGGCCGCCTTGCGTGCGGTTTCCAGGCTGTCGGCGCCGACCGCGACCACCACCTGGCCGACGTATTCGACCTTGCCGTCGGCCAGCAGCGGATCGCCGGCGACCACCGGGCCGATGTCCAGCTGGCCGGGCACATCCTGGCTGGTGATGGCGATGGCCACGCCGGGGATCGCGTAGCAGGGCGCCGTGTCGATGCGGACGATGCGTGCATGGGCGCGGTCGCTAAGGCGGGCGTAGACGTGCAGCTGGTTGGGGAATTCCAGGCGGTCGTCGACGTACACCGCCTCTCCGGAGACGTGCTTCTCGGCGCTCTCGTGCTTGACGCTGCGGCCGACACCGGTGGTGATGTCGGCGCGGAACAGTTCTGCCAGTTCGGCCTGGGTCTTCGGGGTTTTGTGATGGTTAGACATAGGCGGTCACCCGGGTATCGACTTCGGGAGCTTGCAGCTCGAGGAAGAATTTACGCAGCAGGTTCTGCGCGGTGAGCAGGCGGTATTCCTTGCTGGCGCGGAAATCGCTGAGCGGGGTGAAGTCCTCGGCCAGGGCGGCGCAGGCGCGCTCGATCACGCCCGGGTACCAGGCCGAGCCGGTCAGCGCGGCCTCACAGGCGGCGGCGCGCTTGGGAATCGCCGCCATGCCGCCGAAGGCGATGCGGGCCTCCTTCACCACACCATCCTCGACCAGCAGGTTGAAGGCGGCGCACACGGCCGAGATGTCGTCGTCCAGGCGCTTGGACACCTTGTAGGCGCGAAACGCCTGGTTGGCCTTGGCGCGCGGCACCAGGATCTTCTCGATGAACTCGGCCTCCTGACGTGCCGTTACCTTGTAGTCGAGGAAATAGTCTTGCAGGGCCAGGGTGCGGGTGCTGTTGCCCTGGCGCAGGACGATCTGCGCGCCCAGGGCGATCAGCAGCGGCGGGGCGTCGCCGATCGGCGAGGCGTTGCCGATATTGCCGCCGAGGGTGCCCTGGTTGCGGATCTGCAGGGAGGCGAAGCGGTGCAGCAGCTCGCCGAAGTCCGGATACTCCTTGGCCAGTGCCCCATAGCAGTCGGACAGGGCGGTGGCCGCGCCGATCTCGATAGAGTCGTCGGTGATCTCCACGCGCTTCATGGCTTCGATATGGCCGACGTAGATCATCACCGGCAGTTCGCGGTGGAACTGAGTCACCTCCAGGGCCAGGTCGGTGCCACCGGCGAGCAGGCGCGCCTCGGGGTTGGCGACATAGAGATCGGCCAGGTCGGCGACCGTCAGCGGCAGCAGGCAGCGCTTGTCGCCACTGTTCAGCTCGGCGGTTTCCCGGGGGGCGATGGCTTTCAGTTGGGCGACGGTTTCCTTCTCGAATGCGTCGAACTGGTCGGGCTGGGCCTGGCAGCAGGCCTGTTCGGCGGCATCGATGATCGGCCGGTAGCCGGTGCAGCGGCACAGGTTGCCGGCCAGGGCTTCCAGGGTTTCACCCTTGTCGAAGCCGTTGCTGCCGCTCGCGGCCCGACCGATCGCGGCCCGATTCTTCTGCAGGGCGAACAGCGACATGACGAAGCCGGGGGTGCAGAAGCCGCACTGCGAGCCGTGGCAATCGACCATCGCCTGCTGCACGCTGTGCAGCTTGCCCTGGTGCTTGAGGTCTTCGACGGTGATCAGCTGCTTGCCGTGCAGGGATGCGACGAAGGTCAGGCAGGAATTGAGGGTGCGATAGCGCACGCGATCGCCATCGAGCTCACCGACCACCACGGTGCAGGCGCCGCAGTCGCCGGAGGCGCAGCCTTCTTTGGTGCCGGGTTTGCCCACGTGTTCACGCAGGTAGTTGAGCACTGTGACGTTAGGATCGAGTCGCTGCTCGCTGCGCAGCTCCCGGTTGAGTAAAAACTGGATCAAGGACGACCTCCAGGCATTTTATTGTTCTGTACGAGCGGCTCGTAGCGGCGGGGAAGGAGCGGTGGCGCGGATTTCCCGGCGTTCTCGCCTCGTCTGTCATGGAGCAAATCTAGAGTTTTCTGACTTTTGGGTCAACAAATATTTGACCCCTTGGTCAGATGATTGTCATGCGATTCGGTTATGAGCCCGCCTGCCGAGGAAAGGCTAGCCGGTTCTACCTGCGCGGACTGTCTGGCGCGCTGGGTCGCGCAGCTGTAGAGCGCCCAGGCAGGGCAGCCGTGCGGCATGGCTGAGCGGGTCGTCATACTCGTCCTCGCTGGCGTAGGTCTGCGGCACCCTGTGATACACTCGCGCCCCGAATTCGCCCCTCCAGCGCCTGCCTGGTGGGGGCCGCAGCAGCAACGCCGCTTGCCCCAATAGGTCAGCAGAGCCTAAGGAAAACCATGACGTTCAAGGCACCGGACAGCCTCGCCGAGCAGATCGCCCACTACCTCGCAGAGCGCATCATCCGCGGCGAGATGCAGGCGAAACAGCGCATTCAGGAGCAGAAGGTCACCCAGGCGCTCAATGTCAGCCGGGGCTCGGTGCGTGAGGCGCTGCTGATTCTCGAGCGCCGCCACCTGGTCGTCATCCTGCCGCGTCGCGGCGCCCAGGTGAGCGAACTGACCCCGCACAACGTGAAGAGCCTGTACGCCCTGGTCATCGAGCTCTATGTCCTGCTCGCCCGGGCGGTGGCCGACGGCTGGCAGGAGGAAAGCGATCTGGCGCCTTTTCAGGCCATTCAGCAGCGCCTGCTGGAGGCCCAGCAGCGCGAGGATATCAGCGCCTTCGTCGAATACAGTTTCGACGTGATGCGCGCGGCCTTCCCGTTCGCCGACAACCCCTATCTGCAGGAAACCGTCGAGAACCTGCTGCCGGCGATCAGCCGGACCTATCAGCTGGTGCTGGAGCGGCGCAGGGGCGAGATGACGCAGTACCTCACCACCTTCGCCCAGCTGCTGCGGGCGATCATCGAGCGTGACCATGGGCGCGCCCGCGAACTGCTGCTCGCTTATGGCGAGCACAACTGCCAGCTGGTCCTGGCGACCCTGGCCGAGCGCTGAACCATGCGCCTCAAGTGCATCAAGCTGGCGGGCTTCAAGTCCTTCGTCGACCCGACCACGGTGAGCTTCCCGAGCAACATGGCGGCGGTGGTCGGGCCCAATGGCTGCGGCAAGTCCAACATCATCGACGCGGTACGTTGGGTGATGGGCGAGAGTTCGGCCAAGAACCTGCGCGGCGAGTCGATGACCGACGTCATCTTCAACGGCTCCAATACGCGCAAGCCGGTGACCCAGGCCAGTATCGAGCTGATCTTCGACAACTCCGACGGCACCCTGGTCGGCGAATACGCCGGTTACAACGAGATTTCCATCCGTCGCCGGGTAACCCGCGACAGTCAGAACACGTACTTCCTCAACGGCACCAAGTGCCGGCGCCGCGACATCACCGACATCTTCCTCGGTACCGGGCTGGGGCCGCGCAGCTACTCGATCATCGAACAGGGGATGATTTCCAAGCTGATCGAGGCCAAGCCCGAGGACCTGCGCAACTTCATCGAAGAGGCGGCGGGCATCTCCAAGTACAAGGAGCGGCGCCGCGAAACCGAGAACCGCATTCGCCGCACCCACGAGAACCTGGCGCGCCTGACCGACCTGCGCGAGGAGCTGGAACGCCAGCTGGAGCGCCTGCATCGCCAGGCCCAGGCCGCGGAGAAGTACCAGCAATACAAGGGCGAGGAGCGCCAGCTCAAGGCCCAGCTCACGGCCCTGCGCTGGCAGGCGCTGAACGAGCAGGTCGGCCAGCGCGAGGCGGTGATCGGCAACCAGGAAGTGAGCTTCGAGGCCCTGGTGGCCGAGCAGCGCAATGCCGACGCGAGCATCGAGCGGCTGCGTGACGGCCACCACGAGCTGAGCGAGCGCTTCAACCTGGTGCAGGGGCGTTTCTATTCGGTCGGCGGGGATATTGCCCGGGTCGAGCAGAGTATCCAGCATGGCCAGCAGCGCCTGCGCCAGCTGCAGGACGACCTGCGCGAGGCCGAGCGCGCGCGCCAGGAGACCGAATCGCACCTGGGCCACGACCGCACCCTGCTGGCCACCCTGGGCGAAGAGCTGGCGATGCTCGAGCCCGAGCAGGAGTTGACCGCCGCCGCCGCCGAGGAAGCCGCAGCGGCGCTGGAAGAGGCCGAGAGCGCCATGCACGGTTGGCAGGAGCAGTGGGACGGCTTCAACCAGCGCAGCGCCGAACCGCGTCGCCAGGCCGAAGTCCAGCAGTCGCGCATTCAGCAGTTGGAGCAGAGCCTGGAGCGCCTGGCCGAGCGTCAGGGCCGTCTCGCAGATGAACTGCAGCAGTTGGCGGACGACCCGGAAGACGCGGCGATTATCGAACTGGGCGAGCAGATTGCCGCCGCCGAATTGGATCAGGAGCAGCTGCAGGCCGATGAGCAGCACCTGGCCGAGCGACTGCAGCAATTGCGCAGCGAACTGCAGCAGGCCGGCCAGGCCCAGCAGCAGGCTCAGGGCGAGCTGCAGCGCCTGAATGGCCGCCTGGCCTCGCTGGAAGCCTTGCAGCAGGCCGCGCTCGATCCCGGCCAGGGCGCCGGCCAGTGGTTGCGCGAGCAGCGCCTGAGCGAGCGTCCGCGCCTGGCTGAAGGGCTGCGGGTCGAGCCGGGCTGGGAACTGGCGGTGGAAACCGTGCTGGGCGCCGATCTGCACGCGGTGCTGCTGGACGATTTCGGGGGGCTGGATTTCGCCGGCCTGAGTCAGGGCGAGCTGCGTCTACTCACCCCGGCCGCCAATGGGGCGAGGGTCCCGGGCAGCCTGTTGGACAAGGTCGAGGCGAGCATCGACCTGGCGCCCTGGCTGGCGAAGGTTCGGCCGGTGGCGACTCTGGAGGAGGCCCTGGCGGCCCGCGCGGCCCTGGGCGAGGGCGAAAGTCTGATCAGTCGCGACGGTTACTGGGTCGGCCGGCACTTCCTGCGCGTGCGCCGTGCCAGCGAGGCGGAGAGTGGCGTGCTGGCCCGTGGCCAGGAACTGGAGCGCCTGGGGCTGGAGCGCGACGAGCGGGAAGCCGCGCTGGAGCTGCTCGACGAACGTCTGCAGGCGCTGCGCGACAGTCAGCGCCAGCAGGAGGAGCTACGCGAGCAGCAGCGCCGCCAGTTGCAGGAGCGTACCCGGGTGCTCGGCGAGCTGAAGGCGCGGCTGTCCGCCAGCCAGGCCAAGGCCGAGCAGCTGAGCCTGCGCCGCCGTCGGCTGGATGCCGAGCAGGCCGAACAGGTCGAGCAGCGTGAGCTGGAGCAGGAGCAGCTGGGCGAGGCGCGTTTGCAGTTGCAGGACGCCCTGGAGGCCATGGCCCTCGACAACGACCAGCGCGAAAGCCTGCTGGCCAGTCGCGACGCGCTGCGCGAGCGGCTCGACCGGGTGCGGCAGGAGGCGCGCCAGCACAAGGACCATGCCCATCAGCTGGCGGTGCGCCTGGGCTCGCTGCGGGCCCAGCATGATTCAACCCGCCAGGCCCTCGAGCGCCTGGAGTTGCAGGCCGAGCGCCTGCATGAGAAGCGCGAGCAGCTCAGTCTCAACCTGGAGGAGGGCGAAGCCCCGCTGGAAGAGCTGCGCCTGAAGCTGGAAGAGCTGCTCGATCGGCGCATGGGCGTGGAGGAGGAACTCAAGCACGCGCGCCTGGCCCTGGAAGATGCCGATCGTGAACTGCGTGATGCCGAGAAGCGCCGCAGCCAGGCCGAGCAGCAGTCCCAGTTGTTGCGCGGTCAACTCGAGCAGCAGCGAATGGAGTGGCAGTCGCTGAACGTGCGGCGCAAGGCGCTGCAGGATCAGTTGGCCGAGGACGGTTACGATCTGCACGGCGTGCTCGCCAGCCTGCCGCCGGAGGCCGGGGAGCCGGCCTGGGAAGAAGAGCTCGAGCGGCTCGCCGCCCGAATCCAGCGCCTCGGGCCGATCAACCTGGCGGCCATCGACGAGTACCAGCAGCAATCGGAGCGCAAGCGTTACCTGGATGCCCAGGACGCCGATCTGGTCGAGGCGCTGGATACCCTGGAAAACGTCATCCGCAAGATCGACAAGGAAACCCGCAACCGCTTCAAGGAGACCTTCGATCAGATCAACGGCGGCCTGCAGGCGCTGTTCCCCAAGGTCTTCGGCGGCGGCAATGCCTATCTGGAACTGACCGGGGAAGACCTGCTGGACACCGGTGTGACCATCATGGCGCGCCCCCCGGGCAAGAAGAACAGCACCATTCACCTGCTCTCCGGCGGCGAGAAGGCGCTGACGGCACTGGCGTTGGTATTTGCCATATTTCAGCTCAATCCGGCGCCCTTCTGTATGCTCGACGAAGTGGACGCGCCGCTGGACGACGCCAACGTTGGCCGTTATGCCCGATTGGTCAAAGAGATGTCCGAGAAGGTGCAGTTCATCTATATCACCCACAACAAGATCGCCATGGAAATGGCCGACCAGCTGATGGGCGTCACCATGCACGAGCCGGGTTGCTCGCGTCTGGTCGCGGTGGATGTGGAGGAGGCGTTGGCCATGGTGGACGCCTAGGTAGCATCGAGTCCCCGGGGCGCGGCTATATTGCGAGAGCGCCGGGGCTCAGCTCGGCCATGGCAGCGTTTATAACGGCCTTCTGGCTGTGTAAAGTTGCCTTTCGTCGTGCTAGCTTAATGCGCACATTTTATTGTTCGTGGAAAACGCCTGTCAGAACATGGAGTTGGCGCCACGTTTCGAGATCATCGAAGTAAGGGCCGGATGCCCTTTATTCATAGAAAATTCATTAGGGGTCAGGGTATTTCATGGAATTCGGTCTGCGCGAATGGCTGATCGTCATCGGTATCATCGTCATTGCTGGCATCTTGTTCGATGGCTGGCGGCGCATGCGCGGTGGCAAGGGCAAGTTGAAATTCAAGCTCGATCGGAATCTCGTTGGTGGGGTGGACGATGACGGCGATCCCGACCTGCTGGGTCCGCCGCGGGTGGTCGAGCGCCATCAGGAGCCTTCCCTGGATGAGCACGATCTGCCCGCCATGAGCGCCCGCGAACTGAATCGCCGCCGCTCCGGCGAGCCGCGCCAGGGTGACCTGAACCTGGGCCTGGATGAACCGGTGCCGACCTTGCTCAACCCCGTCGAACAGGACGCTCCCGAGAGCCACAACGGCGCCAAGAAATCGGTAGTCAAAGAGCCTGCACGGGTGGAAGAGGTGCTGGTGATCAACGTGGTAGCCCGCGATGGCGAAGGGTTCAAGGGCCCGGCGCTGCTGCAGAACATTCTCGAGAGCGGCCTGCGCTTCGGCGAGATGGACATCTTCCACCGTCACGAAAGCATGGCCGGCAATGGCGAGGTGCTGTTCTCCATGGCCAATGCACTCAAGCCGGGGACCTTCGATCTGGACGATATCGAGGGTTTCAGCACGCGTGCGGTCAGCTTCTTCCTCGGCCTGCCTGGGCCGCGACATCCGAAGCAGGCGTTCGACGTGATGGTCGCCGCCGCGCGCAAGCTGGCCCACGAGCTGAATGGCGAGCTGAAGGACGATCAGCGCAGCGTGATGACTTCGCAGACCATCGAGCACTACCGTCAGCGTATCGTCGAGTTCGAGCGCAAGCAGCTGACCAGCAAACGCTAAGTTCCGATTGTTTCGTGAAAAGAGCAGCCCAGGCTGCTCTTTTCGTTTGAGAGATAAACCCTATGACCGACGCTACCCCCTCCACAAAGAGCGCCGCCGAACGCATCGCCCAGTTGCGCAGCGAGCTGGATGAGCACAACTACCGCTACCACGTGCTCGACGAGCCGAGCATTCCGGACGTCGAGTACGATCGCCTGTACCGCGAGCTGAAGGCCCTGGAGGCCGAGCACCCGCAGCTGATCACCCCCGATTCGCCGACCCAGCGGGTCGGCAGCCTGGCGCTGAGCGCCTTCGGCGAGGTCAAGCATGAGGTGCCGATGCTCAGTCTCGGCAACGCCTTCGAGGAAAGCGATCTGCTGGATTTCGACCGGCGAGTGCGCGAGGGCCTGGATCTGCCGGTCGGCGACCCTACCGGGGACCTGTTCGGTGGCGGCGTTGAAGTGGAGTACAGCTGCGAGCCCAAGCTGGATGGCCTGGCCGTCAGCCTGCTGTACGAGAACGGCCAGCTGGTGCGCGGCGCCACCCGCGGCGACGGCAGCACAGGCGAGGACATCAGCGTCAACGTGCGCACCGTGCGCAACATTCCGCTGCGCCTGCACGGCAGCGGCTGGCCCGCGGTGCTGGAGGTGCGCGGTGAGGTGTTCATGTCCAAGGCCGGCTTCGAGGCGTTGAACGCGCGCCAGCTGGAGTCAGGCGGCAAGACCTTCGCCAACCCGCGCAACGCCGCGGCCGGCAGCCTGCGTCAGCTCGACCCGAAGATCACCGCCAGTCGCCCGCTGGAGCTGTGCGCCTACGGCATTGGCCGGGTCGAGGGCGAGCTGCCGCACACCCATATCGGCATCCTCGAGGCGCTGAAGGGCTGGGGTTTGCCGATCAGTCGCGAGCTGAAACTGGCCAAGGGCGCCCAGGACTGCCTGGACTACTACCGTGCCATCGGCGAGCGACGCGAATCGCTGCCCTATGAGATCGATGGCGTAGTGTTCAAGGTCAACAGCCTGGCCTACCAGCGCGAGCTGGGCTTCCGTGCCCGCGAGCCGCGCTGGGCCATTGCCCACAAGTTCCCGGCCATGGAGGAGCTGACCGAGCTGCTGGCCGTCGAGTTTCAGGTCGGACGCACCGGTGCGGTCACCCCGGTGGCCCGTCTGAAGCCGGTGAAAGTGGCCGGCGTCACGGTGTCCAACGCGACCCTGCACAACATGGATGAAGTGGCGCGCCTGGGGGTTATGGTCGGCGATACTGTGGTCATCCGCCGCGCCGGCGACGTGATCCCGCAGGTGGTTCAGGTGGTGGCCGAGCGCCGTCCGGCCACCGCGCAGCCGGTGCAGGTGCCCGAGTCTTGCCCGGTGTGCGGCTCCCAGGTCGAGCGCACCCAGCTGATCAAGCGCAGCAAGGGGCGCGAGACCGTCAGCGAGGGTTCGGTGTACCGCTGCGTCGGCCGCCTGGCCTGTGGCGCCCAGCTCAAGCAGGCGATCATTCACTTCGTGTCGCGCCGCGCCATGGATATCGAGGGCCTCGGCGAGAAGAGCGTCGAGCAGCTGGTCGATGAAGGCCTGGTGAGCTCGCCGGCGGACCTGTACAGCCTGAGTTTCGAGCAGATCGTCGGTCTGGAGGGCTTCGCCGAGCTGTCGAGCAAGAACCTGCTGGCCGCCATCGCCGACAGTCGACGGCCCAGCCTGGCACGTTTCATCTATGCGCTCGGCATTCCCGATGTCGGCGAGGAAACCGCCAAGCTGCTGGCCCGCGCCCTGGGGTCGCTCGCGCGTATTCAGCAGGCATTGCCCCAGGTGCTGACCTACCTGCCGGATGTCGGTCTGGAAGTGGCCCACGAAATTCGTAACTTCTTCGATGACGGGCACAACCAGCAGGTGATTCGCGACCTGCTGGCCCGTGGTATCGAGCTGCAGGAGGAGGGTGAGGTCGGTGCCGAGTTCGCCGCTTGCACCAGCCTGGCCGGCTTTATCGACAAGCTGAATATCGCCGGCATCGCCGCCACCGGGGCGAAGAACCTGGCCGAGCGTTGCGGCAGCCTGGATGGGCTGATCGCCCTGAGCCAGGACTGGCTGGAATTGAGCGTGACAAAGGGCCTCAACGAGAAGGCCAAGCAGGCGCTGCGCGAGTACTTTGCGGTGCCGGCCAATGTCGAGTGGGCCCGGGCCATCGAGGCCCAGCTGCGCGCGTTCGGCATGCACTGGCAGAGCGAGCGCAAGCGCGTCGCGGGTCTACCCCTGGCGGGGCAGACCTGGGTGCTGACCGGCAGTCTCGAGGTGATGAGTCGCGATGTGGCCAAGGACAAGCTGGAGAGCCTGGGCGCCAAGGTGGCCGGCTCGGTGTCGGCCAAGACCAGCTGCGTGGTGGCCGGTCCAGGCGCCGGCTCCAAGCTGGCGAAGGCCAACGAGCTGGGCCTGCGGGTGCTGGACGAGGCGCAGTTTCTCGCGGAGCTGAGTCGCCTGGGCTAGGCCTGTAGGGTGCGCTGCGCGCAGCAAACGCGCTCTGCCGGCGGTACCCGCTGGATGAAGAGGGCGCCATCCACTCTGCGGGCTATGGCAGCGTCGACGGTCCTGCCGGGTCTGCCGCGAGGGGTCAGGCCCTGACGCCGCGAAGCAGGCCTTCGATCACCTTCTGCGAGGAATCCTCCCCGGCCGAGTCGAGCCCGCCGGGCTGTTCGCAGCGATTCGACCGGCGATACTCGCTGGGGGTGCAGCCGTTGTACTGCTTGAACGACCGGGCGAAGTAGGATGGGTCCTTGAAGCCGGCCTCGTAACCGATGCTGGTGATGGGCATCTGGCTGTTGTCGAGCAGCTCCTTGGCGAAGTCCATGCGCTTGCCGAGGATGTAGTCCATGAAGCCGATGCCCATGACCTCCTTGAACAGGCGGCTGAAGCGAAAACTGGTCATCCCGCAACGCTGCGCCAGCGCCTTCTGGTCGATGTTCTCGTGAAAATTCTCATCGATGTATTGCAGGACCTTGTTCAACGCCTGGTGCTTCTGGTGCGCTGCGGTCATGCGGATGCTGCCCGGAAACGACGGGTGGCAGTCGACCTGGCGCTTCTTGCCCTGGCCGATGGGGTTGCGGCGTAGCTCGCACAGCTGGGTGAGGGCGCGCAGGTAGCGACTCCTCTCTGCCTCCGTCAGCGGCAGCACCATGTACTCCCACACCCGGGCGCGCATGGCCCACACGGCCAGCTCCTCGGAGTGCTGCACGGTGAACATGGTGATCGGGATGGAGGGTACGCTGCGCTTGACCTCCAGCAGCAGGTTGAGGCCGAGTGCGTCCGGGCGGTCGAAGTGCATGCAGATCATGTCCGGCTGCTGCGCGCTGGCACGTTGCGGCATGGCGGAGGCCGCGGCCAGGCGACATTCGCAGCTGGCAATAAAGTGCGCGATCAGGTCGTCAACCGATCGGTCGTGTGTCATGTCGAGCCATAGCAAGAATGGCTTGGTGGCCGAGTTAGACATCTTTTCTTAGCTCTGCGCCTTAGTTGTGTCCACACTTCGAAGTATTGCCAGAATGCCAGTACTGGAAAGATCAACTCTCGATAAAGCGCAGCCTTCTTAGACTTTCGGGTTCTGTATACAGGCTCGAGCCAATGGCTGTGCGGCTCTCCTCTGTCTGGCGAGTCCGAACTTTTTCGGATTGCTTCGCCGCTTGCGAATCTTCTTGGGAAGTATTGGCAAGTCCCTTCCGTGCAACGGCTTTTTCCGCGTGCTTCTAGGTACCGAGATTCGGCGAGCCGTTTCGCTTGCGCCGCAAAATAGTCCTAGTGTTCGGCAAAAGTCTTCTAACCCTCGGGCTATACCCTTACTAGGGTTCGAGTCAGGCGGGGCAAGAAGTGCCGCCGGTTTCCTGGAAGAACAACTTTCTAGTGAGGTGGGCGAAATGACTTTTCAAGCAATTAAGACTTCGGTGATGAAGTTCGTCAAAGACGAAGAGGGTCTGACCATCGTGGAGTATGCGGTGGCGGGTGGGTTGATCACGGTGGCGGTTGTACTCGCGTTCACTGGTCTGGGTGGTGCGGTGAACACCCGGATCGTTGCTCTCTGCAACGCCGTTCTTGCTGGGACTTGCTGATACAACAATAAATCCCAAGAGAGATGCAGCGATGTCCATAGAGCAGATGGTCCCCGTCATTGTGCTACTAGGGCTGCTGGGCATAGCGGTGGCGAGCGACTTGCGTCGCCACCGCATTCCCAACTTGCTAATCGTGCTGGGCCTCGCACTGGGGCTGGCCGGCCAGGCTTATTCGGATGGATTCGGTGGTCTGGGCGATGGCGCCTTGGGCCTGTTGATCGGCTTCGGCGTGCTTCTTCCGCTTTACGCCCTGGGCGGCATGGCCGCCGGTGACGTCAAGCTGATGGCCATGGTCGGTGCTTTTCTGACGCCGAATGGCGCGCTCTGGGCTGCATTCTTCAGCCTGATCGTCGGCGGCCTGTGCGGCTTCCTGATCGTGCTGGTGCGCGGGCAGTTGCCGATGACCTTTTCGCGTTACTGGCTGATGCTCAGGGCCCGGGCCTACTTTGCCCCGGCGGCAGACGAGGTGGCCGGCAAACCCTTTCCTTATTCGCTGGCGATTCTGTTGGGCACGCTGACCTGCCTGTACTTGCAGTATTTCGTTTGATAACCCGGGAGGCCAACCATGTACGCCATCAGCGACAGCGACGCCTACCCCAGTCAGCGCGAGGCGGTGCAGCGCCTGGCCCCGCAACCGCGGACGGTGCGCGAGACCGGCCTGGCAGAGAACTTCCTCGGTGACCTGGTGTGCAAGCACCTGCACGATGCCGGCGTGCTGGATATGCCGCGGCTGGTGGAGCGCCTGGCGCTGACCGGTTCGGTGCTCGAAGAGCTGCTCGGCTTCCTGCGCAAGGATGGTCGCATCGAAGTGCTGGGGCAATCCGGTGGCCAGGCGCTGCGCTACGGCCTGACCGAGCGCGGTCGCAGCAGTGCCCGCGACGCCCTGGCCCGCAGCGGCTATATCGGCGCGGCCCCCTACCCGGTGAGCAGCTACCGCTCCCTGCTCAAGCTGCAGACCATCCACCACGGTCGTATCACCGCCAACGATATGCACGCGGCCTTCGCCGAGGTGGTGCTGTCGCAGGCCATGCTCGATCAACTGGGGGCGGCGATGAATTCCGGGCGGGCCGTGATGATCTATGGCCCGGCGGGTACCGGCAAGACCTATATCAGCTCGCGGCTGATCGGGCTGTTCGCCGAGGCGGTCTGGGTGCCCCATGCCATCGCGATCAACGAGGCGGTGGTGGAGATCTACGACCCTCAGGTGCATCAGCGACTGGAGGACCAGGGCCAGCAAAAGAACCTGATGCTCAACCAGGGCATCGATCGCCGCTTGCTGTGCTGCAAGCGACCGGTGGTGATCACCGGCGGCGAACTGAGCATGGAGCAATTGGACATCCGCTACGACGCCTTCAGCCGTCAATACCAGGCGCCGTTGCAGCTGAAGGCCAGCAACGGCCTGTTCATCATCGACGACATGGGTCGCCAGCGCGTCGAGCCGGCGCAGCTGCTCAACCGCTGGATAGTGCCGATGGAGGAGAAGCGCGACTTCCTCAACCTCGGCGGCGGCCGCCACTGCGAGCTGCCCTTCGACCTCATCCTGGTGTTCTCGACCAACCTCAACCCGCTGGAGCTGGCCGACGAGGCCTTCCTGCGACGCATCGGCTACAAGCTGCACTTCGACTACCTCACGCCCGATCAATACACGCGCATCTGGCGGCAGGAGTGCGAGCGCCTGGGCATCGCCTACGACGAGGCATTGCTGGGCTTCGTACTGCAGGGCTTGTACGAGGTCGAGGGTATGCCGCTGGTGCCCTGCCACCCCCGCGACCTGCTCGGCATGGCGCTGGATCGCCAGCGTTACCAAGACGGCGCCGGCCCGCTGTCGCCAGGCGAACTGGAGTGGGCCTGGCGCAACTACTTCGTCCAGCTCGACTTTCTCGGCTAAGGAGATACTGACATGAGTGCGCGAACTCTTACCCTGGTGGCTCTTTCCCTGGTGCTCGGCCTAGGCGCGGCGTGGATGGCCAACAACTGGCTCAGCGCCCGGCTGAACGCCAGCCCGGACGACAACCTGCAGAACGTGGTGGTGGCCACCGTGGAGATACCCTTCGGCCAGATGGTCGAGGCCCAGCACGTGACCCTGGTACCCATGCCCAAGGGCGCGGCGCCGGACGATGCCTTCGACGCCCCCGACAAGGTGGTGGGCAAGATCGCCACCTTCGGCATGCTGCGCGGCGACATAGTGCGCGGTGCGCGGCTGGCCGAGCACTTGGGCGGCAGCACCCTGGCCTCGCTGATCGAGTCGAACAAGCGCGCCATCTCGGTGCGGGTCGACGATGTGGTCGGGGTCGGCGGCTTCCTGTTGCCGGGCAACCGGGTCGATGTCCTGGCCACGCGCAAGGTCGGCAATAACAGCAGCGCCGAGTCGAAGACCATCCTCGAAGACCTGCGGGTGCTGGCGGTCGACCAGACCGCCAGCACCGACGAGACCCAGCCGGTGGTGGTGCGCGCGGTGACGCTGGAGATGACCAGCGAGGAGGCCGAGGTGCTGGTCAAGGCGCAGACCGAAGGCAAGCTGCAACTGGCCCTGCGCAACCCGCTTAACAACGAGAAGAAACCGGAGGCCGTCGAGAAGCCGGCGGTGGCTGCGGCGCCGGCGCCGGCACCTAGTCCGGCCCCGGTGAAGCGCGTGGTGCGGCGCAGCTCCGGCGGCGGAGGCGTGACCATCATTCGTGGCACCGAGGTGAAGGTGGCCAAGGTGCATCTCTAGGCGTTGTTTGCCACTGGCACATGGCCGACTAGCCTTCGGACGTGGTCGAGCAAAAGACCTTTCAGGCAAGGAGAAGGACATGCAAAGCATTCGGAAAATCGCTTGCGCGTTGGCGCTGCTCGGTACCTGCTCGCCGCTCGTGCCCCTGATGGCGGCGGAAACGTCGCCTGGGGTAGCAGCCATGCCGGCGGCCAACACCAGCAACGTCCAGGTGCCGATCTACAAGTCGCGGATACTCACCACCCGCGCACCGGTCAAGAAGGTCTCGGTGGGCAACCCGGAGATCGCCGACATCCTGATTACCAGCCCCTCCGAGGTCTACCTGCTCGGACGTTCCCTGGGCAGCACCAACGTGCTGCTCTGGGATGGCAGGAACCGCCTGATCGACAGCCTCGACCTCGAGGTGGTGCACGACCTCGGTGGGTTGAAGGGCAAGCTGCATCAACTGATGCCCAACGAGCGCATCGAGGTGTTCAGCGCCCAGGGCGCGCTGGTGCTGCGCGGCCAGGTGAGCAGCGCGGCGGTGGCGGATACCGCGGTCAAGCTGGCCAAGACCTACACCGCGCAGACCGCCAGCGTGGTCCAGGGCGAGGGTGAGGCAGCCGCCGCGGCGCCCACCCAGTCGCTGGAAGTGATCAATCTGTTGACCGTCGGCGGCAGCCAGCAGGTGATGCTGGAGGTCAAGGTGGCGGAGATGCAGCGCAGCCTGGTCAAGAGCCTAAACGTGCGCTTCAATGCGCTGGACTTCGGCTCTTCCAGCCGTTGGTCCGGTGGTGGCTTCAACGGCGGAGTCGGGCCTGGCGGCATCCCGATCGGCCTGGTTCCCGATCCGCTGAACGACGGGTTTATCATTCCCGACCCGACCAGCCTTATCGGTAGCGGCAAGGGCATCTTCGCCCAGTTCCTCTCGGACGAATTCCTCTTCAACGTGGTGCTGGAGGCGTCCAAGGACAACGGCTCGGCCAAGGTGCTGGCGGAGCCGACCCTGACCACCCTGACCGGGCAGCAGGCGGAGTTCATCTCCGGCGGCGAGTTCCCCATCCCGGTATCCGACGAGGATGGCATCACCATCGAGTTCAAGGAGTTCGGCGTGGGGGTCAAGTTCCTCCCGGTGGTACTCGACTCCGGGCGCATCAACCTCAACCTGAATGTCTCGGTTAGCGAGCTGGTGGCGGCCAATAGCCTGGTGGTGCAGACGGGGGACGCCGTAGAGACTTCATTGTTGGTGCCGGCACTGACCAAGCGCAGCGCGCAGTCCACCGTGGAACTGGGCAACGGCCAGACCATCGCCATCGCCGGTCTGATCAGCGAGAACACCCGCGACTTCGTCAGCCGCTTTCCTGGCCTGGGCGACATACCGGTGCTCGGCCACCTGTTTCGCAGCCAGGAGTTCGTCAATGGCGAAACCGAGCTGGTGATCCTGGTGACGCCGCATCTGGCCAAGCCGATAGACGCCAGAAGCGTGCGCCTGCCCACCGAGAAGTTCGTCGAACCGAGCGACCTGGATTTCTACCTGCTCGGCAAGACCAAGGGACGCCAACTGGGGCGGCGGGTGCCTGTCAGTCTAGGGGTCAGCGAGGGCAGTTTCGGCCATGACCTGAATTAGCAGCTAAGGGAGCAAGCGCTTGCTGGTGACGGGTGAGTGCCTGCAAAGCAGGCCGCCGCGATATCGGATAATTGGAGGCAGCGAAGATGAAAACCATGATTTCCCTGTGCACGCTGGCATTCGCCCTGGCCGGTTGCATGAGCTATGAGGAGGGGCGGGTAGGGCCGCTCGGCAGCACGGTCTACGACGTCCACTATCAGCAGATCGCCGACAAGCAGCAGGCGGCTGCCCCCGGTACCGAGGTCTCCGCGACCGGCACCGATGGCCCGTTGACGGAAAAGGTCATGGATGGCTATCGCGGGGTGACCGGCGATGCGCAGCAGGTCGGCCAGCCAATCCAGATCAACATCAATAACTGAGGGGCGGATCATGAACCCCCGTATGCAACGGCCTTTCACCGCGTTGCCGCACCGCCAGCAGGGCGCAGTGATGGTGCTGGTCGTGGTGGCGTTGGCATCCATGCTGCTGATGTCCGCCCTGGCGCTGGACGGTGGGCACATGCTGCTGAACAAGGCGCGGCTGCAGAACGCGGTGGACGCCGCGGCCCTCAGCGGTGCCAAGACCCTGAGTCAGGTCATGGGCACCGGTAACGCGTCCAGTCAGACGCGGGATGCCGCATTGAACACCCTGTCGCTCAATGCCAACGCCAGTGGCAACGGCGAGCTGGCGGCGGCCATCACGGCGGCCGGCGGCGTCGGTGCTTTCGCGCAGGTGGAGTTGGCCACCGATGTCCAAGGGCCGTTCGCCTTCCCCGGGCCGGTGGATGCCCGTTTCGTGCGGGTAACGGTGGCGGACTACGCGTTGCCTGGCTTCTTCTGGGGGTTCGCCCAGGCGTTCGGCGCGGGCGGTCTCGCCGACAAGGCGGTGGCGGCCATCGCCACTGCCGGGCCGAGCCAGACCGCCCCCTGCGATCTGGCGCCCTTGCTGGTTTGTGGTGATGAGAACCAGTACGACCCGGGTACGGGCATGTTCTGGGGCTACCGCTTTGGCGACCTGGAGGTATTGAAGAGCGCGGCGGGAAACGCCCCGGCGATCGGTCCCGGCAACTTCCAGTTGCTTCGCCTGGACGATATGAGCGGCGCTGCGGATATCCGCGAGGCCCTGGCCGGGGGCGTAGATCAGTGCCTGACCCCGGGCGAGCCGGTGGAAACCGAGCCGGGCAATACCGTGGGCCCGGTGGCCCAGGGGCTGAACACCCGCTTCGGCCAGTACTCCGGGCCGATCAGCCCCGGCGACTATCCGCCGGACAAGGTGATCAGTTTCACCACGCCACGGATGACCTACAACGATCGCACCTCGCCGCCTCGGGTGGAACACCAGAACCAGCCGGTCACCTCGAACGACGGCGACTTGGCGACGGCCAGCACGAATCTGCTCGACTACAACGACTGGCTGGAGAGCGTCGCCAACTGCCCCAGCGGCTGCGAGGCCAATGGCGTGCTCGAGCGGCGCCTGCTGAAGATAGTGGTGGGCAACTGCGATGGTGCCTCGGGCGGGCAGACCTCAGTGCCGGTATTGGGCTACGGCTGTTTCTTCCTGGTGCAGACCGTCAGCCAGCAGGGCAACCAGGCGCAGATCTTCGGCCAGTTCGTCATGGATTGCGCCGGCGATAGCGTGCCGGGGCCCGTGGTGGATGACGTGGGGCCGAAGATCATCCAGCTGTACAAGACCTATCTGACGCCCTCGACGCCGAGCCCCGATTCCTAGGTGGGCAGGCAGCGGCGCCTGCAGGACCGGATGCGTGGGACCTGCAAGGGCCGAGGGCCGGGACCATAACCTGAAGAGAGGTGTGCGATGAGCAGCAGGCAATCTAAACCGCTTCATAGCCAGCGTGGCGTGGCCATGGTGGAATTCGCGATCGCCTTGCCATTGCTGCTGTTGCTGTTGCTGGCTATCGGCGAGTTCGGCCGTCTGCTGTACCACTACAACAACCTGCTGCAAGCCAGCCGCGACGCCGGACGTTACGTCGCCGGACAGGCCTGGAACGCAACGCTCGGGCAGATCGATCTGACCGGAGATCTGCAGACCAGGACCAAGAACGTCGCCGTCTTCGGTGTGCCGGCCAATCCGCGCGGCTATGCATCGGTGGTGCCGAATCTGGCGCCGAGCGACGTACAGGTCAGCTCGGTGGGCGCCGAACATGTGCGGGTCAGCATCTCCTACACCTTTCGCCCGGTGGTCGGCAACTCCCTGCCAACCTTCTTCGGTTCGTCGATTCCCTTGAACATCGCGCTGAACTCCACCGTGGTCATGAGGGCGCTGTGATGAACAAGAAAGGTATGCAGGGCGTCTATGTGGTGGAGTTCGCCATCATCGGCCTGCTGTTGTTCACCCTGCTGTTCGGCATCCTGGAGATGGGCCGGTTGCTGTTCACCGTCAATGCCCTGGACGAGGTGGTACGCCGGGGCGCACGGCTGGCGGCGGTGTGCGCCATCAGCGACGAGACGATAGTGAAGCGGCGGGCGATCTTCAATGACGTGGGGGACGGCAGCGCCAGCAGCCTGGTCGCCAACCTGCAAACCTCCGACCTGACGCTGACCTACCTCGATGAGAACGGCGCCGTGGTGAACAACCCCGGTGATCCCGCCAACCTGAGTTCCATCCGTTTCGTTGAGCTGAGTGTCGAGAGTTTTCCCTTCACCTTGTTGATCCCGCCACCGTTGGGTGGCGACATTACCTTGCCGGTATTCAGGGCGATCTTGCCCCGCGAAAGCCTCGGCTCAGATGGCGAGGGTGGAGACACATCATGCTGACATCGAGAGAAGTTCCGGCGGCAACCCGAGCGCCGGATAAGCAGAAAAAGCAGCTACTGATCAGTAGTCGCGACGCCGCGGCGCTGGCTCATCTGAAGACCCTGAGCGAGCGCCTGCCCAGCCTGCAGGTGACCACGCGGCTGGTCAGCAACGGCCATACCGACCCGCTGTACGGCCTGGAGCGGTTGCCCGATTTCCTGCTACTGCGAGTCAGCCACCTTTGGCGCGAGGAGTTGGCCGCCCTGCTGCAGCGGCCGGCCCAGGAGCGACCACCGTTCCTGATCTGTGGCCCGTTGGAGGAGCATGAGGGGATTCGTCTGGCGATGCAGGCCGGTGCCCGGGACTTCCTGCCCGAGCCGCTGGCCGCCGACGAGTTGCTGGCCGCCCTGGAGCGGATGATTCAGGAGACCCAGGCGGGGCAGGCGGGCGGCGGCAAACTGGTGGCGGTGATGAATGCCAAGGGCGGCTCCGGCGCCACCCTGCTGGCCTGTAACCTGGCCCACCAGCTCAGCGCACGGGGCGGCAGCACCCTGTTGCTGGATCTGGACCTGCAGTTCGGCAGCGTCGCTCACTGCCTGGATGTGGTGCCGGCGCACAGCCATGTGGAGGTCATGCAGCAGATCGATGAGATGGACAGCGTCGCCTTGCGCGGCTTCTGCAGCCATTTCAGCCCGAACCTGCATGTGCTGGGTGGGCGGGCCGGGGAGTTGTGCTTGGCCCAGGATGTACGTCTGGAGCAGTTGGAGGCCCTGCTGCGCCTGGCTCGCAGTACCTACGACTGGGTGGTGGTGGACCTGCCGCGGCAAATCGACCACCTCACCGGCGTCACCCTGGAGCAGGCCGATCGGGTCTACATCCTGGTGCAGCAAAGCCTCAGCCACCTGAAGGACGCCACCCGTCTGGTGCGCATCATGCGCGACGAACTGGGGGTGCAGAACAACCGCTTCCAGGTGGTGGTCAACCGCTACGACAAGGCCTCGCCGGTCAGCCTGCAGGACATCGCCGAGGCGCTGCGTTGCACGGAGCTGCAGAAGCTCCCCAACGACTATGCCGTGGTCAGCGAAAGCCAGAACACCGGGGTGCCGCTGGAGCTGCATGCGCCGCGGGCGCCGCTGACCCTCGGCATGCGCGAGCTGAGCCAGGCCCTGCTCGGCACCAAGGCAGCCGAACAGGGTTTGCTGAAACGTACCTTCGGCCGACTGTTCAGGGGATAGATCATGCTCAGTGAATTTCGTAATCGACTGCGCCAGCAGCCCGCCAAGAACTCGAAGGCAGGTGCGCAGGAGGCTGTCGCCGACGGCACCGCCGCGGCGCCTATGGCCTGGGAGGGTAGCGCGCCGGACACCCTCTATGAGACCAGGTCCAGATTGAATCCGATGGAAAGCGAGTGGCGGGAGAAGATCTATCAGCAGCTGCTCAAGGTCATGGACCTGTCGCTGCTCGACTCCCTCGAGCCCGCCGATGCCGGGCGGCAGATTCGAGAACTGAGCCAGCGCCTGCTCGACGAGCATTCGGCGCCGGTGAGCGTCAGCAGCCGCCAGCTGATCATCAAGCAGATTACCGACGAAGTGCTCGGGCTCGGGCCGCTGGAGCCGCTGCTGGCCGATCACAGCGTGTCGGACATTCTGGTCAATGGCCACGCCTCGGTCTATGTCGAGCGCCACGGCAAGTTGCAGCGCACCGATGTGCGCTTTCGCGACGATCAGCATCTGCTGAACATCATCGATCGTATCGTTTCCAACCTGGGCCGGCGTATCGACGAGTCCTCGCCACTGGTGGACGCGCGCCTGAAGGACGGCTCGCGGGTCAATGCGATCATCCCGCCGCTGGCCATCGATGGGCCGAGCATGTCGATCCGTCGTTTCGCCGTGGACCTGCTCAATGCCGAGAGCCTGGTGCAGATGGGCACCCTGACTCCGGCCATTGCCCTGGTGCTCAAGGCCATCGTGCGCGGACGCCTGAACGTGCTCGTATCCGGCGGTACCGGCACCGGCAAGACCACCATGCTCAACGTCCTGTCCAGCTTCATTCCGCACAACGAGCGCATCGTCACCATCGAGGACTCGGCCGAACTGCAACTGCAGCAGCCGCACGTGGTGCGCCTGGAAACCCGGCCGCCGAACATCGAAGGTCGTGGCGAGGTCAACCAGCGTGAGCTGGTGCGCAACAGCCTGCGCATGCGCCCGGACCGCATCGTCATAGGCGAGGTGCGTGGCGCCGAGGCGCTGGACATGCTCACGGCGATGAACACTGGCCACGACGGCTCGCTGACCACCATCCACGCCAATACCGCGCGTGATGCCCTGGGGCGTATCGAGAACATGGTGTCGATGACCGGCGCGACCTTTCCGATCAAGGCCCTGCGCCAGCAGATCGCCTCGGCCATAGACGTGGTGATCCAGTTGGAGCGTCAGGAAGACGGCAAGCGGCGCCTGGTCAGCGTGCAGGAGATCAACGGCATGGAGGGCGAAATCATCACGATGACCGAGATCTTCGGCTTCGTTCGCCGTGGCATCGGCGAGCAGGGCGAAGTGCTTGGCGATTACCGGCCGACCGGCATGGTGCCGGCGTTCCGCGATGTGCTGGCCAAGCGTGGCATCGAGCTACCGCTCAATCTGTTTCGCCCGGAATGGATGGAGGCTCAGTCATGAACCAGATTCCCAGCGAGTTCATCCTGGCCTTCCTTGGCATGGTGTTCGCCGCGGTGTTCCTGCTCAGCCAGGGGCTGGTGGTGCCGGTATTCGGTGAAGCGGGAAAGGTGCGCAAACGTATCAGGTCGCGCCTGCATGTGCTCGAGCATGCCAGCAACCTGCCGAACATGCAGACGGTGCTGCGGCAGAAATACTTGCGGCGCCTGTCGCCCCTGGAGGCCCGGCTGGAGCAGTTGCCGGCCATGGAGGCCCTGGCGCAGATGATCGAGCAGGCCGGACACGGCTACCGTGCCTACCGCGTGCTGTTGCTCGGGCTGCTGCTGGGCGTGGCGGTCGGCGTGCTGCTGTGGTTGTTCACTCGGCTCTGGTGGCTGGCGCTGCCGGTTGCCCTGATTGTTTGCTGGTTGCCGGTGCTGAAGATCGCCAGTGACCGAGGCAAGCGTTTCGCCCAGTTCGAGGAGGGCCTGCCGGATGCCCTGGACGCGATGTGCCGTGCCTTGCGCGCCGGCCATCCGTTCAACGAGACCCTGCAACTGGTGGCCGAGGAGCACAAGGGGCCGGTGGCCCACGAGTTCGGCCTGACCTTCGCCGATATCAACTACGGCAACGACGTGCGCCGGGCCATGCTCGGTCTGCTCGAGCGGGTGCCGAGCATGACCGTGATGATGCTGGTGACCTCGGTGCTGATCCACCGTGAATCCGGAGGCAACCTGACCGAGGTACTGGAGCGCTTGAGCAGCCTGATCCGCGGCCGCTTCCGCTTCCAGCGCAAGGTCAAGACCCTGTCGGCCGAGGGGCGCATGTCGGCCTGGGTGCTGGTGGCCGTGCCGTTCGTGCTGGCGGCGGCGATCGTGATCTCTAGCCCGACCTATCTGCCCCTGCTGATCAAGGAGCCGATAGGGCAAAAACTGGTGATGGCGGCCTTCGTCGCCATGCTCATCGGGATCTTCTGGATCCGCAAGATCATCAGGATCCAAGTCTAACCGCTGGCGGTAGCGTGGGAGGTGCTCGTCATGGACTATCTGCTAAGCCTGCTCAATCGAGTAGTAGAGAACGAGGAAATGGCGCGCTTGCTGTTCGTCGGCGCCATTGGCCTGAGCGTGGTGCTCGTCCTGGTCGCCGTGAGCCTGCTGGTGATCGGTTTGCAGGATCCGCTGCAGCGTCGCCTGGCCCTGATCAAGCGCGGGCATGGCGGGGAGGGCGATGGGCAGGAGACGCCGAGCAACCTGCAGCTCATGCTGGAGCAGGTCGGCCAGCGCTTCACCTCCGCCGAGGACGGGCGGGATTCGGCGACGCGGACTTTGCTGATGCATGCCGGTTATCGCTCGCCTGCGGCGGTGCAGACCTACTGGGCCGTGCGCCTGCTGGTACCGCTGGTGCTGACAGGCCTGACGCTGCTGGCGTTGCCATTGATCCCCAAACTGTCCCTGCTGATGGGCGTCGGCCTGGTGGCGGGGGGCGCCGCGGTCGGCTGGCTGGCACCGGCCATCTATGTAGACAAGCGCAAGCAGGCGCGCATGACGCGGTTGTTGGTGGCCTTCCCCGATGCCCTGGACTTGATGGTGGTGTGTGTGGAGTCGGGCCTGGCGCTGCCCCAGGCCATCGAACGGGTGGCCGACGAGATGGCCGTGAGCCAGCCGGAGCTGGCGGTGGAGCTGGCCCTGGTCAATGCCGAGGTCCGTGCCGGCATCCCGAGCACCGAGGCGCTCAAGCACCTGGCCGAGCGCACCGGGCTGGAGGACATCCGGGGACTGGTCAGCCTGCTGGCACAAAGCATCCGCTTCGGCACCAGCGTCGCCGCGACCCTGCGCATCTATGCCGAGGAGTTTCGCGACCGGCGTACCCAGAAAGCCGAGGAAACGGCGGCGAAGATCGGCACGAAGCTGGTATTCCCACTAATCTTGTGCCTGTGGCCGAGCTTTTTCCTGGTGGCCATAGGCCCCGCCATCGTCGGGGTGCTCAAAGTCTTCGGGAAGGTATGAGATGAAAAGGATCGGACTGCTGTTGGGCACGATGGCCGTGCTGTCGGGGTGTCAGACCATGGGGCCGGAATCGACGATCGATAGTCGTTCGATCTATAGGGGCGACAATTCGCTGCTTTACCAAGTGAAAAAACAGACGAGCTCTCCCGATCAGGCCATGCAGATGGCCGCCATGGCCTACCAGGCTGGCGATCTGGATCAGTCGCTGTTCCAGTATCTGCACGCCCTGGAGCTGGACCCGAAGCGCTATGTGGCGCTGGTCTGGGTCGGTCGTATCCACCGCGAGCGCGGCAATGCTCAACTCGCCGAGCTGGCCTTCGATGATGTGCTGACGAGCGATCCGGAGAACCTCGATGCTCTGGCGGAGAAGGGGCTCTTGAAACTGGCCGGGCGCAACCATGAAGCCGCCGTCAAGCTGCTATCCAAGGCGGTGGCCCTGGACCAGCGGCGCCAGGGACACGGTGATGACGTTGATCCTGCGAATGTGACCGGACTCAAGGTGGACAGCCAATCGCCGCTCAAGGTCTACAACGGGCTGGGGGTTCTTGCCGACCTGCGCAATGACTTCCTGCAGTCCGAGGCCTATTACCGCTTGGCCTTGTTGATCGATCCGCGCTCGGTGCTGGTGCAGAATAGCCTGGGCTACTCCTATTACCTGGACGGGCAGTGGACCGAAGCCGAGCGGACCTACCAGCGTGGTATCGACTACGATGCCTCTTACCAGCCCTTGTGGCGTAACTATGGGTTGTTGCTGGCGCGGATGGAGCGATACGAAGAGGCGCTTTCCGCATTCGAGCAGATCGGGAATAGAGCCCAGGCCAGTAACGATGTCGGCTACATCTGTTTGGTGGAAGGTAAGCTGGATGTGGCCGAGCAGTTCTTTCGCAGCGCGATCGAGCAGTCGCCGGCGCATTACGCCGCGGCGTGGGAAAACCTGAATCGGATTCAGCAGGTCAGGCGCATTCGCCAGATGGGGGCCGGTCCCGATTCGGTTGCGGTCGTCCCAGCGGAACAGCCGCCGGCGCAATGACCGGCCGCTGGCGACGGCCCACCTGTTACCGCTGCGGCGCCGCAGCCCCGGCCCCCGGGCCTTGCGTCGGCCGCTTAGTTGATCGCGTCGCTCAGTGCCTTGGCCGGCACATACTTGACCACCTTCTTCGCGGCGATCTCGATCGCCTTGCCGGTCTGCGGGTTACGGCCGGTGCGGGCCGGGCGTTCGCTGACTTTCAGCTTGCCGATGCCGGGCAGGGTGATCTCGTCGCCGTTTTCCAGGGCGTCGCTGACGATCTCGCTGAGTTGCTCCAGTGCCGCACGTACGGTGGCTCTCGGCGTATCGATGGCTTCTGCAATGTCGCTGATCAGTTGGTCTTTGGTCATGGCCATGTTGTTGCTCCTTGAATTGAGAGGTGGCGCTGAACTGCCCCGCGCAGGGTACTGCGAATTCGCCCCGCTGGCACCGCTGGAAAGGGGTATTCACGGATCGCGCCCCAGTTTGCGATCGGCATCAGCGCGTTCTTCGAACGCTGTTTGCCGCCGCCGCTATCGCGGTGCTCGCAAGTTGGGCGCGGGGTTGCTTGTTACGAGCGGTGGCTCTGGAGAAGTTTTGTGCTGTAAGTGCTTGAAGCGGTTGTAAGTTCGAGACAAGCCGGTACAATGGCGCGGCCCGCCGCCTGGTGGGCAACGTTATGGTGGCCCTGCCGGTCCCCCCGCAACGATCAGCCGTGAACCCGGTCAGGCCCGGAAGGGAGCAGCCGCAGCGGTGACATTGTGTGCCGGGGTGTGGCTGGTGGGGTCCACCTCCAGTTTCTAGCCCGTTCGGGCGACTCGCACCCTCTCTAATTTATTCTTTCCCACATCCTTAAGCTTTAAGCCGCTTTAGCTCGCGCATCATTCGTGCGCGCAACAAAAAGCCCCGGCTGAGCGGGGCTTTCTTTGATCGTATGCCTCAGGAAGTGTGGTAGCTGAGCACGCTGTCCTGTTCCTTCAGGGCCTTGCGCATCTCCGCCGGAATGCTGCCTGAACGTACGGCCAGTTCCAGGCGAATATCTTCCAGGCTCTGGGCGAAGGCCTGTGGATCGCTCATTTGCGTGGCGTTGAGGACCCGGCTGTAGGCAGTGGCGTCACTTTCGTCGAGCAGTGACAGAACAATGCTACCGTCTGGCCTGGGGGCGCCGAAATTGGCCCGCAGGGGTGCAAACAGCTGATCGACGAATTGTTGATTGGGGTTGTCCATGACCAATACTCCATCCTGAGGGTGACAAGGTTTGACCATAGCATTGGCGATTAGTTCAGCGCCATTGCGTCGTTCAGGCCGCCAGTGACTGGCGTGCACGCTGAATGACTCGCTGCAACGACTCGTCGCCATACTGGCCCGGGTAGAGGCGTTGGCTGTGCTGGGCAATCCCGGCCTGGTTGACGACGGTAAAGCTAAAGCTGCCTTTGCGGGCCGCCAGAATGCGGCAATCATGCGGGGCAAATGCGCTGGACAGGATGCGGACGGCAGCCTGAAATTGTTGTTGAGTGTTCATTTTCTGGGTAATTCCTAAAAACTAGCGAGCGCATCAATGCGCAGATAAGGCTCCAGGGTGCCGGCACGTCGGCTGGCAGTGATAATCCGGGCGGAGCGAAGTTGCACGTTCAGGCGCCGAGCTTTCGGGGCAAGAGCGGGTCGGTACTTCGGAGGCAGGCTGGAGTCTGCGCGGGAGCGAGACGGCCTGATCAGTCAGCAGGGTGGGTCGGGTAGGGAGCTGGGCGGCATCGCCTGATGGGCGTATGCGCTCTTTACCGGGGAACCAACGAGGTGGCCGGGTGGCCAGATTGACTTGCAGCGTGGTACGAACGGAGTGGATATTAACCGCCTGGTCAACTATTAGCCAGCACTATCTGGGCTCGCGAGTCATCTGGCGATAATGGAGGCTGTGCATCGGATGCAATTTACCCCATGCTCCGTTAGCATTAGCCCACTTCAATGCTTTCCTCTCGTGACGGGTTTCGATGAGTTATCAGGTTCTTGCACGCAAATGGCGTCCGCGCTCGTTTCGCGAAATGGTCGGCCAGACCCATGTGCTCAAGGCGCTGATCAACGCCCTCGATAGCCAGCGCCTGCACCATGCCTACCTGTTCACCGGCACCCGCGGGGTGGGCAAGACCACCATTGCGCGCATTATCGCCAAGTGCCTGAACTGCGAAACCGGCATCAGTTCGACGCCTTGCGGCGTTTGCTCGGTCTGCAAGGAAATCGACGAAGGCCGTTTCGTGGACTTGATCGAAGTCGACGCCGCCAGCCGAACCAAGGTCGAAGACACCCGCGAGCTACTGGACAACGTGCAGTATTCGCCGAGCCGCGGGCGCTTCAAGGTCTACCTGATCGACGAAGTGCACATGCTTTCTTCGCACTCGTTCAATGCCTTGCTCAAGACCCTGGAAGAGCCGCCGCCGCACGTCAAGTTTCTCCTCGCCACCACCGACCCGCAGAAGCTGCCGGTGACCATCCTCTCGCGCTGCCTGCAGTTCTCCCTGAAGAACATGCCGCCGGAGCGGGTGGTCGAGCACCTTACCCATGTGCTGGGGGCGGAGAGTATCCCCTTCGAGGAAGACGCCCTGTGGCTGCTCGGCCGCGCGGCCGATGGCTCCATGCGCGACGCCATGAGCCTGACCGACCAGGCGATCGCCTTCGGTGAGGGCAAGGTATTGGCGGCCGATGTGCGGGCCATGCTCGGCACCCTGGATCATGGCCAGGTGTATGGCGTGCTGCATGCGCTGCTGGAAGGCGATGCCCGTGGGGTGATCGATGCCGTGCGTCATCTTGCCGAGCAGGGGCCGGACTGGAACGGGGTGCTGGCGGAAATCCTCAATGTGCTGCACCGCGTTGCCATCGCTCAGGCGCTGCCCGAGGCGGTGGACAATGGCCAGGGCGATCGCGACCGGGTGCTGGCCCTGGCCCAGGCATTGCCGGCCGAAGACGTGCAGTTCTACTACCAGATGGGCCTGATCGGTCGTCGCGACTTGCCGCTCGCGCCGGACCCGCGCGGTGGCTTCGAGATGGTGCTGCTGCGGATGCTGGCGTTCCGCCCCGCGGATACCGGTGATGCGCCGAGGGTGGCGCTAAAGCCGCTAGGGATTAGCCAGGCCACTGCTGATCCCCGGATCAACCCAGTGGCCGGCGCAGCCATGCCTGCACCGGTCGGCAACACGCCGCCTGCGGAGATCGAAGCAACGGCCATCCCGGCGCCTGTTGCGCAGGTTGTTGCGCCGCCTGCTGCAATGGTGCCAGCCGAGCCTGAAGCACCGAGCCCGCGCGAAACCGAAGCCGTACCTGAGCCGCTTGCCGCGGTCCCGGCCCCGGCAGTCGCGGACGCGCCGCAGGCGCCCGTCGTCGACCTGCCCTGGGAAGAGTCACGGCCACAGGGCGCCGCCGAGTCGCCCGCTGTGCCTGCGAAGGCTGCGGCAGAGGTACCTGAGGCACTTGAGGCGCGTCCGGTCACGGCGGCGCCGAGCGTCGAAGAGGCCCGCGACGAGCTTCCAGCTTTCGCAGACGAGCGCGACGATGAGCCGCCGCCCGGTGATTATGACTATGTCGAGATGGATGCCGAGTCCTTCGACTATGACTTCGAGTCGGTGGCGCCGGCACTGCCGGTCGAGACGGAGCCACTTCCTGCGGCCAGGCCGGCTACGGGCCTGGCGGCCGAGTGGCTGGAGCTATTCCCCAAGCTTGGCCTGTCCGGGATGACCGGCAGTATCGGCGCCAACTGCACCCTGATCGCGGTCGAGGGCGACAGCTGGTTGCTGCACCTGGATCCAGGGCACAGCGCGCTATTCAACGCCACGCAGCAGCGTCGTCTGAACGACGCCTTGAACCAGCACCTCGGGCGCGAGTTGAAGCTGCAGGTCGAGTTGCGGCAGCCTGAGCAGGAAACCCCGGCGCAGGCGGCGGCGCGCAAGCGTGCCAATCGTCAGCGTGATGCCGAGGCGTCGATCCATAACGACCCGCTGATCCAGCAGATGATTCAGCAGTTCGCCGCCAGCATTCGTGCCGACAGTATCGAACCCATAGATACCTAGGGCCTGTTCTAGGGTTAGGATGGGCAACCGCCTCGACCCGGAACATGTCGTACTCCAACCCCTATTACCGAGGACTAGCACCATGATGAAAGGTGGCATGGCCGGCCTGATGAAGCAGGCCCAGCAGATGCAGGAAAAGATGCAGAAGATGCAGGAAGAGCTGGCGAACGCCGAGGTAACCGGTCAATCCGGTGCCGGCCTGGTGAGCGTGGTGATGACCGGTCGCCACGACGTCAAGCGCGTCAGCCTGGACGACAGCCTGATGCAGGAAGACAAGGAAATTCTCGAAGACCTGATCGCCGCTGCGGTGAACGACGCGGTACGCAAGGTCGAGCAGAACAGCCAGGACAAGATGTCCGGCATGACCGCCGGCATGCAGCTGCCCCCGGGCTTCAAGATGCCGTTCTGATCCGGCGTCTGCCGCCGGCGCGGCAACCGTTGTCGCTGGCGGGCAGGGCTTCTTCGAGGCAGGGGCTCGCGATTGGCGCCTGCCTCGAGGTGGCTTGGCGGCTCCCACGAACGCCTCTTAGAGCGCGCCATTCGATCAAATCTCCTGCAACTGTCGAGTTTCCCCATGAGCTTCAGCCCACTGATCCGCCACCTGATCGACTCCTTGCGCATTCTGCCGGGTGTGGGGCAGAAGACTGCCCAGCGCATGGCTTTGCACCTGCTCGAGCGTGACCGCAGCGGTGCGGTGCGCCTGGCTCAGGCGCTGACGCAGGCGATGGATGGGGTGGGGCATTGCAAGCAGTGCCGTACGCTCAGTGAGGACGAGCTGTGTCACCTGTGCCTCGATCCGCGCCGCGACGACAGTCTGCTGTGCGTGGTGGAGGGACCGATGGACGTCTATGCGGTGGAGCAGACCGGTTTCCGCGGCCGCTATTTCGTGCTCAAGGGCCACCTGTCGCCTCTCGATGGCCTGGGCCCCGAGGCGATCGGCATACCCGAACTGCTGACGCGGGTGGATGCCGGCAGCTTCGGCGAAGTGATACTCGCCACCAACCCGACGGTTGAGGGTGAGGCCACCGCCCACTACATCGCTCAGCTACTGGCCAACAAGGGCCTGGTCGCCTCGCGGATCGCCCATGGCATGCCGCTCGGCGGCGAGCTGGAGTTGGTCGACGGCGGCACCCTGGCCCATGCCCTGGCCGGGCGTCGTCCGATTCAGTTGTAGGCACAGCGCCAACTTCTTTCGCGCGGCTCTCTGTTGCGCCCAATCGCCCGCACAATTGGCACAACACCCGCCTTGAATACCAAGCAAGCGCTCGGTAAGGTCCATTAAACCTTATCGGGAGCAGCCCATGGCGGCCTTGCAGGCGTACTTCGATCCCTCTCACCAATTGGTGCGCGACTCGGTACAACGCTTCGTCGAGCGGGAGATCCTGCCGCATATCGATGAATGGGAAGAAGCGGAGGCCTTTCCCCGCGAGCTCTATCTCAAGGCCGGCGCCGCGGGCATTCTCGGCATCGGATATCCCGAACGCTACGGCGGCAGTCATGAAGGCGATGTGTTCGCCAAGGTGGCCGCCAGCGAAGCAATGATGCGCTGTGGATCGGGCGGTCTGGTGGCTGGGCTCGGGTCCCTGGATATAGGGGTGCCGCCGTTGCTCAAGTGGGGCCAGGCGCCACTGCGTGAGCGGGTGGTGCCGCAGGTGCTGGCCGGTGAGAAGATCATGGCCCTGGCGGTGACCGAGCCGTCCGGTGGGTCCGATGTGGCCAACCTGAAGACCCGCGCAGTACGCCTTGGCGACCGCTACCGCGTGACCGGCAGCAAGACGTTCATCACCAGCGGCGTGCGCGCCGACTACTACACGGTGGCGGTACGCACGGGTGGCGAGGGCTTCGGCGGGATCAGCCTGCTGTTGATCGAGAAGGGGACGCCCGGCTTCACGGTGGGGCGCAAGCTGAAGAAGATGGGATGGTGGGCTTCCGATACCGCCGAACTGTTCTTCGACGACTGTGAGGTACCGCTCGAGAATCTGATCGGCGCCGAACATGGCGGCTTCGCCTGCATCATGGCCAACTTCCAGAGCGAGCGACTGGCGCTGGCAATCATGGCCAACATGACCGCCGAGCTCGCGTTGGAAGAATCGCTGCGCTGGGCCAGGGAGCGTGAGGCGTTCGGCAAACCCATCGGCAAGTTCCAGGTGCTCAAGCACCGCCTGGCCGAAATGGCCACGCAGCTGGAGGTGTCCCGCGAGTTTACCTACCGCCAGGCGGCGAAGATGGCGGTGGGGCAGAGCGTGATCAGGGAAATTTCCATGGCCAAGAATTTCGCCACCGATACTGCCGACCGCCTGACCCATGACGCGGTGCAGATCCTGGGCGGCATGGGCTACATGCGTGAAAGTCTGGTCGAGCGCCTGTACCGCGACAGCCGCATCCTCTCCATCGGCGGAGGCTCGCGGGAGATCATGAACGAGATCATCGCCAAGCAGATGGGGCTTTAGCACCGGTTGCAGTCAGCCAGACTCGCTTGGCCGCAGGCGTCTCTGCAAGGGCAAGAGGATGAAATCGGCTTCAAGGGGATGTCGCGCTAATTATCGCGGCGCCAATCGAATCTGCGGTCCTGGCGCGACTGCTCAAGACGGCAGCTCGTCCGGGGCCGCGGCACTGTGGTCCTTGTCCTGCCCCAACCTGTGGTGTTGAAACGCCTGGGTCACGGTGCCGCGCAACTGTTCGTCATCCCAGGGTTTGGTGAGGAACTTGTAGATCGCGCCCTGGTTGATCGCGTCGGTCACCGATTTCAGATCGGTGTAGCCAGACAGGACGATGCGAATGGTATTGGGGTAGAGGTCCTTGACCCGGCTCAGGAACTCGGTGCCGTTCATTTCCGGCATGCGCTGGTCCGAGAGAATTACCTGCACATCGTGCTTTGCCAGCAGCTCGAAGGCATCCTGGGCGCGGCTGGCCGTGAGGATGCGGTAACCGTCACGGCGCAACACGCGGGTCAAGGCGCGCAGGATGTTCTCCTCGTCGTCGAGCAGCAGCAGGGTCTGTTCATTGCTATCCCTCGCGGCGTCGGGCAAACGCCCCTGCACACATTCTCGCTGGGTCCGCAGGAACTCTTCCAGCAGCGGTAGCGGCATGGGTTTGGCAAAGTAGAACCCCTGAAACTCGTCGCAGTGGTTTTTCTTCAGAAAGGCGTATTGGGGCTCGGTTTCGACGCCTTCGGCGACCACCTTGAGCTTGAGGTGATGGGCCATGGAGATGATGCCCAGGGAAATCGCCGCGTCGGTGCTGTCGCTGATGACTTCCTGCACGAAGGAGCGATCGATCTTGATCTTGTCGATCGGCAGGCGCTTGAGGTAATTCAGGCTGGAGAAGCCGGTACCGAAATCGTCGATCGCCAAGCTTACGCCAAGCTCCTTGAGGGCATGCAGGACGAAGATCGCGCGGTCGGCGTTCTCCAGCAGTACGGATTCGGTCAGCTCAAGCTCGAGCAACTCTGGAGGCAGACCGGTTTCCTCCAGCACGGCGCGTACGGTATCGACGAAACCGGCGCGCTGGAACTGCACCGGGGAGATATTCACGGCCATCACGATCCCGCCCCAACCCTGGTCGCGCAGGGCGCGAGCCTGGCGGCAAGCGGTGCGGAGCACCCACTCGCTCAGCGGGATGATCTGGCCGGTGTCTTCGGCCACGGGTACGAACTGGGCCGGCGAGATGTAACCGAGGTCGCTGTGCTGCCAGCGCAGCAGCGCTTCGTAGCCGACGACACGGCCGCTGCGACCCTCGATCTGTGGCTGGTAATAGAGTTGGAAGGATTCGGCTTCGATGGCCTTCTGCAGTTCGTTGCGCAGGGTGACCCGCTCGTTGACCCGCTGGTTGAGGTCCTGGGTGTACCACTGGTAATTGTTGCGCCCCTGCTGCTTGGCCTTGTACATGGCCAGGTCCGCCTGCTGGATCAACGCACTCGGCGGCTCGGTGGTGCCGTCGCTCAGGGTGATGCCGATGCTGGCGGTGATGTGCATTTCGATGCCGCCCACCTTGTAGGGCTGGGCGATGCTGGCAATGATCCGGTCGGCGACCAGTAGGGCATCCTCTTCGCGGGCCAGGTCCGGCAGGATGATGATGAATTCGTCGCCACCCAGCCGCGCGACGGTGTCGCCGGGGCGAACCTGCTGATTCATGCGCCGCGCGACTTCGACCAGTATCTGGTCGCCCGCACTGTGCCCCATGCTGTCGTTGATCGGCTTGAAGCCGTCCAGGTCGATGAACATCACCGCCAGGCTGCGCTGGTAGCGCAGGCTGATCTGGCAGCCCTGGGTCAGGCGATCTTCCAGCAGAGAGCGGTTCGGCAGACCGGTGAGCACGTCATGACTGGCGTTGTAGGCCAGTTGCGCCTCGAAATTCTTCTGTTCGGAGATATCGTTCTGAATGCCGATGAAGTGGGTGATGTTGCCTTGCTCGTCGGGTACGGGGGCGATGTACAGGGCGTTCCAGAAGGGGGTGCCGTCCTTGCGGAAATTGCGCAGGACCACATGGGTTTCTCGATAGTCCTTTATGCCCTGGCGAATGTCCTCGATGTTGGGCTGGTCGCGCTCCTCACCCTGCAGAAAACGGCAGTTCCGGCCGAGCACTTCGGCGGCGCTGTAGCCCGTGATGCGTTCGAAGGCCGGGTTGGCGTAAATGATCGGAAGGTCGTCGGCCTGGGCATCGCAAATCAACGCGCCGTTATAGCTGGCTTCCAGGCTGCGCCGTAGTAGGCGCAGCTGCTTTTCCGATTCGATACGTGCGCCGATATCTCGCAGCGAGAGCAGGCGCATCTGTTGGCCGTCCCATTCGGATTGGGAACACTGGACTTCGACTGCCAGGGTCCTGCCATCTGCCAGTGACAGATGACACTCTCGAAGTTGACCCGGTTCCACCGCTATATCCAGCTCGTGCCGCTGCAATTGGTCGAGATTGCCCCCGAGCAGCTGTTCCGCGGCAGGATTGGCGTAGTGCACCGCACTGTCGCCATCCACGACCAGCACGGCATCACGGCTGTCGGTCAGCAACTGGCGGTATGCTGACTCCTTGCGCTGGGCTTCCTTGCGAGCGCTTAGTGTTTCTGTCACATCTCGCGCAACAGCGAGAAAAGCTGGCGCCTCATTGAACTCAATCTTGTGAACGAGCGCCTCCACGAAAATCTCACGCCCATCCTTGTGCTGATGTTGCCAGGTACCAACATTGCAGGACTTCTCGGATTGAATCACTGTCTGAACTGACTCTAGAAGTCGTTGCCGTTCAGAGGGTGGGCGAATGTCTAGCACACTCATATGCTGCAGTTCTTCACGCGAATAACCATGAATATCGACCATGGCCTGATTCACTGCCAAGAAGCTTAGACTTTCCTGATCAACCACATAGATCGCTTCCGGGCTGGCTTCAAACAGGAGCCGGTAACGCGCTTCGCTATCGCTGAGCGCGCCCATCGACTCTGCCCGGCTCAGGGCATAGCGAATGCTGCGGGCGAGCATTCGGCCGTCGAACTGGCCCTTGACCAGATAGTCGGCGGCGCCCATGTCGATGGCATTGGCATCCAGTTCTTCATCGCCCTGGCCGGTGAGGAGGATGAACGGGGCCTGTACGTTCTCTGCCTGGGCCGCCGCAATCAGGTCCAGGCCGCTTTCGGCTCCCAGGCGGTAATCGACCAGATAGAGCGCGTGCTCCTGGCGCCGGATGGTTTCCAGGGCCTGGTCATAGCTGCTGACCCATTCCAGCTGATACTGCAGTTGTTTGACGTCGCCGAGCAGGTCGCGGGTGATGAGGTAATCGTCCTCGTCGTCCTCGATCAGCAGCAGCCGTAGCGCGCGTTGGCTATTCATCGGTGCTGATGCACCACTGGCAGTTCGGCCAGCTCGAGCCAGTAGCGGCCCAGGGTATGGGCGACTTCGCGCAGTTCGGAATAGCTGCTGGGTTTGGTGAGGTAGGCGTTGGCGCCGCTTTCGTAGCTGTCGAGGACGTCCTCCTTGTTGCTCGAAGTGCTCAGGACGACCACCGGAATGCTGAGCAGGCGTTGGTCCGACTTGATCTCCGCCAGGGCCTCGCGTCCGTCCTTGCGCGGCATGTTGAGGTCGAGCAGGAGAAAGCCCGGCAACGGATACTTATTCGTGTCCTCGAAGGGGGTGCGATGATTCAGGTAGTCCATCAGCTGCTCGCCGTCATGAACGAAGTGCACCTGATTTTTGACGTTGCACTCGCGAAATGCCTCGGTGAGCAGCAGGCAGTCATCGGGGTCGTCATCGGCGATGAGGATATGGACGGGTTTGGATGCTTGCATGATGGCGTTCGCTTATTCGGGTGAGGCAAAGGTAATACGGAAGATGCTGCCGTGCCCAGGCTTGCTGCTGGCGGTAACGCTGGCGCGATGGTGTTCGACGATTTTCTTGACGATGGCCAGGCCGATACCGGTGCCCGCGTAGGTCTGCCGATCATGCAGGCGCTGGAACGGGTTGAAGATGCGGTCCAGGTATTTCTCGTCGAAGCCGATGCCTTGATCTTCCACGCAGAGCGTCCATTGGCTGTCTCCCTCGGCTTCGGCATATATATGCAGTCTAGGCGGCTGGCCGGGGGCGTGGAACTTTGCCGCATTGCTCAGCAGGTTCTGCAGCAGCTGGCGAATCTGAGTGGGTTCGCCGAGCAGTGGAGGCAAGGGGCTGCGCTCAACCACCGCACCAGAATTGCTCAAGGTTTCTTCCATGTCCTGCAGCACCTCGTCGAGTATGTTCTCGACGTCGAGTCTGACAAAGGGTTTGGCCCGCGAGGTGACCCGCGAATAACTCAACAGATCCTTGATCAGCGTCTGCATGCGCCCGGCGGCCGAACTCATGCGCCGCAAATAGTCCTGGCACTCGGGGTCGAGGTTAGTCGCTCTTGTCCCGAGGCGCTCGGAGAATGCCTGGATCTTGCGCAGCGGCTCCTGCAGGTCATGGGAGGCGACATAGGCGAACTCCTGCAATTCACCGTTGCTGCGCTCGAGTTCCTGCAAGGTGGCCTTGAGTTGTTTCTCGGCCGCCTTGCGCGCATTGATGTCGCGGCCGGCCAGGTAAATTAACTGGTCTTCGCCTTGCGCCGCACTGAACTGCATCCAATAGCGGTTGGCTTGCACATCGATCAGGCGCACTTCCGAATCCAGCAGCGGTTCACCCTGAGTCACATGGCGCAGGACCTGCACCGCCTGCTCGTGATCTTCGGGTGCTATGACCTCCAGGCAGGAGTGGCCGATCAGACTCTGCTCCGGATAGCCGAGCATGCCGCCCAGAGCCGGATTGACCTGAATGACCAGCCCTTGCTTGTCGAGCACGCAATACAGCTCCGGTGACAGCATGAAGAACTGATCCCGCTCACGCATGGCTTTCTCCGCCAGGGCCTGGGCGCTGATGTCACGAAACGCCATAACCCAACCGCTGACCGAGTCACCGCGGATCAGCGGTGCGTAGTCATAGCTCATGTGGACCTGTTGTTTGGCACCGCGGCGCCGCACGAATTCGCCATGAGGGGCCGTCGGGGTTGTCGCGTCTTCGAGTTCGATCGGCAGCAGTGCGGAGAGCGGTTGGCCAAGCAGCAAGGCGCTCGGTCGATCCAGCAGCTTTTCGGCGGTCGGGTTGGCATAGCTCAGCATGCCAGCGGCGTCGAAGGCCAGCAGGCCTTCGCCAATACTCTCGGTAATGGTGGCGGTGAAGTTCAGTTGCTCCCTCAGGCGCTGCTCCCCGGCCAGTATCTCGCCCATCAGGCGTTTGTTTTCCAGCGCCACGACGGTCATCTGGGCGAACTGCTCGGCGATGGCCAGGTCGTCCGCGTCGAATTCGCCGTGGTACTTGTCGGAGAGCTGCAGCAACCCCAGTTGAGTACCGCTGGTGGTCTGCAGCGGCACGGCAAGGAGTCCCCTGAGCGGCGGATGAGCCAGGTCACCGGCTTCTGGCTTCGACCAGCGTGGATGGCTCTGCAGTTGCGCCTGGCTGAGTTTGAGGGCCTGCCCGCCTTCCAGGAAATAACGTCCTTGAACGACTCGCCCGGCAGAAGTCTTGGCGTCGCGCCAGTCGGCGTGCTTGGAGGAGACGGCGAGGGCATTGTGTGCGGGCGCTGCGGCATCGCCTTGGCCCAGGCAGATCAGGGTCTGGTGGGCGCCGATCAGGCTGCGCAGTCGCTCACAGAGCAGGTCGACCAGCTTCGGGTTGTCGAACATTCCGGTGATCTGCACGGCAATGTCACTCAGGCCGCGCAGCAGCAAGCCCCGCCGCTGGGCGTGGAGCAGCGCCGTGCGCAGGTCGCGCTCCATCTGGTTGCGCGCGCCGACATCATTGGTGATCGCGAATACGCCGACGATCGCGCCTTCCACCAGGATCGGCAGGTAGGTGCATTCCAGCTCGACTCGTGCACCGGTCGGGGCGCGAAACTTGCCTTCGAACCGTCGCGCCTCGCCGGCGCGCGCCGCGCGGAAATGTTCGCCTATGTGGTCGGCGTCTTCGCTGACCAGCAGGATCGAGCTCGGCGTCCCGAGCAGCTCGCTCTCCTGCATGTCCAACAGCTGGCAAGCGGCCTGGTTGACGCTCTCGATCTGGCCCTGGAGGTCCAGCGAGAAGACTGCGCTGGGGGTGTGGTCGAACAGCGAGCGGAAGCGCTGCTCGCTGCGTTGCAGGCTCTTGCGGTCGTCGGTGCGCTCGAGCGCAATGGTTGCCAGCTGCGCCGCCGTGGCGAGCAGTTGCATCTGCTGATCGTCAGGCGCCATCGGCTGGCGATGATAGAAGGCGAGGGTGCCGAATACCTGCCCATTGTCGCCAATCAGGGGAATGGACCAGCAGGCGCGCAAGTTGTGGCGCAGCGCCAGTTCGCGGTACTCCCTCCAGAGCGGGTCGTTGGCGATGTCCTCGACCAGCACCATCTGCTTGCGATACGCCGCCGTGCCGCAGGAGCCGCAGCTTGGGCCGACGCTCACGCCATCGATGGCGTCCAGGTAGCTCTGGGGCAGGCTGGGGGCGACATTCAGAATCAGCTGCTGGCGCTCCTGGTCGAGTTGTTGCACCGAACACAGGGCGGTCGGGTCGCGGCTTTCGCTCATGCGGCAGATGGCGCTGAGGATGTCGCTGAGCGGCTGGTTGGTGGAAATCATGCCGAGGATGTCGCGTTGATCCTCCAGGTAGGCCTCGGCCTTCACCAGGTGGCTGATGTCGTGGGCCACGCCAAAGAAACTGCGCTCCTCGGCCGACCAGGCATAGGACCAGAGCAGGTGAACCACGCTGCCATCCTTGTGCCGATAGCGATTGCTGAAGCCTTGAATGGGGCGTCCAGCTATGGACGCTTCCGCATTCTCATGGGTTCTGAGGCGATCTTCCTCCAGCACGAAGTCGAGAAAGGGGCGACCAATCATCTCGTCGGGTCGGTAACCCAGTAATCCGAAACTGGCGGTATTGACCTCACTGAAGCGCCCTTGCTCATCGATGGAGCAGAGCAGGTCCATGGAGTGTTGCATGATCCGCTGATTGAGGTTCTGCAGCGACTGCTGGCGCTTCAGGCTCTCGTTGAGCGCCTGGTTGGCCTGGCGCAGGTGCCGGTTACGCTCAGTGGAGAGGCTGGCCAGGCGCAGGCTGCAGATCAGGAAGAAGCTGATGCACAGGCCGAAGGGAACGATCAACAGGGTCAGCGTCTGGCTGAGCGACAGGCTGTCCCTGGGGTTGCTGAGGTAGGCCTGCAGCTGCCATTGGACACCTGAGGGCAGGATGACGGTGCGCGAGCTGAGTATGAACGGGGCCATCTCGTCAGGCGAGTCGCCGCTGATGCTTCGCCCGTCCTCAGAAATGTGGAAGTGGAACTGCTGGGTTTTTGCGCTTAGCAGTGGGTTGAGCTCTATCTCGGCGATGAGCAGTGCGTTCTGTTCATTGCTGGCGCGCAGCGGCCTCACCAGGAAAACCCGCGTACCCAGCGACACGAGCTGCGCGGTACGCACCTCCAGTCGGTGCTTGTGCAGCCAGGCGCGGTGCTGGGGGCCGGCCAGGAGCTTGGCCAGTTGGTCGAGCGCGGCAGGATTGCGCTCGTGCAGCCATTGCGGATGCAGCTCTTTATCGAGAATGCCGAGCAAGGTGAGGTAGGGGAAGTCACGCAGATAGCGGCGGCCTTCCCGGTCCAGTTCGCTGGCATTGGGCTGCCATGAAGGTTCCTCCCAGCGGTCGGCGAAGCGATGCAGCATGGCGCTGTAATCTTCAAACTCATCATTGACTGCGCGCTGCAGATCGGTCAGCGCCGCATCGCTTTCCTGCTTGAGGTTTCCGAGGATCTTGTCGGTGAGTAGGAACCAGATAAGGCACATCAGCAGGATGCCCAGGCTGCCGGCAATGAGGCTGCGGTGGTCCAGCAGTTGCCTGCGCTCGGTGGGCAGCTGAGGGAGCAGGATCAGGGCTATGCCGAGCAGGAAGCAAAGCAGGCAGTAGAGGCTGTTGGTGTCTGGCTTGAAGCCAAGCCTCAGTTCATTCAGTTGCGGCCACCAGTCGGACAGTTGCGCGACCACGGCCAGGGACGCTGCCGCCAAACCCACTACTCGACTGAATCGGAGGCCGGCCTTGCTGTGCTTAAGGCTGAAGGGCAGGGTGAGTGCGGCCAGCGCTAGAACCAGCGGCAAGGGAGTCTGGGCAGAAAGAGCTTCGGATAGAGTCCCCGTCCGCACTCCCGGCAGATAATGCCAAAGGCCGCTGAGGCTGACGATTATGGCTATGCCGGTTGTAATTTGCGTGGCCCGCGAGTGGCCGCGGGCTGCGGCCAGCAGGCCCAACCCGAGCAGCATCATGGGCAGGGCCCGGTCGGGTAGCAGCGCGAGACTGTATACGTTGAAGTTCTGCTGGCTTACAAACCCGAGGGTGCCTCCGGCGCCGATAAGCACCAACGCGATGGCCAGCGTGTGCAGGAACGCCTGGATAAGGACATGACGCGTCAGCATGGCTGCCCTGTCCGGGCGCTTTTGGCCGGCGTGAAAGCCAGAATGTTCGTTTTCAAATGTGCTTCCTGCTGGTTCACCCACAGGCACTCTGGCACTTGGATCACGAATCCGGGTCGTCGATGATGATCGAGCCGTCGGTGTCGCGCACCACCCGGGTCAAGCCTGGGTTCTCCGTTTCCAGTCGCCACAGTTCCTGTTGCTGGAGCTCAAGAGAGCTCTTTTGCCGACGCACTTGCTCGAGCAGATGCCGGTTTTCCTTGCGCAGCAGGTGCAGGTCGATGGCGCTGCGCAGCGCCCCCTCGACTTCGTAGTCTTCCCAGGGCTTGGAAATGAAGCGGTAGACCTCCGCCTCGTTGATCGCCTGGATCATCGACTGGCGGTCGCCATGGCCGGTCAGCATCAGGCGCACGGCTTCCGGTTGACGTTGTTTCGCGAACTTCAGGTAGGTGATGCCGTCCAGATTCGGCATCTTGTAATCGGAAACGATCACCGCATAGTCATGGGCGGTGAGTGCATCCAGCGCCTCGTAGACGTCGCTGAAGGTGTGCAGCTCCCAGCCCTGAGGATTCAGTAGGCGTTTCAGCGATTTCAGTATTTGGGGCTCATCGTCCACCAGTTGGATCTTGATCATCGAGCGGCTTCCTGTGGCGTGGCGCCGGCTTCGGCGGGTTGGCGGACAAACAGGGTATAGCGGGCGCCTTCGCTTTCCTCGAAGGCAATGAGCTTGTTGATCAACGGCCGTGAGAGTTGCTTGCCTTCATTGAGCAACAGGGTGCCGTTCTCGGCGTTGAGGTTGCGTGCCAGCGTCATGCCCGGCTCCAGGCGCCGGGTGTCGAGCACCAGGATGCTGGGGTCGGCAAGCACCAGATCGGGCGCGAGTTCGGTGCAGAGCTTGATGAATTGCTCGCATAACTGCGGATCGTAGAGCTTGCCGCTGTACTTCTGGATCAGCAGCAGCGCGTCGTCACGGCTCAGTCGGCGCTCAAGCACCAGGCCGCACTGCAGTTCGATGAAGTCCACGGCCAGCTTGATCAGGCGTGCGCCGAAGGGAATGTCTTTGCCCTTGAGGCGGTCGGGGAAGCCGCCACCGTCCCAGCGCTCCTGATGGTGACGAATCAAGCGGGCGGCGTCCTGCAGTGGCTCGAGGCTCATCAGCAGGCTTTCGCCGAGGGCTGGGTACTGGCGGTAGCGTTCGCGCTCGTTCTTGTAGAGCAGATCTGCGGGGCTAACGAGCAGGGTATCGTTCCAGGTCAGCTTGCCGACGTTGTAGAGCGCTGCGGCCATGGTCAGATCGCGGCTGAGTGCCTCCCCCAGGGAATACTGCTCGGCGTAGGCGCGAACCAGCGCGATGACCTGGGCGTTGGACTGCTTGTTACGGGGAATGCGCTGGGTGACCAGACTGGAGAAGACTTCGGTGGCCGTCACGTAGCTGCGCTTGAGCTCTTCGTAGGCCATGTCCAGCATGTCGGCGGTCTGTTGCAGTTCGGCGGTGCGGCTCTTTACCCGCTGCTCCAGGGTGGCATTGAGGTCCTGCAGATGCTGGTTCTGCTCGCGGGTCAGCCGCTCCAGGCGTTCACGCTCGCGCTCGGAGTGCTGGAAGGCCAGTGCCTGCTGGATGATCAGGCGCAGTTCGTCGTCATCCCAGGGCTTGCTGATATAGCGGTAGATCCGCCCCTGGTTGATCGCCTTGATCGTGGTGGCGATGTCGGCGTGGCCGGTGAGCAGGATGCGTTGGCAGCCTGGCCAGCGTCGCTGCACTTCGGCCAGCAGGGTGGCGCCATCCATGCCGGGCATGCGCGCATCCGAGATCACCAGGTCGACGGGGTGCTGGCTGAGCAGTTGCAGAGCCTGCTCGCCGCCATTGGCCAAGAGGATTTCATAGGGCTCCTGGCGCAGCAGACGGCGCAGACTCTTGAGAATGTTCTCTTCGTCATCGACCAGTAGAAGGGTGGCGCTGCGCGGCAGTTGCAGGTCGGTCATGGCTCTGTAGTACCCAGGCTGCCTTCGGCGGGTTGGCGAATCGGCAGCCAGATGCGAAACCGGCTGCCCTGGCCGGGTTGGCTGCTGACTTCGATGCGGCCGTTGTGTTTCTGCAGGATGTTATAGGACAGCGATAAGCCCAGGCCAGTGCCTTTGCCCACGGGTTTGGTGGTGAAAAACGGCTCATAGATGCGGTTCAGCAGGTGGGGCTCGATGCCTTTACCCGTGTCTTCCACCTCCAGCCACACCCAGTCGCCTTCCTGCTTGCTGCGCAGGGTGATGCGGCCGAACTGCTCGATGGCGTGGGCGGCGTTGACCAGCAGGTTCATCAGCACCTGGTTGATCTGCGAGGGAATGCACTCCACCTCCGGCAGCTCGCCGTAGTCCTTGATGACCTCGGCCTTGTATTTCAGCTCGTTGTTCACCACGTTCAGCGTGGTGTCGAGGCCGCGGTGCAGGTCCGCCAGCTGGAACTCGTCCTCCTCGATGTGGGAGAAATCCTTGAGCGCGGTGATGATCTTCTTGACCCGGTCGATGCCGTCTTCCGATTCGCCAATCAGCGCTTCGATATCGCTGCGTATGTAGTCGTACTCCAGGCTGCGCTTGAGCTGGCGGATCTCCTCGAGGCTGGCGGCGCCGTCCACAGCGTCGCTGATGCGCAGCAGGTCCTGGACGTAGCCGGCGAGGGTCTTGAGGTTGGAGAACACGTAGCCGATGGGGTTGTTGATCTCGTGGGCGACGCCGGCGGCCAGCTGGCCGATCGCTGCCAGCTTTTCCGACTGCAGCAGTTGTGCGTTGGCCTTTTCCAGCTTCTTGATCAAGCGTTCTTGTTCGATCTGCTTGCTGCTCAGGGCATCCAGTGCTGCGTCGAGTTGCGCGTTCGCCCGGGCGAACTCAGTGGTGTCATACAGCAGCAGGCCGAAGCACAGCTGCTCTTCCATGTCGCGAAACGGGAAGAGCAGGGTGCTCTGCAGCATCAGCGCCCCCGGTTCCCGGGATGGCTTGAATGGCAGCTTGATCAGATAGGGGTTGTCTCGCCACTGGGTGTAGACGTGTTGGCCATGGTCGCGCGCTTGCGCCACCATACCGTCCAGATGCGGTGTGCTAGCCTCGGGGAATACGCTGGTCAGCAGTTGATTTCGCGCCTGCTCGAGCGCTTTGCCGCTACAGTGGCTGATGAACGCGTTCCAGTACTGAATGCGCAATTGCGAGTCGAGAATGATGACCCCGACGCCAACGTGTTCGACGAGAACGCTGGCTAGATAGCTTTGCCTGCTGTCCATAGCGGACTCCCGATGGTGATTGCGTTAGAAAGAATGCGCACTGGTGGCTAGCTGATTCTCGGTAAGGATGTGTCAAATATGACATATTGTTGGCGTCCGAATTATGGCGATCTTGGCGGACGGCCACCATATTTTTTTAGCTTTCCCCGACGATCAGGTTAGACCATGGATTTAGAGGCCGCGGATGACGCTGTCATCCACTACCACTTCCGTTTTGCCGACGGCCGCAGCTGGTCTCAGCAAGTCGCATTGCGGCCCGCTGAGCGTGAGGTTTCGGTCGAGCAGCCGCCTGCCTGGACAAAGCTGGAGTTTCATCAGTGCAAGCACTGCCCGTTGCGCCCTGAGCAGTCGCCCCACTGTCCCTTTGCCCTGGCCCTGATTGGTCCCGTCGAGCTGCTGGCGCAATCGCCGTCCTATGAGCAGGTGGAGGTCGAGGTGCAGTGGCGCGGGCGGGAAATTCGCAAGCGCACCAGTCTGCAACGTGCCTTGGGTTCCCTGCTCGGCGCGCTGGGCGCGACATCCGGGTGTCCGCACACGCGCATGCTGAAGGCGATGGCCTGGTTCCATCAGCCGTTCAGTGGCTCGGATGAGACCCTTTACCGCGTATTTGGCACTTACCTGCTCGGCCAGTACCTGCGCCAGCAGCGCGGCATGACTGCGGATTGGTCGATGAGCGAGTTGCGCGAGGTGTACCGCAAGCTGCGCCAGGTCAATCTGGGCATGACCGAGCGGCTGCGCGCCGCAGCGGTCGAGGATTCCGGGCCCAATGGGATGATCCTGCTGGACCTGCTGGCGGCCGATACGCTGTACTTCCTGGATCAGTATGACGGCGAGCTGGACCGCTTCTTCGCCGCCTATTTCGAGTAGCCACGCAGGCCGGTGTCACCGTTCGTTCAGGGCGAATGCGGTCAGGGTGAAGGTCGGAATGCCCATATCCTGCAATTTCTGCGAGCCGCCGAGTTCGGGCAGATCGATGATGGCCGCGGCTTCATGGATCTTCGCCCCCATCCTGCGCACCAGTTGGGCGGCGGCGAGCAGGGTGCCGCCGGTGGCAATCAGATCATCGAAAATCAGGACGCTGTCACCTTCGCACAGGCTGTCGGCCTGCACTTCGAGAAAGGATTCGCCGTACTCGGTCTTGTAGGCCTCGCGCAGCAACTCGCCGGGCAGCTTGCCGTGTTTGCGAAACAGGATCAGCGGCTTGTTGAGTTCGTAGGCGATGATCGAGCCGATCAGGAAGCCGCGGGCGTCCATGGCGGCGATATGGCTGAACTCGCCTTCGACATAGCGCTGGATGAAGCTGTCGGCGACCATGCGCAAGGCCCGCGGCGACTGGAACAGCGGGGTGATGTCGCGAAAGATGACCCCCGGCTTGGGGAAATCAGCGACCGGGCGAATCAGGGTTTTGATGCTGAATTCGTCGAAAATCATCGTTGGACTCCTGCGGCTTTGAAAGGCGGTTGGCGGCTCCGGCAGCCTGCCGAAAGGCCGATGGATCCACTCAGCTGTCGAGGTGCCCCCCGGCCAGGGCGCACAGTTCGACGGAGTCGAGAATATGCACTTCCTTGCCTTCGGCTTCGAGCAGTTTGTTGCGCTGGAAGCGGGTGAATACCCGGGACACGGTTTCCACCGCCAGCCCCAGGTAGTTGCCGATCTCGTTGCGCGACATGGCCAGGCGAAACTGTTGTGCGGAGAAACCGCGTGCGCTGAAGCGCGCCGAGAGATTGACCAGGAATGAGGCGATGCGCTCATCCGCTGTCTTTTTCGACAACAGCAGCATCATGTGCTGATCTTCGCGAATTTCCCGACTCATGATGCGCATCAGCTGGCGCCTAAGCTGTGGCAGTTGCGCGGCCAGTTCGTCGAGGCGTTCGAAGGGAATCTCGCAGATCGAGGTGGTTTCCAAGGCTTGTGCGGAGACCGGATAGCGTTCGGTGTCCATGCCGGAGAGGCCAACCAGTTCACTGGGCAGGTGAAAGCCGGTTATCTGCTCCGTACCGCCATCGCTCAGGCTGAAGGTCTTGAGGGCGCCGGAGCGCACGGCGAACAGCGAACCGAAGGTGTCGCCCTGTCGGAACAGGTATTCACCCTTCTTCAATGGGCGGCCCCGTTTGACGATCTCATCCAGTGCGTCCAGGTCTTCCAGATTCAGCGACAGCGGCAGGCAAAGCGGCGCCAGACTGCAGTCCTTGCAGTGGGCCTGATGAGGTGCGCGGGGTTTGGCACATTGCGACATCGAGGTTGTCCCTGATTAAACACACACTAACCGCAAGGGTACCGCAGCGGGGCGTGATTCAGCCAGCCAGCGGCGGCGCGGTCAAGTGTCTGGCCTGCAAGCTTTGGCCAACGCATAGGCGTTGCTTCTCAAGGAGCATAGCCACGGGAACGGGGTCGTAGGAGCTGGAGTCCAGGAGAAAGGGGGAGTGTCGAGCCGTCGCGGCGAAGGTCGGCTGGAGCCGCCTCAGTGACCCATCAGCCAGTGCTGATGCGGTCCAGGCAGGGTCCAGACGCCGAACATGATCACCAGCACGCCGCCGGCGGTGCGCACACCCCGTTTGCGCAACAGGGCCGTCACGCGTTCGGCGGCCATCCCGGTGGCCAGCAGCACCGGCAGGGTACCGAGGCCGAAGGCCAGCATCAGCGCGGCGCTGCCCAGCGCGTTGCCCTGGCTGGAAGCCCACAGCAGGGTGCTGTAGACCAGCCCGCAGGGCAACCAGCCCCACAGCGAGCCCAGCACCAGCGCCTTGGCCGTGCTGTCGACCGGCATGAAGCGTCGGGTCAACGGCTGGATATGCCGCCATAGGCCGCGACCCAGGCTTTCGATCCGGGTCAGCCCGCTCCACCAGCCGGCCAGATACAGGCCCATGGCGATCAGCAGTAGCGCCGCCAGGACGCGCAGGCCGATCGCCGCCGGGCTGCTGGCCAGGGCCCAGCCGGCCAGGCCGAGCAGCAGGCCGGCGACTGCATAGCTGAGAATCCGTCCGAGGTTGTAGCTCAGCAGCAGATGAAACCGCCGTGCCCGCTGCTCGGCGGGAATGGCCAGGGTCAGTGCGCCCATCAGGCCGCCACACATGCCCAGGCAATGCCCGCCGCCGAGCAGGCCGAGAATCAGCGCCGAAAGCAGCAGTGGCGCCAGTTCAAGCATTGCGGTTATCCCACGGCGAATCCTTGGCCGGGTCCGTTTCCTGGTCGTTGGCCTGTTCTATACCGGCCTTGTGTTGCGGATCCTCGTCGTCGAACAGGATGCTGTGGGCCGGGCCGTCGAGGTCGTCGTACTGGCCGCTGTCGACTGCCCAGAAGAACAGCCAGATGGCGAAGGCCACCAGCACCAGGGCGACGGGGATGAGGATGTAAAGCGCGGACATGAAGACTCCAGCCTACGGGGTGGGCGTGCGCGTCAGGCGCAGGGCGTTGAGCACCACCAGCAGCGAGCTCAACGACATGCCGAGGGCGGCCCAGATCGGGGTGATCCAGCCCAGGGCGGCGAACGGCAGCACCAGGCCATTGTACAGGCTGGCCCAGGCCAGGTTCTCGATGATGATCCGGCGGGTGCGCTTGGCCAGGGCGAAGGCCTGGACCAGGCTGGTCAGGCGGTTGGACAGCAGGACCGCGTCGGCGCTGGTCTTGGCCAGGTCGGTGGCGCTGCCCATGGCGATGCTGATGTCGGCGCCGGCCAGCACCGGCACGTCGTTGACCCCGTCGCCCAGCATCAGTACACGGCGACCCTGCTCATGCAGCCTTTTCAGCTCGGCCAGCTTGGCGTCCGGCGTCAGGCCGCCTCTGGCCTGTTCGATACCCAGCTGGCGCGCCACTTCGCCGACCATCGGCGAGCTGTCGCCGGACAGCAGCAAGACCTGCCAGCCTTGTGCCCGGCAGGCGTCCAGCAGGGCCGGGGCATCGTCACGCAGGCGATCGTCGAGCACCAGCCAGGCCAGCGGGCCCTGCTGGTCGCCGAGCAGCAGCCATTGGCCGTGTTCACCGGGGATAGTCGGCGCGTTCTGGCCGCTCAGCTCGCTGACGAAGGCGGGTTGGCCGATGCGCAGCTGGCGCCCGGCCACCCAGCCCTGCAAGCCCTGGCCGGGGATGCTGTCGACCCGTTCGGCGGCCTGCGGCGCGCGACCGAAGGCACGGGCGATGGGGTGCTCGGAGCGGTTCTCCAGGGCGGCGGCCAGGGCCAGGCAGGCGTCGCTGTCCAGGGCGCCGAGGGGATGAATGGCGCTGAGGGTCAGGCGGCCCTCGGTGAGGGTGCCGGTCTTGTCGAAAATCACCGTGTCGATCTGCTTCAGGCCTTCCAGCACATGGCCGCGGGTCAGCAGCAGGCCGAGTTTGTGCAAGCTGCCGGTGGCGGTGGTCAAAGCGGTCGGGGTGGCCAGGGCGAGAGCGCAGGGGCAGGTGGCGACCAGCAATGCCAGCACCACCCAGAAGGCCCGTGACGGGTCGATTTGCCACCAGGCCAGTCCCACCGCGGCGGCGGCGATCAGCACGATCAGCAGGAACCATTGCGCCACGCGGTCGGCTATCTCGGCCAGGCGCGGCTTGTCGTGCTGCGCGCGCTCGAGCAGGCGAACGATGGCTGACAGGCGGGTGGCGTCGCCAAGCGCCTCGACCTCGACGGTCAGCGGCCCTTCGACGTTGAGGGTACCGGCGGTGACGCTGTCGCCTTCGCCCCGGGGTAGCGGCAGGTATTCGCCGGTCAGCAGCGACTCGTCGACGCTGGACTGGCCGCTGACAATGCTGCCGTCGGCCGGCAGCAGGGCGCCGGGCGGCACCAGCACCCGGTCGCCGGTACGCAGTTCGCTGAGCAGGATGCGCTGGCTGTGACCCTCGGCGTCCAGGCGCAGGCAGGAGGCCGGTAGCAGGTTGACCAGCTGCGCGGTGGCCGAGGCGGTGCGCTCGCGGGCGCGGCGCTCCAGATAGCGGCCGGCCAGCAGGAACAGGGCGAACATGCCCACCGCATCGAAATACAGTTCACCCTGGCCGGTGACGGTCGACCAGATGCCGGCGACATAGGCGCCGCCAATGGCCAGGGATACCGAGACATCCATGGTCAGGTGGCGGGTGCGCAGGTCGCGCAGGGCGCCACGGAAGAACTGGCCGCAGCAGTAGAAGACGATTGGCGTGGCGAGGAACAGGCTGACCCAGCGCAGGATCATGTCCAGCTCCGGGCTGAGGTCGATATTGAACTCCGGCCAGGTGGCCATGGACGCCATCATCACCTGCATCCACAGCAGGCCGGCGACGCCCAGCTGGCGCATGGCGCGGCGATTGTCGCGGGTCAGCTGGGCGGTGGCCGCGTCGGCTTGCCAGGGGTGGCCGGCATAGCCGATCTTGCGCAGCGCCTTGAGCAGTTCGCTCAACGGCAGCTGGCTGTCGGCCCAGCGCACCTGCAGGCGCTGATTGGACAGGTTGAGGTGGGCCTCGGCAACCGCCGGTAGAGCCCGCAGGTGCTTCTCGATCAGCCAGCCGCAGGCGGCGCAGTTGATGCCCTCGATCAGCAGGCAGGTCTCGCTGAGTTCGCCCTGGTGCTCGACGAACGGCGCCTGGACCTCGGCGCGATCGTACAGCGCCAGCTCATCGGGCAGCGCCTGGGGCAGTGCCTGGGGGTTGGCGGCGGTCTCGCTGCGGTGCTTGTAGTAGTGCTCCAGGCCGCCAGCGACTATGGCTTCGGCCACGGCCTGGCAGCCGGGACAGCAGAGCTCGCGGGCTTCGCCCAGCACCTGGGCCTGGAAGCGACTGCCGGCGGGCACCGGCAGGCCGCAGTGGAAGCAGGGGATCGGATTGGCCATCGAGGAGGTGTCTGGGCCTGTCGCTAGCGGGCTTTGCCGAGGCGGATGGTCTTGCCGCTTTCCAGGGTCGCTTCCTCGAACAGGCGCCATTGCTGGCCGCCTTCCTGGCCGATCAGCTCGACAAAGCGCCGGCCTTGCACCACGTCCTGCATCTGGCCGCGGTACAGGCCCTGGCCCTCCGGTTGCAGCACGATACGGCGATCACGTTCGGGCTGGGTCGGGGAGATCAGGTTGAGCACCAGCTGCGCCGGGCCGCTGTTGCCCTGCAACTGCAGTGTGGCGGTGCCGGCGTCCTCGTCGAGGTCGAGGCGGGCGCTGAGCTGCAGGCGCTCGGCGAACTGTTCGCGCTCCAGGGACTGATTGATGCCCTTGCCGACATCATAGTAATCGTCGGAAATCAGGCCGGGCGGATTCTGCGTGGCGATGGTCAGCAGGGCCACGCCCTGGACCACCGAGTAGCCCAGCAGGGCCAGGATGAACCAGGGCCAGAATTGCTTGTACCAGGGTTTTACCGGGGGTTGCTCAGACATGGATTGCTTGCTCATGGGTCAGCGGACGCTTGGGCCGATGAAGCGGCTGTCGGCGTCATTGTGAATGCTCGGAGTGTCGGCGGACTGGATGCGGAAACGGATTTCGTTGGCGCTGGAGGGAAGCTGTTCCGGCGCGATCGACAGCTCGATCGGCAGCGACAGCACCTCGCCGGCCAGGGCCTTGATCTCGCGCTTGCCTTCGTAGACCAGGCCATCGAGACCGTCGGCCTCGATCAGGTAGGTCATGTCGCGCTGCGACTTGTTCATGATCTTCAGGGTGTAGACGTTCTCGATGCGGCCGGCCTCGTTCTCGCGGTACAGGACGCGATCCTTGATCACGTCCAGCTCCACCAGCGGGCGGCTGGCGATGGCCCAGACGAACAGGCCGATCATCGCCAGCAGGGCCACGGCGTAGCCGATCAGTCGTGGGCGGGCCAGGTGGGTCTGCTGCCCGGACAGGTTGTGTTCGGTGGTGTAACTGATCAGCCCTTTCGGGTAGTTCATCTTGTCCATGATGCTGTCGCAGGCGTCGATGCAGGCGGCGCAGCCGATGCATTCGATCTGCAGGCCGTCGCGGATGTCGATACCGGTGGGGCAGACCTGCACGCACATCTTGCAGTCGATGCAGTCGCCGAGGCCCTCGGCCTTGTAGTCGGCGTCCTTCTTGCGCGGCCCGCGGTGTTCGCCGCGGCGCGGGTCGTAGGAGACGATCAGGGTGTCCTGGTCGAACATCACGCTCTGGAAGCGCGCATAGGGGCACATGTAGATGCACACCTGTTCGCGCAGCCAGCCGGCGTTGCCATAGGTGGCCAGGGTGAAGAAGCCGACCCAGAACACCGCCCAGCCGCCGGCCTGCAGGGTCAGGAGCTCGGGGATCAGCTCGCGGATCGGCGAGAAGTAGCCGACGAAGGTCAGTGCGGTGGTCAGGGACACCCCGACCCAGATGCCGTGCTTGGCGGCCTTGCGCAGAACCTTCTGCCCGGACATGGGGGCCTTGTCGAGCTTCATGCGCTGGTTGCGATCGCCTTCGGTGACCTTCTCCGCCCACATGAACACCCAGGTGAACACGCTCTGCGGGCAGGTGTAGCCGCACCAGACGCGACCGGCGAACACGGTGATGAAGAACAGGCCGAAGGCGGCGATGATCAGCAGCGCCGAGAGCAGGACGAAGTCCTGCGGCCAGTAGGTGGCGCCGAAGATGTGGAATTTGCGCGCAGGCAGGTCCCACCAGACGGCCTGGCGGCCATCCCAGCTGAGCCAGACAGTACCGAAATAGAGGATGAACAGCAGTGCGCCACCGAGCATGCGCAGGTTGCGGAACAGGCCGGTGAAGGCGCGGGTGTAGATTTTCTCGCGACTGGCGTACAGGTCGACGGACTCGACCTTGGCCGGGGCAGGGGTGACGTCTTTTACCGGAATCTGCGAACTCATCAGGTGCTACCACAGCGGTGGATTGTCTGCCCCGGCCGGCGCGAGCCGGCCGGGGTCATTTCACTCATACGCCATGGTACGCCTGACCAGGCCCTGTTTGGGTGCGACGGGGAGTCGCGCTCGATACAGGGCTTTCAACGGGCGGCCTTACTGCTCCGCAGGCTTCTGCGACAGGCTGTACACATAGGCGGCCAGCAGGTGGACCTTGTCGTTGCCGAGGAAGTCCGCCTGGGCCGGCATGCGGCCATTGCGGCCGTAACGCAGGGTCTGCTGGACCTGGGCGAAGCTGGAGCCGTAGAGCCAGGTCTTGTCGGTCAGGTTCGGAGCACCCATGGCCTGCTGGCCCTTGCCTTCGGCGCCATGGCAGACGGCGCAGTTGGTGGCATAGATTTCCTGGCCGGCAACCGGATCGGCTTCGATGTCCTCAGGAGTCTTCAGGCCGGACAGACCACGCACGTAGGCGGAAACATTCTTGATGCCTTCTTCGCCGAGGTTGTCCTTCCAGGCCGGCATGGCGGCCTGGCGGCCTTCCATGATGGTGGTCTTGATGGTTTCCGGCTCGCCGCCGTACAGCCAGTCACTGTCGGTCAGGTTGGGGAAACCGTAGGCACCCTTGGCGTCGGAGCCGTGGCACACCGAGCAGTTGGAGGCGAACAGGCGGCCACCCATTTTCAGGGCCTGCTCGTCTTGGGCGACCTGCTCAATCGGCATGGCGGCGTACTTGGCGAAGATCGGCCCGTACTGGGCGTCGGCCTTGGCCATTTCCTTTTCCCACTGGTGCACGCCGGTCCAGCCTGCGTTGCGCTCGCCGTCGGCGATCTGCACGCTGGCGGCGAACGGGGTCTTGGCCTCGTTGTCGAGGTAGTCGTAACCCGGCAGCAAGCCTTTCCAGTTACCCAGGCCCGGGTAAAGCACCAGGTAGCCGACGGCGAAGATGATGGTGGCCACGAACAGCATGAACCACCACTTGGGCATAGGGTTGTCGAATTCCTCGACACCATCGAACACATGGCCGACGGTTTCGTCGGTGGACTCCTGACGCTGGCCTTTGCGGGTGCCGAAGATCAGCAAGGCCATGGCCAAGATGGTCCCGAGTACGAGAATTGTTACGTACCAATTCCAGAACGTGGTCATTGGTTATTGCTCCTGGAAGATTGTTCATCACGCGCGTCGGGTTTTTTCTGCTCGTCGGCGAACGGCAGGTTGGCGGCTTCGTCGAAACTCGACTTGCGCTTGCTGCTATAGGCCCAGAGCACCACGCCGATAAAGGCGATGAACACCACTGCCGTGCCTATGCCACGAATGGTCCCGATGTCCGTGAGAAAAGAGGGCATCGTGAATTACCGCTTGCTGCTGATCGAGGTGCCGAGAACCTGCAGGTACGCGACCAGCGCGTCCATCTCGGTCTTGCCCTTCACCGCGTCCTTGGCACCGGCGATGTCTTCGTCGGTGTAGGGGATGCCAAAGCCACGCATGACTTCCAGCTTCTTGGCGGTGTCCTTGCCGTCGAGCTTGTTCTCGACCAGCCAGGGGTAGGACGGCATCTTCGACTCGGGCACGACGTTACGCGGGTTGTACAGGTGCGCACGGTGCCACTCGTCCGAGTAGCGGCCGCCGACACGGGCCAGGTCCGGGCCGGTACGCTTGGAACCCCACAGGAAGGGGTGGTCCCAGACGCTTTCACCGGCCACCGAGTAGTGGCCGTAGCGCTCGGTCTCGGCGCGGAACGGGCGGATCATCTGCGAGTGGCAGCCGACGCAACCGTTGGAAATGTAGACGTCGCGACCTTCCAGCTGCAGCGCGGTGTAGGGCTTGAGGCCCTCGACCGGCTCGTTGGTGACGTCCTGGAAAAACAGCGGGACGATCTGGGTCAGGCCACCGATGCTGACGGCGATGACCATCAGCAGCGCCATCAGGCCGATATTCTTCTCGATGATTTCGTGTTTCATCAGTGAGCTACTCCGGCGGGAATCTGCGCAGCCGCTTCGTATTCAGCCGGCTTGGCGGCACGCACGGTGCGGTAGGTGTTGTAAGCCATCAACAGCATGCCGGTGACGAAGAAGGCGCCGCCGATCATGCGAACCACGTAGCCCGGATGGCTGGCTTCCAGGGCTTCGACGAAGGAGTAGGTGAGGGTGCCGTCTTCGTTGACTGCACGCCACATCAGGCCCTGGGTGATACCGTTGACCCACATCGAGGCGATGTACAGCACGGTGCCGATGGTGGCCAGCCAGAAGTGCGCGTTGATCAGGCCGATGCTGTGCATCTGCTCGCGACCGAAGACCTTCGGGATCAGGTGATACAGCGAGCCGATGGAGATCATCGCCACCCAGCCGAGAGCGCCGGCGTGCACGTGGCCGATGGTCCAGTCGGTGTAGTGGGACAGCGCGTTGACGGTCTTGATCGCCATCATCGGGCCTTCGAAGGTCGACATGCCGTAGAAGGCCAGGGACACCACCAGGAAGCGCAGGATCGGGTCGGTGCGCAGCTTATGCCAGGCGCCGGACAGGCTCATCATGCCGTTGATCATGCCGCCCCAGCTCGGTGCCAGCAGGATGATCGACATGGCCATGCCGAGGGACTGGGCCCAGTCCGGCAGAGCGGTGTAGTGCAGGTGGTGCGGGCCGGCCCAGATGTACAGGGTGATCAGCGCCCAGAAGTGCACGATGGACAGGCGATACGAGTAGATCGGGCGCTCGGCCTGCTTCGGTACGAAGTAGTACATCATGCCGAGGAAGCCGGTGGTCAGGAAGAAGCCCACGGCGTTGTGGCCGTACCACCACTGGATCATCGCGTCGGTCGCGCCCGAGTACATCGAGTAGGACTTGAACAGGCTGACCGGCATTTCCATGCTGTTGACGATGTGCAGCATGGCCGTCACCAGGATGAAGGCGCCGAAGAACCAGTTGCCGACGTAGATGTGCTTGGTCTTGCGCTTGAGGATGGTGCCGAAGAACACCGCCACGTAGCACAGCCAGACCACCCCCAGGAGGATGTCGATCGGCCACTCCAGCTCGGCGTACTCCTTGGAGCTGGTGTAGCCCATGGGCAGGGTGATGATCGCCAGCACGATCACCGCTTGCCAGCCCCAGAAGGTGAATGCGGCCAGACTGTTGGAGACCAGGGGTACCTGGCAGGTACGCTGCACCACGTAGTAGGACGTGGCGAACAGGGCGCAGCCGCCGAAGGCGAAGATCACCGCGTTGGTGTGCAGGGGGCGCAGACGGCCGAAGCTCGTCCATTCCATGCCCAGGTTGAGTTCCGGCCACACGAGTTGTGCGGCAATGAACACGCCTAGACCCATGCCGATGACCCCCCAGATCACCGTCATTACGGCGAACTGGCGGACCACCTTGTAGTTATAAGCAGTCTGACTGATTGCTGTGCTCATGCTGGGGTTCCACGGTTAATGGAGTTTTTAGGGGACAAAAATCGGCGGCAAGTATGGAGAAAGCAGGTGGTCATTGCAACGACGCAAGCCGTTGAAATGCAGGCTTTTCGGGCCTCAGCCGGCGATCGAATAAGATTCCGCCGTGTCTTGTTTGGCGCTGGTACACCTACTCAGGGTAGGTGCTGAGAGGTTATCTGCCGTGCGCTGTGGCCCCTGACGACGGTCGCAGGCTCGGCTTAGTCGCAACCCTACACCTGTCCCGCGTTCGCCAAGTGCGACACAGGGTCGCATTGGCGCTTTTTGCCAGCGGGTGGGCACGGCCTCTAGCTAGGGCGGGGGGATTAGTCGGTACCCGGAAGATATGCGGCGATGGCCCCCGTATGAGGCGCGCAGCCCAGGCATAATTGTTCGCAGGCGTGCGCCGATATGGTGAGTGCAGCAATTGATCTTGGCGCTCATGCTGGGCGTCGATCCATTTTGGGGAAATCAGCTTCGCCACCTCCAGGCCGAGATGCAGCGGCTTAGCGGATGGCGGACAACGAGGCGAGGCAAGCATGAGCGACGGGCAGCGCGCGGGTATTGACGCGGATCAAGTGAAACACGGGCAAAACCCAGGTGCGTGGCTATGGAACAAACCGGCAGGCGCGAGCAAGGCGACCCTCATTCTCGCCCATGGCGCGGGAGCGCCGATGGACAGCGACTTCATGACGGCCATCGCCGAGTTGCTCGCCCAGCGGGGCGTGGCGGTGGTGCGTTTCGAGTTCGCCTACATGGCGGCGCGCCGGCTGGATGGCAAGAGGCGGCCGCCCAGTCCCCAGGCGAGGCTTCTTGAGCAGTGGCGCGAGGTCTATGCCCGGGTGCGTCAGCAGGTCGACGGGCCCTTGGCGATCGGCGGCAAGTCCATGGGCGGGCGCATGGCCAGTTTGCTTGCCGACGAGCTCGCGGCGGACGCGCTGGTGTGTCTGGGTTACCCCTTCCATGCCATTGGCAAGGCCGACAAGCCGCGGGTCGCCCATCTGGCTGAGCTGCGGACACCCACCCTGATCGTTCAGGGTGAGCGCGACCCCATGGGCGATGCGCAGACGGTAGCCGCTTACCGATTGGCCGAGGCGGTCCGTATCCACTGGCTGGCGGCCGCCGATCATGATCTCAAGCCGCTCAAGCGTTCGGGCTTCACCCATGGGCAGCATCTGCAGGCGGCGGCGGATGCCGTGGCGAGCCAGTTGATGCACCGGGGCACGGGCCGGGGCTGATAGCAACGGCCATCGGGCGGCGAACTGCGTTCTTCCGACGCCTAAGAAACGGCGGGCCGTTCTGGGCGGATACAACGCTCCAGGGGCAGCAAGTGGTCCTCGTCGCCCGCCACTACAATGCCAAGCCGTTCGTACAGAGATTGTGCCGGATTGTCTTTGAAGACCTTCAGGCGTATCGCGTGCAAGCCTCGTTTTTGCGCGAGTGAAGTCACCTGCGTCATGGCCCAGGTGCCGATGCCTCGACCGGTGAACTGGGCCGAAAGCTGGAGATCCCGGAGGTACAGACAGCTTCGATGGGTGTCGAGGCTCAGAAAGCCGACGCGCTGTTCAGCCAGCAGAATCATGTAGCTCTCAAGTCCCGGCCAGGTTTGCAGAAAGTCGTGCGGCCGCCATTCGAGGGCGTGGCGCCGGTAGTAAGGCTGCATATTGTCCGTCGTCAGCCTGCAGGCGAAGGTGGCGTCATGGCAGCTGGCCGGCGCCATGCGAAGGTTCATTATTCAGGGGGGGGCACGGGATAGATAGGCGAAATGACCAGGAGCGGTTCGTCAGGCTTTCAGCTGGTCCGGAATCAGCGCCAAGAGGTCGGTAACCCCCACGTCGAGCCCGGCCTGGGACAGCAGGGTCGTGACCTGGCCGCGGTGGTGGGGCTGATGGTTGAAGAAATGCAGCAGCAAACTCGAGAACTGTCGCCGGGCCGGCTGGTCTTGCATGTTCCGGTAGCTCAGCACCTGGTCCAGGTCGCTCTCCTTCAAGGAGGCGATCCAGGTGCAAATGAGCGCGTCCAACTGGCGGCGCTGTTCGGAAAGCTGGCCAATATCACGGCAGACCAGCTGGTCGAGGGCGGAAGGGGTGGGCAGGTCGCGGGCGGGCTCAAGGCTGTTTGCGCATGCCGGGAGTTGGGCGAAGCGCTGCAACCAGATCGTATCGCCCACCATGAGATGGTTCAGGGTGCCCAGAATGGACTTGAAGTAAGCCCCCCGGTCTTTCGACAGTTCCTCGGGTGAGAGTTTGCTGGCCGCCTCATAGACCTTGTTGTTCATCCACTGGTTGTACTGCGCCAGCAATTCGAAGTGTCGTTGCATGCTCACCGGATTCCATTCCTTTCAGTCGCTTGTTAACGCGTGATGCGATCAGCACGTGCGCTCGGCCTGAAGCGTCTTGCGCCAGAGCTTGGCTGCGCCGATCTCGGGATCGAGCGTACTGGCTTATCGGGGCGGGCAGGGCGTTCTGTCCCTGTTTGAAGCCTGCCGTTTATTGAGGGGCAGGGAGCAAGTTATACACGACGAGTGGCGCAGGAAAATAGCCGGAGCGCCTAGCTGCGGTCCGGGGATTCAACGCATCACAGGTCCGACCCAGGCCCGGGCATCGGGCCCTCTGGCCAGCGAAGGGCGCGCGTCGTGGCCGGCGGGCGCCCTTTGCTTCTAGCGGTTGAAGCGTTCCACCAGGGAATATTGGCCCTGGGCGGTGGCGGTCAGCTCGCCGCTAAGCTGAGCCGTGCTCTGGGCTTCTCCGGCGGTCTGGTCGGCCAGGTGGGCGATGGTGGTGATGTTCTGGTTGATCTCGTCGGCCACCGCGCTCTGCTCCTCGGCTGCGGCGGCGATCTGATTGGCCATGTCGGCGATATTGGCCACCGCATCGCTGATGCCGGCCAGGGCCTGGTCGGCCTGCTGCACGCGCTCGACGCCGTCGTCAGCCTGCTTGCGGCCGATTTCCATGGTCATTACCGCCTCTTCGGCGGTGCGCTGCAGCTTGGCGATCAATTGATGGATCTGTCCGGTGGATTCGGCGGTGCGCTGGGCCAGCGAGCGCACTTCGTCGGCCACCACGGCGAAGCCGCGACCCATCTCGCCGGCTCGCGCCGCTTCGATGGCGGCGTTGAGGGCGAGCAGGTTGGTCTGGTCGGCAATGCCCTTGATCACGTCGACTACGCCGCCGATTTCGTTGCTGTCCTGGGCCAGGCGGGTAACGGTCTCGCCGGTCTCGCCGACCGACACCGATAGGCGCTGAATGGCCTCACGGGTCTCTGCAGCGACCTTGCGTCCCTCGCCGGTCAGGCGGTTGGCTTCCTGGGTGGCGATCGCCGTGCGCGCCACGTTGCTCGCCACTTCCAGGGTGGTGGCGGCCATTTCGTTGACCGCGGTGGCGACCTGTTCGGTTTCCTGGCGCTGGCGGTCGAGACCGGCCGAGCTGTTACGCGCCAGACCGTCGGCTCGCTTCGCCTGTTGTGTCAGGTACTCGGCGCTGTCCTGCAGGCGGGTCAGGCAAGTCTTCAGCCGTGCCTGCTGACTGAACAGGGCCATCTCCAGGCGGCCCTGGATACCGCGGCTGTCGGTGTACATCAGGGCGATCAGAGGATCGGATGTGGACTGCTCAGCCTGCTGGAGGAGACTTTTGAGACCGCGGCGCTGCCAGCCAAGGCCGACCAGGCCCAGCGGCAGGGCAAGCAGGGCAGCAAGCAACAAGCCCCAGCCGGAGTCCAGCCAGGCGCCCAGCAGGAAGCCGAGCTGGCTGATCAGGATGAAGGGCAGCCAGTCCTGCAGTGTCGGCAGCCAGCTGTCGCTGCTGGGCAGCGCCGACTTGCCAGCATTGAGCCGCTGGTAAAGCGCCTCGGCGCGGCGGACCTGCTCGCTGCTGGGCTTGACCCGCACCGACTCGTAGCCACACACCTGACCGTTCTCCAGTATCGGTGTGACATAGGCGTCGACCCAGTAGTAGTCGCCATTCTTGCAGCGGTTCTTGACGATGCCCATCCAGGGGCGGCCCTGCTTGAGGGTATTCCACATGTGCTCAAACACGGCCGGCGGCACGTCGGGGTGGCGAACCAGGTTATGGGGCGCGCGCAACAGTTCGTCGCGAGTGAAGCCGCTGACCTCGACGAAGGCGTCGTTGCAGTAGCTGATCTGGCCCTTGAGGTCGGTGGTGGAAATCAGGCGTTGCTTGGCCGGAAAGCTGCGTTCACGCTGGGTGATGGGCTGATTGTTGCGCATGGGGGCGGAGTCCCTGGGGGCGATACTGAATTGTCGGCCGTTGCGGCCGGAAGTTGAGCGCAATATACAGACGTTGTGTGACGGGACGGGTTGATCTGGATCAGCAGACGGGTCTCGCCCCTGTGGCAGGGCCGGAACCCTGCCTCAGCGGGGCGTGTCAGTCGCCGGCTATCAACTGACGCAGCACGTAGTGCAGGATGCCGCCGGCCTTGAAGTACTCGACCTCGTTGACCGTGTCGATGCGGCACAGCACTTCGAAGCGTTCGGCGGAACCATCCTCTCGCTTTATCTCCACCGTCAGGTTCATGCGCGGGTGCAAGTCGACGCCGTCCAGGCCGCAGATGCTCAGGCTTTCCCGGCCGCTCAGCTTCAGCGCCTTACGGTCCTGTCCCGCCTTGAACTGCAGGGGCAGCACGCCCATGCCGACCAGGTTGGAGCGGTGAATGCGCTCGAAGCTCTCGGCGATCACGGCCTTTACCCCGAGCAGGTTGGTGCCCTTGGCCGCCCAGTCGCGGGAGGAGCCGGTGCCGTACTCCTTGCCGGCAATTACCACCAGCGGCGTGCCAGCCTCCTGATAGCGCATGGCCGCGTCGAAAATGGCCAGTTTCTCGCCGCTCGGCACGTGCAGGGTGTTGCCGCCTTCCTCGCCATCGAGCATCTCGTTGCGGATGCGAATATTGGCGAAGGTGCCGCGCATCATCACCTCGTGGTTGCCGCGGCGCGAGCCGTAGGAATTGAAGTCTTTCGGCTCGACGCCCTGCTCGCGCAGGTAGCGTCCGGCCGGGCTGTCAGCCTTGATGTTGCCGGCCGGGGAGATGTGGTCGGTGGTCACCGAGTCGCCCAGCAGGGCGAGAATCCGCGCCTGATGGATGTCGCCGATATGCGGTGGCGCGTCGGCGATGCTCTCGAAGAACGGCGGGTGTTTGATGTAGGTGGAGTCGTCCTTCCAGGCGTAGGTGTCGGCGTCCGGCACCTCGATGGACTGCCACTGCTCGTCGCCGGCGAACACCTCGGCGTATTCCTTGTGGAACATCGCCGTGTCGACCTTCTGGATCGCCTCGGCGATCTCCTTCTGGCTCGGCCAGATGTCCTTCAGGTAGACGGGCTTGCCGTCCTTGCCGTGGCCCAGGGGTTCCTCGCCGATGTGCATGCGCACGCTGCCAGCCAGGGCATAGGCGACGACCAGCGGCGGCGAAGCCAGCCAGTTGGTTTTCACCAGCGGATGAACGCGACCCTCGAAGTTGCGGTTGCCCGACAGCACCGACGCCACTGTCAGATCATTTTCCTGGACGGCTTTCTCGATGGGCTCGAGCAGCGGCCCGGAGTTGCCGATGCAGGTGGTGCAGCCGTAACCGACCAGGTCGAAGCCCAGTTCGTCCAGGTATTGGGTCAGGCCGGCGGCCTTGAAGTAGTCGGTCACCACCTTGGAGCCGGGCGCCAGCGAACTCTTCACCCAGGGTTTGCGTTTCAGGCCTTTTTCCACGGCCTTCTTGGCCAGCAGGCCGGCCGCCATCATCACGCTGGGGTTGGAGGTGTTGGTGCAGGAGGTGATCGCGGCGATCACCACGGCACCGTCCTTGAGCTTGTGGGTCTGGCCGTCATGTTCGTAGTCGGCCTCGGCGCCCTGCGCGGTACCGCCGACCGCGGCGCCGCCGCCGCCCTCGTTGAGCAGGCGGCTCTCCTCCTTGGGGCTGGGCTTCATCTGCAACCCCATGAACTCATCGAAGGCCTTGCTGACCTGTGACAGGGCAACCCTGTCCTGCGGTCGCTTGGGCCCGGCCAGGCTGGCCTCGACGCTACCCAGGTCGAGTGCCATGGTGTCCGTGAACAGCGGCTCTGCGCCTGGTTCGCGCCACAATCCCTGAGCCTTGCAGTAGGCCTCGACCAGCTTGACGCTCTGCTCCGGACGGCCGGACAGACGCAGGTAGCCCAGGGTGATGTCATCGACCGGGAAGAAACCACAGGTCGCACCGTATTCCGGGGCCATGTTGGCGATGGTGGCGCGATCGGCCAGCGGCAGGTCGGCGAGGCCGTCGCCGTAGAATTCGACGAACTTGCCAACCACACCCTTGCCGCGCAGCATCTGGGTGACGGTCAGCACCAGGTCGGTGGCGGTGATGCCTTCCTTGAGTTTGCCGGTGAGCTTGAAGCCGATCACCTCGGGAATCAGCATCGAGACCGGCTGGCCGAGCATGGCGGCTTCCGCCTCGATGCCGCCGACGCCCCAGCCGAGCACGCCGAGGCCGTTGATCATGGTGGTGTGCGAGTCGGTGCCGACCAGGGTGTCGGGATAGGCCAAGGTCTGGCCGTCTTCCTCCTTGGTCCACACGGTGCGGCCGAGGTATTCCAGGTTGACCTGGTGGCAGATGCCGGTGCCCGGCGGCACCACGCTGAAGTTGGCGAAGGCGTGCTGGCCCCAGCGCAGGAAGGCATAGCGCTCGCCATTGCGCTGCATCTCGATGGCCACGTTCTGCGAGAAGGCGGCCTCGCTGGCGAACTTATCGACCATCACCGAATGGTCGATGACCAGGTCGACCGGCGACAGCGGGTTGATCTTCTGCGGGTCGCCACCGGCCTTGGCCATGGCGTCGCGCATGGCGGCCAGGTCGACTACCGCCGGCACGCCGGTGAAATCCTGCATCAGCACCCGGGCCGGGCGGTACTGGATCTCGCGTTCCGAACTGCGCTTGTGCAGCCAGTCGCTCATGGCCTGCAGGTCATCGCCACTGACGGTATTGCCGTCCTCCCAGCGCAACAGGTTCTCCAGCAGCACCTTCAGCGACATCGGCAGTTTGTCGATGTTGCCGAGGGTCTTGGCGGCCTCCGGCAGGCTGAAGTACTGGTAGGTCTCGCTGCCGACTGCAAGGCTGCGGCGACTGTTCAGGCTATCTAGGGAAGGCATTGTGCATCTCCTTGGGGCCCGCACGCGGCGGGCCGGATTTAACGCAACAGAGTCTTCAAACTAGCTCTGCTTGGCGGGTCTTGCCATCTAACAGGACAGGCCATCGCCACCTGGGGCTCCCGACTCCGCTAGAATGCGCGCCTCGAGGAGAGCCCCCAATGAATACTTTGTTACTGCACTGTCGCCCCGGTTTCGAAAACGAGGTCTGCGCGGAGATCAGCGAGCATGCCGCCCATCAGCAGGTGGCCGGCTACGCCAAGGCCAAGCCGAGTTCGGCCTATGCCGAGTTCATCTGCACTGAAGCGGACGGCGCCGAGCGGCTGATGGGCGCGGTGCGCTTCAATCGGCTGATCTTTCCTCGGCAGTGGGCGCGCGGGTCCTTCGTCGAACTGCCGGAAAGCGACCGCATCAGTGTGCTGCTGGCGCATCTGGCGGACGTTCCTACTTGCGGCAGCCTGTGGCTGGAAGTGCTGGATACCAACGACGGCAAGGAGCTGTCGAATTTCTGCAAGAAGTTCGAGGCGCCGCTGCGCAAGGCCCTGGCCAAGGCCGGCAAGTTGGTCGAAGACCCGCACAAGCCGCGCCTGCTGCTGACCTTCCTGAGCGGCCGTCAGGTGTTCCTCGGCCTGGCCGAGGCAAATAATAGCGCCCAGTGGCCGATGGGCATCCCGCGCCTGAAGTTTCCCCGCGAAGCGCCGAGTCGCTCGACCCTCAAGCTGGAGGAGGCCTGGCACACCTTCATTCCGCGCGAGCAGTGGGACGAGCGACTGTCGGGCGACATGACCGGCGTAGACCTCGGGGCCGCCCCCGGCGGCTGGACCTACCAGCTGGTCAGGCGCGGCATGCTGGTGACCGCCATCGACAACGGGCCGATGGCCGAGAGTCTGATGGATACCGGACTGGTGCAGCACCTGATGGTCGATGGCTTCACCTACAAACCGCGACAGACGGTGGACTGGATGGTCTGCGACATCGTCGAGAAACCCGCGCGCAGCGCCGCCTTGCTGGAAACCTGGATCGGCGAGGGGCTGTGCCGCGAGGCGGTGGTCAACCTCAAGCTGCCGATGAAGCAGCGCTACGCGGAGGTGCGCCGCCTGCTGCAGCGGCTCGAGGACGCCTTCGCGGCGCGCAAGATCAGGGTGTCGATCGCCTGCAAGCAGCTGTACCACGACCGCGAGGAAGTCACCTGCCACCTGCGTCGCCTGGGCAAATAGCGGGACTATCCCGGGAAGGCGTCATGGCGGATCGGCTTTATCAGGCTGCGGCCTGACCCAGTAGCTCTGCTTGTGCCCCCGGGCCTCGAACTCGCGGGCCAGGGCCTCGGCGGCCGCTCGGCTGAGACCGCTGCGCACGACGAACTCGTTGCCGTTGTCGTCCAGGCGCACCAGACACCAGTGCTGCGCGGGGGCGAATGGGGGCATGGACGGGTCCTCTGTACTGTGTCAGGAGCAGCGGCGACTGGTGGCCTGACCGATTGGCACGCTTAAGGTGACCTGGAGGTCAGCTTTGCGCGAGAATAGCCGCCTGTCCATGGAGCCTGCCGATGTCCCTGCGAACCGATGCCACCCACGACGACCTTCTCGATGCCACCGGGCTGAACTGCCCGGAACCGGTGATGATGCTGCACAACAAGGTCCGCGACCTTCCAGCCGGCGGCCTGCTCAAGGTGATCGCCACCGATCCCTCGACCCGCCGCGACATCCCCAAGTTCTGCGTGTTCCTTGGCCACGAGCTGCTGGAGCAGGCCGAAGAGGCCGGCACCTACCTGTACTGGATACGCAAGAAGGTCGACTGATGGGCTGGTACTTCGCTTACGGCTCGAACATGAACCCGGTGCGCATGCAGGCCCGCGGGCTGAGTGTGCGTGAGGCCATGCCAGGACGCTTGCCGGGCTATGCGCTGTGCTTCAACAAGCGCGCGGTGGACCGTCCGGGATGTGCCTATGCCAACATCCGCCATCAGCGCGACGCTGTGGTGGAGGGCGTGCTCTATCGCCTGGCTGAACTGGAGGAGATCGCCAAGCTCGATCCGTTCGAAGGCACGCCTATCTATTACAGTCGTGAGCGCCTGGCGATCGTGACCGCCCATGGGGTGCAGCCGGCCTGGGTGTATATCGCCAATCCGGCCTTTCGCCAGGAGGGCCTGCTGCCGGCCCGCGACTATCTGGATCACTTGCTGGCGGGGCGTGAATACCTCTCGGCCTCCTATTGGTCGCTGCTGGCGGCCTGGCCCTCCCAACCGGCCTGACCCGGCGCCAGGCCGCAGCGCTTCAGGGTCTGCTGCCAGGCCCGCACATGGCGCCTGTTGGCCTGCTGGAACATTTCCCAGAGCGACGCCTCGGCCCCGCCCAGGCTCAGCAGGTAGGTCCGCGTGGCTGCTGGCGCCTGCGGCGCCTCGCTCAGCTGGCGCAGATGCAGACTCCAGCGCTCGCCGCGCTGATGCACCTGGGCCAGATAGGGCTGCAGCCCGCCGGCATAGAACTTGACGAAGATGTTCTGCAGGATTCGTCCGCGCGGCGTCGGTTTGCCCTGGGGGCAGGCCGGCCGGCGCTGCTGGCGGCCTTCCAGCAGCTGGCTGGCCTGAATCAGCGTGTGCGTGAGGCTGGAAAGGCTGGTGATGAGTTGGCCGCCCTGAACACTGCTGTGCAGGGCGAAGAGCAGCGGATCGAGTTGCGCCACGGGCGGCGGCAGGCGCTGCGGTAGCCCGTTGCCAATGGCGGCCAGCTGCGCCAGGGCGTCCAGCGCAGCGTCGTCCTCCTGGGCGGATGTGGGCAAGGCCTGGTCGGCGAAGCGCAGGTAGCGTTCGACCTCGCCGCTGGCATTGAGCGCATTCCAGAACACCGCGGGCAGCTGCCGGCGCTTTTCTTCGGCCAGCTCCGCGAGGGTGGCGCTCAGCGCCGGGTCAGGGCTGCGCACAAGAGCGTTGCGGCAGTCTTCCAGGGCGCGCAGCAGGTCGCCCTCGTAGGCCAGCCGATTGCTCGGCTGCAGCTGCTTGCCGAGACTGCTGTTGCGCAGGCTGATCTGTTGCTGCAGGGCCGGGCAGCGGCGTACGCCGATCAGCAGGTCGAGCAGGCCGATGCGAATCTCGGGGATGTCGATCAGTCGTTCGCGGCGTGGCGGCATGCGGTAGGCCAGCAGTTGCTCGCGCCGGAAGGCCGCGGCGCCGTCGCCTTCGACCGCGTTGTTCAGGCGCTGCAGGTAGTCGGCCTGCAAGGCCAGGCCTTCGTCGGTCGGGCCGCAGGCCGTGAGCAGCAGGGTCGTCAGCAGAATCAGGTATCTGGGGCTCATTGCCCCAGCTTAGCCGCGCGGATATGCCGCCGCGCGCTGCTGGACAGGCGTAGCGCCAGCATGATCGCCGCGCAGGTCAGGCCCACCACCAGGCCCTGCCACAGACCGCGCGGACCACTGGGCTCGCCGAACCAGTCGGTCAGGCCCAGGCTGTAGCCGACCGGCAGGCCGATGCCCCAGTAGGCGAACAGGGTCAGTAGCATGGTCACCCGGGTGTCCTGGTAGCCGCGCAAGGCGCCGGCGGCGGTGACCTGCACGGCGTCGGACAGCTGGAACAGCGCGGCATAGACGATCAGCCCGGCGGCCAGGGCGATCACGGCCGGGTCCGGGCTGTAGATCTGCACGATCTGCTCGCGCAGCAACAGGATCAGGCTGGCGGACAGGCAGGCATAGGTCAGCGCGCTGGCCATGCCGACGCCGGCGGCGAAGCGTGCGCCGCGCGGGTCGCGGCGCCCCAGGGCCTGGCCGACTCGCACGGTGACCGCCATCCCCAGCGAATAGGGGATCATGAACACCATCGAGCTGAAGTTCAGGGCGATCTGGTGGCCGGCGACCACGGTGGCGCCCAGTCCGCCGATCAGCAGGGCGATCACCGCGAAGATGCTTGACTCGGCGAATACCGCGATGCCCATCGGCAGGCCGAGCGCCAGCAGGGGCCGGATCACCGGCCACTGCGGCCGTTCGAAACGCTCGAACAGCTGGCTGGTCTGGTAATAGGGTGCCCACTTCACCCACCAGAGCATGCCCAACAGCATGAAGGCCATGACCAGGGCGGTCGCCCAGCCGCAGCCGACGCCCCCCATGGCCGGCAGGCCCAGCTTGCCGTAGATGAAGATGTAGTTCAGCGGGATATTCAACACCAGGCCGATAAGGCCCAGCACCATGGTCGGCCGGGTATGACCGAGGCCGTCGCTGTAGCAACGCAGCACGTGGAACAGCGCCACCGCTGGAAACCCGCAGGCCACCGCGCGCAGGTAACCCATGGTGGGGGGGATCAGCTTCGGCTCGATACCCATCAGGTGCAGGATGGCTTCGGCGTTCCACAGCAGCGCGGCGGCAGCGCCGCCCACGGCCAGCGCCAGCCACAGCGCCTGGCGCACCAGTGGGCCGATGGCGGCCTGCTCGCCGGCGCCGAAGCGTTGCGCCACCTTCGGCGTGGTGGCCAGCAGGATGCCGGTCATGAGCAGGAACACCGGCACCCAGATCGAGTTGCCCAGGGCCACTGCCGCCAGGTCCCGTGGGCCGACGCGGCCGGCCATCACCGTGTCGACAAAGCCCATGGCGGTGTGCGCCAGCTGGGCGATGATGATCGGTGTGGCCAATAGCAGCAGGCCGCGCAATTCGGTGCGCACGCGCTGCAGGCGCGGTTCGACGGGCATAGAGGTCATCCATTAACGCTCTGGAAAACCGCGCAGTCTACCCGTTGACGCTTGGGTCAGGAAACGCAGTGGCCAACTGTTTCTGCGGTACAGTCGCGGGCGACGCTGGCGGCGCCGCTGCCTTAGAATGAGCGCCTGAACTGTGGAGCCCTGCCATGCGAATTGTCGCGGACGAAAACATCCCTCTACTCGATGAGTTCTTCGCCGATTTCGGCGAGATTCGTCGCTATCCCGGCCGCGCCATCGATCGCGCGACCCTGGCCGATGCCGAGTTGCTGCTGGTGCGTTCGGTGACCCGGGTCGATCGGGCGCTGGTGGAGGGCAGTGCCCTGCGCTTTGTCGGCACCTGCACCATCGGCACCGATCACCTCGAGCTGGATGCCTTGCAGCAGGCCGGCATCGGCTGGGCCAGCGCGCCGGGCTGCAACGCCCGCGGGGTGGTCGACTACGTGCTTGGCAGCTTGCTGGCGCTGGCCGAGCGACAGGGCGTGGACCTGGCCGGGCGTACCTACGGGGTGGTCGGTGCGGGTCAGGTCGGCGCGCGCCTGGTCGAGGCGCTGCGGGGACTGGGCTGGCGTGTACTGGTGTGCGATCCGCCGAGGCAGGCCGCCGAAGGTGGCGACTTCGTCGACCTGGACCAGCTGATCGAGGTGTGCGACGTCATCAGCCTGCATACGCCACTGGCGCGCGAGGGTGAGCATCCGACCCACCATCTGTTCGATGCCGCGCGCTTGGCGCGGCTCAAGACCGGTTGCTGGTTGATCAATGCCAGCCGTGGCGCGGTGGTGGCCAACGCCGCCCTGCGCGAGCTGCTTGCGCGGCGTGGCGACCTGCAGGTGGTGCTGGATGTCTGGGAAGGGGAGCCGCAGGTGGATGTCGAGCTGGCCGCGCTATGCCAGATCGCCACCCCGCACATTGCCGGTTATAGCCTGGATGGCAAGCTGCGGGGGACGGCGCAGATCTACCAGGCCGCCTGCCGCCAGCTGGGGCGCGAGCCGGTGCAGACCCTGGATGAGCTGATGCCTGTGCCCTGGCTGGCACAGATGAGCCTGGATGCCGGGGCCGATCCGGCCTGGGCGCTGACGGCGCTGTGCCGCGCGGTGTACGACCCGCGTCGCGACGATGCCGATTTTCGTCGCACGCTGGGCGGTGACGAGGCGAGCCGCCGGGGGGGCTTCGACGCGTTGCGCAAACATTATCCGGTACGCCGCGAAATCGAAGGCCTGCGGGTCGCAGTGCAGGGTGAGTCAGCGCAGCTGGTGCAGTTGGTCAAGGCCCTGGGCGCGACGCTGTGCTAGCGCCTGGCTTTGCCCAGGCAATAAAAAGCCCAGGCTGGGCCTGGGCTTTGCAATCAGGGGCTGTGGTCATTCGGCCTGACTGTCGGGTACCACGAATTCCTTGTCCAGTTCTTCGCAGGCCTGCTGGATCATGCCTTCGGTGATCGGTACTTCGTGGCCTTCGGCGTCAATGATGGCACCACCGACCGGCTGTTGCGGTTCGACCGGCTTGATCGGGTGCTCGGAGCTCTGCTTGGGCGAGTTCATGACGTGTCTCCTCATCGGTGGGTGCGTGCAGTCTAATCGCTCAAAATGAATGGGCGGTGACAGGCTCAGACGACGTTAAACCGTCGCGAGTTACAATCAGCCAGGGAACAGGCACCCGCTGTGCCAGAAAAACACGAACAGTTTACCCCGCCGCCAGCGCGAGGGTCCAACGAGGTAGTTATGTCGCGGTTTCACCTGGGATTGATCATCAACCCGCTGGCCGGCCTGGGCGGTCCTGCCGGGCTCAAGGGCAGCGACGGCGTCGCCGCGCAGGCCCTGGCCCTGGGTAGCGCGCCCAAGGCAGCGCAGCGCACGCGCACGGCGCTGGAGGGCTTGCTGCCGGTGCGCGAACGGCTGGAGTTCCTCACGTTTCCGGGCAGCATGGGCGCCGAGCTGCTGGCCGATATGGGCTTTGCCCATCGTGTGCTCGAAGAGGCGGGCGCCGGCCCGACCAGCGCGGCCGACACGCGCCGGGCGGTGGAGCGATTGCAGGACGCCGGCGTCGCCTTGATCCTGTTCGCCGGCGGCGACGGCACGGCCCGCGACGTCTGTGCGGCGGTGCGAGAGGATCAGCCGGTGTTGGGCATACCGGCCGGGGTGAAGATCCATTCCGGGGTGTATGCCATCAGCCCGCGGGCGGCTGGCGAGCTGACCCGGCGTCTGGTCGAGGGCGGACTGGTGCGCCTGGCCAGCGGCGAGGTGCGTGACCTCGATGAGACCGCGCTGCGCGAGGGGCGGGTGGCGGCGCGCTGGTACGGCGAACTCTGCGTGCCCGAGGAGGGCGGCTTCGTGCAGCAGGTCAAGCAGGCCGGCGTCGAGTCCGAGGAGCTGGTGCTGAGCGACCTGGCCGCCTGGCTGGAGGACAGCTGGGAGCCTGGGGTGCGCTACGTCTTTGGCCCGGGTTCGACCCTGCATGGTTTGGCGCAGAATCTGGGGCTGCAAACCACCTTGCTCGGCGTCGACGTGATCGAGGACGGCCAGGTGATCGCCGAGGATGTCAACGAGCTGCAGCTGCACGGACTGGTGGCCGATCATCCGGCGCGGCTGCTGGTGACCGCCATCGGCGGCCAGGGCCATATCCTCGGCCGCGGCAATCAGCAGATCAGCCCGAGGGTGGTGCGGGCCATCGGTCTCGATCATCTGCGGGTGGTGGCGACCAAACGCAAGCTTGCAACCCTGCAAGGCCGTCCGCTGCTGGTCGATACCGGCGATGTCCAGCTGGACGACGCCTTCCCGGACGCGGTGCGGGTCTGGGCGGGGTACAAGGAAGAGTTGCTGTATCCGCTCAGCACCGGGGTTTAAGCTGAACCGACAGAAAGACCGACACGCCGGAGGGCATCGATGAGTTCAGGCGGATTCCCCCCCATCGTCCAAGGGGGCGAGCGGGTCGTGTTGTTCGACGGTCTGTGCAAGCTCTGTAATGGCTGGGCCAGGTTTTTGATCCGTCATGACCGCCGGCGGCTGTTTCGCCTGGCCTCGGCGCAGTCGGCTCAGGGGCAGGCGATGCTTGCCTGGTTCGATCTGCCGCTGGAGCGCTTCGATACCCTGGCCTATATCGAAGGCCGTCAGCTGTATGTGCGTTCCGACGCGGTGCTGCGCATCCTCGGCCAGCTTGATTGGCCCTGGCGGGCCTTGGGTCTGCTGCGCATCTGTCCGCGGCGACTACGTGACTGGCTGTACGACCGTGTCGCTCAGAACCGCTACACGCTCTTTGGTCGCTATGACCGCTGCACGGTGCCGGATGCCGATCATACCGGGCGGTTTCTGCATGACTGAGTACGCCGCGCTGTCGTGCCCGGCGTCGCGGCGCACGCATTCATGATGAGGCTCCTGTCCTCCCGACAACGAGACGCCATGCGCATGGCCTGGCGTTTCGTCGAGCCTTACCGCTGGCGCGTGGCCGGCGCCTTGCTGGCGTTGCTGTTCACCGCCGCCATTACCCTGTCCATGGGCCAAGGCATCCGCCTGCTGGTGGATCAGGGCCTGGCGACTCAGTCACCCCTGGCGTTGGGGCGTTCGATCGGCTTGTTCTTCGTGCTGGTGATAGCCCTGGCGATCGGCACCTTCGTCCGTTTCTATCTGGTGTCCTGGATAGGCGAGCGCTTCGTCGCCGATATTCGCAAGCGCGTGTTCAACCACCTGATCGGCCTGCATCCCGGCTTCTACGAAAGCAACCGCAGCTCGGAGATCCAGTCGCGCCTGACCGCCGACACCACGCTGCTGCAGTCGGTGATTGGGTCTTCGCTGTCGATGGCGCTGCGTAACGTCATCATGCTGGTGGGTGGGGTGGCGCTGTTGATCGTCACCAATCCCAAGCTGAGCGGTATCGTCTTGCTGGCGCTGCCGTTGGTGGTGGCGCCCATCCTGATATTCGGCCGGCGGGTGCGCCAGCTGTCGCGTCTGAGTCAGGACCGGGTGGCGGATGTGGGTAGCTATGTCGGCGAGGTGCTGGGGCAGATCAAGACCGTGCAGGCGTACAACCACCAGGCCGAGGACCGCCGGCGTTTCGCCCTGTCGGTGGAGGCCGCCTTCGACACCGCGCGCCAGCGCATCGCCCAGCGCGCCTGGCTGGTGACCCTGGTGATCGTGCTGGTCCTGGGGGCGGTCGGGGTGATGCTCTGGGTCGGCGGCATGGATGTGATCGCCGGGCGTATCTCCGGCGGCGAGTTGGCCGCCTTCGTGTTCTACAGCCTGATCGTCGGCTCGGCCTTCGGCACCCTCAGCGAAGTGATCGGTGAGCTGCAGCGCGCCGCCGGGGCTGCAGAGCGCATCGCCGAGCTGCTTCAGGCGCGCAACGAGATCACCAAGCCCGCCGCCGACGCCGTGCCCCTGCGCCAGCCGGTCCAGGGGCGAATCGAACTGCAGGGGCTGCGCTTCGCCTATCCGTCGCGGCCGGACAGTTATGCCGTCGACGGGATCAGCCTGGCGGTCGCACCCGGCGAGACCCTGGCCCTGGTGGGCCCCTCGGGTGCTGGCAAGTCGACTCTGTTTGATCTGCTGCTGCGTTTTTTCGACCCACAGGAGGGCCGCATTCTGATCGACGGCCAGGCCATCGAGCGGCTCGACCCGCAGCAGTTGCGGCGCTGCTTTGCCCTGGTGTCGCAGAGCCCTGCGCTGTTCTTCGGCACCATCGAGGACAACATCCGCTACGGCAAGACCGGCGCCGACCACGCCGAAGTGGAGGCGGCGGCGCGGGTCGCCCACGCCCATGATTTCATCATGAAACTGCCGAATGGCTACCAGACTCACCTCGGCGATGCGGGATTGGGGTTGTCCGGCGGCCAGCGGCAGCGCCTGGCCATTGCCAGGGCCTTGCTGGTCGACGCGCCGATCCTGTTGCTGGACGAGGCTACCAGTGCGCTCGACGCCGAGAGCGAGCATCTGGTCCAGCAAGCCTTGCCGCGCCTGATGGCGGGGCGCACCACCCTGGTGATCGCCCACCGCTTGGCGACGGTCACAAGCGCCGATCGCATCGCGGTGGTCGACCAGGGCAAGCTTGTGGCTGTCGGCCGCCATGCAGAGCTGGTGGCGAGCAATCCCCTGTACGCGCGACTCGCGGCCTTGCAGTTCAATGAGGGCAATGCCGAGTCGGCCTGAAGCGGCCCGCCTGGCTCTCGGCTTGTCGGCCTGGCGCCCTAGGAAGCCGGGTTTTCGGTGGGGTTGCCGTGCGGCTTGATCGTCGCCGAGGCGCCGGCCGACGCGAGGATGATGGCGCCGACGGCCAGCCACTGCGTCGTGGTCAGCTGCTCGTTGAGGATCAACAGGGCGGAAAGCGCGGCAATGGCCGGCTCCATGCTCATCAGGGTGCTGAAGGTGCGCACGGGCAGTCGCGTCAGTGCAATCATCTCCAGGCTATAGGGCAGGGCGGATGACATCAGCGCCACGGCCACTGCCAGCGGCAGCAGCTGCAACGAAAACAGGCTGCTGCCGGCATGCCACACCCCTACCGGCAATATCAGCAAGGCGGCGATCAAGGTGCCAAGCACCACTGTGTATGAGCCATGCTCAGCGCCGGCTTTCTTGCCGAAGACGATGTACAGGGCCCAGCACAGCCCAGCAGCCAATGCCAAGGCCATTCCCACAGGGTCCAGCGGCGACTCGCTTTGATGGCTGGGCATGAGCAGCCAGAGGCCGAATATCGCCAGGGCAACCCAGATAAAATCGAGCAGGCGTCGCGATGACAACAGCGCGAGGGCGAGCGGCCCGGTGAATTCAAGTGCCACCGCAACGCCCAGGGGAATGCTGTTCAAGGATTTGTAAAACAGCAGGTTCATGCAGCCCAGGGTGAGCCCATAGGCCAGCAGTGACCGGCACGAGCGCAAGGTCAGGCGTGCCCGCCAGGGGCGCATGAACAGGCAGAGGATCAGTGCAGCAAAGCCGAGGCGTAGAGCAGTCGTGCCTTCGGCGCCGACCAGGGGAAACAGGCCCTTGGCCAGGGAAGCACCGCTCTGCAGGGAAGTCATCGCCACCAGGAGCAGTGCGATGGGCAGTAGGACCGAGGTGGCCCTGAAAGAACGGAACGTCATGAGCATCCTGCCGAAAATACAAGGCAATAAAAAACCGGCCACCTGGGCCGGTTTCTATCGGGCCGCAGAGCTTAGCGATATTCGCAGAGGTAGGCCGTCTCAATAGCGACCTGCAACTGGAACTTGCTGTTCGCCGGTACGGTGAACTGGCTGCCGGCGGCAAAGGTTTCCCAGTTGTCGCCACCCGGCAGTTTGACCGTCAGGGCGCCGCTGATCACGTGCATGACTTCGAGTTGGTTGGTGCCGAATTCGTACTCCCCTGGCGCCATCACGCCGATCGAAGCTGGCCCTTCGGCCATTTCGAAGGCGATGGATTTGACGGTGCCGTCGAAGTATTCGTTGACCTTGAACATCTGCAATTCCTCGCAAAGGGGCGGAAAAAAGGCCGCCAGTATGCCCAAGCCATTGCAGGCCGTCATCCGCTTTGCGCCGGGTTATAGGGGCAGGATCAGCGGCAGCAGACGTGCGGTGTTGCGTGCATCGTTGAGGGCCCGATGCTGCTGGCCGCTGAACTGGAGGCCCGCCAGCTGCAGAGCGCGGTTGAGGCCCACCGGGCGGGGTAGCTGGCGGGCTTCGGCGAAGCGGCGCTTGAGGTTGAGGTGGGGGATCAGGCTCAGGTAGCTGGTCAGTTCTTGGCACTGCCAGTCTTGCTCCAGTTGCCGTCGGTCGTAGTCACCCCAACTGGCCCAGCCGGTCAGGCGTGGTTGATGGCCAGACAGCCAGCGCTCGAACTGCGGCCAAACATTGCTCAGCGGCGAAGCTGCATCGATTTTTGTTTGATCGATATGGGTCAGGCCGCGGCAGAAAGCGGTGAGGTGAGGGCGGCGCAGCGGTCGCACGAAGCGCTGGAAATGATCCACTTCATGGCCGCCGCTGCTGACCAGGCTGGCGCCGATCTCGATGATCTCCATGTCCTCCAGTGGCCAGCCACCTTCTTCGGTGGTGGCTTCCAGGTCGATAACCAGCCAGTGTCCCATAGGCCCTCCTTTGCGCTAGCGCCAGTATGCAGGGCTTTCCTGGCCTGGCAAGCCCCGTGATAGGCTTGCCGCTCCTGTTTTTGGAGGTGTTTATGGCGAAGGTTGCCTTTATCGGTTTGGGCGTAATGGGATACCCGATGGCAGGGCATCTGGCACGAGCCGGGCATCAGCTGTGCGTCTACAACCGCACCGCGGCGAAGGCCGCGCAATGGTTGGGCGAATACGCCGGCAGCAGTGCGCCGACCCCCCGCGAAGCGGCCCGGGGCGCAGATTTCGTAATGGTGTGTGTGGGCAATGACGACGATCTGCGCGGCGTGGTGTTGGGGGGCGATGGCGCCTTCGCGGGCATGGCGCCCGGGGCCATTCTGGTCGACCACACTACGGCGTCGGCGAATGTGGCCCGCGAACTGGCCGCCGAGGCTGCCGAGCGCCAACTGGGTTTCCTCGATGCGCCGGTATCCGGCGGCCAGGCCGGAGCACAGAACGGCGTACTGACCGTGATGGTCGGCGGTGAAGCCCAGGACTATGCGCGGGCCGAGCCGGTGCTTCAGGCCTACGCGCGAATGGTGCGGCTGATGGGCGCGGCCGGTAGCGGCCAACTGACCAAGATGGTCAACCAGATCTGTATCGGCGGCCTGGTGCAGGGGTTGTCCGAAGCCCTGCATTTCGCTCAGTGTGCGGGCCTCGACGCCGAGGGCGCGATGGAGGTGATCAGCAAGGGGGCGGCGCAGTCCTGGCAGCTGGAAAATCGCCACAAGACCATGCTGGCCGGTGAGTTCGACTTTGGTTTCGCCGTGGACTGGATGCGCAAGGATCTGTCGATCCTGCTTGAGGAGGCGCGGCGTAATGGTGCGCAGCTGCCTGTCACCGCCCTGGTCGATCAGTTCTATGCAGATGTGCAGGCGATGGGGGGCAATCGTTGGGATACCTCCAGCCTGATTGCCCGACTGAAGTCGTCTAAACAGCCCTGAGTGGGCGGCCGCTCGCCGTTAACAGGACCGAGGCGCACCTTGTGGCGAGCGACGCCGCTGCCGACTGTCGGCCGAGCTGGCGCCTCAGTGAGGAGGTGCCAGTTCGGTCGGCTATCGGATAAAATCGCCGAACTGTCCGTATCCTCTTAATTCACCGAGGTTTCTGTCGTCATGAATTGCCGTCCTGGCTGTGGCGCCTGTTGCATTGCCCCTTCGATCAGTTCTCCAATCCCTGGCATGCCGAAAGGCAAAGCGGCCGGCGAGCGCTGCGTGCAGCTGTCGGTCGACAATTATTGCGGTTTGTTTGGCAAGCCTGAGCGGCCGGCCGTGTGCTCGGCCTTTCAGGCCGACATCGAAGTGTGCGGGGCGACTCGCGAGGAGGCCATTCAGCTGCTTGGCTGGCTGGAGCAAAGCACCGCCTGGGCCAGTTGATCAGCTTGCGGTGAGTGATGGGTCTGCGAATGGAGGCGCAGAAACGCAAAAAAGGCTGCCTGAGGCAGCCTTTTTCGTTCAGCGCACCGAGCTCGCTTAGCGCGGCAGGTCGCGCTGCGGGTGACCGGTGTACAGCTGACGCGGACGGCCGATCTTGTAGGGGCTGGAAAGCATTTCCTTCCAGTGCGAAATCCAGCCGACAGTCCGCGCCAGGGCGAAGATCACGGTGAACATGCTGGTCGGAATGCCGATCGCCTTGAGGATGATGCCCGAGTAGAAGTCGACGTTCGGGTACAGGTTGCGCTCCTTGAAGTAGGGATCCTTGCGCGCAATTTCTTCCAGCTTCATCGCCAGCTGCAGCTGTGGATCGTTGTTGATCCCCAGTTCGGCCAGGACTTCGTCGCAGGTCTGCTTCATCACCTTGGCGCGCGGGTCGAAATTCTTGTACACGCGATGGCCGAAGCCCATCAACTTGAACGGGTCGTTCTTGTCCTTGGCCTTGGCGATATAGGTGTCGATGTTGTCGACGCTGCCAATCTCGTCCAGCATGCTCAGCACCGCTTCGTTGGCGCCGCCGTGTGCCGGGCCCCAGAGGGCGGCGATGCCGGCGGCGATGCAGGCGAAGGGGTTGGCGCCGGAGGAGCCGGCCAGGCGCACGGTGGAGGTCGACGCGTTCTGCTCATGGTCGGCATGGAGGATGAAGATCTTGTCCATCGCCTTGGCCAGCACCGGGCTGATCGGTTTGATCTCGCACGGGGTGTTGAACATCATGTGCAGGAAGTTTTCCGCGTAGTTCAGGTCGTTGCGCGGGTACATCATGGGTTGGCCCATGGAGTACTTGTAAACCATCGCGGCCAGGGTCGGCATCTTGGCGATCAGGCGCATCGCGGAAATGTCGCGGTGCTGTGGGTTATTGATGTCCAGGGAGTCGTGATAGAAGGCGGAGAGCGCGCCGACCACGCCGCACATGATGGCCATCGGGTGTGCGTCGCGGCGGAAACCGTTGAAGAAGGTCTTCAGCTGCTCATGAACCATGGTGTGGTTCTTGATGGAGCTGACGAAGGCGGCCTTCTGCTCTGTGTTCGGCAATTCGCCGTTGAGCAGCAGGTAACAGGTTTCCAGGTAATCGGACTGATCGGCCAGCTGTTCGATGGGGTAGCCGCGGTGCAGCAGAACGCCCTTGTCGCCGTCGATATAGGTGATCTTCGACTCGCAAGAGGCGGTGGACATAAAGCCAGGATCAAAAGTGAAACGGCCCGTGGCGGTTAAGCCCCGTACGTCAATTACATCGGGACCAACGGTGCCGGTTAAAACGGGCAGCTCGACGGGGGCAGCGCCCTCGATGATCAACTGCGCTTTTTTGTCAGCCATGGGTGGCCTCCTAGTTATGCTTGAAATCATCTGTCAGCCCCCCACGCAGGGCCCGCACCACTATAGTGAGATAAATCCGAAAGTCAATTTGCCTAAACCCACGGCCCAGAAGGGTTTTCGGGCAGTTTTTGTGGTAAGGATCGGTTGCTCGCTTCCTCTATAAAGGGTGCGTAATCCGCCGTTGGCTCGCGGCCTTCACGTTGTCATTAGTAACCTAACTGTCTATACTCTGCGCCCGACCGCCGGGGGCTTTGCGCCCTGTCTGAAGTGGTCGTCACTCCTTGGGTGATGGGTACCTGACCAGTGCACTTCCCGACAACTTTGCCCTGCTAGTTTGGGGCTCTCAGTGTGATAAAAAAGCCGTGAATAGCCAACGACCTGTAAACCTAGACCTTAGGACTATCAAACTCCCAGTCACCGCTTACACGTCCATTCTTCACCGTATCTCCGGTGTCATCCTCTTCGTCGGAATCGCCGTGCTGCTGTTCGGCCTCGACAAGTCGCTGGCTTCCGAGGAGGGCTTTGCCCAGGTGAAGGAATGCCTGACCAGTCCGCTGGCCAAGTTCGTGATTTGGGGATTGCTGTCCGCTCTGCTGTACCACCTGGTGGCCGGTGTGCGCCACTTGATCATGGACATGGGCATCGGTGAGACGCTGGAAGGCGGCAAGCTGGGCTCGCAAATCGTCATCGCCGTTTCGGTGGTCGTGATCCTGCTGCTGGGGGTGTGGATATGGTAACTAATGTCACCAACTTTGCTCGTTCGGGCCTTGCCGACTGGATGGTTCAACGGGTTTCTGCGGTCGTTCTTGCGGCTTACACGCTGTTTCTGCTTGGCTATGTCGTGCTCAACCCCGGTATGGGTTTCGCCGAATGGCAGGGTCTGTTCTCCAATGATGCTATGCGCATCTTCAGTCTGCTGGCGCTGGTGGCGCTCTGCGCCCATGCGTGGGTTGGTATGTGGACGATTTCCACTGACTACCTGACCCCGATGGCGCTGGGCAAGTCGGCGACTGCCGTGCGTTTTATCTTTCAGGCCGCGTGTGGCATTGCCATCTTCGTGTTTCTCGCCTGGGGCGTGCAGATTCTTTGGGGTATCTGATTCATGACTAGCATTCGTACTCTTTCTTATGACGCCATCATCGTAGGTGGCGGTGGTGCCGGCATGCGCGCCGCGCTGCAGCTGGCGCAGGGCGGTCACAAGACTGCCGTGGTGACCAAGGTATTCCCGACTCGCTCGCACACCGTGTCCGCTCAGGGCGGCATCACCTGCGCCATCGCTTCGGCCGACCCGAACGATGATTGGCGCTGGCACATGTACGACACCGTCAAGGGCTCCGACTACATCGGTGACCAGGATGCCATCGAGTACATGTGTTCCGTCGGCCCGGAAGCGGTGTTCGAGCTCGAGCACATGGGCCTGCCGTTCTCCCGCACCGAACAGGGCCGCATCTATCAGCGTCCGTTCGGTGGTCAGTCCAAGGGGCCGGATAATCCGACCCAGGCTGCGCGTACCTGCGCCGCCGCCGACCGTACCGGTCATGCCCTGTTGCACACTCTGTATCAGGCCAACCTCAAGGCCGGCACTTCGTTCCTCAACGAATGGTACGCGGTCGATCTGGTGAAGAACCAGGATGGCGCCATCGTCGGTGTCATCGCCATCTGCCTGGAGAATGGTGAAACCGTCTACATCCGTTCCAAGGCCGTGGTGCTGGCCACCGGCGGTGCCGGTCGCATTTACGCCTCGACCACCAATGCCTTGATCAACACCGGCGACGGCGTCGGCATGGCCCTGCGTGCCGGTGTGCCGGTGCAGGACATCGAGATGTGGCAGTTCCACCCGACCGGCATCGCCGGAGCCGGCGTGCTGGTGACCGAAGGTTGCCGCGGTGAGGGCGGTTACCTGATCAACAAGCACGGCGAGCGTTTCATGGAACGCTATGCGCCGAACGCCAAGGACCTGGCGGGCCGCGACGTGGTCGCGCGCTCCATGGTCAAGGAAATCATCGCCGGTAACGGCTGTGGTCCGGAAGGCGATCATGTGATGCTCAAGCTCGATCACCTGGGCGAGGAAGTGCTGCACAGCCGCCTGCCGGGTATCTGTGAGCTGTCGAAGACCTTCGCCCACGTCGACCCGGTCGTCGCGCCGGTTCCGGTCGTGCCCACCTGCCACTACATGATGGGCGGCGTCGCCACCAACATCCATGGTCAGGCGATCACCCAGGATGCCAACGGCAACGACAAGATCATCGAAGGCCTGTTCGCTGTCGGCGAAGTGGCCTGTGTGTCGGTGCATGGCGCCAACCGCCTGGGCGGCAACTCTCTGCTCGACCTGGTGGTATTCGGCCGGGCCGCCGGCCTGCATCTGGAGAAAGCGCTGAAGGAGGGTGTCGAAGTTCGTGGCGCCTCCCAGACCGATATCGAGCAGTCGCTGAAGCGTCTGTCCGGGGTCAACGAGCGCACCAGCGGCGAAGACGTGGCGCCGCTGCGTAAAGAACTGCAGAACTGCATGCAGAACTACTTCGGCGTATTCCGCACCGGCGAGTACATGCAGAAGGGCATCCAGCAACTGTCCGACCTGCGTGAGCGCATTGCGAACGTCAAGATCGCAGACAAGAGCCAGGCGTTCAACACTGCGCGTATCGAGGCACTGGAGCTGCAGAACCTTCTTGAAGTGGCCGAGGCGACTGCGGTGGCTGCGGAGACCCGCAAAGAGTCCCGTGGTGCCCATGCCCGCGAAGACTTTGAAGAGCGTGATGACGAAAACTGGCTGTGCCACTCCCTGTATTTCCCGGGTGAGAAGCGCGTGAGCAAGCGTGCCGTCAACTTCGCGCCGAAGACAGTGCCGGCGTTTGAACCCAAGGTTCGGACTTATTAAGGGTGACTGATATGTTGCAAGTCAGTGTTTATCGCTACAACCCGGAGCAGGACGCTGCGCCGTTCATGCAGGACTTCCAGGTCGATACCGGCGGCAAGGACATCATGGTCCTCGACGTGCTGGCGCTGATCAAGGAACAGGACGAGGGCTTCTCCTACCGTCGTTCCTGCCGCGAGGGCGTGTGTGGCTCCGACGGCATGAACATCAACGGCAAGAACGGCCTGGCCTGCATCACGCCGCTTTCGGCGGCCGGCCTCAGGGGTGGCAAGCTGGTCATTCGTCCGTTGCCCGGTCTGCCGGTCATCCGTGACCTGGTCGTCGACATGAGCATCTTCTACAAGCAGTACGAGAAGGTGCAGCCGTTCCTGCAGAACGACACGCCGGCGCCGGCCATCGAGCGCCTGCAGTCGCCGGAAGAGCGCGAGAAGCTGGATGGCCTCTACGAGTGCATCCTGTGTGCCTGCTGCTCGACCAGCTGCCCGTCGTTCTGGTGGAATCCGGACAAGTTCCTCGGCCCTGCCGCGCTGTTGCAAGCCTATCGTTTCCTGGCCGACAGCCGCGACACCAAGACCGAAGAGCGTCTGGCGTCGCTGGACGATCCATTCAGCGTGTTCCGCTGCCGCGGCATCATGAACTGCGTGAACGTTTGCCCCAAGGGTCTCAATCCGACCAAGGCGATCGGTCACGTACGCAACATGCTGCTGCAAAGCGGTACCTGATTCTCGGCTGTTTGCGGTACCCGTTACACCTGCGGCGCTGGCTTCAACCCGGTGCCGCAGCTTGAGCCAGAACCACAGCTCACAAAGCCGTGGTTCTTATTTGAAAATATGACGACCAGCAGGGGCATCCGGGCTGGTACCCGGACTATCTGCGGGATCCGTGGTGGCTTTACCGAAGTCGCTGCTTCAGGACTTCATAAGCCCATGCGGTTTCCACGCCGGTGGTGTCCCCTTACTGAGGGTGACCAAGCATGCAAGAAAGCGTGATGCAGCGCATGTGGGACAGTGCCCACCTATCTGGTGGCAACGCTGCCTATGTGGAAGAGCTCTATGAGCTCTACCTGCACGATCCCAACGCTGTGCCAGAAGAGTGGCGCACCTACTTCCAGAAGTTGCCGAGCGACGGCAGCGCCGCTACAGACGTATCGCACTCGACGATTCGCGATCATTTCGTCTTGCTCGCCAAGAATCAGCGCCGCGCCCAACCGGTTTCCGCCGGCAGCGTGAGCAGCGAGCACGAAAAGAAGCAGGTCGAAGTGCTGCGCATGATTCAGGCCTATCGCATGCGTGGCCATCAGGCCGCCAAGCTGGACCCGCTTGGGCTCTGGCAGCGTCCGGTACCGGCCGATCTGGCGATCAATCACTATGGCCTGACCGATGCCGACCTGGACACGACCTTCCGCACCGGTGGTCTGTTCATTGGCAAGGAAGAGGCTACTCTGCGCGAAATTCGCGATGCGTTGCAGCAGACATATTGCCGCACCATTGGCGCCGAGTTCACCCACATCGTCGACTCCGAGCAGCGCAGCTGGTTCCAGCAGCGTCTGGAGAGCGTGCGCGGCCGTCCGCAGTTTTCCCCGGAAGTTCAGGGCCACCTGCTTGAGCGCCTGACTGCGGCCGAAGGTCTGGAGAAGTACCTGGGTACCAAGTATCCGGGCACCAAGCGTTTCGGTCTGGAGGGCGGCGAAAGCCTGATCCCTCTGCTGGACGAGGTGATTCAGCGCTCCGGCTCCTATGGCACCAAGGAAATCGTCATTGGCATGGCCCACCGTGGCCGTCTGAACGTTCTGGTCAACACCTTCGGCAAGAACCCGCGCGACCTGTTCGACGAGTTCGAGGGCAAGAAGGTCGAGGGCCTCAGCTCGGGTGACGTGAAGTACCACCAGGGCTTCTCCTCCAACGTCATGACCGCCGGTGGCGAAGTTCACCTGGCGTTGGCGTTCAACCCGTCGCACCTGGAAATCGTCTCTCCGGTGGTCGAGGGCTCGGTGCGCGCGCGCCAGGATCGGCGCAATGACGTGTCCGGCGACAAGGTGTTGCCGATCTCCATCCACGGTGACGCGGCCTTCGCCGGTCAGGGCGTGGTCATGGAAACCTTCCAGATGTCGCAGACCCGCGGCTTCAAGACGGGCGGCACCATCCATATCGTGATCAACAACCAGGTCGGCTTCACCACCAGCCGTGCGGAAGACTCGCGCTCCACCGAGTACTGCACCGACGTGGCGAAGATGATCCAGGCACCGATCTTCCATGTGAATGGCGATGATCCGGAGGCCGTGCTGTTCGTCACCCAGCTGGCCGTCGATTACCGCATGCAGTACAAACGCGACGTGGTCATCGACCTGGTTTGCTACCGCCGCCGCGGCCACAACGAGGCCGACGAGCCGAGTGGTACCCAGCCGTTGATGTATCAGCAGATCACCAAGCAGCGCACCACGCGCGAGCTGTACGCCGAGTCGCTGACCAGTGCGGTCAGTCATTCGGCCGACGAGGTGCAGTCCAAGATCGACGAGTACCGTACTGCGCTGGACAATGGTCAGCACGTGGTCAAGAGCCTGGTCAAGGAGCCGAACAAGGAACTGTTCGTCGACTGGCGCCCGTACCTGGGCCATGCCTGGACCGCGCGGCACGACACCCGTTTCGATCTGAAGACGCTGCAGGACCTTTCCAACAAGCTGCTGGATATCCCGGAAGGCTTCGTGGTCCAGCGCCAGGTCGCGAAGATCCTCGAAGATCGTCAGAAGATGGGCGCCGGTGCGCTGCCGATCAACTGGGGCTATGCCGAAACCATGGCCTACGCCACCCTGTTGTTCGAAGGCCACCCGATTCGCATGACCGGGCAGGACATCGGTCGCGGCACCTTCTCGCACCGTCATGCGGCGTTGCACAACCAGAAGGACGCCGGCACCTACCTGCCGTTGCAGAACCTCTACGAGGGGCAGCCGCGTTTCGACCTGTACGACTCCTTCCTGTCGGAAGAGGCGGTACTGGCCTTCGAATACGGCTATGCGACCACCCAACCCCAAGCGCTGGTGATCTGGGAAGCACAGTTCGGCGACTTCGCCAACGGTGCCCAGGTGGTATTCGACCAGTTCATTTCCAGTGGCGAGCACAAGTGGGGCCGGCTCTGCGGCCTGACCATGCTGCTGCCCCACGGCTATGAAGGGCAGGGGCCCGAGCACTCTTCGGCGCGTCTGGAACGCTTCCTGCAGTTGAGCGCCGAGCACAACATGCAGGTCTGCGTACCGACCACTCCGGCGCAGATCTACCATCTGCTGCGCCGTCAGGTGATTCGCCCGCTGCGCAAGCCGTTGGTCGTATTGACTCCGAAGTCGTTGCTGCGCCACAAATTGGCCATCTCGACCCTGGAAGACCTGGCCGATGGCTCGTTCCAGACGGTGATCCCGGAGATCGATACGCTCGACCCGAAGAAGGTCGAGCGCGTCGTCCTGTGCAGCGGCAAGGTGTACTACGACCTGCTGGAGAAGCGTCGGGCCGAGGAGCGTCAGGACATTGCCATCGTGCGGGTCGAGCAGCTCTATCCGTTCCCGGAAGACGACCTGGCCGAAGTTCTGGCACCGTACAAGAACCTCAAGCACATCGTCTGGTGTCAGGAAGAGCCGATGAACCAGGGCGCCTGGTACTGCAGTCAGCACCACATGCGTCGCGTCGCCACCGCGCACAAGAAGACACTGTTCCTCGAGTACGCCGGTCGTGATGCTTCCGCAGCGCCTGCCTGTGGTTATGCCTCGATGCACGCCGAGCAGCAGGAAAAACTGCTGCAAGACGCTTTCACCGTTTAACGCCTTCGCCCAAAAGAGGCGGCCCGCCTAGGCCGCCTCGCTGAAGAAACCGAATTAAAGGAACCACACATAATGGCTATCGAGATCAAAGCGCCTACCTTTCCGGAGTCGGTTGCCGACGGCACCGTTGCGACCTGGCACAAGAAGCCTGGGGATGCGGTCAAGCGCGATGAACTGATTGTTGACATCGAAACCGACAAGGTGGTGATGGAAGTCCTGGCCGAGGCCGATGGCGTGCTCGCCGAAATCGTCAAGAACGAAGGCGACACCGTGCTCAGCGGTGAGCTGCTGGGCAAACTGAACGAAGGCGCAGCGGCCGCGGCACCGAGCAAGTCGTCTGCCGAGGCTCCGGCGGACAAGGAAAAGGACGCCGCCGCGGCGGCTGCCGGCGACGAGCAGATCCTTTCGCCGGCCGCGCGCAAGCTGGCCGAAGAGAACGGCATCGACCCGAACAGCATCAGCGGTTCGGGCAAGGGTGGCCGGGTGACCAAGGAAGACGTGGTCGCCGCCGTCGAGGCGAAGAAGAAGGCCCCGGCTGCTGCGCCGGCCGCCAAGCCGGCTGCTCAGGCTGCCGCACCCAAGCTGGAAGCCGGTGACCGCGTCGAGAAGCGCGTGCCGATGACTCGCCTGCGGGCCAAGGTCGCCGAGCGCCTGGTCGAGGCGCAGTCCTCCATGGCCATGCTGACCACCTTCAACGAAGTCAACATGAAGCCGATCATGGAGCTGCGCTCCAAGTACAAGGATCTGTTCGAGAAGAAGCACAACGGCGTGCGCCTGGGCTTCATGTCCTTCTTCGTCAAGGCCGCCACCGAGGCGCTGAAGCGCCAGCCGGGCGTCAATGCCTCGATCGATGGCAGCGACATCGTCTATCACGGTTACCAGGACATCGGTGTCGCCGTGTCCAGCGACCGTGGCCTGGTGGTGCCGGTACTGCGTAACGCCGAGCACATGAGCCTGGCGGAGATCGAGGGCACCATCGGCGCCTTCGGCAAGAAGGCCAAAGACGGCAAGCTGACCATCGAAGACATGACTGGCGGCACCTTCACCATCTCCAACGGTGGTGTGTTCGGCTCGCTGCTGTCGACCCCGATCGTCAACCCGCCGCAAACCGCGATCCTGGGCATGCACAAGATCCAGGAGCGGCCAATGGCGGTCAACGGTCAGGTGGTGATCCTGCCAATGATGTACCTGGCGCTGTCCTACGACCACCGCCTGATCGATGGTAAGGAAGCCGTGACCTTCCTGGTTACCATGAAAGACCTGCTGGAAGACCCGGCGCGTCTGCTGTTGGATATTTAATCCGTTTGTCCTGAGCGCGACGGCCCCCATAAGGGGCCGTTGTTTTCATCCGAGAAGGAATGAGTTATGACCCAGAAATTCGACGTGGTAGTCATCGGTGCCGGCCCTGGCGGCTATGTTGCAGCCATCAAAGCAGCCCAGCTCGGTCTGAAGACCGCGTGCATCGAGAAGTACCAGGATAAAGAGGGCAAGATCGCCCTCGGCGGTACTTGCCTGAACGTCGGTTGCATTCCGTCCAAGGCCCTGCTGGACAGTTCCTGGAAGTACTATGAGGCGAAGGACCATTTCGCCATCCACGGTATCGAAGCCAAGGGCGTCAGCATCGACGTGCCGGCGATGATCGGTCGCAAGGCCAATATCGTGAAGAACCTCACCGGCGGCGTCAGCACCCTGTTCAAGGCCAACGGCGTGACCCTGCTGGAAGGCCACGGCAAGCTGCTGGCCGGCAAGAAGGTTGAAGTTACCGCCCTGGACGGCACCACCCAGGTGGTCGAGGCCGCGAACGTGATTCTGGCCTCCGGCTCCAAGCCGGTGGACATCCCGCCGGCTCCGGTGGATCAGGACGTGATCGTCGATTCCACTGGCGCCCTGGAGTTCCAGAGCGTGCCGAAGAAGCTGGGCGTGATCGGCGCTGGCGTGATTGGTCTGGAGCTGGGTTCGGTGTGGGCTCGCCTCGGTGCCGAAGTCACCGTGATCGAGGCACTGGAGAAGTTCCTCCCGGCGGCCGACGATCAGATCGCCAAGGAAGCCATGAAGACGCTGACCAAGCAGGGTCTGAAGATCCGCCTGGGCGCCCGCGTGACCGGTTCGGAAGTGAAGAAGAAGCAAGTCACCGTGAACTTCACCGACGCCGACGGCGAGCAGCAGTTGACCTTCGACAAGCTGATCGTCGCGGTCGGCCGTCGTCCGGTGACCAGTGAGCTGCTGGCCTCCGACAGCGGTGTCGACATGGACGAGCGTGGCTTCATCTTCGTCGACGACCAGTGCGCCACCAGCGTGCCGGGCGTCTACGCCATCGGTGACGTGGTGCGCGGCGCCATGCTGGCACACAAGGCCTCGGAAGAGGGCGTCATGGTTGCCGAGCGTATCGCCGGTCACAAGGCGCAGATGAACTATGATCTGATCCCGTCGGTCATCTACACCCACCCGGAAATCGCATGGGTCGGCAAGACCGAGCAGCAGCTCAAGGGCGAGGGTGTCGAAGTCAATGTCGGTACCTTCCCGTTCGCCGCCAGCGGCCGGGCCATGGCGGCCAACGACACCGGCGGCCTGGTCAAGGTGATCGCCGATGCCAAGACCGACCGCGTACTGGGCGTACACGTGATCGGCCCGAGCGCCGCCGAGCTGGTGCAGCAGGGCGCGATCGGCATGGAATTCGGCACCAGTGCCGAAGACCTGGGCATGATGGTGTTCTCGCACCCGACCCTGTCCGAGGCGCTGCACGAGGCAGCCCTGGCAGTCAACGGCGGCGCCATCCACATCGCCAACCGCAAGAAGCGCTGAGTCACAGGCGCCTGGTCGCGGCATCGGCTCGCTTCCCCCTCCGGTGGGGCAGCCGATGCTGGCGACAGCAGGACAATAAGAACCACGGCGATCTGCCCGCGTCGGCCCAGGCTTGGCGCGGAACGTACGTCGGACTGCTCTCGATTGCAGTCACAGGTGGTGCGGCACCATAAGTGCAGCACCGAATGCGCAATACCCAAACGAAGACGGTAGACAAGCATGAATCTCCATGAGTATCAGGGTAAGCAGCTGTTCGCTGAATACGGCCTGCCCGTATCCAAGGGCTTCGCCGTAGACACCCCGGAAGAAGCGGCAGCAGCCTGCGAGAAAATTGGTGGCAGTGAGTGGGTCGTAAAGGCTCAAGTGCATGCCGGTGGCCGCGGCAAGGCGGGCGGCGTGAAGCTGGTCAAGAGCAAGGAAGACGCTAAGGCCTTCGCCGCCAACTGGCTGGGCAAGCGTCTGGTGACCTACCAGACTGACGCCAACGGCCAGCCGGTCAGCAAGATCCTGGTTGAGTCCTGCACCGACATCGCCAAGGAACTGTACCTGGGCGCGGTCGTCGACCGTTCCAGCCGCCGCATCGTGTTCATGGCTTCCACCGAAGGTGGCGTGGACATCGAGAAAGTGGCCCACGACACCCCTGAGAAGATCCTCAAGGCCACCATCGACCCGCTGGTCGGCGCGCAGCCGTTCCAGGGCCGCGAGCTGGCCTTCCAGCTGGGCCTGCAGGGTGACCAGATCAAGCAGTTCACCCACATCTTCGTTGGCCTGGCCAAGCTGTTCCAGGACTACGACCTGGCCCTGCTGGAAGTCAACCCGCTGGTGATCAAGGCCGATGGCAACCTGCACTGCCTGGACGCCAAGATCAACATCGACAGCAACGCCATGTACCGTCAGCCGAAGCTGCGCGCCATGCACGACCCGTCCCAGGACGATCCGCGCGAGGCCCACGCCGCCAAGTTCGAACTGAACTACGTCGCGCTGGAAGGCAACATCGGCTGCATGGTCAACGGCGCTGGCCTGGCCATGGGCACCATGGACATCGTCAATCTGCACGGCGGTCAGCCGGCCAACTTCCTCGACGTAGGCGGCGGCGCGACCAAAGAGCGCGTGACCGAAGCGTTCAAGATCATCCTCTCCGACGACAACGTCAAAGCCGTTCTGGTGAACATCTTCGGCGGCATCGTGCGTTGCGACATGATTGCCGAAGGCATCATCGGTGCCGTGAAGGAAGTTGGCGTGAAGATCCCGGTCGTGGTTCGCCTCGAAGGCAACAACGCGGAACTGGGTGCCAAAGTACTGGCTGAAAGTGGCTTGAACATCATCGCGGCAACCAGCCTGACCGACGCTGCTCAGCAAGTCGTCAAAGCTGCGGAGGGCAAGTAATGAGCGTCCTGATCAATAAAGACACCAAGGTAATCTGCCAGGGCTTCACCGGCTCGCAGGGTACTTTCCACTCCGAACAAGCCATCGCCTACGGCACCCAGATGGTTGGCGGCGTGACCCCGGGCAAGGGCGGCACCACCCACCTCGGCCTGCCGGTGTTCAACACCGTCAAGGAAGCGGTCGAGCAGACCGGCGCCACCGCCAGCGTGATCTACGTACCGGCTCCGTTCTGCAAGGACTCGATCCTTGAAGCGGCCATGGGCGGCATCAAGCTGATCGTCTGCATCACCGAAGGCATCGCGACCATCGACATGCTCGAAGCCAAGGTCAAGTGCGACGAGCTGGGCGTGGTCCTGATCGGCCCGAACTGCCCGGGCGTGATCACTCCTGGCGAGTGCAAGATCGGCATCATGCCGGGCCACATCCACCTGCCGGGCAAGGTCGGTATCGTGTCGCGCTCCGGCACCCTGACCTATGAAGCCGTCAAGCAGACCACCGACGCCGGTTTCGGCCAGTCGACCTGCGTGGGCATCGGTGGCGACCCGATTCCGGGTTCCAACTTCATCGATATCCTCAAGCTGTTCCAGGAAGACCCGAAGACCGAGGCGATCGTGATGATCGGCGAGATCGGCGGCAGCGCCGAGGAAGAAGCCGCGGCCTTCATCAAGGCCAACGTGACCAAGCCGGTGGTGTCCTACATCGCTGGTGTGACTGCCCCGGCGGGCAAGCGCATGGGCCATGCCGGCGCGATCATCTCCGGCGGCAAGGGCACTGCAGACGAGAAGTTCGCCGCCCTGCAGGACGCCGGTGTGAAGACCGTGCGTTCGCTGGCCGACATCGGCAAGGCCCTGGCCGAGCTGACCGGTTGGGAAGTCAAGAACGCCTAAGGCGCACTTGATCGACAAAAGGCCACCTTCGGGTGGCCTTTTGTTTTTAGGCTCATGCAGGTCGCTCCTGAGTGATCCGCTGCGCAGCGGGGGTTATAGACTCAAGCGATGGGCTGCCGCAGCCGATACGCAGCATAGGCGCGAACATGGCGCCCATGGCCCTACTCCTGTCGCCAGAGGATGCCTGCTTATGCGCTGGTTCGCCGATCTGCGGATTGCCTACAAGATGGCCATAGTGCCGACCGTGCTCTGCACCCTGCTGATCGTGCTGGGCATTGTGTCCGCGCTGTCGCTGCGCAGCATTGCCGATCGGGTCGAGGTGGTTACCCGCGACCTGGGGCCGAGTATGGACCAGGTGGCGCAGGTCACCGACAGCATGGCGCGCCTGCAGTTGGCCGTGAGCCAGTACGCACGCAGTGGCGACGCCAATGCCGAAACACGCTTCAACGAACTGGATCAACAGCTGGCGCAGGCGCTGGCGAGCGCCGGCGAGCGCTTGCAGGACCCCGTTCAGAGTCGCCTGTTGGCGCAGATCGAAGACCTGCGCGTGCAGTACAGCCGCCTGTTCCGTGAGCAGCTGGTCCCCCTCAGTCAGCAGCGCCAGGCGCTGATCGTTGGCGAGCTGAGCGAGCACGGGCCGGCGATCGAGAAGGTGCTGTCGGCGGTGCTGAGCGATGCCCAGATGAGCTTTAACCTGGACGCGGTGTTCTATTCCAGCGCGGGCATGCGCAACCTGTTGCTGGGCAGTCAGTACCTCTACCAGTTCCTGCAGGAGACCCAGGCCGAACAGGCCAAGTCCTTCGCCCGAGAGCTGGACAATGCCCAGCGCATGATCGGGGTGCTGCGCGACCGCGGTGGCAGCGAGCGCCTGACCAAGCAACTGACTGAGGCCCTGGCCAGCCTGGAGCGCTACAAGAGCGCCGCCGCCAAGGTGGTCGAGCTGGTCGATGCGCGCAACGCGACCCTGGTGCAGATGGACCTTATCGACCCGCAGATCGCCGACCTGGCCAATCGCTTGCAGCAGAGCCTGATGGACTCGATGCAGCAGGCGGGCAGCGCCGCCGACGCTACCGTCTCGCATGTCAGCCGCCTGCTCTGGGGCGTGGTGTTGGCCGCGGTGCTGTTCGGCGTGCTGGTGGCTTACGGGGTCGCCGCGGCATTGCTGCGCACGCTCCGGCAGATCAACCTGATGTTGCAGGACATGGCGGAGGGCGAGGGCGATCTGACCAAGCGTCTGCCGGTGCTGGGCAAGGACGACCTGGGCCAGTTGGCCGCGAGCTTCAACACCTTCGTCGAGAAGATTCGCGGCACGGTGGCCGAGGTCGCCCAGGCCTCGCGAACCCTTGAGGACGCCGGCGAAGACCTGCAGGTTTCAACGCAGCGGGCGCATCAGAACGTCGAACTGCAGCATCAGGAGAGCGCGCAAGTCGCCTCGGCCATGACCCAGATGGCCGCCAGTGCCCAGCAGATGGCCCAGAGCGCAACCCACGGCCAGCAGCTGTCGGGCGACGCCCGCCGCGCCGCCGATGAGGGACTCAGCCGTGTCCAGGGCAATCGCCAGGCCATGCACAGCCTGACCGACAAGGTCGCTCGCCTGGCCGAGGTGATCGAGGCTCTGGGCGCCGACAGCGAGCGAATCGGCTCGGTCCTGGCGGTGATCCGCAGCATCGCCGAACAGACCAATCTGCTCGCGCTTAACGCCGCCATCGAGGCGGCGCGGGCCGGCGATCAGGGGCGTGGCTTCGCCGTGGTGGCCGATGAGGTACGCAGTCTGGCGCAGCGCACCCAGGTCTCCACCGAGGAAATTCAATCGATCATTCAGTCGCTGCAAAACCGCAGCCAGTCCTCCATGGACATGATGGGCGAGAGCCGGCAGGCGGTAGATCTCGCGAGCACCAGTGTGGAGCAAGCCAGTGCTTCGCTGCAGCGCATCACCGCGGCGGTGGATGCCATCGACCAGAACATCCAGCAGATGGCCGAGGCGGCGGTCGAGCAGGCCGGGGTGGCGGAGCAGGTGGGCGCCGGTGTGGTGCGTGCCAACGGTATCAGCGAGGACACCCATGCCACGGTGGAGCAGACGCGCGCCGCAGCGCAGAGCATCCGTACCCTGGAGAGCAGACTGAACGGCCTGATCGAGCAATTCCGTATCTGAATGGCGCGGTAACGGCTCTTCTTCAGTCGGCAGGCTTTTACAGCAAGGCGACATCCGGTTTCAGGAATTCGACGCCGCGACCGGCGCCGCTCGCGCGCTCCCGGCCAGTGCATTAGGGTGCGCCGCCGCCGGCCCCACAAGGGCCACGCGGCGCCCCATAGCCCGCGTCCATCCGACAGGCGTCCTTCCCCTCACCACAGGGAATATCTGCACCCCCTCAAGAACTCCTGCTTTGGTACTGCTCCTTCGATGAAAGCGTTGAAAACACCGGATATCCTGGCCCTCGGCTTCATGACCTTTGCGCTGTTTCTGGGCGCCGGCAACATCATCTTCCCCCCTAGCGCCGGCATGGCCGCCGGTGAAAACCTGGGCGCGGCGTCGCTCGGTTTCCTCCTGACCGGGGTTGGTCTGCCCTTGCTGACCATCGTGGCCCTGGCCCGCGTCGGTGGCGGCATGGCCATGCTCACCGCGCCGCTCGGTCGCCGCGCCGGCACGCTCTTCGCAGTGGCTGTGTACCTGGCCATTGGCCCGCTGTTCGCCACCCCCCGTACCGCCGTGGTCTCGTTCGAAATGGGCGTGGCACCCTTCACCGGCAACAGCGGCACGCCGCTACTGGTCTACACCCTGATGTATTTCGCTGCCGTGTTGTTCCTGTCGCTGAACCCGGGACGCCTGGTGGACCGCATCGGCAAGTTCATCACCCCGGTACTGTTGGCGGGGCTGCTGGTGCTCGGTGGTGCGGCCCTGTTTGCACCGGCCGGCGCCATCGGCGAAACGGCCGAAGCCTATCGGGCCGCCCCCTTCGTGCAGGGCTTTCTGCAGGGCTACCTGACCATGGATACCCTAGGTGCGCTGGTGTTCGGCATCGTGATTGCCACGGCCATCCGTGACCGCGGCGTGACCGAACGGGGCCTGATTACCCGCTACTCGGTAATCGCTGGCCTGGTCGCCGCACTTGGCCTGTCACTGGTGTATCTGGCCCTGTTCTACCTCGGCGCGACTAGCCAGGGCATCGCCGGCGAGGCACAGAATGGCGTGCAGATACTCACGGCCTACGTGCAGCACACCTTTGGCACCCCAGGCAGCCTGTTGCTCGCCCTGGTGATCACCCTCGCATGCCTGACCACTGCCGTAGGCCTGTTGGCGGCCTGTGGCGAGTTTTTCAGCGACCTGCTGCCGGTTTCCTACCGCGCGGTGGTGGTGGGGCTCGGGTTGTTCAGTCTGCTGGTGGCCAACCAGGGACTGACCCAGTTGATCAGTGTTTCGGTGCCGGTACTGGTCGGCCTCTATCCCTTGGCCATCGTCCTGGTTGCCCTGAGTCTGCTCGACAGCCTGTGGTTGTCGCCGCGGCGGGTCTTCGTGCCCGTCATGACGGTGACCCTGTTGTTCGGACTGGCCGACGGCATCGCCGCGGCAGGCTTCAAGCACTGGGTCCCCGCACTGCTCGGTGAGCTGCCGCTGGCCGAGCACGGGCTGGGCTGGCTGGTACCGGTGCTGGCGACGCTGTTGCTGGTGACGCTGCTCGACCGTCTGCTCGGCGCGCCGCAGCGCGTCCCGGCCTGACACCAGGCGCTGATCTGCCCCGGGTGGCTTACCAACCGGGGCCGTCATGGCGGACTCGACCAATCCGCCGGGACCGCCGCATCGACGCCAGTCAGCGGTTGTTGCTTCCCAGGTTGAAGTGACGGACCTGCTGGCTCAGTTGTTCGGCCAATTGCGCCAGGCCCTGGCTGGCTTCGGTGACCTGGGTCGAGCCTTCGGCGTTGCCGCTGGCCAGGTCGCGGATCATCTGCACGCGCTGGCTGATGTCCTGGGCCACTGCGGCCTGCTGCTCGGCGGCACTGGCGATCTGCACGGCCATTTCGTTGATTTCGCGATTGGCATCGCTGATGGTTTCCAGGGCCTCTCCGGCCTCCAGCACCCGATTCGCTCCGGACTCTGCCTGCTCCCGGCTCTGGCTCATCGCACCCGCGGCCTTCTGGGCACCGACCTGTAACCGTTCGATCATGTCCTGGATCTCCATGGTGGAGTCCTGCGTGCGCTTGGCCAGCGAGCGGACCTCATCGGCCACCACGGCAAAGCCGCGACCCTGATCCCCGGCACGGGCGGCTTCGATCGCCGCGTTGAGGGCGAGCAGGTTGGTCTGATCGGCGATGCTGCGAATCACATCGAGGATGCTGCCGATGTCCGCGGTGTCCTGCGCCAGGGCCTGAACGGCCGCCGCCGCGGCGCCGATATCCTGGGACAGGGTCTGGCTCGACTCGACCATCTGCCCGACCAATTGGTGGCCGATATTGGCCGCCTGATCGGCCCGCATCGCCGCCTCGGCGGTCTGGTTCGAGTGACGGGCAACTTCCTGTACCGTGGCCGCCATCTCGGTCATGGCGGCGGCCACCTCGATGGTGTGCAATTCCTGCTGCTTGAGGTTGTGCTGGGTTGATGCTGTGGTGCTGGTCAGCTGTGAGGCGGACACGCTGAGCTGGCTGCTGGAGCTCAGCACATTGCTGACGATCTCACGCAGCTTGCCCACCATCTGCCCGAACGAGTGCGACAGTACGCCGAATTCCCCACCGCTCTGGGTTTCCAGGTCGGCGCCCAGCTCGCCGGCGGCAACCTTGCGGGCTTCGTCGCTGAGACGCTGCAGGGCCGCGCCGACCTTGCGCCGAATCGCCAGAATGCCGACTGCGGAGATCAGAATCAGCAGGGCAACGACCAGGCTGACGGCCATCATGTAGCGCTCGCTGATATCGCTGTACTTCGCCACTGCATCGCCGGTGCGGCGGTCGAGTTGGGCGTAGAAGGCATCGACGGGCTGCATGATCTTGGCTTTTTCCAGGTGATATTCCGGGTTGTGCATCAGCCGGCTGGCCAGCGCCAGGTCGGGTTCACCTTGCCGCGTGAAACCGCCCTGGCCGTCGGCATAGCGGCCCTTCACCGCGTTCATCGCCTCCGTCTCGATCAATACCAGGGTGTCCGAATTGGCCTGGGCTTCCGCCAGCTTGTCCAGTTCGGCCTCGGTGAAGCCCTGACGCTGCATCAGCTGGAGCAGGGGCACGCGTTCGCCATCGGGCCTCGGCGCAGGCTGGCCGGCGGCAATGAAGTCCCAGTACAGACGCTCGTATTGTTGGGGGCGGGGCAGTTTACCGTTGCGAATATCCAATACTTGCCAGTACTGCCGTTCATAGGCGGGGTCACCGCTTACCGCATAGGTGCGCGCCAAGCGGGTGAGGTCATCGGAGCTTTGCCTCAGCTCGTCTGCCAGCAGGTAGGACTGATAACGGTTGGCCTGGCTCGCGGTCAGTCGGGCCTGGTTGCTGATCATCAGGAAGACCAGGATCGCAAGCAGGCTGGTGCAGAGGATGATGGCGGAGAAAATAAGGGAAAACAGGCGCTGTACGGACATAAAGGCTCTCCATAGCGGGTGAGAACTCGGACTTCCTGTCAGAGCGGCGGTGACGTCGCTGGAATAAGGCGAAGTCCTCTCGGAGTTGGGATGCACCTGGACGGTACATTGGCCCTTAGAGCGTTGTTCAGGAACAGGCACTTGGCAAATCAATCGGAGTTTTTTGCCGCCCGCCAGCTTGTTCGCCGAGGAACGGACAGTGGTGCGATAGGTGTTCCTGCGAAAAAAGCATAAGGAGGCGAGACTAATACTGGCTGGCTATAATCGCCGCTCTATGTGGGGGAATTCATGAGCATCATCGATAACAACGCCTGGCAGCAGTTTCTGGCCATCGCCTGGTTTTTGCTGTGCTGGGGCGGCTACACCCGTTATGCCCAGGCCAAGGGCCTTACCACACCCTGCCTGGCGAGCGTTCTGCATCTTTACCGGGAAGATTGGATGCGGCGCATGCTGCTGCGCGACAACCGCATCGCCGATGCCAACGTGATCGGCAACCTGGAGCGCAATGCCTCGTTCTTCGCTTCCAGCACCCTGATCATCCTCGCCGGTATCTTCACCGTGCTGGGCGCATCAGACCGGGCGGTTTCGCTGCTGGCCGATCTGCCTTTCGTGCAGACGCCAAGCCGCGAGATGTCGGAGATCAAACTGCTGTGTCTGGGTGTTGTATTCGTCTATGCCTTCTTCACCTTCAGCTGGTGCATGCGCCAGTACAACTTCGGTGCGGTACTGGTAGGCTCGGCGCCGATTGTCGGTGAACGCCACGTCACCGAACAGGAGCGCAATGCCTTTGCCGTGCGTACCGCTCGCGTGATCTCGATGGCGGCGAACCAGTTCAACTACGGTTTGCGGGCCTACTACTTCGGCATGGCGATCCTCGCCTGGTTCATCAACCCCTGGATCTTCATGCTGGTGACCGGCGGGGTAGTGGTGGTGCTGTATCGCCGCGAGTTCCATTCCGATGTATTGGAAGTGATGGTGTACACCCAGACGCCAACCCTGGAGTCTGCCAAGGAGAAAGTCGAATGAGTCTGCCATTTTGGTGCATCTTCATCAGTGCGCTGCTGATCTTCCTGGCCAAGGCGCCAGTGGCCAAAGCCATGCAGCAGGAAAGCGGGACTTACGACAACCGCCACCCACGCAGCCAGCAAGCCCGTCTCAAGGGATTCGGCGCACGCGCCCTGGCCGCGCACCAGAACAGTTTCGAGGCCTTTCCGCTATTTGCCGCTGGGGTCCTGATGGCTCATGTGACCGGCAGCCATGGTGTGCTGGTCGATGGCCTGGCGGTGACCTTCGTGGTCGCGCGGGTGCTCTACCTGCTGTGCTACTGGGCCGATCTGCACTGGCAACGCAGCCTGGTATGGGCGGTGGGGCTGCTCTGCAGTCTGATGTTGATGCTGACCCCGGTGCTTTGAGTTCGTCAGCACGAAAAAGGCCCGCAGATAGCGGGCCTTTTCTTGTCGTGGCGATGACTTGATTACTGGCCGTCGACGGCTTCCTTGGCGGCTTCGCCAGCCTCCTTCATGGCGTCGGCGGCATCATCGGCGGCTTCCTCGATCTTCTCGCCCGTGGTCGGCTCGGTGCCCATGACCTCGTCGGCCTTTTGTTCAACCGCCTCGCTCACGGACTCGGCCGCGTCGGACATCGACTCCTTGGCACTTTCCATCTTGCTTTCAGGGGTGTCTTCGCAGGCGGCAAGGGCCAGGGTGGCGGCGAGCAGCAGGGCGTAGGAAAAGGATCTTTGCACGGTCAGTACTCCTTGTGGCGTTCGTGATTGCAGGATTCGTCCTGGCATGGGCTCTTTGAACCGCGGTGCGGCGCCTAAGTTCCCCGGAGCGCGACGGGGCATGAATCCTGCCGAAATCGCGTCATTGAATGCCGAGAGCCCCCTTAGGGCAAAATCATCGACTTCTCGATGGATTACTGCTGTGTCGACCATTATCGTGACGCCTATGTTTTCCGCCGGTCAGAACGGGCCGCGTTTCATCGCTCCGTCAGTTGCCACCGGCCTGCTTATCTAAGGAAATTTGAATGGACGCGTTGCTGATCCTCGGTGGCCTCTTGTTGATTCTGGCCGGCCTGGTCTGGCTGGTGATGCGCGCCTTCGGCACCAGCCTGCTCTGGGGCTGTGCCGCGCTGTTGCCACCGCTGACCCTGTTGTTCGTGCTGCGCCATTGGCGCCGTGCGCGTCAGGCGCTGGGGCTCAGCGCCCTGGGCTTCATTCCGCTGGTGGTCGGCCTGACCCTGCTCGCCAGCCAGGACACCGAGCGTATGGCCGCCATACTCAGCCTGCGTTGGCTGGAGCCAGACGTGCGCGCGCCCAGTGAGCTGAATATCGAATTGAACGGAGTATTGAACGGCCAGCCATTCGCGCCCCAGCACGGCGAGTTGATCGATGGCGTGCTCAGGCTTCGCGAAGGCCAGGACTTCTTCGCCCATCGCGAGCTGTCGATCCGCCTGCCGCAGCCGGTCCAGGGCAGCGTCCGCGTCGATGTGTTGCCTACCGATGACGGGGTGCTGCCGGAGGTCGAGCTCAGCTGGCTGCAGCCCGAGCAGGAGCTTCCCGAGGCTCGTCGCCTGAGTCGCGGCTACAGCCTGCACCTCGACCTGCAGCCCCTGCCGCCCAACAAGCTGGCTGGCGAGTTCCACCTGGTGCTGCCGCCACGGTTCAAGACCACCCTGAGCGGCAAGGTCGAAGTATTCAGCGACGGCCTGCGTTACCGTGACGGCAAGGTCGATCGCCAGGTCGACTCCGCCGATACCCTGGCCTATGTCATCAAGGACTATCTGCAGCGGCGCTTCGCCACCCGTCAGGTGCAGTTGCAGCCGTTGGCGCCTCAGGTGCTGCCGGCCAAACGTCTGGATCTGACGGTCGAGGCACGCATCGATGGTCAGGAGCAGCGCCTGCCCATCCTGCTGAACAAGACGGAAGTGCGCGGTTGGGCGGTGCAGGCGGATAATTTTCCCCCGTTGCCGGAGGAGGGCAGCGCACCGGCCGTCAGCCAGGTCAGCACAATCCCTGCGCAGCCTCAGGTCGAGAAGCCCGCCAGCCGTCCGCTGGATCGCCGTCTGCGCTTCAGTCTCGAAGGGCTGTTGCGCAGCCCCAGTCGCTATCAGAACCTCACCATGCGGGTGGTCACCGAGCGTGGCAACACGGCCGAAGGGCGCTTTCAGGGGGTCGATCAAGAGGGCCGCATCGTTCTGCAGCAGCGCCTGAGTGGCACAGGCCAGGCCAGTTTTCGACTGCGAGCGGAAGAGGTCCGGCGTATCGAGTTGCTCGAGCCCTGATCGAGATATCGGCTAAACACTTGAAATCCAAGTCGAAGCCCCCATCTGCATGACATCCGCCGCGTCGCGGCTTAGTCATCAATGGGGAGTTAGACGACCATGAGTGTGGAAACTCAAAAAGAAACCCTGGGCTTCCAGACCGAAGTGAAGCAACTGCTTCACCTGATGATCCACTCGCTGTACTCGAACAAGGAGATCTTCCTTCGCGAGTTGATCTCCAACGCTTCGGACGCGGTGGACAAGCTGCGCTTCGAGGCGCTGGCCAAGCCCGATCTGCTGGAAGGCGGCGCCGAGCTGAAGATCCGCGTGAGCTTCGACAAGGAAGCCAAGACCGTCACCCTGGAAGACAACGGCATCGGCATGAGCCGCGACGAGGCGGTGACCCACCTCGGTACCATCGCCAAGTCCGGCACGTCGGACTTCCTGAAGAACCTCTCCGGCGACCAGAAGAAGGACTCGCACCTGATCGGCCAGTTCGGCGTGGGTTTCTACTCGGCCTTCATCGTGGCCGACCGGGTCGAGGTGTTCACCCGTCGCGCCGGTCTGCCGGCCAGCGAAGGCGTGCACTGGGAGTCCCACGGCGAGGGCGAGTTCAGCGTCGCCAGCATCGACAAGGCCGAGCGCGGCACCCGCATCGTCCTGCACCTGAAGAAGGGCGAGGACGAATTCGCCGATGGCTGGCGTCTGCGCAACATCATCAAGAAATACTCCGATCACATCGCCCTGCCGATCGAGCTGCCGAAGGAGTTCCATGGCGAGGAGAAAGACAAGCCGACCGAGCCCGAGTGGGAAACCGTCAACCGCGCCAGCGCCCTGTGGACGCGGCCGCGTACCGAGGTCAAGGACGAGGAATACCAGGAGTTCTACAAGCACGTCGCCCACGATTTCGAGAACCCGCTGTCCTGGAGCCACAACAAGGTCGAGGGCAAGCTTGAATACACCTCGCTGCTCTACGTACCGGGCCGCGCGCCCTTCGACCTGTATCAGCGCGACGCCTCCAAGGGCCTCAAGCTGTACGTGCAGCGCGTGTTCATCATGGATCAGGCCGACGAGTTCCTGCCCCTGTACCTGCGCTTCATCAAGGGCGTGGTCGATTCCAATGACCTGTCGCTGAACATCTCCCGGGAAATCCTGCAGAAGGACCCGATCATCGACTCGATGAAGTCGGCGCTGACCAAGCGCGTGCTGGACATGCTGGAAAAACTGGCGAAGAACGAACCGGAGCAGTACAAGGCGTTCTGGAAGAACTTCGGCCAGGTACTCAAGGAAGGGCCGGCGGAGGACTTCGCCAACAAGGAGAAGATCGCCGGCCTGCTGCGCTTCGCCTCCACCCACGAAAGCAGCGGCGAGCAGACCGCTTCCCTGGCCGACTACCAGGGTCGCATGAAGGAGGGTCAGGACAAGTTCTACTACCTGACCGGCGAGTCCTACGCTCAGGTGAAGAACAGCCCGCACCTGGAGGTCTTCCGCAAGAAAGGCATCGAGGTGCTGCTGCTGACCGACCGCATCGACGAGTGGCTGATGAGCTACCTGACCGAGTTCGACGGCAAGCAGTTCGTCGACGTGGCCCGCGGCGATCTGGACCTGGGCAAGCTGGACTCGGAAGAGGACAAGAAGGCCCAGGAAGAAGTGGCCAAGGCCAAGGAAGGGCTGGTCGAACGCCTGAAGGCGGCGCTGGGCGAGCAGGTGGCCGAGGTGCGGGTGTCCCACCGTCTCACCGATTCGCCGGCGATTCTGGCCATCGGCGAGCAGGACCTGGGTCTGCAGATGCGCCAGATCCTCGAGGCCAGCGGGCAGAAGGTTCCGGAATCCAAGCCGATCTTCGAGTTCAACCCCGGGCATCCGCTGATCGAACGCCTGGACGCCGAGCCGGACGAGGACCGCTTCGGCGATCTCTCGCACATCCTCTTCGACCAGGCGGCACTGGCGGCGGGCGATAGCCTGAAGGATCCGGCGGCCTACGTGCAGCGCTTGAACAAGCTGCTGGTCGAACTCTCGGCCTGATCAGCCAGCCAAGCGAAAAGCCCGCGCATGCGGGCTTTTTTCTGGGCGGCGCTCGGCAACGGGCTATTGTTGAATGGATAGCCATACAACAGGAGCAGGTCGATGAACAAGTCGCTGATGGCCCTCGGGTTGTGCGCCGTGGTGGGGTTTGCCCAGGCTGAAATGGTGGTCAAAGCGGTGCCCTATGAGATCGATGGAGTCGCCTTCGAGGGGCGTCTGATCTACGACGACAGCGTCAGCGGCGCGCGCCCCGGCCTGCTGATGGTGCCGGATTGGATGGGCGTTACGGAAAACTCGGAGAAGCAGGCGGCGCTGGTGGCCGGTGACAGGTACGTGGTGTTCATGGCCGACATGTATGGCAAGGCGATACGCCCCAGCAACGCCGAGGAGGCCGGCGCGGCCGCCGGCGCGGTGCGCGCCGACCGGGCGCTGATGCGCGAGCGCGCCCAGGCGGCAGTGGATGTGCTCAAGGCGCAAGCGCCACAAGTGGCGCTGGATGCCGGAAAACTGGGGGCCATCGGCTTCTGTTTCGGCGGTGGATCGGTGCTGGAGTTGGCGCGTTCGGGCGCGCACCTGCAGGGTTTCGTGTCTTTTCACGGGAACCTGGACACGCCCAACCCGGCAGACGCGCAGCACATCAAGGCGCCGGTGTTGGTGCTGCACGGCGCGGATGACCCTTCGGTGCCACCGGTTCAGGTCGATGCCTTTGTAGCCGAGATGAAGGCGGCGGCTACCGACTGGCAGCTGATCAGCTATGGCGGCGCCGTGCATTCCTTCACCAACCCCCAGGCCAACAATCCGGGGCGCAACCAATACCATCCCCAGGTGGCCGCGCGGTCATACCGGGCCATGAATGACCTGTTCGATGAAGTGTTCGCCAAACCTTGATGGCGCCGGAGCGGGACGTCGTCAAAGGGGCAGGGTGCGCCTCTTTTCCTCTGCGGCCTTGCTCAGTCGGGCAGCTCGATGCGTTCGGTTTCCCCCGGAACCTGGGGCCAGTCGTGGCGCTTCCAGCGCTCGCGGGCCAGTTCGATCAGTGCCGGATCGCTGGCGACGAAATTCCAGTACATCCGTCTGGGCCCCAGTGGCTCGCCGCCAACCAGTATAAGGTGGCATTCATCGCAGGCGCTGAGGGTAAGGATTTCGCCCTCTGGCAGAACTGCCATGCTTCGCGGCGGCAGCGGTTGATCATCCAGCAGGGCTTCGCCGTCGATCAGGTAAAGCGCGCGCTCGCGATGTTCGACGGGAATGACCAGGCTGGCACCGGCCACCAGTCTGAGCTCGGCACACAGGGTTGGTGAAGGCACCGGGACCGGTGATTCCAGGCAGAATCCGCTGCCGGCAACCAGGCAGATATCCACGCCCAGGGCGAGGCTGCGCGGCAGTGCGTCGGCAGGAGTGTGACTGTAGCTTGCCGCACCCTGCTCCTGGGCTGCCGGCAAGGCCAGCCACAGTTGCAGTCCGTGCAGGCGCGAACCGCTTTGGCGCAGCTGCGCCGGGGTGCGCTCAACATGGGCAACGGCCTGGCCAGCGGTCATCCAGCTGACGTCCCCCGGTTTTACCAGCTGGTCGGAGCCCAGGCTGTCCTTGTGCTGCAACTGGCCCTCGAACAGGTAGGTGAGGGTGGAAAGCCCGATATGCGGGTGCTGCCCGATGTTCAAGCCGCTACCGGGCGGATAGTCCTGCTCCAGCATATGGTCGAAGAAAACGAATGGGCCGACGCTGCGGCACTGCGCCGAAGGCAATGGACGGAGGATCGACTGACCCAGGACGTCCTCTCTGCGTGGATGGATCAGCATTACCCGGGTCATAGCGAAGCCTCATGGGGGAGCAGGGCGGCGTGCCCCTCGGGGGCTCTGCGCAGCCGCAGCAGGCATTGGACAGAGGGCTCTGCGGCCAGGCGCGTGCTATCTGGCTCCTCGGATAGCTCGCGCTGCACGTGGCATGGTCCGCTTAGGCCGCGTTCGATGCTGGTACTGATCATGTCGGCTCCGGGCTCGGCGGCCCCATGGCGGGTCCGCAGAGAGCCAGCCTAGACCAGGTTGCCGGTCTCGGACCAGTGTCGCCTGGCAACTGCTGAACTTGCAGTGAGCAGCGGCAGTCTATCTGGCCATGACGCAAGGAGGATGTTGCCGTGTTTCTGCTACGCCTGACCCTTGCCCTGATTCTGGGGGGCATCAGCGTTTCCGTCCCGGCGCGCGATTACCGCTTCAGCGATGCGCACCTGCACTACGTGGACTTCTTCCAGGAAAGTGCCGGCATGGATGAGCTGCTGGCGGCGATGGCCGCCGCAGGGGTCGAGCATGCGATGCTGTCGGGCATACCGGTGGCGAAGAAATGGCACGAGGACGAACCCAAGCGGCCCCGCTACTACGCCGGCGACGATGCCAATGCGTACTGGTACAGCGCCACCGACGTGCTGGTTGCCCATGCCTACAAGCAATTGCCGGCCGAACAGCGCGAGCGCTTCCACCCGTTTCTCTCCGGGTTCAACCCAAACGACAAGAACTCGGACGCCCATATCCGGCGCATGCTCGAGCTGGATCCCGGCCTGTGGCAGGGCATCGGTGAGGTCTTTACCCGTCACGATGATCTCACCGCGCTGATCCAGGGCGATGTGCCACGTGCCAACAACGAAGCGATGGCGCGGGTCTATCACCTGGCCGCCGAATACGATCTGCCGGTGCTGCTGCATGCCAATATCACCTCCAAGCGCGAACGCAACCCGCTGTACCTGGCGGAGATCGAAGAACCGTTGCGCAACCATCCCCATGTGCGCTTCATCTGGGCCCACGCCGGCACCAGTCTGGAGATTCACCGCCATCAGACGAAGCTGGATTTCCTCCTGCCGACTGTAGCGCGCCTGCTCGAGGACTACCCCAACCTCTATATCGACCTGTCCTGGAGCGTGCTCAGACCCTATTTGCTGGATAAGCACGGGCGCGCCGATGACGCCTGGGTGCAACTGGTCAGCCGCTATCCGGCGCGCTTCATGCTCGGTTCCGATGTGGTCGGACGCTTCGACAGGCTGGGCGACTACCTGCAGGAATTCACGCCTTTTCTCGATGCACTGCCCGAGGAGGTGGCGCAGCGGGTGGCGCGGGACAATTTTCTCGCCGTGTTGCCGCGGCGGGTCAGGCCGGCGACAGGCCAATAGCGCTGTCATCAGCCTGTCATTCGGGTGTCATAGCCTCGCGCCATCTCAATCAAGGAGCGTGCCATGCAATTCACCCGTTTCAGTGCGCTGGTCGCACTCATGCTGATGGCGGGTCTCGTCCAGGCTGAGGCGCGGGTCGAGGGGGAGGTCGAGTACGGCCTCTTCATCAGCCAGTACCAGGACCTCAAACCGGGCGAGCGGGTACTCACCCAGAACCAGCAGCCGATCGAGCGTGGTGAGCTGATCCCGGCCAAGCTCGGCAG